>DATLZK010000043.1:0-74913 GCA_035574015.1 Anaerolineales bacterium
TTCTCGCTGTCCCTATGCATTGGAGTGTGCCGTGCGTTTGTTTGTATATTGTTTCAACAGCAGGCAGCTTTACAAACAACGCTATCCAAACTATCCAGCTAACCTTATGGACTTCGTCAGCCCACCATTTTAGCCACTCCCAACTTTCGAGACTTCGTTTTGTCTCTCTGGTAAAATTCAATCATGCCCCCTTCTTCTGATTCAGACTTCAATGTTCATCATCCACAACCATTGCTGATTGTCATTTCAGGTCCTTCTGGCGTGGGAAAGGATACCGTCATGCAGCGCATGAAGGAACGCGGTTTGCCGTTCCATTTTGTCGTTACCGCTACCACGCGTCCCAAGCGCGCCAACGAGGTACATGGCAGGGATTATCTGTTCGTTTCAAAGGAAGAGTTTGCGCGCATGATTGACGAGGATGAATTGATCGAACACGCCATCGTTTACGGCGATTACAAAGGCATTCCCAAACAGCAGGTGCGCGAGGCACTTGCTAGCGGTATGGATGTGGTCATGCGCCTCGATGTGCAGGGTGCAGAAACGGTGCGCAAACTGGCGCCGGAGGCGTTGCTGATTTTCATTACCGTCGAGAGTGAGGCGGAATTGGTGCATCGCCTCGAGACGCGCAAAACCGAGACGGCCGATTCGCTGGCCATTCGCATTGCCACAGCGCGCAAGGAACTCAAGCGCGTGGACGCGTTCGATTATGTGATTGTCAACCGCGAATTTCAACTGGATCGTACAGTGGATATCATTCGCGCCATCATTGAAGCGGAGCATCACCGTGTGAAGCCCAGAAAGGTGACTTTATGAATCACGACGCGTCCCCTCAGGCGCCTCAGCACGTTCCCCCTCAACAAGTCGTGCATGTTCATGCGCCTGAAGTGGCTCCGTATGTAACCTATGCCATCGTCGGTGTAACTGCCTTTGTATATTTCTTGCAATTGATTTCCGAAGGCTTTTTTCAGGTTGATCTACCGGTTGTATTTTTTATTAAGTCCAATGAACTGATCCGCTCTGGACAGCTCTGGCGTCTGTTTACGCCCGCGCTTCTGCATGGCTCTGTGATGCATATTGCGTTCAATATGTATGCTTTGCTTTCGTTTGGCACGAGCCTTGAGCGACATTTTGGGCATGGGCGTTTTTTTCTTCTTTATCTGCTCGGTGCGTTTGCGGGAAATGTGATGTCGTTTTTGCTGACAGAGGCGAATTCATTGGGCGCATCCACTGCAATCTTCGGACTGATCGGCGCGGAGGGTGTTTTTCTGTATCAAAATCGTACCTTGTTTGCCGGGCAGTTCAGGAGTGCAATTGGGAATATCATTTTTGTTGCTTTCATCAATTTGTTTATCATTGGCTCCCTGCCAAACATTGACAATTGGGGACACATTGGCGGTTTGATGGGCGGACTGGTCTTTACCTGGTTCGCCGGTCCGCTGTGGGAAGTGCGGGCGGATATGTTTGGTTATTCTCTTGTGGATCGCCGTTCGTTTGGTGAAGTCATCGCTGGCGTAGCGACGGTGCTGTTCATCTTCAGCGCGCTGGCAATGTGGGGTATGCTGAAGTAGGGAGGATTTGCTCCCTGTACTTTCACGGTTTGATCTCAACTACCGTTCCCGCACTGGTGCCTTGTACTTCGGGGAAGAAGGCTTGCCAGGCATGCGCCGGCAGGACGCGATATTCACCTGCCTGCAAAGGGATCAGCGTATAAGTCAGGATGTATGTTCCTGCAGGGAGATAGTCCGCAGTGAAGAGAATGCTGTCATCGCGGATCTGTGGTTCGTTGAATAGCCACCAGCCCCAGCCGTTCGCAAAAGGATGGTTTTCGTCAAATTGTGGTTGAGCGCTCGCGGCCTCTATTCCCTGTTGGCTGGTTTTGAGGGCGCGATTCAAAATCTCTGTGCCGGCCGGGATGAAGTCTTCGATCATGACGTAGTATGCGTCGTTTGGCAGAGTAAGTGTCAGCCGCGCGGTGATTTGTTTATCGGTGCTCAGGCTGAGGGTGGAAAGAGGCGTGCATGTGCGAGCCGAGTCCATAGCACAGTACGCGCGTTCGATGCTCATGCCGGCGTTTATCGGCTTTACTTCTTCCACCGGGCGATTGAGGTGCAGAACGGCGCGATAGTAGAGTTTGCCAAGCCCATCCTCGCGGCTGATGGTAAGCAGGTTTGGTGAGGTGGGCGAGAGGAATTCGAGCGGTACGTGTGCATCGAGCGGCGTAAGTTGAATGCCCGCCACATCCCCACTCGTGAGCGGACTGCCGTTGAGCGCAGCGTGAAAGGCAAAGTCAGCACGCAGTTCGCCAATGCCGATCATTGCCTCGTTGAGCGCGAGAATTGCCCATGTGTTCTCATGGCCGAGATTCCATAATCCGTAGGTGTTTCGGTGTGCGGCAAGGTAGCGCACAGCATCGGAAGTCAGCGGATTGGCGGGGTCGAGTTGTGCTAGCACATAAAGGACGAGTGAGGAGGTGTAAATCGGTGAGCCGCGTGTGAAGAGGTTTTCGCGTGGCGTCTCCCAATGTGCGCTGGAAGAGGTGCGGATTGCTCGGGCTTGCAAGCCGGAGATCAAGTCACCTACTCGCGCGTCGGCCGGGTTGAGTTGACGGAGAGTATATGCGAGCAATGCAATGGACGAGGGGCTCATTCGATCTCGCGCATCGAACAGGGCGTTGACGGTGGTTTGATCTGCCGCACCCAACTGACTCAACACAAATTGAACGAACGTGGCGTTATCAAGTTCGGCGCCTTGTGTGTTGATGGTAATCGGAGATTGGGTCGTTTGGAGATAGGTGATGGCGCGTGAGAGTGCGTCGTCGTTTATGGGCGCACCGGCCAGGCGGGCGCGATGCAATCCCAACACAATATATGCGGAGATATAGGGATCACTTTTTCCACCTGTGCCCCACCACTGCCATCCACCATCCGAGTTTTGCAGGTACAACAGGCGACTCACGCGTGCATTGAGATTCGATATAACGCGCGCTGTCAATTCGGGGTCATCAAGCCCCTCGTTCTTCAAGGCGCGATGAATTTCGAGATGGGGAAGGGTGTGAGAAAGAATCGCTTCCGCGCTATTTGTGTCAGGATCATCCATCGCTTCTAACGCAGATAACAAACTGCCTGCCAGCGAGGGGCTTAATTCCAAATCCAGGCTCCCGCTCGTCGGCGCGAAGGTGCGCGGCAATGAGATGACCTCCTGTTGGGTGGTCGCCCCGCGCAGTGACCCGCTGGTGACGAATGCTTGCGGAGATAGGTATTGAAGGATGGGCAAAGGTCCCCAGACCGGGCGCGCTGCGTCCTGTAGCGACGGCTCATCGCGGCTTATCACAGAGAAAGTCAAATCGGCAGATTCGGCAAGACCAGCCGTCCCCCACCACTCAACGCGCATTCGTCCATTGGCAGGCACGGTGAGATTTTTTGTGGCTGTGTCGGGATCATCCAGCAAAAAGCCTTCTGCTTGAAGGGTCACCGCGACATTCAGCGGGTTGGATGTGTTGTTGTTGACGATTGCCGCCATCAAAACATGATCGCCACTGACAAGGAAGCGCGGCGTGACGGGACGAATGAGTAGCGGTTTTGTGGCGACGATCTGTGTTTCTGCCTGGCCAACTTTTGTATCTAGCGTGAGGCCGCGCACGTCTACCTGCCAGGTGGTGAGGGAGTCCGGCAGGGTCATGGTTATCTGCCCACGCCCTTCGGAATTTGTGATGAGCGAGGGATTCCAGTAGGCGGTATCTGGGAATTCTTCGCGAACAAAAGTGGGGACTTCTCCTCCGCCGCCTCCGCCCAATCCGCCGGGCGTGTTGACGCGGCGTCCACTGTATGCCGCGAGTGAAAGCCCTGTTTCAATGCCAAGCGGCTGTGTACTGTAAAAGGCGGAAAGGATGTCCTCGGCGTTTGGATCGGCGAGCGCCAGCGCCGCCTGATCTACCACCGAGAGCGAAAACTCACCTTCAACAGGTTGTCCCGTATGATCGGTGACCAATACATCGAACGTGACGCTGTCGCGTGGCCCGGCCTGTGGGGGAGAGGGAATGACTTGCACGTTCAATGTTTGTGCAAGGGGTGTAACGGGGATATTGAGATAACCATGTCTGAAGTCGTTGCCTTGTCCCAGCACTGTGACGCTGACGTAAATATTGGGCGCGTGCTCCTCCGTAATCGGTATGGCATATTCCATGCCGCTCCCACTTAGGGTGATGACTTCAGCGCTAAAGATTACCCCGCGCTCGATGGTCACGAGCGCACGCGAATTCGTAATGAATGGATTGGGGATGAAAATCTTTGCCGTATCACCAGCCCGATATTCAACGCGATCTGGGGTCAGTTCGAGACGTTGATTCGGTAGATCGGGCCACGCGGCTGTGCTTTCTCCACCAACCCACACAAGAATTTGAGAGTGTGCCCCGTTGCCCGAGACATCCAGCATAAAGGTCCCTGCATGAGGCGGAATGAACGAAAGCCTTGCCCTGCCATCAGGTCCGGTGACGAAGTTGCTGCTGCTGATGGATGTGTAAACGGGTGTGTAGATAGGAAAACCAAATTCGTTTTCCTCTTGCTCCCAGCGCACTTGTTTGAACTCGGCGGCGAGTGGCTTGTCGCCGGAGGGATTCCCCGCCCAATCCGAAGTAAATACTTCGAACTCAAGCGGTGATTTTGCTTTCCCAATCCATTGATCGGGGCGCAAGCCGATATAAAAATCTGCGGGATGGACGCGCATCTCCGTCCGCGCGCTGACCGGGAGACCGGACTCATCCTGCGCGGTGACCTCTAATGTGATGATCTGCGCCGCGTCCGACTCAGGGATGGGCGGCAGTTCAATGGACAGGATACCCTGCGGGGTCGTCTGACCCGTACCCTCGGCAATAGGAGTCCCAAGGTCAGAGGCCAGGCCCATCAACGGGTAAGGATCGAGCCATGAGGTGTCCAATATCCCGGTTTGATAATTCGGCAGATAAAACGGATCGGGTTTCCTGTAAAGCGCCCATTTGATTTCCACGTTACTTGCCGGTGCATCGAAGAAGTAGCGTGCCTTCACTGTTGCGCGCGCCGTATCGCCGACTTGAATTTCACGGCTCGAAAATTCGACACTCAGGTTGATCTCCGGTTTGCGGTATTCGGCGACCTGAAAGGAAAGATAAAAATCGAGCGTTGGATTTTGAAAGGTGTAATAGCCTGGTACAGCCTCCGCAGGTAATTCGTATTGACCGTTAAATGTGCCGTATGGTGAGAGCGACACCTCGAGGCTGGCTAATTGCGTGCCGTTCGCATCGGTGAGCGAGAGAGGAAGAGTGTTGATCTCCGGCAGTTCATAGCGACCATTGAACGCTCTTCTCACAATGCCGCGATAGTACACTGTTTGCCCGGGGCGATAGATGGGGCGATCAGTGTACATGTAAATTTCTGTGTGCGGTGCTTGCACAAATTGTGTATAACCAAACTGCCAGGCAGAAATGCCCATGTTCATATTGCTGATCGCCAGAGCAAAGTTCTCATCGCCCGGCTGACCCAGCACGGCGTAGGCGCGATTTCGCCATTCACCGATTGCACCTTTCCACAAGCCGTTCGCATCGGTGATACCCGAACCCAGCACGTTACCCGTTTCATCGTAAATCGTCACAGGCGCGCCGCTGAGAGGAGCCTGTGAAGGCAAATCAACTGCCCACACGAGCGCGTCGCTTGCGCCTGCTTTGAAGGTGAGATTCACTTGACTTGAGATGGCAAAGTAAACGCTCTTTGCCGCAACCACGTTTTGCGGTGAAGTCACGGCAACATAATACAAACCCGGCAATAACTGATTGTTCGCTTCTGTAAGATTCAACGTCACTTGCTGCGGCTCGCTCGGCGGCAGATCGAAATTCTGGGCATAATTGAATGCATGGGTTGGTGTGAAAGCTTGGGCGGCATCGAATGAACTTTGCAACGTAAAATACTCTTGCAGCGATACAGGTGCAACAGTGACTTCAACGTTCTGAATGTTTACGGCATTGGCATAAAGCACAGGCTCATCGGGGCGGACAAACGTGGTGTATGAATCGGCTGTCTGAACGGTTAGCGATGGCGTGACGGGTGGTGTTTGGAATTCCAAAGCAAATATCTTGCCCAACGATTGTCCCCAGCGATCCTTAAGTGTATCAGCCAGTTCAATGACATACTTTGTGTCGGGGGCGAATGTGCCATTTACAAAAAGATTCAAACCATCTTCTGAGATATTGACATGCATCTCATCCAAAGCAGGAGAGACCTTTACCGCTTCATCATAACCTTCCTCAGCGAGCGGCGCGCTGAAAGTAAAGGTCACTGTGCCGTAACCGGGCTCCGCTTTGAGGACCGCAAAATTATCGTACGTTCTCAGCACTGCGCCGAATTCTTCAACGAGCGTTATGCCGTTGCGCGACATTGCCGCCGCGCCTAGATTCAAGATGTAACCGACGTTGCGTGCCAATTGACGTTCCGGCGTGAATGTGAGGATCGTCCCATCCTCGTTCCATTCGAACGTTCCGTTCAGCGGACCTTCCGTGCCGCTCAGAAGAAAGTTTGCCTGCACGCTTTGTGCATCCATCGGTTGATTGAACGTCAAGCGGATCTTTGCATCTATGGGGATCATCTGATCGCTGGCCGGCTCCAGCAGGATGACGCGCGGGCGCGAGGTGACGAATCGCCAGGAATTCTGCCCGCTTCCCTCCAAGCCGACGCCGCTTACCGTTTTCAAATCTTGATTCAGGCTGACGGTATATTCTGTTCCCCCTGAGAGAGGCGGTTCGGGATAAAAGACATACGTGCTGGTGTTGATCCACTCGCCGCGACCGGAAGCGGCAGGCGTGAGGCTGAATGCAGGGGGCAAGGAGGAAGAATCTGCGCCAAGAGGGACAACCGGCTGGTTGAACGAAACTGCAATCGCCGCATCCACGTTTACATCTGTGGCATCGGCTTTGGGCAGTAGATTTACCGCGCGCAGGTAATCTGCGACGTTGAAAGAAAGTTGTAGTGGTTCTGCAAATCCAAAGCCGGTTGCAGATTGGGCGGTGTTGGCCAGTGTAATGGTCAACGTCGAATTGGGCGGATAGGGTTCAGAGGGGGTGAAGACCAACGTCGCTTCATCTGTCCAGGTAAATGTTCCTGAGGGTAAGCCGCTGAATGCCGATTCGACAGAGGGCTTGTTCATCGGCTGGTTGAAATAAAAAGTAAGCGGGGATTGATGTCCGATCACACTGTTGATCGGCGGGTCTGTTTCAATGAGGGCAGGAGGGAAGGCTTGCTGTACGGCTGTCGGCGCGAGGGGGGTGGCAGTGGGGGACATGAAGGGAAGGGTTGGCGCGCCGGCGCATGAGGCCAGGAAAAGAGATGCGAGCAGAAAACCATTCAGGGCGCGAAAGAGGCGGCGTTTCGTCATAAACCCTCGATAACTCTTTGTCTTTGGCAAAGGAGGTGAGGAAGAGAATTGAATTCATTATACACGCGTCGGAATCAAAAAGGACGCGAGAGCGCTCGCGTCCTTTTTGCTGTTCGATCAAAAATTATTGCGCGCCGATCTCGTTCAGAATCGCTTCGAGTTCCACCTGAAAGACGCTGAAGGGCTGTGCGCCGTCTATTCTCTTGGTCTTTGTCTCACCGTTGACGGTATAAGTGATGACGAAACTGGGCGTGCCAGTCACGCCGGCCGCGATCCCATCCTGATAATCCTGCTGCACACGATCTTTGTATTTGCCGCTATTGTAGCAACTTCTGAATTCATCCATGTTCAAACCGGCTTTTTCGGCGATGGCCTCAAGACGGCGATCAGTGAAGGATCCGACATCCTCACCGAGGACGTTTGCGAACAGGTGTGCATGCATTTCCCAGAATTTGTTCTGATCTGCCGCGCAGTATGCCGCGGCAGCGGCGTCCTGCGATTCGGTTCTTCCACCACCGATGTTCTGACTTACAAAGTTACCCATCGAGCGGTACACGAAGTAAACCTTGCCCGTCTTTATATAGTATTCGATGAGCAGGGGTTCGGTTTGCTCGTGGAAACGTTCGCAAAACGGACATTGAAAATCAGAGAATTCTTCCATTCGGATAGGGGCATTGGGATCACCCATGGTGTTGCCCTCAGCCTGGGGCGGTGGGGTAAAGTCCACGGAGACCACTTCGGCGATGGGTTTCACGGCGGGCCACACGAACGCAAAGACCAGTAGCAAAGCACCAAGCGTAATCAGCCCGATGGTGATCAAACGTTTGCGCATTTCTTGCTGGCGTATTTTTTCGCGCCGTTCTTGTCGTTTGCTTTTCTTTTCCTGACTCATGAGCAAAACTCCTTATGGCAAATTTGCTGGAGTTGAATTTTCCCATGCAGAAATTGTTTTGTCTAGGAGAAAGTTAGGGTTGATTAAGGATGTAAATTGGTTTCACTTTATAATCGTGAACTATGAACGATGCCGAGTTGCTGAAAAAGTATGAGCCGGTCCTTCGTTTTGCGAAAAGCGAACGTTTCTTCCCAATGGCTGTAGAGGCGTATCTCGAAAAGTGTCATATCTTTCCGAGCGGACCGCAAGGTGTGGTGGGATTGCTTTCCCATTTGAACGAGCCGCTTCCGAAGCGCATTGGCAAGTTGCCGAGTGGGGAATATTTCCTGCGTTTCGTCAACGACCCGTTGATTGATTCCGATATTTGGGTGTGGTGGGGCGTCCTGTCAGCCGCCGCGCTGGGATTGGGTTGGTTCGCGGCAGGCTGGGGTGGAGTCGGAAGCGTTGCCCTCCTTTCTCTCCTCGCGGCTTTTATCATTTTCATTCAAGCCTCGCCGATCCGTTTGCGTATTTTTCCTGTTGCGTTCGTCGGGCTGTTCTTTCTGGCGCTGGAGGTCGCGCCGATTTGGTTCTTTCTGCGCCCACGTTCCTTTGTGAGTGTGGAAGTCGAATATCTCGTGTTGTTTCCGATTTATCTGCTTGCCTTGTTCTATCTTTCTGTGCGCACAACGAAGTTCATCTTCGACCGCATCATTCCCGAACTGCCCGGCGTGGTGATGGATATGCTCTCGCAAGCGACGGAATCGGTGGCGCGCAAATCATATTTTCAATACAGGGAAATTCTCGAAAAGGAACCTCAGCCGGTTTATTATGGCCGCGTTGTAAGAGAGAGGGATGAAGCAGGGAACGCGTGGACAATCCTGCAATATCACTTCTTCTATGCGTTCAATGATTGGCGGCTGGCAGCGAACGGTATCAACCATCATGAAGGGGATTGGGAGATGGTCGCTGTTTATTTGAAGAACGACGAACCGTATGCGTTATTGTTGTCGCAGCATGGCTCAGGCGCGCTGGAGTATTGGAAGGATGTTAGACGCGTGAAAGACAACGAGGGGAACGAGACGACACATCCGCTCGTTTATGTTGCGTTGGGATCACACGCCAATTACAGTAGACCGGAAGTGATACGCATCCATCATCTGGTCGGTAAGGGGCTTGTGCAGCGCTTCCTCTATTGGACCGATGGCTTGATCCATTTTCTGTTCCTGCTCTTCAACCCAAATCAGAAGGCGCGGCAGATCGCCTTGCATGAATTGACGACCCATCCAACCACTGTGCTGACCGAGGAGACTTTTGCCAATCTGCGCGATGAGCAGGATCATTATGTGGTCAGCCTGCCGTTGGAGATTGCCACCGGCGACGGATTTCGAGTCGGCTTTGATGGGGATCGTCGTTGTGAGGAGGTGGGTAAGTCAACAAGTTACCTCAAACGCGTGATGTCTGACCGTCAGGTGACGCATCCTGCTTCGCGCGAGTGGAAGCAAGTCTTGTTGTCGGATGAAACGATGTGGGTGGAATATAAAGGTTTATGGGGTGTGAAGAGTTGGCTTGCCGATGAATCAGGTCCGCCAGGGCCGAAATGGCAGAGACCGGATAAGTTTTTTACGGTTCATCCGCGCAAGCGATGGGAGCATCCGTTGGAATGGTTAAAGGAGTTGGAGGGGAAACGATAGATATGAAAGTGGTCATTAGGTATGGTTTGACTCCCATCTTGCATATACTGCCTGTGACAATAATCTCCCCGCGCTTTGCTCGCGCGTGACCAACTCTCCGCTTTCCACTTTCCCCTTGAATCCATTCATCATTTCAGCCAGCGCCTGTGCCACGTGAATTGCCGAAGCGCGCACCGCGTAAACCGTCACGACGACGAAGAGGGGATTTTCACTCAAACATGCCCGACATGCCTCCAACAGGCTTGGCAACGATTTATAAACTTCCCAGACCTCCCCTTTCGGTCCGCGTCCAAACTTGGGTGGATCGAGAATAATGCCATCGTATTTCACACCGCGCCTCCCCTCGCGCCGAATAAACTTCAACGCGTCGTCCACGATCCAGCGGATGGGGCGATCTGTCAGGTTGGATAAAGCCTGGTTTTCACGCGCCCAGGCTACGGCTTTTTTCGAAGCGTCCACGTGAGTCACTTTGGCGCCTGCCGCGGCGGCGGCAAGGGTAGCGAGTCCCGTGTATCCGAAAAGGTTCAAAATGTTTGTTTCTCTGTGTTTTCGGTGTACTCTCTGGTTGATTAAATCACTGAACCAATCCCAGTGTGCCGCCGCTTCAGGAAACACGCCCAAATGCCGCCCCGGCGTGGTCATTGCCCAAAACCTAAGTTCCCCTCTCCCTGAGGGAGAGGGGATAGGGGTGAGGGGATAGCGCATCTCCCATCGTTCCTCCACCTTCTTCTTGAAATCCCAATGACCACCACTTTCCTCACCCGTAGGGACAAAAACTGCATGTGCATTTCTCCATTCCGATTCGGGCAAAGCGCGCTTCCATATGGCTTGGGATTCGGGACGTACAAAGACATACCTGCCAAAGCGTTCGAGTTTCATGCTCTCGCCACTATCGAGCAAGGCATAGTCCTTCCACCTTTGCGATTCGAGCAAAACAAACAAATTCTCCACTTTTCTCGCTTTCTGCTTTTTCGATCTTCTACTTGACCTCAATTCGGGAGAAACGCTCATGCCCGAAAATCTACTGCCGAGAAATTTTTGGATTTTCTTAGCGCACTCCGCGTCTTTCTGCGGCAAAAGCCCTTATCCCGAACTGACGTTACCTTGCTTTTCACCTTCTGCCTCGCTTTTTTCCCACTCTGTCCGTCCCTTGTCATTCCCTCCCTCTGCCTCAATAGGACTTTAGAGGGATGCTAAAGAGGTTACACCTACTTGATTTTTCCCCTAAAAGTCGTATAATGTGGGAAAAAGTGGTAGAAAGTGGTAGGACGCCGGTCACCCGGCGTTCGCCTATTAAAAAGGATTGTAGCACAAATGTTCTTGGGTCACTATCAGCACAACCTCGATGAAAAGGGCCGCCTGATGATCCCGGCGCGTTATCGTGATTTGCTGGCGGCTGGTGCTTTCATCACGCAGGGTTTCGATAAGTGCCTGATGGTCATGACCGACGCGTATTTCAAGGAAGTGTACAACCGCATCAACAGTATGAATATGGCAGACGCCACAGCACGCCTGCTACGCCGCCTTATTCTTTCCAATGCTTATCCTGTCGAAGTGGATAAAGTTGGGCGCATTCTCGTTCCGCAGAACCTGCGCAGTTTTCTCGGCATCGAAAATGGCGAGCTTATCGTGGCAGGACAGGGCGATTACTTCGAGGTGTGGACTCCCGAAGATTGGAAAGCGCAAATGGACAAATTGCAAGATGTCGCTGCTAACGAACAGCGCTTCGCCACACTCGACCTTTCAAAGAGCATCGGTTCGTAGCGACGACTTCGGTCGTCAACGACACGAGAGCGACTCCAGTCGCAACATGAACGACGCGCCGCACCAACCTGTACTTTACAAAGAGATTATACACGCACTGTTACCCAGGCGAGGCGGGCGCTATGTGGATGGGACGGTGGGCGCGGGCGGACATGCCCGCGGCATTTTGGAGGCGTGTGCGCCAGATGGGCTTCTGCTCGGTCTGGATGTGGACCCGCAGGCGTTAGCGCTGGCTCGTAAGACCTTGGCTCCTTATGAGGGGCGCGTACATCTGGCGCAAGCCTCCTACACGACTCTCACCACACAACTCCAACAACTTGGCTGGGATCAGGTGGATGGCATCCTGCTCGACCTCGGCGCATCCTCGATGCAATTCGATACCCCCGAACGAGGCTTCTCCTTTCAGTACGATGCCCCACTTGATATGCGCTTCGATCCATCCATTCCGCAGACCGCCGCCGATCTGGTAAACAAGTTATCAGAACGGGAACTGGCTGACTTGCTCTACCGGTACGGCGAGGAGCGAAATGCCCGCCGCATTGCGCGTGCCATCGTGGAGGCGAGACCGCTTCACACCACCCGCGAACTGGTGGCTGTGATCGAATCTGTTTCTCCCCGTAAGGGAGCGCGCCTCCATCCTGCCACCCGCACCTTCCAGGCGCTTCGCATCGCGGTCAACGATGAGTTGTCTTCGTTGGAGGCAGTGCTTCCTCAAGCGGTGGCAAGCCTGAGGTCCGGTGGCCGACTCGCCGTGATTTCCTTCCACTCGCTCGAAGACCGTATCGTCAAAAACTTCTTCCGCGAGCAAAGCCAAGACCTCATCAATCCGCCTTATGAAAAACGCTACGCGGAAGAACGCAAAGCAACGTTGAAAGTGGTGAACCGAAAACCGATTACACCATCGGACGACGAAATCGAAAGCAACCCAAGAGCACGCAGTGCGAAACTGCGCATTGCCGAAAAATTGTAAGGATGTTTTGCCGCAAAGAGTACAGAGAGCACAAAGGGGAAAGGCATCCAACCTATCCGATTTTCCTTCGTGATCTTTGTGTCCTTTGTGGTGAACAACTTCCGACCGATCGCCCACATTCAAAAGGTCGTCATGCAGGCAACCCAACTCATCCACGCATACAAACAGGCTCCCTGGCGCGTTCAGCGCCAATGGATTGGCGCGTCCCTGCTCCTTCTGATTGGCGCAGGCATGATTGCGGCACTGTATCTCGATGTGACGGCGCGCGCTGCTGTAGCCGGGCGTGAGATCCAGGAACTGCGTTTTGCCATTACGACCATCCAGCGCGAAAATGCCGACCTCATGACCGAACTGGCGTCACTCACCTCCGCCACCGTCATGGAACAGCGCGCACGTGAATTGGGGTATCGTCCTGTCCAACCGGGTGAATTAGATTATGTAGCAGTTCCCGGTTTTTATGTTCCCGAACCAGCGATCCTGAAGGCCGCACAGGATGTTCCAGCGCGTTCCTTTACACTTCCGCAGGAATACACACAATCACTGCTCGAATGGTTTCAGGAACGCATTCAATCTGGAGAAGCGTTGCCATGAGACAGCAATATGCCGTCCGCTCGCTGATCCTGACCGCCTGCCTTGCGCTAGCGGCATTGACTGTCCTCGCGCAGATGATACGCATTCAAAACAGTGAGCAGGCAAAGATCTTCCTTTCCCAAGGAGATCGCTATGCAGGCGAGTTCCGCACGTTTTACCCCGCACGCGGGGAAATCTATGATCGCAACGGTCACCTCTTGGCGGGAAATCGCACAGTGTATGAAGTGGGTGTCAGTCTGGACGATATGCGGAATCCCGAAATGCTGGCTTACAATCTTGGCATGTATCTTGGCTTAACTTACGAAGAAGTCTATCGTAAACTTACGAACCCGCCCGAAGGCTTGGAATATGTCGTCGTGCAGGATTACGTCGGCGCGGCGACGGTGGAAGCCCTGCAGCAACTCTACCAGCAATTGGAGGGTCAAGGCGATCGTAGCCTGGAGGGGCTTGCTTTCAAACCGCATTTTCAACGCAGTTATCCTGAAAAATCTCTGGCATCGAATGTGTTGGGTTTTGTTGCCCGCGATGGACGCGGTTATTTTGGGGTGGAGGAAAAATACAACGATCTGCTGGCAGGGAATCCCGTTCAGGTTTGGGTGCCGAGCGATCCAAACAAAGCGACCGAAATTCCCAAAGTGCCAAACGGCACGACGCTGGTTCTCACCCTCCACCGCGACTTGCAAGCCAGAGTCGAAGCCATTCTCGATGAGGCACTCATCGAATACGGCGCGAAGAATGGCGTAATCGTTGTTATGGATCCACGCACGGGTGAAATCCTGGCCATGGCTTCCACTCCACGCATGGATTTGAACAATTACACGGATTATTTCAAACTCTTCGATGATGGCAGTCAATACAACCGTTCTATCGGCACATCCTATGAACCCGGTTCGGTTCTCAAGGTTCTCACGATGGCCGCCGCCCTCGATGCCGGCGTGGTAACGCCCGACACGACCTACCTCGACACTGGCTCCATTCAAGTAGGCGGCATCACGATTCAAAACTGGGACCGTCAATCGTGGGGGCAGCAAAACATGATCGGATGTCTCCAGCATTCCCTGAATGTGTGCCTGGCTTGGGTTGCCACACAAATGGGCGCACCCACTTTCTATGATTACATGGAGCGCTTCGGACTGGGGCATACAACAGGCGTGGATCTCGCCGGGGAAGCGTTCGGCAGGCTCAAGGTCCCGGGTGACCCGGATTGGTATCCCGTTGATCTCGGCACGAATGCCTTTGGTCAGGGAGTCTCCGTCACACCTCTGCAAATGCTGATGGCTGTCTCAGCCATTGCAAATGATGGTCGCATGGTCACACCGCATATCCTCCGTGCGATGGTGCGTGAAGGACATCAATATAATGTTCCTCCCCAATACGGTGGTACGCCCATCTCCCCCCAGACCGCACGTACGCTCACCGAAATGCTGGCAATTTCACTCGAGCGTGAGTCCTCGAATGCGCTAGTGCCCGGCTACCGCGTGGCAGGCAAAACCGGCACAGCACAAATCCCTACTGATTACGGCTACGATCCCTTCCGTACCAATGCCTCTTTCATCGGTTGGGGTCCTGTGGACGATCCGCGTTTCATGATCTACGTCTGGCTTCAGGAACCCACTACCTCCATTTGGGGCTCACAAACCGCCGCGCCTGTTTTCTCCAAAGTAGCCGAACAAACCGTCGTCATGCTCAACATTCCGCCCGACGTTGTTCGCAGTCAAATTAGTTCACCATCACAATGATGCTTACACTTGCTGATGCTCTCGAAGCCTTGACGAACTTCCGTCCGCAAGCCGAAACGGTGATCACCGAAGCGGTTATTGACTCGCGTCAAACCATTCCTGGCTCCTTATTCGTTGCCATTCCTGGTGAGCGCGTGGATGGACATGACTTTGTCGGTGAAGCGTTCAAGAAAGGAGCCTCTTTTGCTTTAATTCAACGAGACCTGAGCGCTTCATTCCGGACCCTCGACCTGCGTACCGTTAAATCGGCCGACTCCTATCTCGAACATAATCTCACACCCCCCTTGTGCCTGCGCGTCGAAAACACCCTCACCGCCCTGCAGCAGATTGCGCGCTTCTGGCGGCGCAAACTGAATCTGCGCGTGATCGGTGTAACTGGCAGCGTAGGCAAATCCACCACCAAAGAAACTATTGCCGAAGTGCTAAGCGTACGCTATCGAACGCTCAAGAGCCCTGGCAACTTGAATAACGAAATCGGACTACCTCTTACCATTCTGCGGTTGGGCCCCGGTCATCAGCGTGCTGTGCTGGAAATGGGATTCTACGTTCCCGGCGAGATCGCCTTCCTCTGCGATATTGCCCTGCCTCAAGTAGGCGTCGTGACCAATATCGGAACTGTTCATGCCGAACGCGCTGGCTCGCAAGAAGCCATTGCGCGCGGCAAAGCAGAATTGGTGCAGGCTTTGCCCCCCGCTCCTGAAGGCGTGGCAATTTTGAACTTTGATGATCCCTGGGTTCGCAAAATGGAAGAGAAGACCAAAGCGCGCGTCTTCTTTTATGGGCTTTCCCCTGAGGCTGATCTTTGGGCAGATCAGGTGGTTGGACTTGGGCTGGATGGGATTCGCTTCCGCCTGCATTATCGAGGCGAAACTTTGCATGTTCGTATTCCGCTGATTGGACGCCACTCGGTGCACACCGCGCTGCGTGCTGCCGCTGTAGGACTTGTGGAGGGACTGAACTGGCAAGAGATTCTCGAGGGCTTGAGTCAGGGGCATACACAACTGCGCCTTGTTGCCGTCCGCAGTCAGACCGGAGCGTTGCTGCTCGATGACACGTACAATGCCTCGCCCGAGTCCATGCTTGCCGCGCTTAACCTGCTCGATGAAATCGAGGGACGCAAGATTGCTGTGCTGGGCGACATGCTTGAACTGGGTCCCTACGAACGAAGTGGCCATGAAATGGTTGGTTTGCGCGCTGCGCAGGTTGCTGATGTCCTGCTCACACTGGGCGAGCGTGCCCGCATGATTGCCGAAGCCGTGCGCCGCTCAGGGCGAAAGACCCTGATCCATGAATTTGATTCCATAGAGCCATTGGTCGAATGGTTGCAGAACAACCTGACGAAGGACGATGTGGTACTCATCAAAGGCTCGCATGGTCTTCGCATGGATCGTATTACCAGCGCGTTGGAGGTGATTTCATGAAACATACTGCCCTCGTGCTGGGATTGGCGATGCTTTCCTTCGTCATGACGGTTATCTGGGGACCGCCGCTGCTTCGCGTGCTTCGCCATTTCAAGATCGGCAAGATCATTCGCGTGGAAGAACCCGATAAACATCGCGTGAAGATGGGCACGCCCACCATGGGTGGTGTGATGTTCATTTTGCCTGTTTTGCTGCTCACCCTCTTACTCAATGCCGCCACGCTGATCGGTTTCAGTGTTACAGGACGTTCGGTGCTGGTACCACTCATTGTCATGGTTGGTTTTGCTGTGCTTGGCGCGATAGATGATTGGGAAGGTATTCGCGGAAAACGCCGCGGCGAGGGGATGCGCGCCCGTACAAAATTTGCCGCGCAGGTTATTCTCGCGCTTGGCACAGCGTTTGTTTTGAAATATCTGCTAGAAGTCCCTGAGATGCGTTTACCCGGCATTCGTGGCGATATCGAACTTGGTCTCTGGTATATCCCTATTGCGGCGTTCATCATCGTGAGCGAATCGAACGCGGTTAACTTTACGGATGGCTTGGATGGTTTGGCAGGTTTGATCTCCGCCACTGCCTTTGCCGCGTTTGGTGGCATTGCTCTCATGCAGGGGCAGACTTTCCTTGCCCAATATTGTTTCATCATTGTCGGTGCGCTGTTTGGCTTTCTGTGGTTCAATGTCCATCCTGCCGAGTTGATTATGGGCGATACCGGCTCCATGGCGCTTGGCTCCACGCTGGCGGTGGTCGCCCTCATGACGGGACAATGGCCCCTCCTGCTGGTAATTGCTATCATCCCGCTGAGCGAAGCACTGAGCGTTGTGATTCAAGTTGTTTATTTTCGATTGACGAAGGGTAAGCGTTTTTTCAAAATGGCTCCCATCCATTTACATTTTGAATTGCTTGGCTGGAGCGAGACGCAGGTCGTGCAGCGGTTCTGGTTGATTGGTTTGCTTGCGGCCATGGTCGGTATGGGTCTGGCGCTGGTGTGAGATCAGTAGAGGGGAGGGAGTAGTGGTTTTGTGTTGGAGAGAAGAGGATGAGAGGAGTTATGAGGATTAGAGGATTAGAGAGTGGAATGTTATGAAAACAAACTGGAACGGTAGACGCGTGGTGATTCTTGGAGCGGCTCGTCAGGGGCTTGCCTTGGCGCGTTGGCTTTCGCTTCACGGCGCGCAGGTGACTTTGAGCGATATGCGCAGCGCGGATGAGTTGCGTGCCGTGCGTGAATCACTGGCCGAATTCCAGATTGATTGGGTGTTCGGTGGGCATCCGCTTGAGTTGTTGGAGTCTGCCGATGTGCTTTGTCTCTCAGGTGGAGTCCCGCTCACACTTCCAATTGTGCTTGAAGCCGTTAAACGAGGTATTCCTCTCTCGAATGATTCGCAAATTTTCATGGAGGTTGTTCCGTGCAGGACAATTGGTATTACCGGGTCGGCAGGGAAGACCACCACAACCGCATTGGTTGGAGAAATGGCGAAACGGGCATATCGGAATGATGAAAGCAGTATGCAGAAAAGCGATGCGCGAATTGTCACTTCTGTATATGTCGGCGGCAATATTGGCGACCCTCTTCTGAATTATGTTGATGAAATGAAGCCAGAAGATCTCGCCATCCTTGAACTCTCTTCCTTCCAGTTGGAGCAGATGACTCTCTCCCCGAACATTGCGGCGGTTTTGAACATTACACCGAACCATCTCGACCGGCATGGCACAATGGAGGCATATACGGCCGCAAAGGCGCGCATTCTTGAATTCCAATCCAAAGAGGATGCGGCCATCCTCGGGCGCGATGACGGGGGCGCGTGGGCTCTGCGGGATAAGGTGAAGGGGAAATTGTTTGCTTTTAGCCTGCATGAACTCGAGGAAGGATTGGACGGCGCGTATTTGCACGAGGGTTTGCTGAATTTGAGGGATGGAAATGCCTATTTGCCGCTCCTCTTGCGCGAGAAAGTCTTGTTACGAGGCAATCATAATGTGTCGAATGTCCTTGCGGCATTTGCAATTGGTCATGCGGCGGGGTTTCCGCTGGATGCTATGCTTTCGGCGGTGGAGGAGTTTCGTGGTGTGCCACATCGCCTTGAATTCGTGCGAGAGTGGCGCGGCGTGCGCTGGTATAACGATTCGATTGCCACTGCGCCCGAACGGAGCATGGCGGCGATTCGTGCATTCGATGAGCCGATTGTGCTGCTGCTCGGCGGAAGGGACAAAAACCTCCCCTGGGAGGGTTTGATGCGCCTCGCCAATGAGCGCGTGGATCATGTGGTGTTGTTTGGCGAGGCGGCAGAAAAGATCGAGAAAACGGCGAGCCAGCTTGGGCTGAGTCCGAGGCGCTTTACGCTGGCGCGGGTGCAGGGTCTGCGTGAGGCGATCCAGGAGGCCGCGCGGGTGGCGGAGCCCGGCGATGTCGTTTTGTTTTCGCCGGGAGGTACGAGTTTCGATGAGTTCAAGGATTTCGAGGAACGTGGTGAAAGGTTTCGAGCATGGGTGCAAGAACTTTCGTGAATCATCGTCTGTCCCTTTCGTTTCTCAAGAGCCTATCGCGCCGCGCCGATGTGCCGCTGATGCTGACGGTTGCTGCGCTGATTGTATTCGGTTTGATTATGCTGTATTCCGCCTCATATGATTTCTCGTTCAAGGAGTATGGCTCTTCGACGTATATGTTCATGCGACAGGTGCGCTGGCTGATGCTTGGCATCTTGATGGCGTTTGGGCTTTCGCTGTTCGATTATCACAACTGGCGTAAAGTGGTCCTGCCGGCGATGCTTGTTACGATTGGCTTGCTCGTGGCGGTGCTGATGGTGAATGAGGCACGCTGGGGAGCAACGCGTACATTATTCGAGGGGTCGTATCAGCCTTCTGAGGTTGCGAAGTTGATGGCCTTGATTTATCTCTCGGTGTGGTTGTATGCGAAGCGCGAGGTATTGCATGATGTCAGTTTTGGGTTGATTCCGCTGGGTGTGATTTTGGGAATCATCGGTGGTTTGATTTATTTGCAACCGGACTTGAGCGCGGCAGGAACGGTGTTTATTCTCGGTGGGTTGTTGTTCTTTTTGGCGGGTGCCGAAATCAGACAGATCGTTCTTTTGCTCATTCTGGCCGTTCTCATGGCCTGGGTCGTTGTGCAATTCAGTGAAACAGGACAGGATCGTGTGCAGTCGTTCCTCGCCGGTTTGCAGGACCCTACACATGCTTCCTATCATGTGCGGCGTTCTTTCGAAGCGGTCATCAAAGGAGGAATTTTTGGTGTGGGGTTGGGCAAGGCTGATACGAAGTTAACAGGTTTGCCCTTTGCGCCAACGGATAGTATCTTTGCCGTGATAGCAGAAGAATTGGGTTTGTTTGGGTCTACGCTATTGATGTCGTTGTATGCCGCGCTGGTCTGGCGTGGACTGGTGATTGCGCGCCGCGCGCCGGATATGCTGGGAACACTGCTTGCTTCAGGTATGACGTTTTGGATTGGCATCGAGGCGCTCATCAACATGGCGGTCATGGTCGGGCTTTTGCCATTTGCCGGCAATGCCTTGCCGTTCATCAGTGCGGGCGGATCGAATCTGGTCTCGACGCTTTGCGCGATCGGTATCATGTTGAATGTCTCTCGCCAAAGCGGTGAGAGCGTAAAGATCGAAGAAAACGAATGGAGGTCGTTCGGTGCGGTTATTGATTTGCGCCGGAGGAACGGGCGGCGGCGTGTATCCCGCCCTCGCCGTTCACAGCGCGCTGACGTCTAGAATCTCGGACGTGGACACGCTGTGGGTGGGTGGTGAAGGCGGCATGGAGGAAACCCTGGTGAAGCGTCAGGGTATCGCCTTCCGCTCCATTCCGGCTGCTGGTGTGCATGGCGTTGGTCTGCTCACCCTGCCGCGCAATCTTGCTTTGCTTGGGCGCGGGGTGCTGGCTGCACGCCGCATCTTGAACGAGTTTCAGCCGCATGTTATGTTCTTCACCGGTGGCTATGTTGCTGTGCCGGTGGCACTGGCAGGACGATCCATTCCGATCATGCTTTATGTGCCGGATATCGAACCGGGCATGGCATTGAAATCGCTGGCCGGCTTTGCCGATGTGATTGCTGTGACCACCGAGGAATCGCAAAAGTTCTTTAACAAAAAAGTGTATGTGACCGGCTATCCGCTTCGCGCGGACCTTGCGCTTTGGGATCGCCAAACCGCGCACTTGCACCTCGGCATTTCCGGCGAATTGCCTGTGCTATTGGTCTTTGGTGGCAGTAAAGGCGCGCGTTCGATCAATTTGGCGGTCTTGAATAATCTGCGCGATTTGCTCCAAAAGTTTGAGGTGATTCACCTGACAGGCGAGCAGGATTGGCAAATGGTTCGTCACGCCCGTGAGCAACTGCCGATGGAGTATGCCGCTCGCTATCATGCGCTACCCTATTTGCATGAGATGGGTGCGGCGCTTGCCGCCGCCGACCTGGTGGTCTCGCGTGCAGGCGCCTCTTGTTTGGGAGAGTTTCCCCTCTTTGGTCTGCCTGCTGTGCTGGTCCCATATCCTCACGCGTGGCGTTATCAGAAAGTGAACGCCGATTACCTGACGCGGCGCGGGGCGGCGGTCATTTTGGAGGATCATCGTTTGAACAATGAATTGATGATTACGCTCAATATCCTGATGGAGAATCCCAACAAATTGAAAGCCATGCGCGCCGCCATGTTCGAATTGTCTCATCCGCGTGCCGCGGATCGGATTGCCAGCGCACTCGTCGAACTGGCAGGAGAGTGAACCCATGATGAATATTGTTTATCTCTTTTGGATGTATGTCGTCCTGTTTGCCATCATTGGCTGGATGCGCGGCTGGGCAAAGGAACTGCTCGTGTCGTTCAGCGTCATTCTCTCCCTGGCGCTCAATCATGTCATCCGCAAATATATTCCGCTTGCTTCGGGGCTCGCGGAAACCGATCCGTCCTTATTCTGGGTACGGACGAGTATCCTCGTTGTGCTGGTGTACTTTGGTTATCAGACGGTCATCAGCATTCCCCATCTGGCTTCGCGCGCGGTGCGCGAACGTTTGCAGGATACGTTGTTCGGCGCGTTTTTGGGTGCCGTCAACGGTTATCTCATTGCCGGGAGTCTCTTGTACTACATTCACGTGGCAGATTATGCGGTGCAGAAAGTCATTACTAAGCCTACCGATCCGACACTGTTAGAAACGGTCAATCAGATGATGCAGTATATGCCACCGCAAGTGCTCGGTGAGCCGGGTATTTACTTTGCCATCATTCTTGCGTTTGTGTTTGTTTTGGTTGTTTATATCTAAATTTGATTGAAGGACCGGTAAAGGTAACTATGACGCATGTCCATTTCATTGGCATTGGGGGAAGCGGTCTTTCCGCCATCGCCCGCCTCCTTCTGGAGAGCGGATACACGGTGAGCGGATCGGATCGCGCCATGACCCCCTTTGTCGAGGGAGTGCGTAAAGCAGGAGCGACTGTCTTTATCGGGCATCATCCGCGCAATATAACGGGAGCAGATTGGGTGGTGCGTTCCTCTGCGATAACGGATGATAACCCTGAGGTCCAGGCGGCGAAGCGTGCGGGCATCCCGGTTTACAAACGCGCCGATTTCCTCGGTCAACTTATGAAAGACAAAATCGGTATCGCTATCGCCGGGACACACGGCAAGACAACGACGACCGCCATGACGGCATGGGTTTTGCACGAACTCGGACGCGATCCTTCTTTCATCGTCGGCGGCGTAGTGAACGATCTCGGCGTCAATGCACATGCGGGCAAGGGAAATTTGTTCGTCATCGAGGCCGATGAGTACGACAACATGTTCCTGGGCCTCAAGCCTCAAATTGCTGTGGTGACGAGCATCGAACATGATCATCCTGATTTCTTCCCCACGCTCGAAGCCATGTACGCCTCTTTCGAGAAATTCGTGGATCTGCTTCCGCCCGATGGTACGCTGATCGTTTGCGCAGAGGAGCCAGGCGCGGCGGCATTGATTCCTCATGTGCGCCAAACGGGCAGGAACATCATTGTTTACAACATTCAAAATGAGATGACGATCAATAATCCCTTATGGGTGCAGGCGCGGGCGGTGAAGCCAAACCGACGCGGCGGATTCGATTTCGTGGTTTCATCGAATTTGAATCCCGCCGGCTTCGATTCGGTGGAGGTTTCCTTGCAGGTGCCGGGTGAACACAATGTTCGTAATGCGCTGGCGGTATTTGCCATTGCCGAAGTGCTTGGTTTGCCGCGAGAGGGCGTAGCCAGAGCGCTTGGCAAATTCACTGGCACAGGGCGCCGTTTCCAATTGCGCGGTGAGGTGAACGGTATCAGCATTTTCGATGATTATGCCCATCATCCCACCGAAATCAAAGCGACTCTTGCCGGGGCGCGCGCGCGTTATCCTGATCGCCGTATTTGGGCTGTGTGGCAACCGCATACTTATTCACGCACGCAGGCGTTGTTTCTCGATTTTGCGCGCGCGTTCAAGGACGCGGACGAAGTGATCGTGACCGAAGTCTACGCGGCGCGTGAACCCAAACAGGATTTCACCTCTGCGGAGATTGTCAGCGCCATGCCACATCTTTCTGCACGATATATCGCTACGTTGCCTGAAGTCACAGCCTATCTGCTCGCCCATCTCAAACCCGGTGATGTGGTGATTATCCTCTCTGCTGGAGATGCCGATCAAATTTGTGAGGATGTGTTGAGAGGTTTACAAAGGAAGTGATCTGCCATGCCCGAAGAAGAGAAAGCCCCGCTTCGTTCTGAGACCTTTTTCCTGCCTCCGTTAAAGATGATTTTGTCGTTCTTCGACAGAGAATCCCGCCAACGCAATTCGCAGGTGAAACCTGATGAACAGCAAGCCTCAAAAGAAAGAACGGTTGAAAAATTGATCAGGAAATTGAGCGATACAACCGCGCGACAAGCGCGTGAAAAAGAAGAGTAGCAAATGACCATACTTGCCCGACCTGTTGAACTGCTCCGCTCGAAATTCGGCAGCAAGGTAAAGGAGAATGTCCCTCTTGCGCCCTATACCTCTGCGCGCATTGGAGGCCCGGCGGATATCTTCATCACCGCCGAGTCTGCGGATGAGTTGGCGCGCATTGTCAAGTTTTTGAACAAGCATGAGGTGAGTTATCTCATGTTGGGCGGTGGCTCGAACGTGCTGGTTAGCGATCGAGGTGTGCGCGGGGTGGTGATTTTGAATCGGGCGAAAGGGGTGCGCTTCCATAACGGTGACCAGCCCACGGTCACGGTTGAATCGGGCGTGATCTTCAGCAATCTGGCGAATCGCTGTGCCTCCAAAGGCTTTGGAGGACTCGAATGGGCGGCAACTGTCCCCGGCACAATTGGCGGCGCAGTCTATGGAAATGCCGGCGCGTTTGACGGTGATATGGCAAGCACTTTGATTTGGGCTGATTTGTTGACCGAGAAGGGACGTGAACGCTTTACCGTCGAGCAGATGGGATATGGTTATCGTACCAGCATCCTCAAGCGCGGCGAATTGAAAGCAGTGGTACTTTTGGCTGAATTGAGATTGAAGAATTCGAGCCGTGAAGAGGTATCCGCTAAAATCGAGCAATTCAGCGCGCATCGCAAAGCAACACAACCTCCGGGTGCCAGTATGGGTTCGATGTTCAAAAATCCACCTGGCGATTACGCCGGAAGATTGATCGAAGCCTCAGGCTTGAAAGGGACTCGCATTGGCAATGCCGAGATCAGCCCTGTGCATGGAAATTTCTTTATCAATCACGGCGCGACCAAAGCAGAAGACATCCGCGCCCTCATTCAATTGGTGCAAAAGACTGTGAAAGAGAAGCAGGGTGTTGAATTGGAGTTGGAAATTGAACTGGTTGGTGAATGGTGATTCGGTTGAATGGGAGTTGGAGAAGAAGTGGAGAGTTGGTGAAGTTGGAGAGATAGAGGATTGGTGAAGTTTGAGAAAGGTAGAAGTGAAGTTTGAGAATTGGAGAAGGTAGAGTGTCATGACGGGCAAACTTCGAGTAGCGGTTTTATTTGGAGGCAGATCGGGCGAGCATGAGGTTTCGCTGATGTCCGCGCGGAATGTGCTTGCCGCCCTCGATCCCGCTAAGTATGAGGTCACGCAAATCGGTATCACGCACGAAGGGACGTGGCTCACCGGTGAGGGTGTTCTGGAAAAATTCGAGAACAACGAGACAAAGGGACTGCTTCCCGTCATCGTTTCGCCGGATCCATCCGAAAAGGGAGTATATATACTCGCGGGCGAATCGCTTAGAAAGTTTGCCGATGTAGATGTGTTCTTCCCTGTCCTGCATGGGACATTTGGCGAGGATGGTACGGTTCAAGGTTTGTTTGAATTGGCAGATGTGGCTTACGTGGGCGCAGGAGTGGTAGGCTCCGCAGTGGGCATGGATAAAGGTGTGTTCAAAGATGTGATGCGAGCGAACCATATCCCGGTAGTGGAATCGCTGCTCGTGTTGCGCTCGGAAATCGAAAAGGACTTGAATGGGGTCATCCAAAAGGCTGAAAGGTTGAGCGCTTATCCGCTTTTCACCAAACCAGCCAATCTTGGTTCATCGGTTGGAATTACGAAATGCCGCACGCGCTCTGATTTGCAGGAAGGGTTGATGGAAGCCGCGTCCTATGATCGGCGCGTCTTGATCGAGCGCGGTGTCAGCAATGCACGTGAGATCGAAGTCAGCGTGCTGGGGAACGACGATCCCATTGCCTCCGTTTGCGGAGAGGTGTTGCCAAGCCGTGAGTTTTACTCGTATGAGTCGAAATACATTGATGGCACTTCAGGGCTGGTCATCCCTGCTGATCTGCCTGATGAAATCGCTCAGCAGATTCGCGAGTATGCCGTGCGCGCCTACAAAGCCATTGATTGCTTTGGTATGGCGCGAGTGGATTTCTTTGTGGAACGCGATACGAACAAAATTTATTTGAATGAATTGAATAGCCTCCCTGGCTTCACCCGCATCAGTATGTATCCCAAATTGTGGGAAGCAAGTGGCTTGCCTTATGGCAAATTGGTTGACCGCCTTATTGAACTCGCGCTGGAACGCAAAGCGGATCGAGACCGCACGACGCGTGTCTATCGGAGGCAAACATGAGCGAGAAAAGACCGCTCACCCGCGCCGAAATGGTTCGCTTGCGTCGCCAGAGGGAAATCGCGAGACAGATGGAGCGCGCCGCGCGTGAAGCCACGCGTCCCGCGCCGCCGATTGCGGTGCGCGCGACCCCTTTCGAATCCAGGCTGAAGCGGAAGCCCAGGGCAAGGAGCGCGCGCCGACGTTTTCAGATCGCATTTCCTGCTCCGCAGGAGGCGATACGTTCGATCCATTTGCCTCGTCTGCAGCCGGGCTGGCGGTGGCTTTCTTTTGTTCTTGTCGTCCTGCTCGGTGCTTTGATTTATCTTGCGTTCACTCGTCCTGAGTTTCGTGTGAATCAGGTGCAAATCATTGGCAATCAGGTTCTTTCTGCAGAGGAAATCAACGTGCTTCTGAACGTTGTGGGGCAGCCGGTCTTTATGCTTTCGCCATCTGATTTAGAGACGCGCCTGCGCCTCAACTACCCCGAGTTGCTTTCCGTTGAGGTGGCTGTTTCGCTGCCCAATCTCGTTTCCGTGCGTGTCTTTGAACGAAAACCGTTCATCCGCTGGGAACAGGGGGGCGGTTATACCTGGATCGCCGAAGACGGCGTCGCGTTTCGTCCACGCGGTGAAATGCCAGGGTTGATTTCTGTGTTGGCATTCTCTGCTCCTCCGAAACTTGAAAGTAGCAGTGATCCTTTGAGCCCGACGCCGTTTCTTTCGAGCGAGATGATTCAAACCCTGAAAGAACTTGCCAAGTATGTTCCTCCTGGCGAGGTAATTCTCTATGAAGAGGGTTTTGGCTTTGGCTGGAATGATCCGCGCGGTTGGCGCGTGTATTTTGGAACGGGCGTAAATGATATAGAGTTGAAGATGCGAGTCTATGAGGCGATGGTCAATTCATTGTCGCAAAGAGGTATCCGCCCGGCCTTGATCAATGTGACCTATCCGACCGCGCCGTATTACAGGTTGAATCAATGAAAAAAGAGAGAAGCAAGAGATAAAAGGTTTAGTTGGAACAAGGCGACCATGGAAGAAATTATCGTAGGCATTGACGTAGGTACCACAAAAGTCTGCACGCTTGTAGGGCGTGTGGAGGACGATAGGTCCATCCGCATTCTCGGCGTCGGCATCGAACCGTCGGAGGGCATCCGCAAGGGTGTGGTGGTGGACTTGGCGGCGGCATCACAAGCCATCACCCGTTCGGTGAAGAAGGCTGAGTCTACTTCGGGGCTTGAGATTACCTCCGCATTGGTAAGCATGGCTGGCGCGCATGTTTCCTCGGTGAACAGCCGGGGCGTTACCGCTGTGAACGGAAACGTCATCGAACAATTCGATATCGAACATGCCCTCGAGCAAGCGCGTGCTGTTGCCATTCCCTATGATCGTGAGGTGATTCATGTCATTCAGCGCGGCTTCACGGTGGATGGACAGGATGGCATTCGCAACCCAAAGGGAATGCATGGCTACCGCCTCGAAGTAGAGACGCACATCATCACTGCCTCCGCGGCGACGGTGGACAACTTGCGGCAGTGTGTGGGCGCGGCCGGTGTCGAAGTTCAGCAGTTTGTTTTGAATCCGCTCGCTTCGGCTGAAGTGGTATTAACCGAACAAGAGCGCCAGATGGGTGTGGCCGTGTGTGACATCGGTGGAGGTACGACGGATCTGGCAATCTATGTCAACGGTGAGGTATGGCACACTATGGTATTGGCGGTTGGCGGCAATCATGTGACGCAAGACATTGCGCATGGTTTGCGCCTTCCCTTTGCCCAGGCGGAGGAAGTGAAAAAGCAAAAAGGCTATGCTGTGCGCGCAGAAGTGGGTGCCGAGGAATATTTTTCGATCCGACCCTTTGGAGAGGATCACCCTGTGCAAATCAGCCGGCAGGATTTGGCGCATATCATCGAGGCGCGCGTCGCTGAAATTTTTTCGCTGACCTTGCAGGAGATCAAACGCTCCGGTTATGACGGGCTCCTGCCAGCAGGCATGGTATTGACCGGCGGCGCGTCGGCATTACCCGGTATTCAGCGTGTGGCGGCTGAAGTGCTGAACATGCCGGTACGCACAGCGCAGCCGGAGAATCTCAGAGGTTTGGTAGATCGTTTGTATTCACCCGCGTATTCGACCAGCGTGGGGTTGCTGCGATGGGCGCTTTCGATGCACGATCATGACCTCAACATTGGTCGCACTCGCCGTTCGAAAGGAGAAAAGCGTATGAATTTTAGCGTTGTCAAGAAGATCATTAGTCGTATCTTGCCGTAGCCCAATGTGGCGTAAAGGACTTTTCCTTTCACCTCTCGAAAAGTTCTTTCTAATCATTTGAGAAAAACTTTTGAGTCTGAAGTGTCGTTTGCCTTAAAAAATCAAGCGATGGACTCAAAAACAAGTATCATCCACCTAATGTTCGATGGAGGCACAACATGGACTCGACCAAAAAGCAACATGACGAAAGAACAGAAACATTCGCCCGCATAAAAGTCATCGGTGTAGGAGGCGGTGGATCGAACGCCGTCAACCGCATGATTGACGAAGGTATTCAAGGCGTCGAATTTATTGCAGCCAATACAGATGCGCAAGCCTTGATGCTTTCCAAAGCGCCCACGCGCATTCGCCTAGGTGATAAACTCACGCGAGGTCTCGGCGCGGGCGGTGACCCAGAGATCGGACGCAAAGCCGCAGAAGAATCCGCCGATGAACTCTATAACGTGCTTAAAGGCGCGGATATGGTGTTCGTTACGGCGGGTATGGGCGGTGGCACTGGCACCGGCGCCGCGCCCATCGTCGCGCAGATTGCCAAAGAAAGCGGTGCCCTCACCATCGGCGTGGTGACGCGCCCCTTCACCTTTGAGGGGATGCGCCGTATGCAATCGGCTGAAACCGGAATCAGCAAACTCAAAGAACATGCCGATACGCTCATTGCTATTCCCAATGATCGCCTCTTGCAAATTGCCGACAAACGCGCCTCGCTGCAAGATGCTTTTCGCCTCGCCGATGATGTGCTGCATCAGGGTATTCAAGGGATTTCCGAATTGATCACCATCCCCGGTTTGATCAATCTGGATTTTGCAGACGTGCGGGCAATCATGTCGGAAGGTGGCGCGGCGCTCATGGCAGTTGGACGCGGCTCCGGCGACGACCGAGCGAGAAAAGCTGCCGAAGATGCCATCTCCAGTAAACTGCTTGACATCACCATTGACGGCGCGCGCGGCGTTCTCTTCAACGTCACTGGCGGACCAAACATGACCCTCTTCGAGGTCAATCAAGCCGCGGCGATCATCCGCGAGACGGCGCATCCTGACGTGAACTTGATCTTCGGTGCAGTGATTGACCCGAACATGGGCGACGAGATCCGCATCACTGTGATTGCTACCGGCTTCGAGCGCAGTTCCTTGCCGCGTCGGGCATTGGAACGACAGCCGCGTCTTGAGACCAAGCGGGAAAACCCCGTATACACGCGTCCGACCGAATCGGTCTCGGTTCACGCGGACGTTCAGCCGGGTGACTCGAAAGGGTCCGCTTCCCAACCTATCCTCAACAAGGACGATCTCGATATTCCGACCTTTTTGCGGAAGCGTAGATGATGCAATAGATTGTCCGCATGTATGAGGAATGGCGGTCTCGACTGTTTTTTCGCATGTTCTTCGCGGATGATTTTCTGATTTCTGATAAAGCCTGGTTTATCAATTACCATCCCGCAGTTTTGAAGATTTCAGTCGCCTCTTAGGCGAGAAACTGCGGAACACGGTTAAGCAATTCGGTCAAGTCCAGTTCCCCTGCCAGGGCGGTTCTGGCGTGCCTGGGCGAGGCATGCCGGAATCGCTCTGTGCGTTAATCTCGCGGCCATCAGGTGAAAGGAGGCAAAAATTCATAACTGCCTGCCTTCATCCCCGGCGCTCCCTTTGGGAGAGAGTTAGTATATGACGTCAGTTCGGGATAAGGACTTTTTCACCGCAAAGATGCAAAGAATGCTGAGAAAATTCCAAAAATCCTTGCGAATGGTGTACCGGCGATAGATTCTAGGACACAAGCGTTTATCCCGAATTGGGATTATGTGAGATACAAGAAAGTCTTGTTGTGTATTCGTGGGGAAAGGTTATGCTAAAATACCACGCAATGCAAGCCAAACTTTCATCGCCCTTTCGCGGATCTATTAGTGGAGGATGCGATCAAACATAAGTGTCTCAACGAGGGTTCGGCTTTATGAAATTTCTCCAGAAATATAGCACGACGCTAATCATTCTCATCCTGCTCGCTACTGCTTCGTGGCTACGCATCGGCTCATACGGTGACCTGCGCCTTTCGATTGCCAATGAGGAGACGGATAGTTATATCAATTCTTCGAAGGCTTCGGTGTTTTCTTGGAAAATCTTTGCTGGCCAGCGTCTTTTCACAACCAACCTGATCTATAAACTTGCGAATGATAGCCAGACTTGTGTGCTTACTGCCTATAGCAGACCGGCTCTTGGAGAAGAAGGAGTTCGTGAGGTACAGCCCTGCTTCGATAAAATTGCACTGCTCCAAAACATCCTTGCTGTTTTCGGATGGTGTTTCCTGGCCTGGATGACAGCCAGATGGCTACGCCACCCTGCCGCCAAAATTGTCGCGGTGATCCTGATTACGGTGTTCGGCTTCACACCGCAAATTGCCGAATGGGACAGCGTCCTCAGCCCGGAATCGCTTTCATTGTCAATGTTTGCGATCACGCTTGGCGTGGGCATGGAACTGGCTTTCCGCATGACGGCATCAGAACAGCCCTTTCAATCACGAGCCGTTCGTATCCTGTTTGGCGGTTGGATTATCCTCTTTCTGCTGTGGGTGTTTATTCGTGATGTGCACTTGTATGCCATTCCAATTACGCTTGCTCTCCTTGCTCCTTTACTCCTTTTGAAAAAATTCCGAAATAGCAGGTACCTAGCCATTGGGTTGGGTGTCCTTGCTGCGTTTATGCTGGTTGGCTATTTCTCCGCGCGGGATAGTTTTCGGGCAACGCGATATCCGCTCATCAATGCCCTCGATGCGTATATATGGCCCTATCCGGCGCGCGTTGAGTTTTTTCAACAGTTCGGGATGCCGTCGCGTGACGCGTCCACGTATCAGGAGTGGGCGGATCACAATGCCGTTAGAGCCTATGGCATGTTCCTCCTTTCTCATCCTGGGTTTGTCCTCACAACACTCTGGGATCACCTCGATTGGTTCAGCGATGATTTTTCTCAGCCCTACTTTTTTGCCCCTGAAGTTAAGAACAGGGACCTGTTGCTGACCATTGGGCAAATTGTGCATCCCAAGACAGTAATGGTTTACCTGCTCACTTTGCTCCTAGTCGGGGCGCTTATCGTTCATGCTGTTCAGCGGCGCACTCAGGTTCTGTTTGCATGGACCTGGGTAGCGGTGTGGTTTTTTGGTGTGGCGGCAATCACTCTCTTCCTCAGTCTGTTTGGTGACACGGCGGGGGTGCGCCGTCACATTATGCCCTCGGTGGAAATGTTCCGCTTGTTCCTATGGGTGTTTCTTATGCCCTTCCTTGACCTTTCCTTTGCAGAAGCAAAATCATCAGAAGCAAAAGCGATAGAAGTGATTTAAATTGGCTCTGTTGCCCTTCACTCTGCCGTGCTCCTGGTGGGTGAGGTAAAATACAACGTGATGAAAGCCAAACTCCCACAGCCTGTTCACGAATCCTATCTTAAGCACCGCAAGCAAGTCATGTGGCAGGTCATTTTGCCTGTTGTGCTAACTGCCCTTTTCGTCGTTGTATTGATCGTGTTGGTGAGCATAGCCGCCTTTCATGGAGGCGGTGACGTAGGCCGTTGGGCGGCAATCTCGACGATGTGGATTCTCACCCCCATCATGATTGCAGGCTTGATCTTTTTGGTTTTGCTTTTCGCTTTGATTTATTTGGTCAAGCGACTGCTCGATCTCACGCCAACTTATACGGCCAGAGCGCAGGAGTACGTTTATAAGGTCAGCGGCTACATCCGGCGCGGCGCGGACGCGGCGGTGAAGCCCATATTTTTCATCGAGGAAATTCGTGCCAGCCTGCGCAGGTTTTTTGGCAGGCAATAACATTTCATGGACTGTTCTGAGCGAAGAAATTCGCAGCCCCATGAAAAATCCATTTCGACTATACAAGAACACTCTCTCAAAGTGACAGGCAAAAGGAATCAAACATGAACAAAGGCAGAATACTGTTTTTTGGCGCTCTCATTGGCGCGGCGACGGGACTGATTGCGGCGATGCTCCTCAACCGCCGCGCCGAAAAACGCGGGGATCAGACTGCCATCATCACCCCCGGTGAAGGGATGAAACTGGGCATGTTGGTGTTTGGTTTGTTGAGGGCAATTGCGAGTTTGGGGGATGAGAAGTGAGAGGGAAAACTTCAAATTGAAGCATCGAGGGAAAGCACGGTTCATGGATGTATTCATGAACCCAGCGCTTCCAGATCTAAAGTTTTTTAACGCCGATTAACAAGTCGTATTTCGCTGTTTTGTCGAAGCGTCCACGAATAGGGTTGTCCGGGTATTCGTGCCGCGAATCGTGTAATCCTGTTGTCATTGCCTACCCTTGTCTCTAATCCCTTCCAGTGGCAGGGGTGATGGAAAGCTGATGGGAATGCAATGTGCTGAAATGCTTTGATGGTCTAACCCGAATTCTCGTTTTGAAGATTTCTTTGAATCACAGTGACAGTATCTTACTTTTTCAAACATACCAGCCCCTTGAGATATGCGCTTTCGGGAAAATGAAGCGAGATGGGATGATCAGCGTCTTGTGAGAGATGTTCGATGATTTGTGCGTCAGCGCCGGCATCGAGGGCGGCGCCTGCGACGATTTTTTGGAAGAGCGCCGCATCCACGCCGCCCGAACAGGAGAATGTGACCAGCAGGCCGCCGGGGCGTAGCAGTTTGAATGCCAGCAAGTTGATGTCTTTGTAGGCGCGAGCGGCTTTTTCGGTGTGTGCGGATGTGGGAGCGAATTTAGGAGGGTCGAGGATGATCAGGTCGAAGGAGCGGTTTTCGTCACGGAATTTTCTCAACAATTGGAATACATCGCCTTCGATAAAGATCGCTTTATCAGCAGGCAGATTATTCAGGGCGATGTTCTCTTTTGCGAGAGTCAGTGCCTCGCCAGAAGAGTCCATTGCAACGATAGACTTTGCCCCTCCCGCCAGCGCGTTGACGGTAAACCCACCTGTGTAGCAAAAGCAGTCCAATACATCTTTATCTTTGGCGAGGGCGCGCACGCGTAAACGATTCTTGCGTTGGTCGAGGTAGAAACCGGTTTTGTGACCGGTTTGGAGGTTGATGAGGAAGTGGAGGTTATGTTCGGTGATAGGAAAGAGAAAAGAGGAAAGATGACCCCGCAGAATACCAGCACGAGAAGATAGGCCTTCGAGTTCGCGCACGTCGGCATCGGAGCGTTCGTAGAGAGTGGAGAGTCCGGTTTCCTCAAGTAGGAGATCAGCGAAAGTATCCTTCCAATATTCGCTTCCGGCCGTAAGGGATTGCAGCACGAGGACATTGTTGTAGCGGTCCACAATCAAGCCGGGCAGTCCATCGGATTCCGCATATATCAAGCGGAGAGCATTTGTTTGATCTGAAGCCTGAAGCATGGAACGTGAGACAATTGCCCTGCGGATTCTTTTGCGGAAAAATTCTTTGTCCACAGGTTCGTCCTCGAATGTCCACACTCGCGCGCGGATTTGGGAGTGGGGGGAGTAAGCGGCACGGGCGAGGAAACATCCGTTAAACGAGAGCAGGTTCACGGTCGCGCCCGAAGCGGGGTTTCCATCCACCTGATGAATGGCGCCAGAGAAAACCCAGGGATGACGTCGAAGCAGACTCTTTTCACGTCCGGCTTTGAGGATGAGATCAGCCATTGAAGATTTCCATCCAGGTATCCGGTTGAGAGAGGGATTTCCAGCCGAATTGACGATATAAGCCGTGCGCGTCACGCGTGATGAGCGACCAGCGCCGCAAGCCCTGCAGGTCGGGATGGGACATGACGGTTTCGATGAGCCATTTGCCAAGCCCTTGTCCGCGATAATCTTCATGGATGAAGACATCACACAGCCAGGCAAAGGTGGTGTAGTCGCTGACCACACGAGCCAATCCAATTTGTCGTTTGCCGTCGTATAAGCCGAAGACCAGGGAATGTTGTATGGAGCGGGCAATCGCTTCGCGGGTACGCCTCTTTGCCCAGTAGGCACGCGCAAGCAGGTTGGCAATAGAGTCGAGATCGAGGCGGGTAGGGTCGGTGCTGATGGTAAAGTTGTTTTTGTGAGTTTCGACAATTTGCGGCATAATGTAAGTTTATCATGGGTGAGAATATCCAAGTTCATGGTGTGTGGAATGGAAGGCGGCGGGCGCGAGGAAGAGGAGATTTGGGCGAGTTAGAGAATTGGAGAATTGGAGAATTGGAGAATTGATGTTACGACCCATTCGCTGGAATACTTTTATTCGTGATCTGTTCGTCGCTCAGTTTGGTTTTTTGCTGTATGGTTTGGCGCTGGCTTTGCTCATCCGCGCGGATTTGGGCACAAGTACATGGTTGGTGTTGGAGATTGCTTTAGCAGATTTACTGGGCATCCGGATTGGTACGATGACGGTTTATGTAGGTTTGGTTGTGTTGTTGGCGGCACTGGCGCTTCGCGAACGCGTGGGATGGGGGACACTAGCGAATATTTTGTGCATCGGTCCCTGGTTGAATCTGTTTTTGGGTTGGATTTTTACGCCGGCGGAAAATTTTGCTTTGCAAATCGGAATGTTTTTGTTGGGCATTTGGATTCAAGGCATTGCGACAGCAGTCTATATCGGTGTGGACGCAGGCGCGGGACCGCGCGATAGTTTGATGCTGGCAGTGCATCGGGTGACAGGATTCAGCGTGAGGTTTGCAAGGGGTGTCATTGAGGTACTTGTCGTGATGCTCGGTTGGTTGTTGGGAGGACCGGTGGGATGGGGAACACTGGCATTCGCGCTGTTGATCGGGCCGTCGGTGCAGTGGGCGTTCAAAGTTTTCAAGGTGCGCCCGCATAAACCGGAGGAGAAGATCGTCCCGCTGGTGGTGGGAGAGGATTAGAGACGGTGGTCAAGGGAGGCAATGGGCAGTTATGATGGTGTAAGAATTTGGGAATCGAGGAGAAATCGGTGATGATGGAAATGCAAAATGATTTGAATCAATCTGTTTCGTCAAAAGAAGATCCAAAGAATCGTTCGATCGGCGCGTTGATTCTGTTTGTGGTTGTAGCGCTAACGATGCCGCTTTGTCTGTTTGTCTATCACTTCATTCTGTGGGGGATGGAACAGGTCGCCATCGCGTCGGGAAGTCTTGCGCATCTTGCCTGGGCGGGTCTCATTGGTTTGTTTGTACAGGGACTGGTTATGTCCGGGTTGAGCGGAGCGCTGTGGTATTTCACCAAAAATGATCGTTTCAAGCCCGTGTATGCAGGATGGCTGGGTGCGGCGCTTGTGGCTTTCCCTGCGCTAATGCTGCGGTTACTGGGTCCGAACAACGATCAGTTGGGTTTCATTTGTCAAATGGCCATTAGTTTGATAGCGTTCTTCATCGTTTTGAGAATTCGCAAAATACAATTCGACCGGGGAGCGAATCATTTGCCGCTCGCGTTTTTGCTCGCCGCGTTTGGCGTCGGTCCGTTTGCGATATATGGCGCGTTCGGTTCACCCTCTGATGCATTACTAGGTCTGCTGGCAGGATTCTCGCTCGGTTTGCTGGCTTCCGTTTTGATGGAGTCAACGACGGGGAGCAAAGTCCTCGATGCATTTGGCCTCGCTGCGTTGTTGGCGTTGCTTGGTTCAGCAATCGGTTATGACGGTGCGCAGTTGATATTGCTGGTGTTGCTTCCATCGTTTGCCTTTGCGGCCGCGGTGGTCATGCCGTCGAGGGGGGCAGTGGCGATCCTCACAGGTTGTTTGAGCGCGGCGGGCTTGATTTTCTTCGATCCCACCGAGTTGACGATTTTGCTGGGTGATGTGGGCGCGGTGGCATCGAAGACCGGTCTCCTCGCTCTCGCCTTGGGGTTGGCGGTGGGCGTTATCGGCTTGGTGCTTCAATCTTTAACGGGAGCAGGCTCGGGGTCGAGTGTGAAGCGTGGGCTTGGCTGGATTGGTGCCGGCGCGGCCTGGTTTGTGGTCATCCTTCTTTTTTTCACGAACGGTCATCGTGGTTTTTATGGCGACCGTCTTTTTGTCATCCTGAAGGCACAGGCAGATTTGTCGCATGTGCGTCAGATCAAAGATGTTGATGAACGCCGTACGCAAGCCTACAGGGAGTTGACACAATGGGCCAATGAGACGCAAGCCGATTTGCGAGAGACGCTGGATAGGTTGGGTGTGGAATACACGCCATATTATCTGGTGAACGCGATGGAAGTGCGCGGCGGGATGTTGATTCGGCTCTATCTGCTGACGCGCCCCGAAGTGGACCGCATCATTCCCAGCCCGAGGCTGCGTCCTGTTCCCCCGGCGGAAGACTCAGCCTTGGCTGATGTGCCTCTCGCTCCCGCGCCGGAGTCCGTGCAATGGAATGTGAAAATGATCGGCGCGGACAAGGTGTGGGAGGAGTTCGGTGTGCGCGGTGAAGGGATTGTCATCGGTCAATCGGACAGCGGCGTGGATGTACATCATCCTGAGTTGAAAGATAGTTATCGCGGCAAGACTGAAGGCGATGCGTACAACTGGTTCGATCCCTGGAATGGCAAACCTTCCCCTTATGATGAAAGCGGACATGGAACACATACCTTGGGGACAATTGTGGGGAAGAACGGCATTGGCATTGCGCCGGGCGCAACGTGGTTTGCGTGCATGAATTTGTATCGTAATCTCGGAAACCCGGCGTTGTATTTGGATTGTCTGCAGTTCATGCTTGCGCCGTTCCCACGCGGCGGCGATCCGTTTGTGGATGGCGATCCAACGCGCGCCGCGGATGTGTTGAACAATTCGTGGGGTTGCCCTTCCATCGAAGGGTGTGACCCGAATGCGCTGCTCGACGCGGCGAATCACTTGCGTGATGCGGGAATCTTTGTGGTGGTTTCAACCGGCAATGATGGTCCAAATTGTGGGACGGTCAGCGCGCCATTATCTTTGTACGATTCTGTCTTTTCCGTTGGTGCTATTGATCAAGATGGTAATGTGACCGAATTCAGTAGCCGGGGTCCGGTGACGGTGGATGGTTCGAACCGTATGAAGCCGGATATCGTTGCGCCGGGCAGGGACATCTTCTCCGCTCTGCCGGGTGGCATGTATGGCACGCTGGAGGGGACATCCATGGCAGGGCCACACGTCGTGGGTGCGGTGGCGCTGCTGTGGTCGGCCGATCCGTCCCTGATCGGTGACATTGATCGCACCGAGCAAATCCTGATCGAGACGGCCAAGCCCTACACGGGTAGCACATCCATTGGATGCTTTGAGGGAGATGTGCCTAACGCCGCCTATGGATATGGCATTGTGGATGTATATGCCGCGGTAAAGGCGCGCATTGGACAACGTTGAAAGTAGTTGGCTCTTGATGCGCCTGAGAGTTTATTTGCCTTGCAAGCATCTCTTCAGTCTTACAATTCCCTCCTCGATCTCGTTCTCTTCGTGAAAGACGAAGCACAACCTCATGTAATTTTTCAAACCATTCTGGCTGGAGAAGAGCGCGCCCGGTCGAATATCCACTTTGAAGGTTTGAGCTTTTTTGCGCAGTTCTACCGTGTCAATGGTTTCCGGGAGACAAATCCAGAAAAAGTAACCGCCAGCCGGGGTAGTGTAGATTGTTTCTGGCAGTTGTTTTCGCAGAACCGTGTCCATGAAGAGGAGACGATGGCTGAACACTTCGATCAGCCGGTTTATATTTCTTTTCAAATCGCCCGATTCGATAACTTCACGCACCACCGCTGACGTGAATGGATTCAACCCACCGCCACTGTCGAGCAAGCCGCTTGTGGTGAGACGGCGGAGGATCGTTGGGTGTGCCTGAATCCATCCCAAGCGTAATCCTGGCGCGAGGATTTTCGAGAATGACCCCAGCGAAATGACATTGGGGATGTGTACGTACGCGCCAAACGGGGGTGGTGGCTTGCCGCGATAATTGAGCAGGTGATATACCTCATCAGCAAGGATGAGGAAATTGTGTCGTTGAGCCAGTTCGACGAGTCGCGTGCGGCGTTCGAGGGTAAGTGTGCGACCGGTGGGGTTTTGATGGGTGGGAATAATATAAAGAAATTTCGGTCTGTTTCTCTTCAGTTGTTCTTCGAGAGTGTCAAGACGCAGCCCCTCTTCATCTGTTTTAATCGAGATAACCCGCAGGCGATGATCTGCAAAGATCTTGAGTGCCAGAAAATAAGACGGCTCCTCGACGAAAATCACATCGCCCGCTTCTGTGAAGAGCGTACACAGCAAATCCAATCCATTGGAAATACCTGTAGTGATAAACAGACTTTCAGGGACAATTTGAAAACCGTATTCCTTGCTCAGAAAGTCGGCGAGCGCTAGGCGGAAATATCCATTACCCTGTTCGAGACCATATTGCAGGATCGAATGATCGTTTTGTGAAAGTGCTTTCTGCGCGGCGGCGCGGATGGTCTCCAGCGGCAATAGCGAAAGCGGCGGGTTCCCCAAACCAAGATCAATCATGCCGGGAGGGAGTTGGGTCTGAAGGATGGGAAGAGGAGGAAGCATGTGGGTAAGTATAGCCGTTCCCGTGCTTTGGTTGAAACCGAGCATTACACGGTGGGTATCTTCAACTATCTTTTCATCCTTTGTTATAATCCCCTCAACCCAGCCAAAGGAGAGAGAGATGCTCAAAGAGAAGAGTTCTGTTTCGCTTCCTCTCGAAAAAGACGAGATTATCAAAGATTACCGCCTTGCCTATCAGAGCAGGCAGGCTTCGTTGATCGGTCGCCGCGAGGTGCTTAGCGGTAAAGCAAAGTTTGGCATTTTCGGCGACGGGAAGGAACTTGTCAACATCGCTATTGCCCGTGCTTTTCAAAAGGGTGATTGGCGCTCAGGCTATTATCGTGACCAAACCTGGATGTTCATGTTGGGGGTGATGAGCATCCAGGAATTTTTTGCCCAACTCTACGCCCACGCGGATGTGAAGCATGACTCCAATTCGGGTGGACGTATGATGAACGCGCATTTTGCCAGTCGCTACCTCAACCCTGATGGCACATGGAAGAACCAGATCGAACTCTACAACACTGCCGCCGATATTTCTCCGACAGGTTCTCAGATGCCGCGCGCTGTAGGGCTGGCATATGCCTCCGTACTTTATCGTCACCTTGAAGAACTCAAACCGTTCACTCAATTCTCAAGGAACGGCAATGAAGTCACTTTTGTCAGCATTGGCAATGCCTCCACTGCCGAGGGCATGTTCTGGGAAAGCGTCAACGCCATCGGCGTGTTGAAAGCGCCCGCGGTCATCACGGTTTATGACGACGGCTATGGCATCTCGGTCCCCAATCGGTATCAAATGGTTAAAGAGAATCTCTATGCCATTCTTCAGGGCTTTCAGCGTGAGCGCCTCGATCCTGATTGCCGCGATGGCTATAACCTGTATCAAGTGCGCGGCTGGGATTACCCCGCCCTCCTCGAGACTTATTCCGCCGCGGCAAAGATGGCGCGTGAACACCACATCCCCGCGCTGGTGCATGTCATCGAAGTCACACAGCCGCAGGGACACAGCACGTCTGGAAGTCATGAACGCTATAAGACTCCCGAGCGACTCAAATTCGAGGAGGAATTTGACTGCATCCGCAAGATGCGTGAGTGGATGATCGGACAGCGCATCATTTCCGGACCCGAACTTGATGCCCTCGAAAAAGAGGACTACGAAGCTGTGGAGGGAATCCGCAAAGCGGCGTGGGAGGCGTACTACAATCCGATTCTCGAGGAGCGCGCTCAGGTGATGGATATGCTCGATGAGATCGCGGTGAGTTCGCGTCACGCGTCAGAGTTGACTCAGATTCGGGAACGGTTGGCAGACCTCCCGTCGGTAACGAGGCGGGATATTCATGCCGCGGCGCATGAGGCGTTGAGAATCTTGCGCGATGAAGAGAATCCCTCCAAGCAGGTTTTGATCCAATGGAAACACGAACAGGATGCGCTCAATCTCGAACGATATGGCTCACAGTTGTATTCGGGAAGCGCGTTGAAGGTGGAGGAGGTCAAGCCTGTCTATTCGGAGGCATCGCCTACGGTCTTCGGTTTCGAGGTCATCAATGCCGCGTTCGATGCTGCGCTGGCGCGTGAGCCACGCCTGATTGCTTTTGGTGAGGATGTGGGCAGGCTGGGCGATGTGAATCAGGGCTTCAAGGGTTTGCAGGAAAAATATGGCGAGTATCGTGTGAGCGATACGGGCATTCGCGAGGCAACGATTTTGGGACAGGCGATTGGGATGGCGATGCGCGGGTTACGACCCATTTGCGAGATTCAGTATCTTGATTATTTGCTCTACGCTCTGCAAATCATGTCCGACGATTTGGCGACCCTGCGCTGGCGCACGGTGGGAGGGCAGGCGGCGCCGGTCATTGTCCGCACACGTGGGCATCGGCTGGAGGGTGTCTGGCATTCGGGTTCACTAATGGCCGGGTTGATCCATTTGGTGCGTGGCATGTATGTTCTCGTCCCGCGCGATATGACCCGCGCTGCGGGCTTTTACAACACTCTTTTGAAATGTGATGAGCCTGCGGTGGTGGTGGAGGTGTTGAACGGTTATCGCGTGAAGGAACGCCTGCCCGATAACATCGGCGAGATGACCGTTCCGCTGGGCGTGCCGGAGGTCATCCGCGAGGGGAGCGATGTGACGCTGGTGACGTATGGCGCGTGTTGCCGCATTGCCCTCGACGCGGCGCAGAAGTTGAGCAAGGTTGGTATCGAGGTCGAAGTGATTGATGTGCAATCTCTATTGCCATTCGATATTCATGGCCGAATCCTCGAATCGCTCAAGAAAACCAATCGCATTTTGTTCGTGGATGAGGATGTGCCTGGCGGAACGACGGCGTACATGATGCAGGAGGTGATCGAAAAGCAGGGTGGGTATTATCATCTCGATTCCGAGCCGAAGACCTTGAGCGGCGCGGCACACCGTCCCGCGTATGGTTCAGATGGCGATTACTGGTCCAAGCCGAATGCGGAGACGATTTTCGATGCGGTGTATGAGATGATGCATGAGGTGGAGCCGGGGAGGTTTCCGAAGTTTAAGTGAGCAGTGATCGTCATCAGTGAGCAGTCATCAGTCATCAGTCATCAGTGATCAGTGAGCAGTGAGCAGTGGAGAGTGAAGGAGAAGAAAATGAGCAGATTGAATCATGCAGAGAGTTTTCGCGATTTGATTGTGTATCAGAAAAGCCGTCAATTGCAACGCGAAATTCTAAAACTCACAAAATCGTTTCCGAAAGAAGAGATGTTTTCATTGACCGATCAGATCCGTCGGTCTTCCCGGGCCATTGGCGCAAATATCACAGAGGCATGGGCAAAACGGCGATATGAAAAACATTTCATCAGCAAATTGACGGATTCGGATGGGGAACAGATGGAAACCCAGCATTGGATCGAGACTGCCTTGGAGTGCGAGTATATTGATCAACAGACAAGCGCGCAATTGATTGAGAAATGTCTTGAAATCGGTCGCATATTGAACGGCATGATGGACAAAGCGGAGCTATTCTGCGGCAACCCACTGCGAACATTACGCGAAGAATCCACCAAGTACCTCACTGAATCCGATTCTTTGGAAGACACCAACGACTGATCACTGTTTACTGATAACTGATAACTGGAGGTCAAATGGCAACCAAAGTCCTAGTTCCCCTGCTCGGCGAAGGCGTCGAGGAAGTTACCGTGACAAAATGGCTTAAGAAGGAGGGCGACACAGTCAAAGAGTTGGAGCCTCTGCTCGAAGTCAACACCGATAAGGTGGATACAGAAATCCCCGCGCCTGCTTCGGGAACGGTGTTGAAGATTCTCGCGGCGGAGGGCGCTCCCGCGAAGGTGGGACAGTTGCTGGCGATCATCGGAAAGCCGGGGGAAGAAGTAACCAGTGAACAGTCATCAGTGTCCACTGGCGCTTCTGCCAAAGCAGAATCCAAGGTCGAAGGTCGAAAGGCGGATGTTCCTCAACCTTCGACTTCGGATGTTCGACGTTCGACCGATTTGGGCTTCATCTCCCCCGTCGTCGCCAAAATTGCGGCAGAGCATGGCGTGGATTTATCGCAGGTGAAAGGGACGGGCTTGAACGGACGCATTACGAAGAACGATGTGCTGGCATTCGTGGAAAGTGGAAGGAAGAAAGAGGCGGCCGTTGCTCCTCCGCCATCCGTTGCTGTTACGCCCATGATGGGGGATCAACTCATCAAACATACGGTCATCCGCAAACAGATCGCCGAACACATGGTCATGTCCAAGCACACCTCGCCGCACGTGCTGACGGTGATGGAGGCGGATATGTCCCGTGTGGTCAAGCATCGCACGGCAAACAAGGAAATTTTTGCGCGCGATGGTGTCAATCTCACCTATACGGCATATTTCATCATGGCAGTCGTAGCAGGGTTGAAAGCCTACCCGCTTGTGAATTCTTCGTGGACGGATGAAGGTTTGCTGGTTCACAAGGCAATCAATATCGGCATGGCAACCTCGCTGGGCGAGGAAGGTTTGATCGTCCCCGTCATCAAGGGCGCGGACAACCTGTCCTTGCTGGCGATGGCACGCACGGTGAACGATCTGGCGAACCGTGCCCGCGCCAGGAAACTCCAGCCGGATGAGGTAAAGGGTGGAACATTTACAGTGACCAATCACGGCGTCAGCGGATCGCTGTTTGCCTTTCCCATTATCAATCAGCCGCAGTGCGGGATTCTGGGCGTCGGCGCGATGCAGAAGCGGGTCGTGGTCATAGACGACGCGATTGCCATTCGCCCAATGGTGTATCTCTCGTTTGTGTTCGATCACCGCATTTTGGATGGCGCGTCGGCGGATAATTTCTTGATGAAGGTGAAAGAGACACTGGAGAATTGGGCATAGCGGCTGGATTTCTGGCGAGTAAGGTGTTTTTGTTTCATGTATAATTTCATCTATGAGCGCGACCTTTGCCCGAGTTCTTCAACTTGTTGAACAGAATCAAATATAGGTCTCCGCTCATGGCTACGATAAGTTGGCAGAAGACGACATCCTCATCCGCGATGTTTCGGCAGGCGTGACAGACGCAGTGGTCGTTGAAGACTATCCTGATTATCCCAAAGGCCCTGCGTGCTGGTGTTGCAAAAAGACAGGAAGGGAAAACCAATCCGTGTTCTTTGGGGCATACCCAAAAGTGCTTCATCTCCTGTCGTACTGGTGACGGCTTATCGGCCTGACCCCTCCCGCTGGTCGGATGATTTTACAAGGAGAAAGAAATGACCAAAAAACATGTTTCAAAACTGGTTCATGTTGACGAATACGTTGCAGAGGTGGATGTTGAGTTAATTTATACGGACGACGACTGGTCCCCTTATTTATCGGTGAACGACGCGATGAAACTGGATGATGTCCGTGAAGCGTTGAGGCAGAAAGATTTTGCGACGGCGGCGAAATTAGCCCGCGTGTATAAACTGTCTCCGCTTGCATTGTAGAAGTCAATATGCGGCGGCATTGCTTACGAATGCAATCCTGAAAAGATCGGCTGGGGGGATGAAATAGTGTGTACAGACAGCCAACAAGGGATTTTTTATAGGTAATGAGCGAACAAGTCACAGATCACCCTGACGTGAAAGTCCACCCGCCTGTGCTGATGCTGTTTCACCTCGGCGCGGCGTTCTTGACGAACTGGTTGATTCCCCTGCCGCTGATGGCGCCTCAAACGCTGAAGACATTCGGGCTGGCGCTTGGTTTCATCGGCTTTCTGCTCGGCGCGGCGGCCGCGGTGGAATTCGGCAGGGCGCGTACCACGCTGAATCCGCACGGCTCGGTCTCCAAACTGGTGACGACGGGGGTCTATCGCTTCACGCGTAACCCCATCTATCTGGGCTTCATTTTGATGACAATCGGTGTTCCCCTTGCCCTGAATAATTTCTGGGGAATCCCGTTTGCGCCGCTGTTGCTGTGGTCCCTCAATGCGTTGGTTGTCCGTTATGAAGAGGCGTATCTAGAGAAAAAGTTCGGGGACGAGTACGCAGGCTACAGGTCCCGCGTGAGGCGGTGGGTTTAAGACGGAACGCGCGTTCCGACTATAATCAAATCAACAGGAGCATGCGTTTATGTCCATCCAAACCTCTGAAATCCAACTCGATGTGAACGGAAAGAAGGTCAGCGCGTATCTTGCCGCGCCGCAAAAAGGCGGACCCGGCGTGCTTGTCCTCCACGCGTGGTGGGGGCTCAATTCATTTTTCAAACAATTGTGCAAGCGGCTTGCCGAACAAGGCTATACCGCGCTCGCGCCCGATCTGTTGAGCGGGGAACTCGCGGAAACGGTGGACGCCGCGAAAGAGATGATGGAGCGAAGGGACGAACAATTCGTCGGCGAGGTTGCGATGGCAGCGAAAGATCATCTGACAACGCTCACGAAAAACAAGATTGGCGTGATGGGTTTTTCGATGGGCGCGGCGTGGGCGCTCGTGCTTGCAAGCAAAGACCCCGATGCGATTGCCGCGACGGTTTTATTCTATGGCAACTACGTGTTCGATTTCAGCAGGATCAAATCGAAGGTGCTCGGTCACTTTGCGGAAGCGGACGAGTGGGAGCCGCTGGAGGGCGTGAAAGAATTGGAACAGGGGATGAAAGACGCGGGTGTGGACGCGGCGATTCACATCTACCCCGGAGTCGGTCACTGGTTTGTGGAGGAGGATCGCCCCGAGTATGATCCCGCCGCCGCAAAATTGGCGTGGGAACGGACGTTCGAGTTCCTCAAGGAAAATCTGTAACTTCTAAACATTCTTTCATAAAGACTTTATCGGTAATAAACAAGAGGTTTTGATTTTCGCATCGAATTTACACGAATGAGCCAAAGAATTCGCGCAATTCGAAAACATTCGATACCCAAAAATTATTGCCAATAATGTTTATAGTAAAATTGACTGGCAAGAACATTCTCTCCCAAATTACTGGAGTCTTTTCATGGCAGAAAATTTCGATGTCGTTGTCATCGGCGCAGGACCGGCGGGATATGTCGCCGCGATACGCGCCGCGCAACTCAAGCAAAAAGTCGCCATCGTGGACAAGCAGTGGCTGGGCGGTGTGTGTCTGAATGTAGGATGCATCCCGTCAAAATCCCTGCTCAAGAACGCGGAAGTAGCGCACACATTGCGCGAACGCGGAAAAGAATTCGGCTTCTCGTTCGAGAACCTCAATCTGGATTACAGCGTAGCGGTCAAACGCTCGCGCTCGAACTCTGACCGTCTCACCAGGGGCGTGGCCTTTTTGATGAAGAAGAACAACATCGCGGTCTTCATGGGTGAGGCGCGTCTGACCAAGCCGACAGTTGTCACCGTTACCGATAAGGACGGCAAAGCGACGGAGTTGAACGCCAAGAACATCATTGTAGCGACCGGCGCGAGCGCCATGGTCCCTCCCGCATGGAAAGTGGACGGTGAAAAAGTCCTCACCTATTACGAAGCGATCTTGCAGGAGAAACTTCCCAAGTCGGTGATTGTCATCGGTTCGGGCGCGATCGGTGTGGAGTTTTCCACGATCTGGAATGCCTACGGCGTGGACGTGACCATCGTCGAGATGTTGCCGCGGCTTGTTCCACTCGAAGATGAGGAAGTCTCGAAGGAATTGAAGAAGGAATTCGAAAAGCGCAAAATCAAGTGTCTTGTTGGTCACAAAGTCGAATCAGTCGAAGCGACGAAGACAGGTGTGAAGGTAAAGGTCTCGGCAGATGGAAAAGAATCGCTCCTCGAGGCGGAGCAGGCTCTGGTCGCCATCGGGTTCCGTCCGAACTCCAAAGGCTTGGGGCTGGAGGAGGTCGGCGTCAAAATCAACGAGCGCGGCTTCATCGAAATCAACGAGAAGATGCAGACCAGCGTCCCGAACATCTATGCCATCGGCGATGTGACCGGCAAACTGATGCTTGCGCACGTCGGCTCGGCGATGGGGATTGTGGCGGCGGAGGTTATCGCGGGCGCGGAGACAGTGACGCTTGATTACGAAATGATGCCACGTGCTACGTATTCGTATCCGCAAATTGCTTCATTTGGCCTGACTGAAGCACAAGCGAGGGAACGTGGCTACGAAATTAAGATCGGACGTTTCCCCTTCCAGCCAAATGGCAAGGCTTTGGGTCTTGGCGATTACATGGGTTTTGTAAAAATCGTAGTGGATGCGAAATACGGCGAGATTCTCGGCGCGCACATGATCGGTCCCGAAGTGACCGAACTCCTGCCCGAACTGACGCTGGCGCGCATGATGGAGTTGACGCCGCACGAGATCGCGCGCAACGTCCACGCGCACCCGACGCTTTCGGAAGTGCTGATGGAAGCGGCGCACGGCGCAGAAGGAACGCCGATTCATCTCTAAAACGTGAATTCGAGTTAGACAATCAAAGCATTTCAGGATGCGGTATCTCCTGCGCTTTCCCTCACCCCGACCCCTCTCCCAGCGGGAGAGGGGTTAAAAACAACAAAAAAACTGCTTTACCACAAAGCGCACGGAGATTTTCAAAGTTCTTTCTATGTTGACTCTGCCATCTCGTGGTAACCCTACCACATCCTAAAGAGACGTTTTTTCAAAAAGGAGCCTTTAGGGTCATTGTTTATCATGGCTCGGCAGTTGCCGCGTTGGGCAAAAAATCTAGCTCTGGTGTGGGCGGTGGGACGATTTGGAAGCCCTCCCTATCGGTGAAGGTGAAGTATGTCACCTGCCCCGGAAAAATTTCCACCCAAAATTGCACATCTTTATCTTTGTAATTCATCGTGACCTTGTAGATTCCCGCAGGCAGATCGCTCAAGACCATATTTTCCTGATAATACGGGTCGCCATTTACCGCACCTTGTGCATAGGTGATCACTCTGCGTAAAGGAACCCCTGAAGGATGAGGGCGTACCTCCAGCGGATATTGATTGAGCAGATTTCCCTTTTCATCTGTTAGCCTTCCTACCAGCACTCCCCATCCTTGTGGTGGAGCCATCCACAGTTCGGGATTATAGGTATTGTAAAACGTGTTTCCCCCCATACGCACTTCGAAATGTAGATGCGGTCCTGTTGTTGCGCCGGTATCGCCCACCAGTCCGATGACATCGCCCGTCTCCACATGTTGCCCAACAACGGTAGTAATCTGGCTCATGTGGGCATAGATTGTATAAAGCGGCTGACCTTTATAGCCGAAGTCATGCTTGATCACTACTGCCAATCCATACGGATCGGTTGTATCACCCGGCGCTTCCTTGTACAAGCCCCAGTCTGCCGAAATCACCGTGCCGGGGCCGGCGGCGAGGATGGGTGTACCTTCTGGAGCATCAATGTCCACGCCGGTATGCACGATGTTCGGCGCGAAGAACACGCCTCCATAACGATATTCAGCCAGGGGCCAGTTGACGTTATCGGCGGCGATGGGGCGGGCGAAGTAAAAATGATCGTAAGCGGAAACCGCCCACGGCGTCGGATAAAGAGGCGGACGCCATCCCAAAACGGGTTCGGCGCCGGGTGTAGGGAGGACGAAGCGAAACGGCTCGATTGTCGGACGCGGTCTCGCTTCAGACTCAGCCGTGAGCGGAATCGCCGTTTCACCGGCAATCACCGCCGTTGGAGTGGATTCCATTTCCGGCGCGTTTGTTGGCATGCACGCCGCCAGCAAGATCGCCATCAACCATAAAACTCTGCCGCGGCGAAATGTGTTGCTTCTGTGGCGTGCGTGTAAGGACATGCGAAACTTCCTCATGGAATAATCGTGGGCGGTGTGACAGATGGGGTGGGCGTTTGGGATGGTGTAGGTGTGGAGGAGGGGCGAGGCGTGTGCGATGGCGTGCTTGTGTTGCGTGTGCGCGTGGGTAGTGGTGTGGGTGTGGCAGAAGGTGTGCGTGTGGGGGTGAGGGTGGGCGGCAGAACTTTCGTGGGCGTAACCAGCACATCCGGCGGATAAAGCTGGAGCATGGCGGCGTACCAATCGAGTCCGTCGGTGAGGACGAATTCGGTGAAGCGCGCGCCGCGGAAGAAGGTGCGCCAGTTGGGTAAAGCAGGGACACGTTCCCAACCATATTGTGCGGCTAGTGAGGTCACATCCACCCAATAGCCGGGCGGGACCTCGCCGTATTTCCCACCCTGTTCGTATGCTTGCGGATCAAGGTTGTAACGGGCTCTCAAATCCCAGGGTAGGTCGCGCAAGGGTTCGCCCAAGGAGCCGTCCTGCAATTGAGTGCGCAGATAAAGCCGCCAATAAGTCTGTGCGCCGAAGTCTTCGCGCACGGCAACCATCCAACCTGCGTTGATCATCAAAGAGTTGATGGCAAAAGCGCGCCCCGTGTACAGCCAGTCATTGGCAAAGCCGGGGTCGAGCGGTGAGGTGAGCGGCACGAAGGCATTCTCCAAACTGGCGAGCGCGTCCCAGCCAATTTCCTCGCGGAGGCGCATTCGCAAAGCATGGAAGGCTTCATCGGCAAGATCGTGCAATTGCGGGTAGGGTGCCTGTACATCGGCAAGATTCACCAAATCCCATCTATCGGTGGGCCCCTCGTTGATCGGCTCGCCACTTGCCGCCCAAAGAGGCGCAGGCGTGAGTTCCGCTGAAGTTTGATAGGCTTCGGTCAATGGATTTGAGATGACGAGATTTGCCCAGCACAATCCGTGCAGGCGCGCCGGGAAGGGCGTCAGCGGTTGAAGCAGATTCCCATCGAGTGAATATCGGGTGAGGTAATGTGCATTCGGCGTGGGTACGGTTGTGAGAATCTGATCGCCTGTGGAGTTCCAGGCGGGCCAGTTCCCATCACCGAGCCATTGGGCGGGAAGGTCGCGCTCGGCGTCCCAGATATAAATTCCGCTCTGCCCAATGTTTTGCGATTGCGAAGCCCATGCCAGTCGGCTTCCATCAGGTGACCAAACGGGATGGGATTCGGATGCGAGCGGGGTGTTGCTTAGATTGCGGAAGCGTCCCTCGTCTGCACGATCCAAATCGGCGAGGATGACCTCACCGTTCGAGATGAACGCGATCTGACGCCCACCGGGCGCCCACGCAGGAGAGTGGTCGGTGGCGGGGGAATTTGTCAGATGGAGGGGTTGGCTGAGCGGGTCCTCTGCTGGCCCTACGAGGATATCCAGGTTTTCATTGCGATATGCTTCAAAAGCGAGGAACGCGCCGTCCGGTGACCAGGATGGCGCTCCTTCGTATTCTGGTGTGTTGGTGAGCTGTGTTACCTTTCCCGTGGAAAATTCCAGAAGATAGAGATCCCAATAGCCGTTGCGATTGGAGGCAAAGGCAATGTTTTTTCCATCGGGGCTGGGCGCGGGTGTAATGTCATCCCAATCGCCGGCGGTGAGACGCGTGAGAGGCAGTTCGCCGGGAATGTACGCAAAGAGATGGGCGTATCCGTCCTCTTCGAATGAAAAGAGGACGATCTCTCGTGTGGTCTTTTGATCGAGGGGAATGAGTTCCTCTGTGGCAGTGGGCGCAGGGGATTCGGGCTGGGGTGTTTCGTTAATGGCTCGTGCACAGGAAGCGAAGAGAGGAAAGAGAATGAGAAGGATTAAGCAGATTGCAAGAGGGCGGGAGCGTTTGAGCATGGATCAGGTCAATTAAACGGAATCAGGTTGATCGTGAGTCGGAGGCGGGGTCACTTCAAAGGAACAGGTCTGCGGCGTGGCTGTCGGTCCATCGGGATAGTATAGAATGGCTTCGAGGGTGTAAGGATTCTTCAATTCGCCGCGTAGATGCATGGTGAATTCGAGTTTCCAACTCAACGGCTCGACGATGTTTGTCGAAGCGACCTCCACTCCATCGGCGCCAGTGATGGTGACTTCGATATGGGGGCGTTTTTGGAACGGCGTGATCTCGATATTGACGCGCAAACGGCGTCCGTCCGGGTAAGGTGCGACAGAAAGCGCAGTAATGCGCGTCTCTTCGGGCGTCGTGCGCTGTAGGTTGTCTTCGGGAAAGAAAAAGTTCATCATCGCGAATTGTCTCATTCATCGAACAAAAATGTCGCCTCGGAATACAGCCTCACGCCTTTTTTCTTCACACGTTCTTCGATCCATTGTTTGAGATATTCCTCTTTGTATTCGATGGGCTTTGCGCTCGAAAGTTCGTGCAGCGGGTAGTTCAGGTGCAGCGCGCGCGGTGAAACCGTGAAGCGTGTGATGCCGGCAGGCAAAACAATGTTTTGCGCGGCAAGTTTGAGAACTGTTTTGATTTTGAAGCGTGGGAAAATGATGAGCGCGGTGAGGTCGGGATAGATATTCTTGAAGGCATCAATCAGTGTCTGGCTGGTGCGGTCGAGAGAGGCGCGCGTCTTATAAACATTCACAATACTGTGCAGGATGTTGATATGGGTGGCGAGATCGCTTGGTTCCTCCTCCAGAATATAAAGCGAACTATCGGGCAGTCGAATGCTTACGGGAACATATTTGGGCGCCTCGAGCGACTTGTGGATATCCACTTTGCGCACCTTGATTCCTTTTATCTTGCGAATTGCATTCATCAGTGTTTTCGGTTTCATGCCCCAGACGATGTGATTCCACGTTTGCAAGTTCACGTGTGGATCATCCGGTTGGACGACCTGCGCCACGATATGCGGAAATTCCAGCACACGCAAAGAGGTGACGCGGTTTGCGCCGTCCAAAACCATATAGCGGTTCGTCTTGTCCATGAGCGGCATGACGATAGGCGGGTTGCGAAGAATGCCCTGGGCGCGCAGTTTCTCCACGAGCGGCATGGTGCGCTGTATGTCGTGATCTTCGTGCAAGACCAAACGGTCTAAGGGTAGGATTTTCAGATTGGGCAGATGGGGAATCATCGGGCGAAGGATACCACAGGAGGGTTAGCGTTTCAAACTTTCGAGAGTCGCCCGAAAGTCAGCGGGATAGGGTGCGGTAACGGTGAGGGGCTTCCCGCTCAGCGTAATGGTCAGCGCAAATGAATGTAGGGCGGGACGCGCGATGAGATCGGTCTCTTTGCCCCCATAGAGGACATCTCCCACGAGTGGATGACCCAGTGCATACGCGTGAACGCGAATTTGATGCGTTCTCCCGGTCATTGGCTTCGCTTCAACCAACGCCGCAGCCGGGTACCGCTTCATGACCTTGAACCTCGTCTCGGACGGTTTCCCATTTCGATTGTCCACGATGGTGCGATGCTTGTGTCCCACATTGGCGCGCAACGGGAATTTGGTGACCTTCTCTTCCCACATTGGATTCCCTTCGATGATGGCATGATACACCTTCTCCGCTTCGTGATTCTCGAATTGCGTGTTGAGCATGCGATGCGTCTCCGCGTCGCGCGCAAAAACCATCACACCGCTGGTCACTTTGTCGAGCCGGTGGACGATCCAGACTTTTCCGAATTTTTCTTCGAGCATTTTGACGAGATAGGGGGCGTCCTTCTCCCATCCATCCGGCAGGACAGGAAGCCCGGCAGGTTTGTCCACAATCAAGATGTGTTCATCTTCATGAAGGATGTTCATCATGATAATTTTACTCTTCTATCTCTACTGAATTCACATCTCGACATGTTTTTTCTTGACTTTCCCTCCCGTGCAAGATTATCATGCTGATATGAGTGTACAAAATCCGAATGAAACGTATAACCCTTTTTTGATCGATTCGCTCAATCATCCGCTGGCGGGCCCCATCCGTAAACTTCTGACGCGCGAGGGACGGCGTGAACTCAACCGCATTCTGATAGACGACGAAGAGAACATCCTTCAGGCGCTCGAAGCGGGTGTGATCATCGAGTCGGTCTATTACGCGGGGGATGAAGTGGTCTCCGAAACACTGCGAAAGAACTTGACGCCGGGTGCTACCATTCATGAGGTGGCGCGACGCACCACTAAAAAACTCTTCGAGAACGACAAGATTTCACGCATCTTTGCCATTGCCGAAACGCCACAACCTGTCGGTTTGGAGGTATTGGAAAATATTCCAAACGATATTGTTGTCTTGGAAGATTTGAGCATTTCGGGCAATATCGGGAACATCACGCGCACCGCTCTGGCGTTGGGTATCGGCGGCATTGTTCTCCTGAATATGGACCCCGTTGACCTATACGACCGCCGACTCATTCGAGCCAGCCGGGGGTATCTGTTTTCCCTGCCGATGATTCCCGCCTCCACGCACGAATTTTTGACCTATTGCCGCGAACATGAAGAGACCCTTTTGGTAATGGACATCAACGCAGAGATGACGGTTGATGAACTTGCTTCCATTCCTCGTCGTCTGCTGATTGTCTTCGGAAGCGAAAAGGAAGGTTGTTCGCCGGAGATTGAGCAGGCCGCATCGTTGAAAGCGCGCATTCCCATCAGTGAAAAGGTCGAGTCACTGAATGTCTCTGCGGCGGCGGGGATTACGTTGTTTCAGCGGGTGAAGTTCAATCGAAGGAAAGAGGGAGGGTAGAAAGGGTGAGGAAGTGCCGATCCCACCCTCATCCCCTTCAGCGGGAGAAGGAAGCGGAATGGAAAACAGGACAATTTCACGGCAATTCATCTTTACAACGAGAGTCACCTCTGTTAGGAGATAAATCATGAAAAGAAAGTTGTCTTTTCTCGCGGCCATGTTTCTCACAGCCTGTTTTTTGATGGGTTGTGCGCGCGATGCTTCCGTTTCCCTCGCAGGCGAATGGAAATTAGTCTCTTATGGTGATCCGGCCAACCCTATGTCCGCTGTGCCGGATGTCGAGACCTTGATTTACTTCGATCCAGAGGGGCGGTTGAGCGGCAATGTGGGATGCAATGGGTTTAGCGGTGAATACAAAGTAGATGGGAATCAGATCACCTTCGACTCGGTGGCTTCAACTTTGATGGCATGTGAAGGGCCAATTGGTCAGCAGGAACATACCGTATTGAGTGTCTTTGCCGCTACAGCAACCTTCGAACTGAATGGCAATCTGCTGAGAATTACCTCCGCAGATGGAAGTTCTCTCGTGCTACTTGAACGTAGTGAATGAACTATGCGCTGTTGTGAAGATAATAGACCTGAGTACTCATGCTCGCTTTCCCTCACGGGCAGGCGTGAGAGTGAAAAGCAATGCCGACGCCAATCCTTTGTCCAAGTTTGCAACAGATCAAATCAACTAACCTAATCCCAATTCTGGATAAATGCTCGTGTCCGAAAATCTCTCCCCGAGATGCTGAGTGTGCAGAGATTTTTTGAGTTTTCTCGGCATTCTCTTCTGTGAAAAAGTCCTTATCCCGCTCTAAAAAGAGTCGGAGAGGTTACCTCCTGGCTCTTTATTCCGGACTTTGCTCATTGCATATTCCGCCAAAGCCGCGATGGTAAGCGATGGGTTGACACCCGGGTTGGCGGGCATGATCGAGCCATCAATAATATATAAGCCGGGATAGTTGTGCACTTCAAAATTTTCATTTACCACCCCTTCCTCTGCGTTTTTGCCGATCGGTGCGCCGCCCAAAATATGCGCCGTGGTGGGCAACCCCAACAGATTTTCACCGATGGAGCCGAGGGCAATGCCATTCGTCCGTTTTGCAAACTCGCGCGTCAATTCGTGTGAGCCTTTTACCTGCGCGTGAATCTCGTAGCCTGGCTCCTTTTCTGCCACCAGGCCGCGGCGAAAGAGCGTAAACAAACTGCGCCCAATGCGCAACCGCATGCGATTGTCGGCGTGTTGCATGATAAGCAGAATGGTCACATTGTGCGCCCAGCCGGGCAAAACCAATGCCTTCATAAAATCAAGCGGATGTGTAAACGCCCATACGAAAAATCTCAGGATACGAATCGGTACACTGACATCCGTATCAATGAGCGGGGCGGCGAGGAAGCGCATGAGCGACGAGCCATCTGGATACCGCACCGGCTCGACGCGCGTCATCTCATCATGATTGTAAATGGATGAGATGGCCACCCCCTCCGAATAATTGACCTCGGATGTTCGCGCCACGCTTCCCAACAACGCCTCCGAGTTGGTCCTGACCATTGTGCCGAGTCTCCCCGACAACTTGGGCAGAGACTTCTTTCCATCGCGTAGCATCAACAGCAATTTCATCGTCCCCAATACACCGGCCGCGAAGATAACGTTCCTGGCATGCACAGATTGTTTGCGTTTGAAAAGAGCGGTGGATGATTGATACACAACCTCGTAGCGCGCTGGATGGCTCGGTTGTTCATCGTCCGGGTTCAGGGGTCTCACATCTATCACTTCTACCTCGGCTTGAATCACTGCGCCGTTCTGCTCTGCGAAATACAAATAATTTTTGGGAAGCGTATTTTTGGCGTTGTAGCGGCATCCCACCATACAGCCACCGCAGTGGCGACACCCTGCGCGGGCGGGTCCTTTGCCGCCGAAGTACGGGTCTGGGACAGTGACTCCGGGCTCGCCGAAATACACACCCACATCCGTCGCGCGGAATGTGTGACCCATGCCGCGCTCCTCGGCAATCTCTTTGAGAATGAGGTCGGCTTTCCAAAGTTTTGGGTTGCGCGCTGCGCCGAGCATCCTTTTAGCAGTTTCATAGTGTGGGCGCAAGACTTCGCCCCACTTCATGCCTTGATTCCACGCAGGGGTTGCAAAGGTTTCTTCGCTTGGCACTTCCAGCACGTTCGCGTATCCCAAACTCCCACCCCCCACACCCACGCCATGTAAGACCATTACCCCTTTGAGAAGGCTAATTTGCAGAATGCCATGCGCCCGCAAAGCAGGAAGCCACAGATACTTCCAAAATTGCCAGTTGGTGCGGGCAAAGTCATCATCGTCGAAGCGTTTGCCCTTTTCGAGGACAAGGACGGAGTAGCCCTTTTCAGTCAGGCGCATGGCGCATACGCTTCCTCCAAAGCCGGAGCCAATGATGACGTAGTCGTAGATCATGTTTCAGAGAAGCGAAAAATCGTAATTACCTACTCTCACCCTAACCCTAATCAATAACCGAAATGAGATTTTGTGACGGCGAGCGACAAATTTTTTTGCATTTTGCTCCCCTCCCGATGGGAGAAGGGCGGTGGGTGAGGGTGGGCGGGCAGTTACGAAAATCTTGCTCAAGAGCCTCCATTTTACCCAAACAAATACATGACTGGCGATCTGGAGGGAGGAGATTGTCTCCTTTCCTGTCTACCTCTCCCTCCTTCCCTTCGTCACGATCCGAATCGGCGTTCCCAGAAAACCATGCTCAGCGCGGATTTGATTCTCCAGATAGCGCAAATACGTGAAATGCATCAACTTCGGATCATTGACGTAAATCAGGAACGTTGGCGGGTCAGAGCGGACCTGTGTGCCATAGTATATCTTCAATTGACGGCCTGCATGAGCAGGGTGCGGATGCGCATCCTGCGCCTTATGAATGATTTCATTGATCTTTGAGGTGCTCAAGCGGGCAAGACGTTCCTCCTGCACACGCAACGCCATCGGCAGTACCTGATCCACGCGCTGACCAGTCTTTGCGGAGATAAAGAGGAGCGGAACGTAATCCATAAAGTTCAATTCGTAGCGAATCTTGCGCGTGTACTCTTCCATGGTATGGGTGTCTTTTTTAACGGCGTCCCACTTGTTAACGATCACAACGCATGACTTCCATTGTTCGAGGATGAAGCCTGCGATGTGAGCATCCTGTGCGGTGATGCCGGTCGTTGCATCAATGACTAACAAGGCAACATCAGCGCGTTCGATAGCCTTGAGCGCGCGTAAAACGCTGTATTGCTCCACCCCCGGTTCGATTTTTCCGCGTTTACGAATGCCTGCCGTGTCAATCAAAGTAACGGGCAGACCATTGACCTCAATCTTTGTGTCTATAGCATCGCGCGTTGTGCCGGGAAGAGGGCTAACGATGACGCGTTCCTCGCCGACCAGTCTGTTGAGCAGGCTCGATTTTCCAGCGTTGGGTTTGCCGACAATGGCAATCTTGACGCTTTCGTCTTCTTCCTCTTTTATCTCTGCAGGGAATGACTCCACTAGCGCATCGAGCAGATCGCCAGTTCCTGTGCCGTGCAGCGCAGAGATCGGGATGGGGTCACCCAGTCCTAGTTCATAGAATTGAGTCGCCGCGTCTCGCCTTTCTTTGGATTCGCACTTGTTCACGACGACGAAAATCGGCGGGAAGAACGAACCGTCCTCCATTTTTTTCTGTGAACGGCGGAGGATGTTTGCCACTTCGAGATCGGGCGCGGTCATCCCCGCTTCGCCATCCGTGATGAAGAGGATAACATCCGCTTCAGCAATGGCAATCTTTGCTTGTTTTTTGATCTCCTCGATGAATTCCGCCGAGCCAATGGAAAGCGGAGTTTTGCCGCCATGAGTGGGATCAATGCCGCCGGTATCCACAACATGGAAGGCGCGCCCGTTCCATTCGGCTTCGCCGAATAGACGATCACGCGTGGTGCCGGGTGTCTCGTCCACGATGGCACGGCGCTCACCGATCAGACGATTGAATAATGTGCTCTTTCCGACGTTGGGTCTGCCAACGAGTGCAACAATAGGTTTGGTCATTTTGATTTGTGATTTTCGATTTGACGGTTTTTGGGTTCTCGTCTTATGGTGTTGGAGAGGGAGTTATCGTCGGTGTGCCAGGGATAGATAATACCACTTCCACCGTGCCAGGCAGGATCGATTCGACTAAAACATTATCCACCAAAACTTCCACAGTGGGGTTGAGTTGGTGGGTTCCCAGCGTCAGTCCGCTCACATCTACACTTACAACAATGTCTTGCGGCGTCAGAGCATCCAACACCGGTAGTGGGCCGGAAATAATCACATCCACGCTTTGCGGTAAGACCTGTGCGGAAAGTCCCTCCTGCAGCCCTTTGACATTGACGGGTTGATTCAGAAGCGTAAGGCTGGTTTGAATGGGTGAGATGCTCACCGTGACTTGAACGGTTTGCGCGCCAACGATTGTAATGTCCTTAGGCAGATTCAAAGCCAGGCGGGTAGTAATATTTTCTTTTGCGCCTTGCAGATCGAGCGGCATGGTTTCCACCACGCCGGGCAATTGATTCACCAGTTCAGGATTGGAGGCGAACACCGTGACCACGGGAGGAAAGACGGAAATATTTTCGAGACGGTAGCCCGCCGCGATCTGTCCACTGACTACGACCTTGACTGCCACATCGCGAAATCCACCTTGTTGGCTGATCGGTACGGTAACCTGTATTTTTGCAGGTGTGAGGGTAAGCCCCTCCAATTGGGTGTTATTCTCATCCACAATCTGGACTGCGAGGGACTGATCAATGCTCTCCCGCGCGCCGTCCAAATTGACAAGCACGCGCGCCCGCGCAGCTTGCTTTACGATGGACTCGGGACCCGAAATTAGGACTTCCTTTGGATCGAAGGATACTTCGCCTGCCTGATAACCGATGGCCGGTTCTCCGACAAGCGAAAGATCAACAGGCAGGGTTTGGGTGGAAAGGGGTTCAAGGACGACTGTCACAAAGGCGGGATTCACCAGCACAATTTGCGCAGGTCGGACGAGGAGGCGAATTTGTATTTCCACTTCATGTGTGCCTGCGCTGAGGCCGGAGAGGTCCAACGTCGCTTGCACCGAGCGTTCGAGCGCGGTCAATTGCTCCCAAACGGAACGCGGCGCGCGCAGCGATACTTCAACTGTGGGAGGAATCTCGCTTGTGATGACGAGGGAAGGATCCTGCCCGACCACCTCGAGCGGGATTGGGTCGGGATAAATACGCACTTCGTTTGGATCCGCAGATGTGACGGCAGAGACCCAGACCGAAACAGCCAGAATCAGCGAGAGCAAAAATGTGCGGAAGTTTTTGGCAATCCAACGCATAGCGTTTTGGGTTTGCTTTGTTGCAAATTATGGAAGAGGATTGTCGTCAGCGTTGCTGTTCACCCTCACCCTTGCCCCTTCCAGCGGGAGAGGGGTTGGAGTGAGGGAGGGCGGGTAGGAGTATCCTGCGCAACAAAGCATGTTGTGCTGCTTACTTATCCTTTCGTTGGAAGAGGTAAGGGAAGAAACGTTTGAACCAGATTTGCTGCGGGGTGGGGGGCTCGATGCGGAAGAAAGCAGTGAGGATGTTTTCGAGTCGTTCGGGATCAATGCGCCGGATCATGCGTCCACCATGTGAAATGGAGATGGAGCCGCTTTGCTCGGAGACCACCACCGATACCGCATCGCTGACTTCGGAGATGCCCAACGCAGCGCGGTGACGAAGCCCCATCTGTCGTTCTGGGGAGCGGTTGAGGATTCCGCTTGCAGATAAGGGCATCACGCAGGCGGCGGCAACGATGCGCCCATCGGCGATGATGACTGCGCCATCGTGCAAGGGCGTGTCGGGATAAAAGATTTGAAGTAATAATTCCGGTGTGATGTGTGCACGTACCGGTACGCCTGTCTCAATGTATTGTTCGAGACTGTCCTGCCGCTGAATGACGATCAGTGCGCCGTGCTGTCTTGCAGAAAGACGCCGTGTTGCCTCTACGATGGCGTGGATCATTTTTTGCACGTCCATTTCGGACATTTTGGTTTGAGGGCTTGTAAATGTCAAGGCACCGGCGCGTCCTAAGCGCTCGAGGGCGCGGCGAATCTCCGGCGCGAAGATGACGGGAATGGCGAGTAGTAAAGCAGGCAGGGCGTTTCGGATCAGCCAGGAAAAGGCAGGCAGTTCTACCAGCGTAGTCAATAAGACCAGTGCAACAACGAGAAAGATCACGCCGCGCAAGAGCACCATGGCTTGTGTATCGCGAAGGGAATACAAGACAAGGAAGAAGATCAGCGTGACGAGCAAGATGTCGAGGACGCTCAGCCAGTTGAGGCGCTGAAAGATAAAGAGAACATTGTTGAGAAAATTAGCCATGAGTGCTTGCTTATGTCAGTATAAAGCCGCCCGCTGAATGGAGGCTTAGTCTGCGCGCTTGTTGAGAAAGCAATTTTCCCGCCCTCTATCCGCTGTCAGAGGTTCGTTACTGCAAATGCATTCGTTTGTCGCGGGCGTTAGATCGGTCTAAGGACGCGGTCGGCGCGCAGTTGTTTGAAGAACATGGCCGCACCCTTTGGCATGGATTCGAGGGCGGCTTCGGTCCATGCCTGCACGCCGAGCGTCTCCGGTGTGCGACGTTCATAACCGAGTTGTTTCCAGACTGCATCGAAGCCAACCAGTTCGATGGGTGGGAAGACGAGGGATGCCTCGCATTGCAAGTCCGCAGAAGCACGTTCCACTTCGCCGAGGAGGAGGGGCAATGCCTGATCCACCGCCACTCTGGGATCAAGGTACAAATCGGTCGTGCGCGCCACCAGGTTTTCCACCTGCCATCCCGCCAGCCCCACCGCTTCATCGCCCTGATGGAGAATGAGGAAGGCTTTTTCTCCAAAGGCTTCCATGATTGCATTCTTATCCGGGACGCGTTTTCCCTTGCTGAGCCGCGTGATCAAATCCGCGATTTTTTGCGAGTCGCGCGGTTTGCCGCGATGGAGAGTGAGCGCGGCCGCCGTGGGCTTGATCGAGACTTGGGTAACGGGACCCGCCGCCTCGGTCGGAAAGAGGCGCTTCCATGCTTCGTTCACCTGTTTCCATAAATCATCGTAGGAACCGTTATTTGTGATAATGACATCCGCCGCGGCGAGTTTATCCTGCTGTGCCGATTGTGCGTGAATGCGCTGCAATGCCTCTTCTCGACTCAGGCCGCGTTTGCGCATCAATCGTTCGATTTGCACTTCCTGCGAAGCGTCTGTGACCCAGATACTGTTGCAGTGATTTCGCAGATTCGATTCGAGCAATTTGATCGCCTCGATCACCACAACCTTTTGGCTGGCGCGCCGAACAAGCAGTTCCACGGCCTGAATAACGTAGGGGTGAATGATGTCTTCGAGTTGTACAAGCGCTTGAGGATCGGCAAAGACCAGTCGCCCCAATTTGGCGCGGTTAATCTGCCCGTCGGGATCCAACAGCCATGTGCCGAACTTATCCAAAACGGGCTGGTATCCCGGCGCACCCTTTGCGATGACGCGGTGGGCAAGTGTATCGGCGTCAATGGTGTAGGCGCCAAGATGTTCTAACATGCGCCGCACAACACTTTTGCCGGTTGCAATGTTGCCTGTAAGACCGATGATGTATTTCCCGTGCCAGTTACTCAAGAGGACTCCGTAAGTTTGAAGATGTGGTGCCTGTCTATTTTAATGTCTTTTGGTGAAAACACCAATGCGTTTTCATTGTGCCAGCAATTTCAAAGCAGTAAAGACAAATTTTTGGTATTTTGCTCCCCTTCTGTGGGAGAAGGGTTAGGGGTGAGGGCGGGCAGGCGGTTGCGAAGCATCACTTGTTGGTTGGCGTCAAAAACTTTAGTTTTGGACTTGCTGACGCGAAACGGTTACCGTTGACGCGCATTCCTCTCGCGTGTATGATGAAGTTGCCTCAGGTCGGTCGGGCGATCGCGGTTCCGCGTTGACGGAATCGAGGAAAGTCCGCACTCCATAGAGCACGGCGTCGGGTAGCACCCGGGGCGGGGAACCCTCCGTGAGGAGCTAACCTGCCGGAAAAGGGCCACAGAAACAGGTCGCTCTCTCCATCCGGTGCGGATGAGGGAGTAAGAGTGAAAAGGTGGTGTAAGAGACCACCGGCATCCGCAGTAATGCGGATGGCCAGGTAACCCCCGCCGGGAGCAAGACCAAGCAGGGACGAAGCCATCTGCGGATGGCGGGAGACTGCTCGTCTTCATATGTGCTCTCTCATGCGATGAGAGAGCCAGTCCCGGGTAGGTCGCATTGAGCGGCGCGGCAACGCACCGCCCAGAGAGATGATCGCCCAGTGACGCGCAAGCGTCATGGACAGAATGCGGCTTATAGACCGGCCTGAGGCAGCGCAAAATCGAACCTTTCATAATATGCGAGAATACCAACTCATGCAATCCGTCCTTGACCAGTCCCTTCGCCGGGTACGCGAGAAGCGCGCAGCGCGCGTCAAAAGTCTTCATCTGGTCATGGGCGAAATCTCCGAACTGAATCACGCTTCTCTCCTCGAATATTGGCATCGGCTTGCCAAAGGCACACCTGCCGAGGGCGCGCAACTTCATTTTCGCCTCGCGGTCGCCGAGGTACAGTGCATGGCTTGCTTCCGAAAATATCATCCCGCGAACGGCATCATTCATTGTCCATATTGCGGAAGTTTTGGCGCAAAGATCCTTTCCGGCGAGGAATTCCGTGTTGAAGAGATTGAATTGGAATATGACTAAACCCCGCTCGGTGGGTGTGCTGTTCGTCTTTTTTCTTTTACTCATAGGATGTAACCTCCCCGCTTCTACCCCGACCCCGGACCTGTTTGCCACGCTACAAGCCTCCACTCCGCTTGGGGTTTCTCCTCCCGCATCCTTCGAGACGCCGACTGCTCCAGCCCTCGAGTTTTTCATGCCTACCTCTACCATACAGAATTCATCACCGAATTCATCCATTCCATTTCCTTCTTCTTCCGATGGCCTCACAGGAAAGATCGTCTTCACTTGTCAAATCTTTAGAGTGCAGGCAAGGAATCAAATCTGCATCATGAATGCCGATGGTTCCGGCTTTCGCCGGCTGACCACAGATGACACGCGCCAGCACTTTTATCCATCCCTCTCGCCCGATGGACAGAGTGTGGTCTATGCCGCATTCTACGAAACGAACAATTACGAAATCTACGAAATGAGCCTTGTGGATGGCAGTGTGAAACGGCTCACCAACACCTTGCGCATTGAAACCGCGCCGGAAATTTCCCCCGATGGAAAACGAATCGTATTCACGCGTGCTTCTCCTGATGGCACGTATCAAATCATGCTCATGGATCGCAATGGCGAAAACATGGCAAACCTCCCTCAAATCTTCGGTTGGGATCCTACCTGGTCACCGGATGGCAAGCAGATTCTTTTTGCTTCGGATCGAAGAGGCACCGTGCAGCTTTATACCGTCAATGTCAACGGCAGTAATCTGCGGATTCTCACAAACCTTCCCGAAATTCGCGGTCGAAGCGACTGGTCACCCGATGGACAGTATATCGTTACCTATGCCGGCCCCGCCTGGAAGCGCGAGTTGTACATCCTGAATGCCGATGGAACGGGTGTACGTCAACTCACGCCGAGCGGCGGTAACAGTCAGGGACCTTCATTCTCGCCCGATGGTCAATGGGTCGCGTTCACTGCATACTTCGATCATTACGGCGACGATCATGGATGTGAAATCTATCTCATCCGCATTGATGGAAGCAGTTTACGCAGATTGACGAATAATGATTATTGCGATTATCAACCCCGCTGGGGTCCATAGAATGCACTCCTTTTCGCCTATCGTTTATGAAAATATGGCTGGTTTTACCTTCCATTTTCAATCTTTCGCAGTAAACAGAAAGGATATGCTTTATGGACATTAGGGATAAAGTTGTTATTGTTACAGGTGCATCGTCTGGCATTGGTGAAGCCACGGCGCGCCAGTTCGGACGCGAAGGCGCAAAGATCGTCATCGCCGCTCGTCGCGTGGACCGGCTTCAATCCCTTGCTCAGGAGATTGCGGCAATGAACACCGGCGCGGAAACACTCGTTGTGCAAGCCGATCTTTCCAAACTTGAGGACATTCAGTCGCTGATTCACCAAACCGTTGAACGCTTCGGGCGCATTGATGTGTTGGTGAACAACGCCGGCTTTGGAAGACTCGACTGGCTGGAAAAACTCGATCCAGTGAAAGATATACAGGCGCAATTCGACGTGAACGTGTTGGGTGTCATTCAAACCACACGACAGGCTTTGCCAATTATGATGAAACAACGTTCGGGCCATATTATCAACATGTGTTCGATGGCGGGCCTGGTGGCAACGCCCACCTACACCATTTATGCCGCATGCAAACATGCTGTGCATGGCTTTTCCGAAGCGCTACGGCGTGAGGTCAAACCGTGGGGCATTAACGTTTCCATGATTTATCCCGGCGGTGTGACAACCGAGTTTGGTCAGCACGCGGGTATCAGACGCAAGACCGGTTATACAACGCCAAAGTTCATGCTGCTCACGGCGGAGCAGGTCGCTGAGGCGGTTGTAAAACTGGTCCGTAAACCAAAGCCAATGTGGATCATCCCGTGGTTGTGGACGGTGAGCGTATGGCTCAATCGGAATTTCAACTGGCTGGTAGATTACACCACCATTAGAAATTTCACCATTCCCGAGCGGCAGGATGAGTTGATGACACTTTCATCGCCGCGAGATAACTGAAATGGAAGTTGAGTACCTGATCTTTGGTCAACTCACGCGCGAATATTTGCTCCCTGCTGCGGGTGAGCCACGGCTCGATGTGGCGGGGGGCAGTTTGCTTTATGCAGCGGGAGGATTTGGGGTGTGGGCATCGGGTGCTGGACTGGTGGCACGCGTGGGTGATGATTACCCACGTGGCTGGCTGAACGAGTGTAAATCGCGCGGCTTCGATACCACCGGCATTCGCATCCTTCCTCATTCACTGGATGTGCGCGAGTTCATCGCCTATAATGAATCGTTCGAAGCGAATCGCGTCAATCCCATTTCGCATTTTGCGCGGCGGGGAATGACGTTTCCCAAGTCGCTTCTGGGGTATCAGTCAGAGAAGAACGACAGCGAGGCGCGCACACTGACGGTTCTAGATATTCCCGAAGATTATCTGGGAGCACGCGCGGCGCATCTCTGCCCGATGGATTTGATCTCGCAGATGCAGTTGATCGCTGGTCTCAAACGTGGGCGAACGCATTCGTTCACGCTCGATCCTGCGCCGGCTTCTATGACTCCAAGGGCAAGGCGCGAACTACCGGCTTTGCTCAACGGGGTAACGGTTTTCCTTCCTTCAGAAGAAGAGATATGCTCGCTCTTTCAAGGTGAGACGTATGATCTGTGGGAGATGGCGGAAGCCATTGCTTTATATGGTTGTGAATATGTGGTCATCAAGCGCGGCGCACTGGGGCAGTTGCTTTATATCGCCCAGACAAAACAGCGGTTTGAGATTCCTGCCTATCCAGTGCGAATGGTGGATCCGACCGGCGCGGGAGATGCCTTCTGCGGAGGGTTTCTTGCGGGCTATTGTAAAAATTACGATCCAGTAGAGGGGGTGTTACATGGTAATATCTCAGCCTCGCTAAAAATAGAGGGATGCGGCGCGTTCTATCCGATGGATGTGTTACCTGGCTTGGCTGAAGCGCGCTTGAATATGTTGAAGGATGAGGTGAGGAGGGTGTGAGGTGAGGAAGGAGGATGAAGTGAGGAAGGTTGAGAAGTTGGAGGATGAGAGAATGAAGAATTGGAGCATTGGAGGATTTGAGTATTGGAGGATTGGTCGAGTGTAAATGGATAAGCTGATCAATCGGTTGATCGAGTTGGCAGTGGAGATTCAGCAGATCCCTGCGCCGACGTTCGAGGAGGGGAGGCGAGCCGAATTTGTGCGCGCGCTGTTTGTGCAGGAGGGGTTGAAGGAGGTGAGGGTAGATCAGGTGGGGAATGTGTATGGGTTATGGTCGCAGGTTGAAGGTCGGAGGTCGAAGGTCAAGCCGTTGGTGATTTCTGCCCATTTGGATACGGTATTTCCGCGAGAGACCAATCTCGCTGTAAGGCGCGAGGGCGAAAGGATTTACGCTCCGGGCATTGGAGATAATTCTCTTGGCGTGGCGGCATTGATTGGTTTGATCTGGATGTTGAGGGATGGCCTCTTATCCCAGCCCTCTCCTAGGAGAAGAGGGGAGTTGCCTATGCCTCTATCTCCTCGCCCGCAGGGAGAGGCGATGCGTGATATTTGGTTTGTGGCGAATGTGGGCGAGGAGGGGTTAGGCGACTTGCGCGGGATGAAAGCAGTGGTAGAGCATTTTGGTGCGGATGTGATTCTGTATCTCGTCCTCGAGGGGCTGGCGCTTGGGCATATCTACCATCGCGCTGTGGGGGTGAGGCGCTATCGTGTCACGGCACGAACACAGGGTGGGCATTCATGGTCGGATTATGGGAGTCCCTCAGCAATTCATGAGTTGGCAAAACTGATCGTGCAATTGACTTCGCTTGAATTGCCCAAAGAACCGCGCACGACGATGAACGTGGGGAAGATTGCCGGAGGTACGTCGGTGAATGTGATTGCGTCCGAGGCGTCGTTTGATCTGGATTTGCGGTCGGAGGGGCAAAGGGAGTTGAGGGAACTGGTTGAGGGGGTGGAGAGGCTGATCGAAGCGGCGAACAGGCCCGGGGTCCGTGTAGAGGCGGAGGTGATCGGCTCGCGCCCGGCAGGGGAGATGAGTGCCGCTCATCCCCTGGTGAAACTGGCAGAGGCATGTGTCCGTGAAGTCGGTTTGGAGCCAATCCTGACTTCCGGTTCGACGGATGCGAATATCCCGCTGAGCAAAGGGTATCCTGCACTGGTTTTGGGTGTGACCAGCGGCGGCGGCGCGCATACGAAAGGCGAGTTTATTGAGATCAAGCCGTTGGAGAAGGGGATGAGGCAGTTGGTGAGGTTTGTATCTTCAGTAATTGGTGATGGGCAATTTGATCGTCTGTGAAATCCTATAATCCCTTCAAACCTACCACCTCGAACACCTCTAGCGGTTGGGTTTTGCCTTTGGCAGCGACAGGGGCGATGGGGTTGACTTCCACGTATTCTTTCACGCGGTCGTATGCCACCTTGCTGAGGATAATTTGGTTCTTTGCTGAATTTTCTTGCAGGCGCTTGGCGGTATTGACGCTGTCGCTGATGGCGGTGTATTCGAGGCGTTTTTCGGTACCAATCAAACCAAGCACGGCGTCGCCATAGTGAATACCCGCGCCGAAGGCGAGGTGTTCCTGTGGGGGGAGTTCATGATAGAGTCTCTCAAATGCTTCGCGGATAGCCAGTGCGGCTTTGACCGCTCGCAGGGTATGGTCGGGTTGGGGGATGGGGGCGTTGAACCACGCCATAATCGCATCGCCCATGAATTTGTCTATGGTGCCTTCCTGCGAAAGAACCGCCTCCGCCATTGCGGCAAGGTAACGGTTCAGGATGGAGACGAGTTTTTCCGGCTCTTGCGATTCGCTGAAGGAGGTGAAGCCGCGCACATCGGCGAAAAGCACGGTGATGTCGGTGCGTTTGCCGCCCAGTTGCAGGCTATCGGGGTCGAGTTGTTGGATGACTGCGGGCGAGACCATGCGCTCGAAGAGTTTACGCTGTGCTTCGAGGCGCTTTTGCTCAGTCAGGTCATCTAGCACAATGGCAACGCCCTGTGTTTTTTGCTCAGCGTCTTTGAGAGGGGAGAGATTCAATCGCCAATCTACGCTGCCGCGCTCAGGTAGTCTTTGGCTGAGTTCGAGACCGACGATGGGTTGTTCGTTTTCGCGTACGAGGTTCAGGTGAGGTTTGATTTCATGTGCGAATTCGGGGAGGATGTCGTCCAATTTTCTTCCAACGATCTCGGTGGAGGCGCGGCCCAAAATGGATGCGGCGGCTCGATTGCATAAGGTGATCTGATCCTGCACATCGGCAGTGATCACGCCCGAGACGATGGAGGCGAACACATCGTCCATCAGATTCTTGAGTTCGGTCACTTCTTCGAGTGTGCGCTTGAGGGAAGAGAACAGACGTGCGTTTTCGATGGCAACTGCTGCCTGATTGGCAAAGGCGCTCAGCAAGTCGCGGTGCGATTCGGTGAAGATTCCCGTGCGAATACGATTGTCGGTATAGATGACGCCGATCAGTTCGCTTTTGACGGTGAGCGGTACGCATAAGATGGAGCGCAGGTTGAAGGCGATGATGCTTTCCTGTGAGCCAAAGCGCGGGTCTTCGCGAGCGTTGGTGGTCAGCACGGCTTCACCCGTTTCAATGACGCGCTGTACGATGGTGCGGCTGATAGTCAATTCGCTGGGGTTGATGGATTCTTGTTCCCAGTTGCGCGCGATACGCGTGATCATTTCACCCTGGTCGTTGCGCAACATGAGGAAGCCACGCTCCGCTTCGGTGAGGCGGACGATGGTGTCCATGACGATTTTGAGCACTTCGTCTAGTTCGAGGGAGGAATTGACGATTTGCCCGATGTCCGAAAGCGCTTGCAACTGGCTGAAGCGTTGTTCGAAAGGGATGAGTGCTTCGCTTAGATGGGAGAGCGCGTTTTCGAGTTCTGTTAATTCATTTGCGACTTCCGGAGCGCGTTTGGCATCCAGTGTGTGGCGTAGTTTGCCAGCATATTGAATGATTGCTTTGAGTTGATCGCTGAGGGAAAGGGGCTTGGTCACTTCAGTAGCCATGAGTTCCTTTGTGTCTGTCATTCAATTCATGGGAGAGGAATATGTGCCGCTGATAAAATGACGGATAACTGCAATCAGGGCTTGCGTGCGAATGTGGAGCGCGGCGCGGCGGGCGCGTACCTCATCTGCTTTTCTGGAAGTATAAAGTGATGTTTGATGTTCGTCCAGAAGTGTTTTGATGGCGGTTTCGAGGTGTGGAAGGATGTGAATCAGCGCGTGGGCGCGCTCGGCGGGCGTGGCGTGAATGGGCGCGGGCTTTCCAAGCAGGCGCAGGGCAAAGTTGATGCTCTCGAATGCTTTTTCGGTGGGAGAAAGTTGCGTCCATTGCTCCCACGTGACAAGCCAGGGTGGGACGCGTATGCCGCTTCGTTCGAGGGTGGCACGCAGGAGAACAGGCGCGCGCGCAGGGACGTTGTAACGGCGGCTGAGGAGAATCGTCAGCGCGGCAAAGGCGATGAATAATGGGATCAGGTAAAGGGCGAAAAGAAGCGAGGTATCTTCTTGAGCAGAGAGTGGAGCAGAGGGGTTTTCTGGTGCGAGGTCCTCTGCCAGGAGTTCATCTTTTAGATCCTCCGCAAAGTTAGCGTTGGGTAGGGGGAGTGAAAAGTTTGCCGTTGGATTTGGCGGCGCGCTAGGACGGGTGAGGGGAGGTTGATTTCCGGTGGGTTCGAATTCCACCCACCCAATGTTCGGGAAGTAAACTTCGGGCCAGGCATGCGCATCTTTCTTTTTGACAATAAAGACATGCGTTTGACGGTTTTCGACAATCTCTTCAGCAGGGTTTTCGCCCTGTGCAAAGCCGGCTGCCAGGCGCGCCGGAACGCCCACCGAACGCAACATGAGTACTTCGAGCGTGGCGTAGTAAACGCAGTATCCTTGTTTTTCCTCAAACAAAATCCATTCGAGCGGATCACGGTCGCGAGGTGGTGCGGTGATAGAAGATGTGTATTCGATCGTCTCGCGCAAGTAGCGTGTGATGGCGACTGCTTTGTCGTAGGGGGTGTCTGCGTTAGCAGTGATTTCCTGGGCAAGTTCCCGTATGCGCGGAGAAAAATCTTCCGGCAGTTGTAGATATTTTTCCGTGAGCCAGGCCGGGTAAGTTGTGCCGGCGGCTTGCAGGTCCTGAATGGTGGGATTGATCAGTAGCGCATCTACCTGATAGATTTCGCCGGGGAGCAGTGTTGGCACAGCGTTCCAGGTGACGATTTCTTTCTGACCGTCGAAAGATGCCGCGAGATAGGAGCCAGGGCGGCTTACCCAGAGTGGTTCGGAGGGAAGGTGTAAGAGGGAGGTTTTCAGCCCGCTGGTTCTAAAGATGAAGCGTGCCACAGATTCGCCCCCTCTTGGGGGAACGCGCGAGCCTTCATCAGGGGAGTACTCTTCACGTTGTGTGCCAGTGATGTACCAGCGTTCGTCAAAGTAGTCGTAGGCGCGTCCGCGCCAGTAATAACGCGGTGGTTTGATTTCTGGATTCACCTGCGGCGTTTGCACAGTGAAGATGATCTCTTCAGAAAGGGGAAACCCAAGCCCAAGTTCCAGTTCGGTTCCGTAAAATTCGATGGGTGTTCCTCCGCTGGATCCTTCGAGAGCGCTGAAGGCATTTTCCATTCTTTTGGTAAAGTCGCGCCAGGGTTTGGAGAGGTATTCCCATGTTTCTCGGAGCGGCTCAATGCGTTCGAAGGAGGGCGGAAAGGTCCAGGCAATGAGGATGAGTAGACCTGCGAAAATCAATGTCCCGCTCGAAAAATCGAATCGGCTTTCCGGAGAGAGCATGACGCGCTTTTTCTGCCATCGGTTTTGTTCCCGGAGAAAGTTCAATCTTCCCAGCAGAAGGAGGGAGAAGAAAGCAAAGATGGCCAGAATCCACACGCGTCCCGAAATGGCATTGTCATAGTGTTGAATGATCAAAATGCCGATGGAAGAGGGGAGAATCGAGGCGATGAAATTCTGATGGCGGATCAGGTTGAAGCCAGCCGAAGCGCCAATGATCCAAAAGGCGATGGATATAGCGGCAATGAAAAACAAGGGGTCTTCCACCGGCTGTCGTGCGACGAAATCGGAAAGGGAATTGAGCAGCCGCCCGCCGATGCTCGTCAATCGCTCCTCCAAAGAGATGCCCTCCTCGAAGAGAGCAGTCCATTGCAAGGGGAGCATGAGGAGCATGTAAAAAAAAGAAAGCCAGCGTGCTGTCCGTTTGGTGAAACGCGTATATCCCAGGGATAGCCCCACAAGATAACCCATCGTCGTGATGGATTGGAGGATACTCAAGTCGGATGTCCATCTGGTCGCGAGCAGACGTGCGACGACAATTTGCAGTGCAAGGAAGAGAAGAAAGACCGATGCCCAATCCCACTCGCCTGAGGAAGCGTGTGTTTTTTGCATAGTCTGAGTGTACAATTAAGCAAATGGATCGTCAAATACCGGAAAGTGGTTTATCGGATGGACGATGCCGCAATAGGGGATTTTACGTGGCGGCAGATCATCCAAATTTCAAAGGAGAGACGGATGGATTTCCTTGTTCAAAGTGGCATTGAATGGATCACAGCAATTCAGTCGCTTGGTGCATGGTTGGAAGCGCCCATGCGGTTCTTCACTTTTCTCGGCTTGGAAGAATTCTACTTCCTCATCTTGCCGCTTCTCTATTGGTGCATCCATGCAGAGTTGGGCTTGCGTGTCGGCTTCATTTTGATTGCCAGCACCTCGTTGAATTCATTTTTCAAACTCCTTTTTGCCGCCCCGCGTCCTTATTGGGTGAGCGAAAGGGTAGTGCCGTTTTCCCATGAAGAATCGTTCGGCATTCCCTCGGGTCACGCGCAAAATGCGGTCGGGGTGTGGGGCATTATGGCAACATTTCTTCGCAAGAGATGGGCATGGATGGCGGCGATTCTCCTGATCTTTTTCATCGGCTTTTCGCGTTTGTATCTCGGTGTGCATTTTGTGCATGATGTCCTCGCGGGATGGCTTCTCGGCGCGTTGATCCTTTGGGCGTTTCTCCGCTTGAGTGATGCGGTTGCCGCGTGGTTCCAAAGTCAGAGCCTGGCGCGGCAAACGTTAGTGGCATTTCTCATTTCACTGATCATCGTTGCGCTGGGTTGGATTGGCAGTATGGGATTGAAAGGATACGTCTTTCCGCAGGAATGGGAGGTCAATGCGCTTCGCGCGGGACCTTTGCCGAATCCCGTTTCGATGGAGGGATTCCTCACTTCCGGCGGTTCCCTCTTCGGGCTGGCGTTTGGCGCGGCGTGGATCCGCTCCCGGGGCGGGTACCAGGCTTCGGGTCCGGTGGTGAAGCGTGCGCTCCGTTATGTTATCGGCTTGATTGGCGTCCTTGTTCTGTGGATGGGGTTGGGGCAGGTCTTCCCTGATCAGGCTGATTTTCTTTCATTTGTCTTGCGTTATGTTCGTTATGCGCTGGTCGGCTTTTGGATTACAGGTGGCGCGCCTTGGTTGTTTTTTCGTTTCAAAATCGCGAACCCATCCAAGATATAGGTTTGCGCTCTGATATAATCCCAGATCTAGCGCTAAATTTTTACGGAGAAGTTTGATTTCAATGACACTCGAGCGCGGCACATTGTTGCACAAACGATATCGCATTGTGGAAATCCTGGGACAGGGGGGAATGGGTTCTGTCTATCGCGCCGTGGATGAAAACCTGGGCGTGGATGTCGCCGTCAAGGAAAACCTGTTTACGACGGATGAGTACGCGCGTCAGTTTCGTCTGGAGGCGGTCATTCTTGCCAACCTGCGCCATCCCAACCTGCCTCGCGTGACCGATCATTTTGTCATCGGTGATCAGGGGCAGTACCTTGTGATGGACTACATCGAGGGGGAGGATTTGCGTCAGCGCATGGAGCGTTTGGGCACCATTAGCGAGGATGAAGCCATCCTCATCGGTGCGGCAGTTTGTGATGCCCTGACCTATCTTCACACGCGCAAACCGCCCATTTTGCATCGCGATATCAAACCCGGTAACATCAAGATCACCCCTGATGGTCACATCTTTCTTGTAGATTTTGGTCTTGCGAAAGTGCTGCATGGGAATCAGGCGACGACGACCGGGGCGCGTGCCATGACGCCGGGCTATTCACCTCCCGAACAATACGGCACGGCGCGCACCGATCCACGCACAGATATTTATTCGCTCGGCGCGACGTTGTATGCCGCTCTCACCGGCGTCATCCCGGAGGATGGTTTGGCGCGCGCCATGGATAATACACAACTCACCCCTTTACGAAAGCGCAACAGCAAAGTCTCGCGTCGCCTTGCCGCCGCAATCGAAAAGGCGATGGGAATTGATCCTGCCGATCGCTTTCAAACAGCAGAGGAGTTCAAGCGCTCACTGCTTGGCTCCAAATCGAAGACTCAGCGTTTGCCCGGCGAGTATACAGTTCAACCTCCGCCTGTGCTTGAGGATGCACCGAAATCCAATCCCATCGAACGAGAGGTGCGCCCGCTTTCGTCAAGTGTAAGAAGCGAGCCGCTTTCCAAAGAAGAACCCGTCTTCAAGTCCAAAAAGAAGCGCAAAAAGAATCGTCTGCTTTCTGTGTTTTTATGGCTTCTCTTTTTGAGCGCGGCCGCCGCTGTTGGTGTGGTACGCTTTGCTCCGCAATATGTGCCGGGCGAATGGATGTCTTACGTGCCTCCGTTTTTGCTCTTGCCCTCGAATACACCTGTTCCAACGATTGAATTTGCACCGACCGAGGCAACTCCCGAAACACCGACGCCAGAGCCCACACAAACGTTGGCGCCAACCGTCACACTGCGTCCCACCTCTACACCTTCTCTTGCGCCTACTCAAACATTGTCTCCTCTTGAAAACGCCACTCCCACCTCTTCCGGCGCTTTGCCTGTTTCCACTCCTCTCGGAGGCGGTTATGGTCAGATTGCCTTTGCCTCGGCGCGTACGGGCGTTCCTCAAATCTACCTTATCAATGTGGATGGAACAGGTTTGACCATGCTCACGAACATGGAAAATGGCGCCTGTCAGCCAACTTGGTCGCCGGATGGTACACAACTCGTTTTCATCTCCCCATGCCGTGCGCGCCTCGAATTCTATGAGAACGTGGGCTATAACGATTCGAGTTTGTATTTGATTAACGCAGATGGAACCGGGCTTAAGTCCCTGACCACCGTCCCCGGTTCCGACTTCGATCCTGCCTGGTCGCCGGATGGAACACGTATCGCCTTTGCTTCGCTGCGAGATGGCCGGAAGGAAATCTATGTGTTGACGCTTGAGACCGGTATCGTCGTCCGCTTGACGAATTCCACCGGCGATGTTGAGAATATCCAGCCCTCCTGGTCACCAACTGGAGATCAGATTGCCTATACGGTCAAGCGCTTTGGCGCTTATCAGGTTTGGGCGATGTCCGCGACTGGGGAGGGTAATGTGCAATTGGTGCGCAGCGGGCAGCAGTTGTGGGATTATTTGCCCGTTTGGTCGCCGGATGGTGGAACGATACTCTTCAATCAGCGCAACCTGGCTCCCACCCGCCCGTGGCTGATGAGCATCCGTTATGAAGATCGCGGTTCGACGAATCCCACGCGCTTGAATCTCCTCCCTCCCATCGAGGACATCAATTTCTCGCCGGATGGATTATGGATCGTATTTGAAAGCGCCGACGGCTCGGGCAACCGTGATGTTTACTTTTCCACCATTACCGGTGGCAGCCGCACCCGCCTGACGGATGACCCGGCGGTTGATTTTGATCCGGTGTGGCGTCCCGGTACTCCATAATTCAAATAGCATTTGTAACTGCCTACCCACCATCACCCTCCCGCCCCTCTCCTCTCCCTTTGGGAGAAGGTTAGGGTGAGGGTAGGTATTACTAGACGTTATCGGTAATAAGCAAGAGATTTTGATTTTCGCATCGAATTTGCACGAATGACCCGAAGAATTCGCGCAACTCGAGACATTCGATGTCCCAAAAATTATTGTTGATAATGTCTACTAGCATTTCGAGAAGGGTGCCCGCTGCCTCTTGCTGGCGACGGGCGTTTTCTTAACGTCAGTTCGGGCTATTACATACTTCTGGAAAATTCGCCCGAGGGCCCTCGCTACTTCGACAGGCTCAACGATGCGCCACAACCCCTCCGAGTGGGTGATGGGCAGAGGTGAGGGAAAGCGGGCGGGTACGCAACATACTGAAACGCTTGGGTTGCTAATCCAAATTCACGTTTTCTTACACTCCTCTTATTGACTTCCCACTTTTGCACATGTTATGATTATTCCCGTGGATATAGCACTCTCGAAATGAGAGTGCTAACTGTGTGAGATTATGGAACTGACCGAGCGCCAAAAAAACCTCCTTTTGTTGATCGTAAAAGATTATATTGAAACTGCCAGGCCGGTAAGCTCAAAGGGGCTGGCAGAGCATTATCATATTCATCTCTCGCCTGCCACTATTCGCAACGAGATGGCGGTGCTGACCGAGATGGGATATCTACGTCAGCCGCATGTCTCTGCGGGGCGTGTGCCCACCGAAGAGGGCTATCGCTATTTTGTGCGCGAGATGATGAATCAGGCTGAGTTGCCTGAATCGGTGCAGCGCATGATTGCGCATCAGTTCTATCAGTCCCGCCCGGATATTGATCAGTGGATGACCCTGGCGGCATCTGTTCTGGCGCATCAGTCACAGGGTGTTTCGGTCGTCACTGCGCCTCATCCCGATCAGGTAAAGTTCAAGCATGTGGAATTGATTTCCACACAAGGCCGGCAGGTCTTGATGGTGCTGGTGATGGTAGGCGGGGAGGTCAGTCAACAGATTTTGACCCTAAGCGAACCGGTCACGCAAGAGCGCCTCAGTCAGACGGCGGCGCGTCTGAATAAACTTTTGGCTGGTCTCACTGCCGATGACATTGCCTCGCTTCCGGCTCGCTCCGACGCATTGGATCAGGATATGATGATGTTGATCCTGCAAGATATGCGCCGCAGCGAGAGTCGTCTTGCCGGAGAAATCTATACAGATGGTTTGACCAATGTGCTTTCGGAGCCGGAATTTGTCGAATCCGACGAGGCTCGCCGCGCGCTGCGCCTCTTTGAAGAGCGTTCGACTTTGCAGGACCTGCTCGTGCGCACGACCCTCAATAGCAGCGTAGGCGGACTGCAAGTGTTGATCGGTGGGGAGGGAGGTTGGGAGGAGTTGCGTCAGTGTTCAATGGTGGTTGCGCGCTATGGCGTCCCTGGGCTGGTTACGGGTATGCTGGGTGTATTGGGTCCTATGCGGATGCCCTACGCGCGGACGATCCCGACCGTGCGTTATGTTGCAGGTTTGTTGAGCGATCTGGTCAATGAAACGATTGCGGGCGAGTGATTCTGTTTGCTCGCTGAAAGATTTGGAAAGATTTAGCGTAAAGGTGAAAGAGTATGGCCGAGAACAACAATCACATCGAAAAAGAAAATGAAAACTTAAACGGGAACAACGCCGAGGCGGCGATCGCGCCCGAAAGCGCCGCGTCGCTTCCGGCTGAGATCGAAGCGCTCAAGAAGCAGATCGAAGAGGCAGAAGCCAGAGCCTCCGAATACAAGGATGGCTGGCTGAGGTCTCAGGCTGAGTTTCAGAATTATAAAAAGCGTATCGAGCGCGATAATGAGATGATGTACCTTTCGATGAAAGGCGACATCATCAAAAAAGTGCTACCTGTGTTGGACGACCTGGAACGCGCTTTGCAGAACCGCCCTGCTAATGATCCCTGGGCGGATGGTATCGAATTGATTGTGCGCAAGATGCAATCCATCCTCGAAGCCGAAGGGGTTAAGAGGATCGAAGCCGAGGGCGCGGAATTTGATCCGAACTTTCATGAAGCCATCTCGCACGAGCCGGTTGACGGCATGTCCAGCGGTCGCATCATTGAAGTGGTGCAGAATGGATATATGCTTGGTGAACGAGTCATTCGTCCGGCGCTTGTGAGGGTGGCACAATAACTATTTTTGTCACTGCGAACCGAATGAAACCGTTCTTTTGTTGAAGCAGATTTTCTGTGCAGGGTTTGCGCTGAGCGCGCCGTTTTGCCCGCAGTGACAGACCATCGAGGAGATTTATAAATGGCAAAAATTATCGGCATTGATCTCGGCACGACGAATTCCGTCGCAGCGGTGATGCAAGGAGGCGAACCGATTGTCATTCCCTCCGCGGAGGGCGAACGGCTTGTGCCTTCTGTGGTCGCTGTAAATAAAAATCATGAACGGCTGGTGGGGCGGGTGGCGCGCAATCAGGCG
>DATLZK010000044.1:0-19173 GCA_035574015.1 Anaerolineales bacterium
ATCGCGGCTCACGTAGGGTACGATCTGCGCAACCGCCTCTACGATCACATTCAATATCTGCCCTTTGCATATCACGATCACGCCCAAAGTGGACAACTCATCTCGCGCTGCATTGAAGATGTCCGCTCGATCGAACGTTTCGCGGGCAGTTCAGTGGCAGAGTTGATTCGGTTTGTCATCCTCTCGGTTGGGATTCTCGCCATCATGTTTGCAGATCAGGCGCGCTTGGCAGTGATTGCTCTTCTGCCGATGATTCCATTGATCCTGATGACTGCCAGTTTCGGGACAAAGATCGGTAAGTTGTTTTTTGCTGTGGACAATGCTGTCGGTGAGGTATCCAATCGCTTGCAGGAGAATGTGGTGGGGGTGCAGGTGGTGCGTGCCTTTGCCCGTGAGGAATATGAAATCAAACGCTTCGAAGCGGCAAACAGGGAGGTGTTCCGCACGTGGGTGCATGTCATTGATGAATGGTCGAAGATCATGCCGACAACGAACTGGCTGACCGCGTTGAGCATTATTTTGATCCTTTGGTTTGGTGGGCAGATGGTCATGGATGGAACCTTGACCGTTGGTGTGATCGTCGCGTTCAACGCGTATATTTTGATGATGGCAGAACCTGCCCAGCAATTGACCGGCCTGGTCAATGCAGGCGGTGAAGCGGCGGCAGGCGCACAGCGCGTCTTCGAAGTGTTGGAGACGAAGCCTGCAATCCAGAGTCCGCCAAATGCCGTCAAACTCGGTACCCTCCGCGGGGAGGTGGAATTCCGAAATGTCAGCTTGAAATATCAAAATGAACGAATTGCTTCATTGCGTGAAATCAACTTCAGGGTCGAACCGAACCGTATTGTCGCGCTGATCGGTCCCACAGGTTCGGGGAAGACCTCGCTTGTCAACCTTATCCCGCGCTTTTACGATGTTACAGAGGGTTGCGTGCTGGTGGATGGATATGATGTGCGGCATGTAGACCTGATCTCGCTGCGCAGGCAGATCGGAATCGTATTGCAAACTTCACTTTTGTTCTCCGATACCATCAAAGCCAACATTGCCTATGGCCGACCCGATGCAACGATGGACGAAATCATCGCCGCCGCCAAAGCCGCGCAGGCACACGACTTCATTATGGGATTCCCTAACGGTTACGAGACCATCGTCGGCGAGCGCGGCGTGACCCTCTCGGGCGGACAGCGTCAGCGTGTGGCGATTGCACGCGCTCTGTTGATGAACCCGCGTATTTTGATTCTGGATGATTCCACTTCCTCGGTGGATACCCAAACCGAGAAGTTGATTCAAGCCGCGTTAAATACATTGATGGAAGGACGCACAACCTTCGTCATCGCGCATCGCCTCTCTACTGTTCGCCGTGCCGATTTGATTTTGGTCATGGACAAAGGACGTATCGTCGAGCGCGGCACACATGAAGAACTGCTGGCTCGCGGAGGGTTGTACAAGGAAATCCACGACCTGCAATTAGCAGACCGGGCAAAATTTGCCGAGGAGATGGAAGAGTTGCAGGGAGCCTATCGCGCTGAGCGGAGTCGTGAACCCGAAGAAAGCACAGTATAAGCGTATATTCCCAGAGTAGTTTCTATGACCAAAATTATCCCTCCCTCCTTCATCATCCAGTCTGAAGAGCAACTGGATAAGGGCTACGATCCCAAAGTTGCGCGTGGACTGCTGCAATTTGTAAAACCCTACGCGGGGCAAATTTTGATTTCACTGGTTTTTATGATCATCGTCACAACGGCAGGCGTGGCAGGTCCTTATTTTGTCAAACTTGCCATTGACGAAGGAATTGCCCGGAACGACCTCACGGCATTGCGAAACATCGTGCTGGTCTATCTGGTTGTTTCGATCATTCAACTCATCACAAACTTCTTGCGTGTGCGCATCATGTCCCGCGTGGGACAGCATATTCTGTATGATGTTCGTATGGCGATGTTCGAGCATTTGCAGAAACTTTCATTGAGTTTCTACAATCGCTATAGTGTGGGACGTGTCATCACGCGCGTCATCAACGATGTGGGAACCTTGCGTGAGTTCATCACTTGGGCGGTGCTAGCAATTGTTCGCAACCTGCTGGCAATCATCGGCACACTCATCGCCATGCTCTCGCTCAACCTGCGCTTGTCGCTCATCACCTTCGCCGTGGTTCCACTCATGGCGCTGGCGACCATTTTCTACCGCAACCTGGCGCGGCGCAACTACCGCCGCGTGCGCGCCGCCGTCTCATGGACCAACTCGGTGCTGGCGGAAAACGTCAACGGCGTGCGCGTGGTGCAGGCGTTCTCGCGGCAGGCGTATAACTTCTCGAATTTCAAGGACTACGTCAACCGTTACTTTCTCGAAACGAGCCTCGACGCGGCGAAGGTGGCGTCCGCGTTCACGCCGGTGGTGGACGTGCTCGGCGCCATAGCGACTGCGCTGGTGGTGTATGTCGGCGGGACGGCGGTGCTGGGCGAGTCCATTACGCCGGGCGTGTTGATTGCGTTCGTCCTCTACATTGACCGCCTCTTCGATCCCATCCGCGACCTCAGCCGCCGCTTCGATACGCTTCAATCCACGATGGCGGGCGGCGAGCGCATCCTCGAACTGCTCCACACCCCGGTCGAGGTCCAGGATGCGGCGGATGCTGTCGAGATGCCGCCCATCGTCGGCGAAGTCCGCTTCGAGAACGTCTCCTTTCATTACTCCGACGACCCAACCCTCGTCCTCGACGGCATCAATCTTCACGTGGAGGCGGGGCAGACGGTGGCGCTAGTGGGGGAGACGGGCGCCGGCAAGACCACCATTATCAAACTGCTCGCTCGCTTCCACGACCCGACCTCAGGCTGTGTGCGCGTGGACGGCGTGGACTTGCGGACGGTGACTCAGCAATCCCTGCGGCGGCAGATGGGCATGGTGCTGCAGGACCCGTTCCTGTTCAACGGCACGGTGAAGGAAAACATCCTGTTTGGGAAACTCGACGCAACCGATGATGAGGTAATCGCCGCGGCGAAGGCAGTCGGCGCGCACGATTTCATCATCGGCTTGAAGAACGGATATGAGACATCCGTCGAAGAGGGCGGCGCGACGTTGAGCGTGGGTCAGCGCCAGTTGATTTCATTTGCCCGCGCCCTGCTTGCCGATCCGCGCATTCTGATTTTGGATGAGGCGACATCGTCCGTGGACACGCAAACCGAACAGATTATTCAGCGTGCGCTGGCAACCCTGCTGAAGGGACGCACGTCCTTTGTGATTGCACACCGTCTTTCGACGATTACGAATGCCGATAAAATCGTGGTCATCCATGATGGGAAAATCGTTGAACAAGGAACGCACGCCGAATTGCTGGCGAAGCAAGGGATGTATTATGAGTTGTATCGAATAGGTTTTCGGGAGTGATTTGCCTTTAGCGTATAATTGCACTCCATGACTACCGCTTGGAAAATCACGCAAGCCTCCAGTCAGCCGATCTCTATTGCAGGATCGGATTTTGATTCGATCACACTCGCTCTTCCTGCTGGATTGTATACAACTTTTCGTACATACGATAAGCGGCGCAAAGTTCCTGGGCTTTCGGGTCATCTGGATCGTTTATATGTGCCGGCTGAGCGCGAGGGAATTTCTATTGTGCGGAGCAGGATGGGATTGCGCGTCATGCTTGCCGAGTTGTTGAAGATCCTCGCTCCTGATGAGGCGCGCGTGCGATTGATCCTGGATACGACCTCCCCTGAACGCGGGACGCTGTACGTGCTGGCACAGCCTATCGTTGCACTGCCAGAGGAAGTTTACCGGAACGGTGTGCGCGTCGCTCTCTCATCTCTTCATCGCGAGAAGCCCAATTTGAAACAAACCGCGTTTATCTTCCAATCATCGGATGAGCGCAGAGGAATCAGAGAGGGTGTGTTTGAAATTCTGCTCACGCGCCGGAATCGCATTCTTGAGGGAATGACGAGTAATTTTTTCTATGTGCGCAATGGTACGCTGTATACGGCAAAGTATGGGGTGTTAACCGGAATTACGCGCGGCATTGTGATTCAACTGGCAAAAGAAAAGGGGCTTCGAGTCATTTATCGTTCTTTGCATGTAGAGGAAATTTCGCAAATCAGCGAAGCCTTCATCACAAGTAGTTCGCGCGGCGTGGTGCCGGTGGTGCAGATTGGAGATCAACGCGTGGGGGAGGGCAGGGTGGGGGATGTCACGCGGCAGTTGTCGGCTGGGTATGAAGCGAGGATTGTAGATCTGTCAGAGCCGATTGTGCAGGAGGTTTTATGAATAATGTTCTACCGCGGTTGCAATTGTTGACTGAAGAGCAGATACATCAGGTCCATGAATATACGTTAAAGGTGCTTGAGACGACAGGTGTACGCGTGGATTCCCCTGCGGCGTTGGCAATGCTCGAAAAACGCGTCGGCAGTTTGAGCGTCGAGGGAAGAACTGTGCGGATTCCGAGGGAATTGGTCGAGTGGGCGATTCAAGCCGCGCCGAAGCGGATTCAAGTCTTCGACCGTCGTGGGAATCCGCAATTCTCAATCGGAGGTGAAGGGGATCGCATCCGCTTTGGGATTGGAGTCACGGCGCTGTATTATCAGGAGCCGGAAACAGATTCGCCGGTTTTGTTTCAGCGCAAGCATATGCGGGATATGGTGCGGCTTGGAAACAAGATGCCGCATTATGATGTGATTTCAACGATTGGCATTGTGCGCGATGTGCCGGAGCATCTGACGGATTTATATGGGAGCCTGGAGCACTTCGCCAATGGAATCAAGCCGCTGGTGTTGTTGTGTTCCGATGAGCATAAATTCGATGATGTATTGCGCATGTTCGAGTATTTGCATGGGGGCGATTTGGGTGAAAAGCCGTTCATTATTCCATACTTTAATCCTGTTTCGCCGCTCGTGATGAACGAAGGAACAGTGGACAAGATGCGTATTGCCATCGAGCGCGGTTTGCCGGTGATCATTTCCAACTACAGCATGTCCGGGGCAACGACGCCGATTACGCCTGCCGGCACGCTGGTTGTGTTGCTGGCTGAGTTACTCGCGGGCCTTGTGATCGGACAGTTGTATAAAGAGGGCGCGCCGATGCTGCTTGGGATGCTGCCGGTCTATTTCGATATGAAGACACTGATGAATTTTTATGATCCGCAGTCCATTTTGCTCAACCTTGCCTGCGCGGAGATGATGGCGCATTATGGCATTCCCCATTGTGGGACATCGGGAAGTGGAACGGGATGGGGGATGGATTTGCTCGCTGCGGAAACCTATTGGATGAATACCCTTACGTTCGCTCTGACGAAGGGAGGGCTGGCTCCGTTTGTTGGCGATACACTTGGCTCCAAGGCGATCTCTCCGCTAACTTTTATTTATTGTCATGAGATCATTGATCAAGCTCTGCGTTTTGCGAATGGGTTCCAACTGGACGACGCACATGTGGGGTTAGATGAAATTCAAGCCGTAGGTCCGGGAAAGAGTTTTGTCTCTGCGCCGACAACGCTCAAGAAATATAAGACAGGGTACTACGTCAATCCTATCTTCCCGCGCTGGAGTATGGAGAAGTGGATCGAAGCCGGAAAGCCGCATGTCCAGCAGTGGCTGCGCAAATATGCGCTGGAGTATTTGAGTGATTTGCCTGTACCTGAGGATTATGAGGTGCTGGTGAGGAAAGGGGAGGAGTTTATTGCGAAGATCGGGGGTGGAGTGTAGCAAGTGGAAAATGGACATCTTGGCACTTTCCCATCGGGAGAGGGGCTGATGCTTGTTACTTCATCGAAACATTCCCCATAATCCATATCCCTCGTTTCGTCGCTTCTCACGCCGCTCGTGCTGTTCGTGGATTTGTTCAACATGGTCGGCTTTTTCCTCGATAGCGGCTTCGAGCCATAATTTGCCTTTTTCTGCTGTAGCATGACTGCCCGCGCCATAGGCGCCAGTTTTTGTGTCATCATCCCAGGGTGGATTGGCAATGAGCGCGCCTCCTTCGATCCACTCCATGTAGTAATCGGGCGTGGCAATGAAGTCGGTTTCATCTACAACGCGATCCATCTTGCAAAGATCGGGGCGAAGATGAAGCATAAAGGAGGTTTCGAGTTCTCCGGCGTGTCCCATTCCACCGATGGGCGAGGTGCGGTGTTTTTGGATTGCCTCTGCGCCAATCCTGCCGGAGGTGTGAAGCCATGAGGTGGCACAGAAGATTCTGCGATGGCGCTCGCCTGCGTATTTGACGACATTCACCAGGAATGACATGTTTCCGCCGTGTCCACTCATGAAATAGAAGCGATCGAAACCCCTTTGAACGAGTACATCAATGACTGCCAGCCAGAAATCCTCGAAGGCGCGTCCGCCGGCATTCATGGTGCCTGCAAAAGAGGAGCGATGGGTACTGACGCCATATGGCATGACGGGTAGCGCATAACTGCGCGTAGGCACTTTGTCAACTGTGCCTTTGGCTATTGCTTCGATAATAATGGTGTCAACCGAGAGGGGCAGATGATAGCCATGTTGCTCTGTGTGGCCGATTGGGATCAGTATCACTTTGCCACGTTCGCTGTCCGGAGGTAATTGTGCGGATGGGAAGTTGCGGCTTGGATGCGGCATGCGCAGAACAAGGGACGAAGAAATGGAGGAGAGGAAAGACGATTGAGGATCAATGCCAGAGGGGGCAAGGCAATAAATACGTGTGAAGCCATCATCGCGTAAACTGTCGAGCAGGTTCACAACATATTGAAAAAAGATCGGTTCTGGGATTTCGAGTCCACTGCCGCGCCAACCGAAGGGGAAGGATGGCAGGAGTCCGATTCGGGGAGGACGACTCAGTTGGTCAGCGAGAAGGCCCAAGTTGTAGTCAGAACCGAGAGGGAGAACAAGAGGCGTGTCGCGCGGCAAGTCGGCGACGGCATCCCAGGTAAGTTCATCATATTGAAAAAAGGTGGTCATGGTGAGACTCCTTTTCAAGTTCATTTCGTGTAGCCAAGAAATCACCCACATCCACACCAATCAAAGCCAAAACAACACAGAAAACACAACAGCCCAAAACAACAAATACCGCCCGCGCAAAACATCTATTTCCTTCTCGCATTTATGGATTCACAGTAAAATCATTATAGATGTCCGACAGCGAGTTTCTGATAAGCAGAACCCTGTTCTTCACGTTGTGAAGTTTAGCGCATCGCGGTTGAATACCGTTGATGCGCAATTTTTTAAACGGCGCGCACCGCCGATTCATTCCTCAAGGAGGTACAACATGAAAATTCGATATACGCTCGTTGTGCTACTAACCATAGGGGCGTTACTCCTTTCGGCTTGTGGGGGATTGGGACAGGCTCAACCGGTCGTTCTGAGAATCGGATGGCCCGGCAGTCCAGATACGTTGAACCCAGGTGTGGCTGTGTTAGCCGAATCGTACACCATTTTTGAACTGGTCTACGATACGATGTACGACTTGCAGCTCGACGGCTCGTTTAAATTGAATCTCGCCGAAAGCGTTTCGGTCTCGGATGACCATCTGGTTTATACCTACAAGATTCGCGATGACGTAAAGTTCCACGATGGACAGCCCCTAACAGCCGAGGATGTAGTGTTCTCCTATTTGCTTTATCAGAACACGGAAGGCTATCCATGGATGGGCGATTATACATATTATTTTGAGAAGATCGAAGCGACCGATAATAATGAAGTCGTCATCACGCTCTCTGAGCCGATCCCGAACATTGATGCTCAACTAGTTTTCCTTTACGTATTGCCCAAGCATATTTGGGAGAACGAAGACCCGGTGGAGTTCGAGAACCTTGCCATGATCGGGAGTGGTCCTTTCAAGATGGTGGAATACAAGCAGAATGAGTTTGTACATCTTGCCAAAAATGAGGATTATTTCGGTACTGTCCCGAAAGTGGACGAGGTAATCTTCCAAACCTTCGAGAATCAGGATGCCCTCGTGCAAGCGATCAAAACCGGGCAGGTGGATATGATCACGGAAATGCCAAACACGGCGGTAACATCTTTGCGCGAGGACCCGAATATCGAAGTGGTCACCGGTGCGCCGTTTTCGCCTAGCGTGACGGATATTATTTTCAATCAGGTGTCGCCTGAGAATTGTCCGCCCGAAGATGGTGTATGTTCCGGTCATCCCGCGTTGCGAGACCGCAACGTGCGATTGGCGTTGGCTCATGCCACCGACAAACAGAAGATCATTGATGTTGTGTTGCTTGGGCTGGGCACTCCTGGCACCACGCTACTGCCAGATGGACTAGGGATTTGGTATAACACCGAAATCAAGGATTACGAATATGATGTCGCAAAAGCCAATCAAATTCTCGATGATGCCGGTTATTTAGACGCGGATGGTGACGGCACACGCGATATGCCTGACGGTTCGCGCCCGCTGATCTTTCGCCTCAACTGGCCTAGCGACAGTATTGATGCGCCGCGCATGGCAGAACTGCTGAGCGAGATGTGGGGTCAGGTCGGTGTGAAACTCGAAGCCCAAGCCATGGATCCGGACGCGCTGACTTCCGTCTGTTGTCCGGCCTTCGATTTCGATGTCATCATTTGGGGCTGGGCTTCGGACCCCGATCCAAATCTGCTGTTAAGCGTCATGACAACGGACGAGATTCCGACTGGTAGCAGTGAAACCGGTTATTCGAATCCGCGCTATGATGAATTGTTCCGCCAGCAGGCTTCGGAACTCGATCTTGAAAAGCGCCGACAAATCGTTTGGGAAATGCAAAGAATCGTACATGAGGATGTCGTGTACATCATTCCATTCTATCCACAAAACGTGCAGGCGTATCGCAAAGATCGCTTCACTGGCTGGATTCTGGATCAGCCCAAGGTCGAATTGTCGGATGTGACATCGCTTGTTGTTGTAGAACCTGTCAGATAGCCAGAGCATTTCATGGAGGGGTGGCTTCTTTGCCACCCCTCCTTTGCTTGCGGAGGAAATACAGTTGAGTCGCTATCGCTTGTTGCTGAAGAAGATCGGCTGGTCGGTCTTCACAATCCTGTTTGTCCTCATCTTGAATTTTTTTCTCTTCCGCGTCCTGCCCGGAGACCCCGCGCGCGCGGGGGTGAAAGATCCACGTTTGAAAAAGGAGGCGGTAGAAGCCATACGCGTGCGCTTCGGGCTGGATAAGCCGGTCATCAATTGCTTCGATTCGCTCAACCCGATCAAGATCGGCAATTGCGCCATCAACCCCTTTGATACACAGTTTTTTATCTATCTCCGCAATCTGGCTCAAGGCGAACTGGGAATCAGTTTTCACACCAACCGCCCGGTGGCGGAGATTCTGGTCGAACGTTTGTGGAACACCATCCTGCTCATTGGTGCGGGGCAGATTCTTTCGATACTCGTCGGGATCGCTTTGGGTGTCATCGCGGCATGGAAGGCGCGCACGGCAATTGATTACGGCGCGTTGATTACAGGACTGGTGACATGGAGTCTGCCGACCTTTTGGCTCGGCATTATCCTGCTATTTTGGGGAAGCAGTCACGGTTTTCCTGTCGGTGGCAAGGCGACGATTGGCACCAGTTCATTTCCTTTTCTTTATCAGGTGGGCGATGTGGTGCGGCACATGATTCTGCCTACGTTGACATATACTATCGTTTATATGGGAGAGTATCTGCTGATCATGCGCTCCAGTCTGCTCGACGTGCTGGCGGAGGATTACATTTTGACAGCCAAAGCCAAGGGATTGAGCGCCTTCCAGATTTTGAAGGACCACGCACTCAAGAACGCTATGCTTCCCATTGTCACCATCATTGCAATCAACCTGGGATTCACTGTTGCGGGTGCTATTCAAATCGAAGCCGTATTCTCGTGGCCCGGTTTGGGCGGAGCAATCTATGAGGCAGTAGTACGGCGCGATTATCCTGTGTTGCAGGGCGCCTTCCTGCTGATCGCTGTCAGCGTGATCATCGCTAATCTGATTGCCGATCTCACCTATTCTTATCTCGATCCGCGTGTGCAGGCGGAGTGATGTTATGGCCGTTCAGGAATTGGAATTAAAGCCTTCTGTACCTTCTTCCCCTTTGCTTGGTTTTTGGAACGTGTTTCGCAAGAATCGCATGGCAGTCCTAGGACTGTTCATGCTGTTGATTATTATCGTTCTTGCCGTCTTTGCTGATATTCTTGCCCCGTATGATCCAAGGTCTTATGAGGATATTCAATCGAGTGATGTGTATCAGCCCCCCAGCGCGGAACATTGGTTCGGCACAGACGACGCTGGCAAGGATGTGTTGTCCGGTTTCATGTATGGGGCGCGCATTTCCTTGATCGTTGGATTCTTTGCGGCGTTCATTTCCATTTTCATTGGAGGGGTCATTGGGATTGTGGCAGGTTTCTTCGGCGGCAAGATCGAAACCTTCCTGATGCGCTTTACCGACCTGATGCTTGTTATCCCGGATCTCCCGCTGATCGTTGTCATCGTCGCCTTGACCAAGCCTAGCCTGCTCAACATTATCTTTGTCATCGGTCTGCTCGGCTGGACGACTACAGCGCGCGTCGTCCGTTCACAGACACTTGCCGTTAAATCGCGCAAGTTCGTTTTGCGCGCAAAGGCGCTCGGCGCGGGGAACTGGCACATCATTTGGCATCATATTTTGCCGTTGGTCATGCCCATCCTGGTTGTCAATGCGGTACTTGTGATTTCGCTCGCCATTTTGAACGAGTCCACGCTTTCGTTCATCGGATTGGGCGATCCCACCGCCATCTCATGGGGGCAGATGCTCAACTTTGCATTTGGGCGAGGGGCAATGAGCGTGGGCGCGTGGTGGGCTCTGGTCGCGCCAGGGTTCGGGATCGTCTGGGTCGTGCTTGCGCTGACGCTTCTCGGCAACGGACTCGAGCAGGCGCTAAACCCAAGGTTGGAATCCCATCATTTAATGCCCGGCAGGCAAACGGTCCAGAAAGAAGCGGGGGAATTCTCACCCGCGCCGGACTTTTACAGACGGGATGCTCCTCTTCTCCTCGATGTCCAAAATCTTTCTGTCCATTATGTGAACAATGGCAACGTGGCAAAAGCCGTACAGAATGTCAGTTTCAAATTGCATGAGGGTGAATTACTTGGATTGGTGGGGGAGAGTGGGTGTGGCAAAACAACCCTGATGATGGCGCTGTTGCGTTTGTTGCCTTCGGCGGGTGAGATTGCGAGCGGACATGTGTATTTTGCAGGCCGAGACCTGATGGCTCTGAGCGAAGAGGAAATGGCAGATGTACGTTGGAGCGGAATCTCGATTATCTTTCAGGGAGCGATGAACGCCCTCAATCCGGTGCGCACGGTTGGAGATCAGATCAAGGAGGCGATTCTCAAACACATTCCGGAATTTCCGCCGCGTGCTTTGGAGGATCGGGTGGTTGAATTGCTCGATCTGGTGGGAATTGCCGCCGAACACAAAGATCATTTCCCTCATCAATATTCCGGCGGGATGCGGCAACGTGCCATGATTGCCATGGCGCTTTCATGCAATCCGCAAATTGTGATCGCCGACGAGCCGACCACCGCGCTGGATGTGATGATTCAGGCGCAAATTCTTGAATTGCTGGATGAACTGCGCAAAAAACTTGGACTGGCAATCATCTTCGTCACGCATGATCTTGGCGTGGTGGCAGAGATGTGCGACACAGTTCTTGTGATGTATGGTGGCGTGACCGCCGAATATGCCGATGTGGATACGATCTACAATGCACCGCGTCATCCCTACACTCAGGAGTTGCTCAAAGCGTTTCCCGATCTTTCCAAACTCGAAAGGCGACTCTCTTCCATCCCCGGTTATCCTCCAAAACTCGATGCGTTGCCTCCGGGCTGCCGGTTTGCGCCGCGCTGCCCGCTGGCTTTCGAGCGATGCACGCGAGAGATGCCTGCCTTGCATGTCTTAGCGAAGAACCACGTGGTAAGTTGTCATTTGGTGGAACAGCCTTGAAACATATCTTCTCTGTTGCACCGGTAAAACGATTTATGTCGAACGAGTACATCCTCGAAGTAAAAAACCTCAAGAAATATTTCCCCGCCGGAAGAGGCGGCTGGTTCTCGCGTCACAATTCTTTTGTCCATGCTGTAGATGATATTGACCTTCAACTCCGCCGCGGTGAAGTGATTGCACTCGTCGGCGAAAGCGGATGTGGCAAATCTACCCTCGCGCTAACGCTGATGGGACTGGAACAGGCTACTGCAGGTACGATCTGCTTTGAAGGCAAGGACATCACCCACTTGAGCGATCAGGAACGCAAAGCCATTCGCCGCCGTATCCAAATGGTCTTTCAGGACCCCTATGAGTCGCTCAATCCAACGCAAACCATCGAAGAGATCGTCACCGAACCGCTGATCATTCACGGCCTTGCATCTCATGCCGCTGAACGCCGAGAGCGCGTGTTGCGCGCACTCGAAGATTCCGGCTTGAAGCCGGCTGAAGATTTTTTACATCGCTTTCCGCATCAACTCTCCGGCGGGCAGAGACAGCGCGTGGTCATTGCCGGCGCGCTGGTGTTGGAGCCTCATCTGCTTCTTGCCGATGAACCCGTTTCCATGTTGGATGTCTCCATCCGTGCCGAGATCATCAACCTGCTTGCCGACCTGCGGCAAGCGCGCCACATTTCGATTCTCTTCATCACACATGATCTTGGGAGCATTGCTCACTTTGCCGACCGTGTGGCGGTCATGTACCTGGGGCGTATCGTTGAGATCGGCACAACGCGAGAAGTATTGACAGCCCCTCAACATCCCTACACTCAAGCCTTACTCTCGGTCATCCCCGTGCCAAACCCGCGCCTGCGCAAAAAGCGCATGATCCTGCATGGTGAAACGCCGAACCCGATTAACCTGCCGACAGGCTGTCGCTTCCATCCACGCTGTCCCCTGGCAAGAGATGACTGTAAACGAATTGACCCGCGCCTGATTCAGATAACGGAAACCCACCACGCCGCGTGCATATTGATTTCTAAATGACACAGATCACCAGCACTCAAAACCCTCGCATCAAATATCTCGTCAAACTGCGGGATGACAAGCGACAACGTCAAAAAGATGGCTTGATGCTTGTAGAGGGATTCGACGAGATTCAACTCGCGCTGGCCGCCGGGCACAAACCTCACACGCTTCTTTACGCACCCGAACTTGTCTCCCGTCAAATCGGCAGACTCCACGCCGAGACTCTTACCGTTAATCGTGCCGTTTTCGAAAAACTCTCTTATCGTGAAAATCCGGATGGCTGGCTGGCGGTTTTTCCCATCCCTCGCCTTTCCCTCGCGGACTTGAAATTGAACGAAACACCGCTTGTCATTCTCGCCGAGTCTCTTGAAAAACCGGGCAACCTGGGCGCCATCCTCCGCACGGCAGACGCGGCGCGCGTGGACGCGGTGCTCGTCTGCGATCCGCGCGTGGATGCGTGGAATCCGAACGTCGTGCGCGCCAGCCGGGGTGCAGTGTTCAGCGTTCCCCTCGTCGAATGTGATGCTGTCTCTGCATTGGAATGGCTGAGAGGGAGAAAGATACGCATCATTGCCGCAACGCCCTCTGCCGAGGTGCTTTATACGGATATTGATTTTTCACATCCCGCGGCTATCGCCGTTGGCGTAGAGGACAGAGGTCTCTCCGATTTCTGGCTTTCGAGCGCGGACGTGAAGGTGAAAATCCCCATGATGGGAAAAGTCAACTCGCTGAACGTATCTGTTTCCGCGGCGTTGATCGTGTACGAAGCAGTGCGCCAGAGGGGAAAGATGACCAGCGGCAAAGAATAAGGTCACAGCCACAAACGAAAACGAATTCTCGACTGAAACCCAAATTCTCTAATAAACCCAAATTCTCCAACATTGCACACCCTCATTCGTTTATTCGTGCCCCCATTCGTGCACGGCCCTCCTCACCGCCTCTGCCTACTTACCACGAGCATGTTTCGGTTTGCCGTGTAAAGGAAAGGGTGGAATCGCTTGCATTTTCGCAGGATTCTCTCTACAATAGCCTCAACGTCGAGAGCAGGGAAGCGAGGCAACCATGGCAGGCAAGGCAATACCGACCGTACCCGTAAGCGAAAACGAGAATCTCCTGCGCAAAAAGTTCTATGAGAACATCGCGGCGCAGAGCGACCTGATGGACAAATTGGGGGAGCGATTGTTGACGCTCGAATTGGGCATTCCTGGCTTGTTCGCAACCGTTTTGAAGTTGACCCGCGGCGAGGACGCTACGCTTCCCATCAACGCCGCGCTGAACCTGGCATTCGCCCTTTGGCTGATCGCCCTCATTTTGACTTTGATGGCATTGACCCCAAAAAAATGGAAAGTCAATGAAGACCTGCTCAAGCAGGATCCCGAAAAATTTTCTGAAGGCCTAGGGATTGCAGACTTCTTCGAACAGTCGGCGGTGCATAAGCGGCGGCTGTTGATTGCCTCCAGCCTGTTGTTCTTTGCGGGAATTTTCAGCGCCATCTTCACCCTGGGGTAAACGCCATGAAAAAACGATTGACCTTCAAATGCGGAAAGTGCACACGGAATTTTTCCTTCCAGAAGGAAATCACCGCCGAACAGGAATGGTTCTTCACCTGCCCCTACTGCGGAGCGGAACTACTTCTGAAACTGGAGCCGTTCAAGAAGAAGAAACCGACGAACGTCTTGCGCGGCGAGGGGACGGAAGGCGGTTCTGCCGAGTGGGAGTACGTCTTCCCCGAAGTGATTGAGGCTGAATTGCGTGAATAAAAGCCGTCTATAAGCGCGTGCCATCCACGAATGGGGTCGCGAATTCACGAATACGGACTGGGCCCCTTCGTGCATTCGTGGGTAGTCTGTTCACATAAACAAACATGGAGACGATATGCCCCTCGTTGTTGACGCTACCGGAAATGATTTGACCTACAAAATCATCGGTCTGGCGATGGCTGTTCATAACGAATTGGGCCACGGCTACAAAGAAGAGGTGTACGAACGGGCGTTAGAAGTCAAACTCAATCAAGCCGGCATCATGCCATATCGCCAATTTGAGGTTGCGGTGGAATATGAAGAAGAGCGGGTGGCAACGTTCTACCTTGATTTGTTTCCCAATCAGCAGGTGGTGGTTGAAATCAAGGCGTTTGGTCATCAACTGACGAATGATGAACTGGCGCAGGTCATCAACTATTTGAAGGCCACCGGCGCGCCGGTCGGCTTGTTGTTTAACTTCGGACGCAGAAAACTGGAATACCGACGGGTATTTCCAGGCAAAGACATGAAAGTTCAACGAATCGGTAGAGACAATGCCATTCGGAAGTAGTTTACCAGGAGAGTGCTCGTCCACGATGGTTTACGATACCGTCCACGAATAGGGTCGCGAATTCACAAACACAGACAGGCAGCCATTCGTGCATTCGTGGTCGAATTCGTGGACGGACCGCCTCCCAACTCATCAACTGCGGAGCCTGCCATGCCAAAATTCGTCCATCCCATCCCTTTCGTCATCCGTCCCGAAGATGACCTCGTGGACAAACAGCCGCACTTGCGGCATGCCAGCGTGAAATTGGCAAACGATTACGCCAGCGGACGCACCGTCACCGAAGCGGACTTGCAGGCAATCGGGTCGGCGTTGTGGCGCGCCCTGCCTGCGGACACCTCCAGCCGTTTGGAAGAGGCGGTCAAAGCCGCGGGCGCGAACATCCTGCCCATCATCCTGGAAAGTCCGATTCCCGCCGTGCAAGCCCTGCCGTGGGAGACGTTGTTCCATCCCGCGCGTGGATTCCTTGCCCGCAACCCCGCATTCACCTTCTCGCGGCGGATTGCGCCTCCTTCTACAGAAACGCTTCCCGCCCGCCCCGCACCGTTGAAGGTATTGCTGTTCACCTCTCTGCCCGATGACCTCAACCCGGAAAAAGAACGGCTGGACGTGGAAAAGGAACAGGAACGCGTGCAGGAGGCGCTGCTGCCCTTCGTTATGGAGGGGAAGGTTCAACTGGAAATGCCCGATGACGGACGGCTGGAAACCCTCAAAGACCTGCTCCGCCGTTTCGAGCCGCATGTGTTGTACCTGAGCGGACATGGGAAATTTGTGCACCAGCCAGGAGGCGACCGTGAACCTTTTGGCGTCTTCCTCTTTGAAAGCGAGACAGGCGCGGGCGACCCCGTGACCGAGGACGAACTCGCCGAGGCGCTGACGGGGAGCGGCGTGCAGATCGTCGTTCTTTCCGCCTGCGAGAGCGGGAAAGCCGCCTCGGACGACCTGAGTCACGGACTGGCGCGGCGGCTGGCGGCGATGGGCATTCCGCATGTGATCGGGATGCGCGAATCAGTGCTGGACGCGGCGGGCATCCTGTTTGCCGACGCGCTGTGCAAAGCCCTCGCAAACGGCGAGCGCGCCGACGTGGCGATTCAAACCGCGCGCGCCGCCATGTCCGTCCCCGTCTCAGGCATCTCCCGCCGCGAAGCGGGGACGAACGTCTCGACCGAGCGCCTGCGCGGACAGTGGTGCCTGCCCATGTTGATTTCGCCCAATCCCGCCCAGCCCGCGGCGGATTGGGAACGCGCAGCCCTCACCCCTGCCTTATCATCCCCGAAGGGGGCTCCCAAAGGGCGAGGGAAAAAGATGCGCTTCGTTGGCAGGCGCAGGGAATTGCGAAAGGTCAAACATCGCCTGCTCACGGGCGCGCTGACGCGGCTGTTCATCAGCGGCGCGGGCGGACACGGCAAGACAACCCTCGCCCGCAAACTGGCACACGAACTGGAGGCGCGCGGCGATGCCTTCTTCGAGTGGCGCGCCGATACCCCCTGGCGCAATTTTCAGCAGACATTGGAACTCGCTCTGGATGATAAGGCGGCGGGGGCGTATGACCGTTTTGCCATCCGCATGAAAGACCAGCCCGAAAAAGTGGCTGAAAAGTTGTTCGAACTGCTCGACGCGCAGTATGACGGGAAAATGGTTTTGCTCTTCGATAACCTCGAAGCGATTCAGGATGAGAAGACCTTCCGACTCACCGACCCGCTGGTGGAGGCGTGGCTGCGCGCCGCGTGTAGTGACAAATTGAATTTTGTCGTACTGGCGACCTCGCGCTGGGTGCTGCCCGATTGGAACGGCGAGCATTTGCCGCTGGCGGGGATGAACAAGGGCGACTTTTTGCGCCTCGCCCAGGACCTGGCAGAACGCGGGCAGATGAACCCGCTCCTGCTCGTGGAGCGCGAACGGCTGAACCGCGCCTACGAAACGCTCGGACACAACCCGCGCGGTTTGGAATACCTCGCCGCCGCCACGCTGACCATGAACCCGCAGGAGGAACAAGCCTTTGCCGAAAAACTGGCGCAAACCGAGGCTGACCTGCGCCAGAACATGGCGCTCGCGGAAACCCTCCAGCGCCTCAGCCCCGAAGCGTATGCCTTATTGCGCCGCGCCCACGTTTATGCTGCGCCCGTCCCCGCCGAAGGGATGATTAAATTAGCCATTCTTTTCTCTGGGACAGGGGTGAGGGTATCCAACCCCGAAGCGGCTTTCGAGCAACTGCTGGCATTCTCCCTGCTGGAAGTCACCGAAAATGCGGAATACGAAACCCTCGAATACAAACTCGAACCCACCCTGCACGGCTACCTGCGCGAAAAGAACCTGCTCGATACCGACCCGCGCGCCTATCACGCCGCCGCCGATTACCTCCTGTGGCTGATGACGCACGAACGCAGCACCTACTCCCACCTCGCGCTGACCATTGAAGCCCTGCGCCGCGCCGAGCGCCACGCCGAAGCCGACCGCCTCACCCTCGACGTGCTGGTGGGGCGCTACACCCTCGATGGGCGCTACGCCGAACTACTCACGCGCTGGCTGCCCGAAGCGCGCAACTCCCCAGACCCCAAAACCAGGGCTGAAGCCATCGGTCAAACAGGCAAACTTTACATTCATATCGGCGATTACGAGACCGCGCTGGCCTACCTGAAACAATCGCTCGACATCTGTCGGCAAATCGGCTATAAGAAAGGCGAAGGTGCGACGCTCAACAATATTTCGCAAATTTATGATGCGCAGGGCGATTACGAGACCGCGCTGGCCTACCTGAAACAATCGCTCGACATCATGCGGCAAATCGGCGATAAAGCGGGGCTGTGCGCCACGCTGTTCAACATCGGGCACATTCACGCGCAGAAGGACGAAATGGGGGAGGCGGTCAGCGCGTGGGTGACGGTGTATGTGATTGCAAGGCAAATCAATGAGTATCAGGCATTGCAGGCATTATCGAAACTCGCGCCGCAATTGGGTCTGCCCGAAGGTCTCGAAGGCTGGGAAATGCTTGCTAAAAGGATGAAGGATGAAGGCGGAAGGCTTGCCCTGAGCGAAGTCGAAGGGATGAATGGGGAAGATGGTAGTAAAGCGGGAGATGAACTGGAACAAATCAGGGAATTCGTACAGGCGCTGGCGCGGGCGCATCGCGAAAAATCGCCCGAAGCGGGAAAATACTTCGAAGCCGTCTCCAAAATGTCCGCCGATCCCAACGCGCCACCGCAGTATCGGGAATTGGGGAGGGTCCTGCGTGATTACATGGCGGGCGTGAAAACCCCCGACCTCTCGAAACTGCCCGAGGAACTGGCAAAGATCGTGCGCGAAGCAATTCATGCAGGCTGAGACCGTCCGCGGCGGTGGGGCAGGGGGGATTCAGTGATCAAGTGATCAAGTGATCAGTAGTCAGTGATCAGTTTGTCTGCCGTGTATCAATCTCTCGCTCCACCAGCGACTGATCACTGTTCACTGATCACTGTTCACTGATTACTTGCTCACTTACAACAGGGGAGCGGTTTCGCCTCGACAACCCAGAGCAAAGGAAATATAGTGTTTTTGATTTCGATAAGTATTATTATCGAAAACATTGACAAGAAACTCCAATTTCGTATAATAAGCGCCATGTCATCAACAAACAAAGCCACATCACCAACGATTTCCGAAGCCATCAACCGCTATCTGGAAATGGTGAAACTCTCCCGTAGCAGGCAAACATTCCTTGCATATAAAAACGCGCTGCGCGTCTTTCGCGAAGTGCTTGCCGAACAATGGCTGGAACCTGACACTACCCCCATTGAGAAACTCACCGAAGATCTGATTTCACCGCTTGCGGGCTACCTCAAAACGTATGCACCCGCTACCGAGCAATTGTATCTGCAAGCCGTAAAAGGCTTCTACGAATTCATTGACTCGGAACACCTGGCAGAAATCAACCCAACGCGTGTGCGTGTGTTGATTCGCCAGCGCTCTCGCCGCCCTGGAATTCGCCTCCC
>DATLZK010000045.1:0-10945 GCA_035574015.1 Anaerolineales bacterium
CAATCAGGCGATTACCAATCCGCAGAACACAATCTTTTCGGTCAAGCGCTTCATGGGGCGCAAGTTCGATGATCCTGAAGTGGAGCGCACAAAGAAGCGTGTCCCTTATGGTGTCACGGAGGCGCCGAACGGCGATGTACGTGTGATTTTGGATGGTAAGGAATATTCTCCGCCGGAAATTTCGGCGATGATTCTTTCGAAGATCAAGCGAGATGCCGAGGCTTATCTCGGTGAGCCGATCACTCAGGCGGTTATCACCGTTCCCGCGTATTTCAACGACGCGCAGCGCAACGCGACGAAGGACGCGGGACGCATTGCCGGCCTTGATGTGCTGCGCATTATCAATGAGCCGACTGCCTCTTCGTTGGCTTATGGGCTCGATAAAAAGAAAAATGAAATCATTGCAGTCTACGACCTGGGCGGCGGCACGTTCGATATTTCCATTCTAGATGTGGGCGATGGCGTTTTTCAGGTGCGCGCCACAAGCGGTGATACTTTCCTTGGTGGCGATGACTTCGATTTGCGCATCATGGATTATCTCATTGAACAGTTCAAAAAGGATACGGGCATTGATTTGCATCATGACCGCCAGGCGCTGCAACGCTTGAAAGAAGCCGCAGAAAAGGCCAAGATCGAACTTTCCTCTACCCTGCAGACTGAGATCAATTTGCCTTATATTACTGCCGATGCCAGCGGCCCCAAACATTTGGTGATGACCCTCACCCGCGCCAAACTCGAACAGCTCACTGCGGATCTCATTGACCGAACAATTGCTCCCGTTAAACAAGCCTTGGCTGACGCCGGCTTGACTGCAAGCGACATCAACGAGGTCGTTTTGGTCGGTGGGATGACGCGTATGCCTGCGATTCAGGAACGGGTGCGCGCCTTCTTTGGCAAGGAGCCCCACAAGGGCGTCAATCCTGATGAAGTGGTTGCCATTGGCGCGGCGATTCAAGCCGGTGTGTTGGGTGGTGAAGTGAAAGATATTCTTCTCCTCGATGTCACGCCCCTGACCCTCTCCGTCGAGACGTTAGGCGGGGTTGCTACACCGCAAATCGAGCGCAACACCACGATCCCAACGCGGAAAAGCCAGATTTTCACTACTGCCACCGACAGCCAGACTCAAGTCGAGATTCATGTGGTGCAGGGTGAGCGTCCTATGGCGGCAGATAACAAATCGCTTGGCAGGTTTATCCTGGATGGCATCCCACCTGCGCCGCGCGGTGTACCCCAAATTGAAGTGACGTTCGACATTGACGCAAACGGCATTTTGAAGGTGACCGCGCGAGATAAGGCAACGGGTCGCTCGCAGCATATTACCATCACCGCCTCTTCCGGCTTAACGGAAGAAGAGATCGAACGAATGCGCAAGGACGCAGAGTTACATGCCGAAGAGGATCGCAAGCGCAGAGAACTGATCGAAGTGCGCAATCGCGCAGATAACATGGTCTATGCCGCAGAGAAGGCTTTGCGCGAGTTTGGTGAGAAGGTTCCAGCAGAGGTCAAGTCTGAGATCGAGGCGAAGATTGCCGCAGTGAAGAAAGTAGCAGAAAGCGAGGATATAACCACGATCCGCTCTGCGGTGGATGCATTGGGTGAATCCATTCAAAAAATTGGAGCGGCTGTGTATCAGAATCCAAGTGTCTCTGGGAGCGGAACGAACCCATCGCCTAACGAGGGTCCTGAAGTGGTGGATGGAGAGGTCAAAGAATAGAAAGTGGAAGGTCGCGAACGGTTACTTTCCACTCTTTACTTTTCACGTTTCACTTTGCAACACTTATGAGCAACAGAGACTATTACGATATCCTTGGTGTTGGGCGGAACGCGAGCGACGATGAAATCAAAGCCGCGTTTCGTAGACTTGCGCGCCAGTATCATCCCGATGTGAACAAGTCGCCGGATGCCGAGGAAAAATTCAAAGAAATCAACGAAGCCTATGGCGTTCTTTCGGACAAGGAAAAGCGCGCCCGCTATGATCGCTTTGGCAGAGCGGGTCTCGGCAATATGGAAGGCTTCCACGATTACACGGTGGACTTCAGCGATCTGTTCGAGGAAATCTTCGGTGGCTTTGGATTTTCGACGGGGCGGAGTTCACGCCGCACACCGCGCCGAGGGCGCGATTTGCAGATGCGGCTCACGCTGACATTCGAGGAAGCGATTTTTGGCGTTGAAAAGGAAATTGAGTTTCAGCGTGATGAGGTTTGTTCGCGCTGCAATGGATCGGGTGCCGAACCGGGGACATCACCGGTACGATGCTCCACGTGTAACGGTCGCGGCGAGGTGCGACAGGTGCGTCAGACCATTTTCGGTCAGATGATGCAAACCTCCACTTGCCCAACTTGCAATGGACGCGGTGAGACGATCCCCACGTTGTGCAGAACTTGCCGCGGTTCGGGCTTGGAGCGCAAGACGATCAAAAAGAAAGTACAGATCCCTGCCGGCGTGGACAATGGCACGCAGATTCGCCTTCCTGGCGAGGGTGAGCCGGGCGTCTATGGCGGACCTCATGGAAGTCTGTTTCTGGTGCTGGAGGTTCAACCGCATAAATTCTTCAAGCGTCGCGAGAACGACATCATCTTGAATCTTGATATCAATGTTGCACAAGCGGCATTGGGCGCGGAGATTCAGGTGCCGACGGTGGATGGCGAGGTCACGCTGAAGATTCCGCCGGGCACACAGCCCGGAAAAATCCTTACCATCAAGGGGAAGGGTGTGCCTTATCTTCGGCGCAGTGGACGCGGTGATCAACTGGTCATTATCAATGTTGCCATTCCAACAAAACTGACAAAAGAACAGCGTCAGTTGTTCGAGAAGCTGGCGGAGACGCTCGGAACAACGGTCAAGCCGCAGGAAAAGGGTTTTCTGGATTGGTTGAATGAGGCGCTGGGGGGATAGGAAAGGGAGAATCGGAGAATGAGGAATTAACGAGTGGATGTAAAGTCCGCTCGTTTTGATTTATGGTATAATGTTGAAAACTTGAGCAATTGTTCAAATATTAATCCATGTCCCTCAAAGAAACAACCTCCGTTCATCTGGCTGACCTGTTCCGTGCACTCAGCGATCCGACGCGTCTGCGTATCATCTCCGTTTTGCTCGAGGATGAAATGAGCGTCGGCGATATTGCCGCGCGGCTCAAAATGACCGAATCGGCTGTATCACATCAACTGCGCGGATTGCGCCAGATGAAACTGGTGCGTAGCCGCAAGGATGGACGGCAGGTCTATTATGCCCTCGATGATGACCACGTCGCGAAACTTTATCGGATGGGGCTCGATCACGTGGAGCATGGATGAAAGTATTGTCTCCCAAGAAACCGAAAACTGATCTTTGGCGCATAAACCGCGTTCTCTAACGCTCCGGTGTGCCAGAGAAGTTTCAACGGGCACAGACTTTTCGGACGCTTTTGAAGAACCTTTTTGAAAATCTTTGCATGCGTGCTGTTGACACACTCTCCTCCCCATCCCATCTCCCAGCGGGAGAAGATGATAGGTGAGGGAGAAAAATTGCATAAGGTGAATAAAAAAGATGCAAACACATTCCCACTCTCACAGCCATCTCGGCGATATTGCTCATCAGACCGCATCCCGTCTTGCGCTTTCGCTTGTCTTGACGCTTGCATTCGTCGTCCTTGAAGCCATGGCGGGGATCATCGGCAACAGTCTCGCGCTGCTCACCGATGCAGCTCATAACCTCACCGATGTCATTGCGCTTGGGTTGAGTTGGTACGCGATTCGCCTCACCTTGCAGCCGGCAAATGGACAAAAGACGTTCGGTTATCATCGCGCTGGCATCCTTGTCGCGCTCGTAAATTCAACGACTCTCGTCGTCATTTCGCTTGGCATCTTTTATGAAGCGTATCGTCGCTTTGTGGAGCCGCCCGATGTGCAGTCAGAAATTTTGATTGGAGTTGGCCTGGCCGCTGTGGCAGTTAATCTGGTGACAGCCTTGCTCGTGCGCAAAGGAAGCGAGAATGATCTTAACATTCGTTCCGCCTTTGTCCATCTCATGGGTGATGTGCTGTCCACTGTTGGCGCTGTCGCAGCGGGTGTCGTGATTTACTTTACCGGTGCCGACTGGCTCGACCCATTCGTCAGTGTGCTGATCGGCCTCCTCATCCTTTCCAACGCGTGGGGCATTCTGCGCGATGCAGTGGATATTCTGCTCGAAGCCACCCCGCGCGATGTGGATGCAGGAGAACTCGTGCATGACATCATGCAGGTCAAAGGTGTGCTTGGCGTTCATGATTTGCATGTTTGGAGCATCACCCAAAATTTGCGCACCATGTCCGCGCACATTCTCACCGAAGACCTCACGATCAGCGCGGGAGCCGATATTCAGCGCCAAATCGGCGAACTTGTATATCATCGTTACAATATTGCTCATGCTACACTTCAACTCGAATGTGTGGATTGTCTTCCCGATTCCCTCTACTGTGATATGAAAGGGAATTCCTGCTCGAACTACCGCTTCATGCCCGAACCGGGGGCTGGTTCTGCTCGAATGAAGTAGCGCGGCGCCTTTGCTGTTCCCGTTTAATAATCGTTCTGATTGGTTTTGTGGCAAGTGCTTTCTCTTTTCATCAATCTCTTGAAAGCGTCGGCTTAAGAATCCGTTGAATTTAGGCGTTCTTGTGAATCTACAATCACACTCCATCCGGTTTCTGGCGAAAATTTGGGGGTGGTTTCCCCTTTGGGTACATACTCTTGCGGCGCGGATGTTTCGTCCGCGTTTTCGTGTGGCGGTCGCGGCCCTGGTCTTCGATGAGCAAGGACGCGTCTTGTTATTCAAGCATACCTATCGCAAACTGGCATAGGGAATTCCGGTGGGAGCATTGGAATATGGAGAATCGCCCGAAAAAGGAGTGATCCGTGAGTTTCATGAAGAAACAGGGATGACCATCTCAGTCGAACGATTGATGCTGGCAGAAAGTTCTCCGCGAGATCGGCATATTACTCTGGTCTATTTGTGTAGAATTGTGGACGGTGAGTTCAAGGAAAGTTATGAAGTCTCCGAAATACAGTATTTCCATGTGAATGACCTTCCGCCGATCTTGGCTGAGGAGAAGGACTTAATCCAAAAGGTTTATAAGAACTTGTATCATCATGAACTGGCTTGAAGTCTCGTTGACTGTGGATGGTGAACTCGCAGAAGCCGTGGCGGAAGTGTTGGCACGCTTTGCTCCCAATGGTGTGATGACCGAACAAGGCGTGACCTACACAGACGATGAAGATGCCGGCACACCGACGGGTCCCATCACCGTGCGTGCGTACCTGGAAGTGAATGACCAATTGGAAGACACGCGGCGCAAACTCGAAGAGTCGCTTTTCTATCTGGGAATGATCCAGCCGGTCCCAACTCCCGTTTATCGCCAGATCGCCGATCAAAACTGGATGGAAGCCTGGAAACAGCGCTACAAGCCGATACTCGTCGGAAAGCGCCTTCTGATTTTACCGGCCTGGATGGAATCGCCCGATCTGCACCGCATAGCCATCAAGATTGACCCTGGCATGGCATTTGGCACAGGGACGCATCCGACGACGCAATTGTGTTTGGAATTGATGGAGTTGTTTTTTGAAGAGGAACAAAAGAAGAATTTCTCTCCTCTTTCATTCATTGATGTTGGTTGTGGTTCTGGCATTCTTTCCATTGCCGCGCTGAAACTTGGTGCAGAGAAAGCATTGGGTGTGGATATTGACGCCGAGTCTCTCAAGAACGCGCGTGAAAACGCGGAAACAAACGGGGTAGGAGATAAATTGATCCTCGGAGTTGGGTCTGTACGGGAAATCCTGGAAGGAAATTTCCCCTTTCGGAAAGCGCCTCTTGTTGCCGCCAATATCCTCGCACCGGTGATCATCCGCCTGTTTGAAATGGGACTTGCGGATTTGATCGAGGAGCGTGGAGCAATCATTTTGAGCGGAATCCTGCTCGAGCAGGAAGAAAGCGTCCTCGAAGCCGCGCAGGCAAAAGGTCTGGAAAGAAGCGAACGCCGACAAATGGGCGATTGGGTCGCGATGTCGCTGACGCATGGGCTTGCATAATTGTCTTAATCAGTCATAGTAAAATACCCACACCCATAACTCTGAGGAGACAAAAGGTATGAAGAATAAATTTGTTTTAGCAGTTGCATTACTGGGATTGGCCATGCTGGCTTGTCGCGCTGTAACGGGAGGAGGTACTACGCCTGTGTCACCCCTTCCCACCGATACAGATTTACCGGTTGCTACTGATACCGAATCAACAGATGAAGATGTGCTGTTGAGTGATGATTTCAAATCAATTCGATGGGGAACAGGTACAGATGCAGATAGTTCGGTGGAGTATACCGATGAAGCTCTACGCGTGATCGTATTTACCGAAAATTTTTTCGTGTGGAGCACACCAGATGATCGGAATTATGAAAATGTCCATATCGAAGTAACTGTGATTAACAACGGCACCCATTCCACCACTGCCTTTGGTATCCTGTGCAACCAGCAATCGGTGAATAGTTCGTTTTATTATTTTGCGATAACGCCCGCAGGAGAGTATGCAATTGCCAAGGCAGAGAACGGAAAGACGGATGTCTTCCTCACAAATAACGATCAATGGGGATTTTCCGATGCCATTGCCCAAGATGCCGCTTCGTACCGCGTGGGAGCAGATTGCGGTAGAGGCAGACTTGCCCTTTATGTGGATGGCGTGGAAATCGACTCGGTTTCGGATTCTTCCTATACCTCCGGACGAGTGGGTGTGTTTGTGTGGAGTGGCGAAGAAGTGGCTTCAGCGGATGTATCCTTCGACGATTTTCTCATGACGCGTCTTCCCTAGCGCGCTCAGTGATCGCTTCCTGCTCTCGATTCCTGAGGGCAGGATTTTTTAATTCCACGTGAGGGTATTCTGTGCTATTATTCAAAAGACATGGATCGCCGCAGACTTGTCCTATACTTGCTTTTGAATGTATTCGTTTCTGCCTGTGTGACCGGCGCGATCCTGTTCTGGTACGATCGCAATTACCGCGCGGCGACTCTTTCCTCCCTTCAGCCTGCCGCGCCGTTCCTAAGCCTTTCCTCCCCTCAAGCCCCTGCGAACGCGGAGGAGGTTCATGTAGAGATTGTCAGCATTGTCGGGGCAGGAATGCTGAACGCAGAGCTGGTGGTGATTCGCAATGCAGGCCGCGAAGCGCTGAACCTTTACGGCTGGCAGTTGAAGGATTCGGATCGAAACATTTTTACCTTTCCGAACCTTACGCTTTATGCAACCGGTGTCGTACAAATTCATACCCTTCCCGGAACGAACACAGCAGTTGATTTATACTGGGGCTTGAACAAACCCGTTTGGGAGTCTGGCGAAGAAGCGCAATTGCTGGATGCGAATGGAAATGTAAGAGCCGTTTACCGTGTTCCGTGATTTTTAAGCACGAAGCTCGCCAAGGGCGCAAATTTCTGGCGCGCTTGACAGTGAACACTGTGATGACTGTTTACTAAAGACCGATCACTCAAAATGACCCAAGCTCTCTATCGAAAATACCGCCCTCAATCCTGGGACGCTGTGATGGGACAGGATCACGTCGTCACCACACTCAAGAACGCCATCGCGGCGGATCGCATCGCGCATGCCTATCTTTTTGCCGGCTCGCGCGGTACAGGCAAGACCACGTTGGCGCGCCTCCTCGCGAAAGCCGTCAATTGCACAAACCCGGACCTGACCCAACGGCCCGACAATGAATGTGAAAACTGCAAAGCCGTCAACGAGAATCGCTTTCTGGACCTTATCGAAATTGACGCCGCCTCCAACACCTCTGTGGAAGATGTTCGAGATTTACGAGACAAGATCAACTTTGCTCCTACACAGGGCAGATACAAAATCTATATCATTGACGAAGTTCACATGCTTTCGACGGCGGCATTCAACGCGCTTCTCAAAACACTCGAAGAACCACCTCCGCATGCCATTTTTATTTTAGCCACAACCGAGATTCACAAAATCCCTGCCACAGTTTTGTCGCGCTGCCAGCGTCACGAATTTCGCCGCGTGCCGGTTGATGAGATCGTTGCCAATCTAAAGAAGATCGTCAAAGCCGAAAAGATTCAAGCCGATGACGATGCGCTAATTCAGATCGCGCGCCTGTCCGCGGGGGGGATGCGCGATGCGATCTCGTTGCTCGATCAACTCGCCTCCACAGGTGAACGGATCACGCTCGCTCTTGCGCAGACCATCCTTGGCACTGCCACAAGTCAAACTGTGTTAGATGTCATTTCGTCCATCCGCGATCGTGACCCCGCGCGGGGACTTGAGACGATTCACAAGGCGCTCGACGCGGGCGCCGATCCACGCTCCCTGGCGCGTCAGATCGTTGAATATCTGCGCGGATTGATGCTGATACAAATGGGCAATGCGCATCAAGTCGAAGCCACCTCAGATGTAAAAAAACAGATGGAAACGCATGCCAAGTTCTTTACTACGAGTGATGTGCTGCGCATGATGAAAGCTTTCAACAACGCTGCGACCGATTTGCGCGGCGGCTGGCAACCATCTCTAGGTTTGGAACTTGCTTTTGCAGAAGTGCTGGATGCTCCTGTCGAATCTCGCGCCTCGGCCGCGCCGCATCCTTCCAAGCCTCAGCCTGCCTCCGTTTCAAAAGCCGAGTCTCCGCCTCAGCCGCCTCCACAAACAGCGATTGAATCATCAGCGTCTACTACTGAACACCCCTCTCTCAACGTTGGCGATGTCATCAAAGCCTGGAAGCACTTATCTGCATCGCTTCCCAAAACGCAAGCCAATCTCTCTGCCTTGATGAACTCGGTCAAGATGATTGACGTGCAGGGTCAAACACTGATTTTGGGTCTGGCAAGCGATGTGCTGGTATCCAAACTCGACAAACCCGAACAAATCGAGATCATCCAAAAATTGATCAAGGACCATTTTGGCGTGGAAGTACATATTCGCTGTGTAGTGACGAACGCAAAAGGCAAAATCCCGCCAAGTGTGCCGCAAGACGGAATGGTTGCCACTGCCATTCAACATGGTGGCGAGATTGTGGATATGCAGGAGTAGATCGTCAACTCGTCAAAGAACCTATTGTTTTCAGGTGTTAAATTGGTTCGCTTGCCTTACATAGGACATTTCGATGTTTTACTCATACAGAACCATCATTAGACCCCAATGCTAGAAGAAATCAGGAGATTATCCAATGGCAAAAGGATTTAACAAAGGACCCCAAATAAGCGGTGGGATGATGCAACAACTACAGCGCTTGCAAAAGCAGCTCGAAGAAGCACAAGCAAAACTGGCTGAAGAAACTGTCATGGCCACCGCGGGCGGAGGTGCAATCAAGATCGTAATGACTGGCGATCAGAAATGTAAATCTGTTGAGATCTCGCCCGATTTTTTGAAAGACGCAGATGCCGAAATGTTGCAAGACCTGGTTCTCACTGCTGTGAATATGGCACTCGATCAATCGCGTGAACTGCAACAGAAGATAATGGGTCCGCTGGCAGGTGGACTTCCCTTTTGAGAGAGAATCTAAGATGAATTCTCCAATTCTTCAATGCATTCCTTATGTTACTTCCCGAATCCATCCAATCCCTCATTAACGCCCTCGAGCGACTTCCCGGCATTGGACCTAAATCCGCCTCGCGGCTGGCTTTCTATCTTCTGCGCGCACCCGATGAGGTTGCACAGGATTTAGCACAAGCGCTTCTCCAGCTAAAAACGAATACTGCTTTCTGTCAAGAATGTTTTAATATTACCGATGCAGGACGTGAGCGATGTGAAATCTGTGAGTCTATGCAGCGAGATGGGAGTGTCATTTGTGTTGTTGAGGAAGCGTTGGATGTGTTGGCTTTGGAGCGTACAGGTGGTTATCAAGGCAAGTATCATGTTTTACATGGTGTGTTGTCTCCCATTGAAGGGATTGGCCCCGATGATTTGAAAATCAAACAATTGGTGACGCGTGTTGCCAAAGGGGGCGTACAGGAAGTGATCCTGGCGACCAATCCCAGCCTAGAAGGAGATGCGACTGCGTTGTACATTCGTCAGCAATTGGAATCATTCGGGGTGCGGATTACGCGTCTTGCGCGTGGACTGCCGATGGGTGGTGATTTGGAATTTGCAGATCAAAATACGTTGCTGCGCGCGTTGTCGGGCAGGCAGGAGATGAATTAGCGGAAGGAAGCAAAGGCGTAGGGGGGAAGCGGATTCTTTAAGGTTTAATTGTCTGATAACTATTGACAAAGGCAAAGAAAATCGTATAATCACAGGTTGCCAGTAGTTGATAGATCTCGTCCCCCAGACAGATCATTGAAAACCGAATAAGCATAGTCTCTAGTCAGAGACACAAGCCTGTTGGTTTGGCAGTCTGACGAGCCGATGTTGAAGGAAGTGTGACATCGGTGTTTTCGTCTGTTGATGTCTTGACAGGCAAAAGTAGCGCGAGTAAAATCCGTGCGCTTTGTAACAGGAACTTTAACAACTGAATAGTGATAGGAAGCAACAACTCCTGTCGTTCCAGTAAGTTCCGTAAACTCCACTCGAAAGAGTGAATTTTTTGCGGAGAGTTTGATCCTGGCTCAGGATGAACGCTGGCGGCGTGCCTAATACATGCAAGTCGAACGGGGAAGTCTTGTAGCAATACGAGGCTTCCTAGTGGCGAACGGGTGAGTAACGCGTTGGTGACCTGCCCCAAAGTGTGGGATAACCCCGCGAAAGCGGGGCTAATACCGCATGTGGTCATCGGGTTTAGAAGCCGATGACTAAAGCCGCAAGGCGCTTTGGGAGGGGCCTGCGTCCCATCAGCTAGTTGGTAGGGTAACGGCCTACCAAGGCTACGACGGGTAGGGGACCTGAGAGGGTGGCCCCCCACAATGGAACTGAAACACGGTCCATACACCTACGGGTGGCAGCAGTAGGGAATATTGCTCAATGGGCGAAAGCCTGAAGCAGCAACGCCGCGTGCGCGATGAAGGCC
>DATLZK010000046.1:0-40237 GCA_035574015.1 Anaerolineales bacterium
GCGCGCGAAGCGCTGGTCACCTCCCTCAAATCTCTCTATGTGCCTCTCGCAAAGGAGGAGGATCCAAAACATCCTCCCAAACAAATTACGGTGATCCTGCGTTCGACCGGCGACAAGGCGCGCGATCGCCGTCGCATCAAAACCATTTACGGCACGTTGATCTCTTTCCATGGACGTGATCGCTTCAGTTTTCAAATCTTCGAAAACGGTTCGGGGTATCTCATTGACTTCCCCAACGACACCACGCGTATTTGCCCCGAATTACTCGAACGCCTGCGGAAATTGATGGGTGAGGAATCCTGGCGCGTGGAAGAGATTATGCTTCAGTAACTTTCACTGCATTGCATCGCTCACAATCCTCCCGTTGGCAGAGCAAAGCCAGCGGGTCTTTTTTTATCATGTCCTGCACAATGCTCAACACGATTTTGAGGGGAGCGGCTTGGATGAATGCACCTCCCTCCATCTCCACGCGGAGGGTATGGGGCTCGATGTATTCTTGAATGGCATTGAAGCCGTATGAATCGCCGGGAAAGCCAGGACATTCCACCACGCGGTTATCCATAAGCGCCCAGCGGACGAATTGTTTGCGTCCTGCCAGTTTTTCCCCGTAATGAATACTTGTGTTGACAGTATGATCTACATTGATCAACACCACCCAGCCATCCCGCTCTGCCAGGGCACCAATTGGAGCAAGCGGGTCGTATAAGGTTTGGGCATTGAGGAACTCCTCCACTTTGATGCCTGCAAACGAGAGAATAGGATGTGAGGTTCGCTGTGCAGCCGCGTGACAGCGCAAGGTTTCAGCCAGCACACCCATCATGGGGTCAACGGGCATATCACTTGTAAATGGCTCTGCCATTTTGTTCAGGTCCCGGTGGGCGCCATATCGAATGCCATTGTTTGGAGGACCAACCTCCGGCGTAACCATCGTCTTGTAGGTGAAGGAGGGCATCATCACGCCGGCAAAGGAAGCCAGCATGGCACGCAGGACAACCTCTGCCCCGCCCTGAATATAACCGAACGGCTTCAAGGAAGCATGTGCAATGATGGGTTTGTCTGCCAGATCCAATTCCTGAAAAGCAGATTTCAGATCGGCATACCCCAGCATACTTACTTCCCCGTCCACGTTGGCTTCCTTTTCTCGATAAAAGCTCGCATTCCTTCTTTTTGATCTTCGGTGTCAAACAAATTGTAGAATTCCTGTTTCTCTTCGGCAAGTCCCTCGGTGAGGAAGGAATCGTACGCACGATTGATCATCTTCTTTGCGGCGCGCACAGCCAGCGGGGCGCGCGAGGCGATCTCTTCTGCAAGTTTGAGCGCTTCGTTCAAGTAGCCTTCCACAGGCACGACGCGGTTGACCATCCCAAATTGATAGGCTTCCTGTGCAGTGAGTGTGCGGTTGTTGAGAATCATTTCCATAGCCAGGGCTTTGCCAACCGCGCGCGTCAGTCGCTGCGTGCCACCTGCACCAGGAATGACACCGATGGTAATTTCCGGCTGACCGAATTTCGCTGATTCAGATGCCACAATCATATCGCACGACAGCGCTAGTTCACATCCACCGCCCAACGCCCAACCGGAAACAGCAGCGATGATTGGCTTCTGAATGTCGCGAATCCGTCCGAACACTGCAACGTAGTCCAAGTCTTTCATCTGCTGAGCAGATTTATCCGCCATTTCTTTAATGTCGGCGCCAGCGGCGAAGGCCTTTTCGCTTCCAGTGATAACCATGGCACCAACGGCATCGTCTTTGTCGAACGTTTCGAGCGCCTCCATCAATTCGAGCATCAATTGGTTGTTCAGTGCATTCAGTGCCTGCGGGCGATTGAGTGTGATAAGCCCCACGCGCCCGCGCTTTTCAACAAGGATGGATGTGTAGGTCATGCGGCCTCCGATGTTTTAGAAATTGAGAAAGTATCATCTGTCAAAATTTACTACATGGTGAAGGCGGATGAGGATTGTTTGTAGATACAGATGAACTCAAGTCTCGTCCATCGAATTATACGTGAGAAAGTCCATGCTGTATAATCGGATGAATAGAGGTGCAACCATGACCATCCTGTTCACGGCTCATTCTTTGCTTCGCTGGTTGATTTTGTTCGTCGCCTTTACGGCGGTAATCAAATTCGCGCTAGGTTGGGCACGCGGAAGTTCATTCAAGGGCATGGACCGCGGTCTGATGGCCGGCTTTAGTGGCTTGATGGATTTGCAAGCCACTCTTGGTCTGATTCTTCTCTTGTGGGATGGATTCGCCAATGTAGGTTTTCCTGGGTATCGCATTTCCCATGCGGTAATCATGACCTTTGCGGCAATTGTTCCTCACCTTTCCATAAGATGGAAGAAGGCAGACGATAAAACACGCTTTCGCAATAATCTCTTTGTGATTATAGGATCGCTCGTGCTGATATTTTTCGGTTTGCGTGCAGTGGCTTGAACTTTCACCATTTGCTCGCGCTCAATGGGCAGTTCAAAGCCCGATTGCCGTTGGCGGACGGCGTTTTGGTCATTGCCGCTTTAGAGGTGTTCAGGGTTCATGAAAGGAGACTGCTATGGCTGGGAAACAATCCAAAAAATCAAAGAGGGATTCGGGCAGACAGGTTGACTTGATCGCGGCAAGGGACTATTTCAAAGATAAGAACCGCCTACTCAATCCGCCGATCTACCGCGCAGCCTATTCAGATCGCATGGCGTGGATCATGGCATCCATGTCGCATCTGGCATACGAACGCTTTGAAGCGGATGAATGGGCGCGCAGATTACTGAGTGCAAAACTCAACGGAGGCGGATTCAAATTGGTCGCAACGTTCAGTTCAGCGGAGACCGACACACAAGCCTTCATGGCAACAAACAATGAATACATTGTACTTGCCTTCAGGGGAACCGAAATGACAAAAGGGAAGGATATCAAAACCGACATCAAAGCGGTTCTGGTCTCCACAATCGAGGGAAAGGTACACGCGGGCTTTAAACAGGCGTATGAAAGCATTGCGGCACCCATTCGCCAAAAACTTTTACAAATGGGTGATCTGCCCATTTACATCACTGGACATTCACTGGGTGCAGCGCTCGCCACCATTGCCACACAAAGTCTTGAGCGCGATCCCAAGTTCAAGGACCGCATCGCAGCCTGTTACACGTTCGGGAGCCCCCGCGTCGGCAACGATCAATACGACAGGGAGTTCAAATCTCCGATTTATCGTATTGTAAACACAGCGGACATTGTCACGGTCATTCCTTTGCTTGCGATGGGCTATACCCACATTGGCGATGTGCGTTTTCTCGCTGGAGAGGGAGAGATTCGGCGCGGCATACCCATCCTTCGACGATTGTTCTTTTTTCTCGCCGCACTGCTTAGATTGTTCGGTCCGCTCGTCGGCGATCATGCCATCGTTGAGTACAGGAGGAAACTGGAATTGGTCGCCGAAAAGCGCAACCCGCGAGAACACGAGCCAATTGCTCTATGAGAGCAGAACATTTGCCAATTCACTTGTGGTTTGCAGGATCAAATCTGCGCCTTTCCTGGTCAATTCCTTCTCTTCCCCAAAACCGCACAGCACACCCACCGTTTGCGCACCGGCGGCTTTGCCTGCGCGGATGTCCACCGTGGTATCGCCGATCATCAGACAGTCTGACGGTCGAACACCCATCTTTTGCGCCGCGAGCAGGATGGGATCGGGATAGGGTTTCGTATGTGCAGTAGACTGACCGGTGATAATCACGTCGAAGTATTTGACCAGATCGAATTGCTCGAGGAAGCGCATGGTCCCCTTTTCATCGCGTGCGCTGACAATGGACATGGGATAGCGTCCCTTCAAGCGAATGAGCATCTCCTCCACGCCAGGGATCAGCAAAAACTTCTTCCAGGGCTTGCGGCGGTGACGTGACCACCAATCAATCAAAGCAGCGATTTCATCATCAAGCCCGATTGTATCGGTGAGACTGAGAAGGGCGTTACCGGGCGCTTCGATCCACATCACCAACCTCCTCGCCGTGCGACTGGGATCGCGGAAGAGAAGACGGGGCAGGAAACGTTGGACATTTTGAACGTATAGATTATCGGTGTCGCTCAACGTGCCATCCACGTCGAAGCAAAGGGCTTTGATGCGTGAAATGTCGAGAGGCATGCCCGCTATTTTACCCTAGTGCATGTACGGCATTGTGCTATACTTTGTTTGTGTGTTAACAGGTCCGATATGGCTTGGTAAGGATGGCGCGTTTTCGAGCAGGGTGACTTATGTCATTACCACAGGAACAAGATCGAACCAAAGCGCTGCTTGAACTTCTCTATCACGTCAGCCGTGAGGTGGCAACCGCGCTTGATTTGCGCACGGTGCTTCAGCGCGTTCTGTACGAAACTTTGCAGAACGTAGGTGGAGAGCGATGCAGCATTGTTGTATTGGACGACGCGGGAAAAGCCGTGGACGCGACCATCGTGTATGGCACACAGATTCATGAGCACACCACCCAGCAAATGCGCGATACGATGGAGCGTGGGCTCGCAGGATGGGTGATTCACAACCGCAAAGCGGCGCTCGTGCCCGATACCAGCAAGGATGAACGCTGGTTGATGCGCCCCGATGACGCCATGGATAAATCGGGCGTCAAATCAGCCATTTGTGTGCCGCTTTTGGCACGTGAGAAGCTGGTGGGAGTGCTTACGCTGGTGCATACCAAGCCAAATGCGTTTTCGGAAGAACAACTTCATCTGATGCAAGCCATCGCAGATCAGGCAGGCATCGCCGTATTGAATGCGCGCCTGTACACGGAGAGTCAACGCCAGGCACGCGTGATGACCGCGCTCGCAGAAGGCGCAGCCGCCATGAACGCCTCGCTCCGCATGGAGGATGTGTTTCAGCGCGTCCTGATTCAAACTATGCAAGCGCTGCAGGTAGAAACAGTAGCATTGGGCATGATCGAGGGCGAGTACCTCGTCTTCCGCGCCGCGGCAGGATTGAATGCTGGCAACATCCTCGGTCGCACAGTTGAAGCAGATAAAGGACTCGCCGGCATTGTAGTGCGCGAAGGTCACGGCATCATCGTGCCGGATGTCAGCCAGGAAAAGATGTTTAGCGAGGTGGACCGCTTTGGGGGAGTCGAGATGCGGGCGCTCTTGATTGCACCGATTCAAGCACAGGGACGCGTGATCGGTGTCCTCGAGGCGATTAATCCGATCTCTAAAGCCTTTGACCCTGATGCCTTGTTGGTGATGACGGGCATCGGTGGCCTGGCAGGCACAAGCATTCAAAATGCGCAGTTGTTCGAGCGCCTGCAAGCTGCACACAGGCGCTACCGTGATCTGTTCGAGCATAACATTGACCCAATGATCATCACGGATTGGGAAGGACGTATTCTTGAAGCGAATCGTCAAGCGGCTGTGTTGAGTGGTTATTCGATTGAGGAATTGCACAATTTGAGTATTGACCAACTGCATGAGGTCAATTGGAGCAAGACCGGCGAAGAATTTGAATTTCTGCGCCAGGACCGCACCTGTTCGTATGAATCATCCCTGCACAAAAAGGATGAGAAGCACAGTCCAATCGAAGTCCACGCGCGCCGCGTGGAATTCGACGAGAGTGACGCGATCCAGTGGATTCTGCGCGATATCACCGAACGCAAACAATTGGATGAACTGCGCGATGATCTGACCTCGATGATCTATCACGATCTGCGTTCGCCGCTGGCAAACATCATTTCGAGCCTGGATGTGGTGGCAGAGATGGTGCCGGAAGAGGGGCGCGAGACGGTTCTTTCGATTCTCAAGATTGCCGAAAACTCGACGAACCGCGTGCAACGCCTGGTCAGTTCACTGCTCGATGTAAGCCGGCTGGAAGCGGGTCAGCCTGTAGCCGATCAGAAGGTAGTGGATCCGATCGCGCTGATCGAAAGCGCTGTGCAGGATGTGGAGCCTGCGGCAAAGAGCAGGCGACAGGAAATCGTGAGGGAGATCGCGAGTGAACTTCCTAAAATTTGGGTGGATGAAGACATGGCGCGGCGTGTGTTGATCAATCTGCTGGAGAATGCAAGCAAGTTTTCACCGATGGATGGACAGATTGAAGTGGGCGCGCGGGGGGAAGGGGATTGGCTTCACCTATGGGTGAGAGACCAAGGTCCTGGCATTCCACCTAGCGAGCAAGAGCGCATCTTCGACAAGTTCGCGCGTCTGCATGGCAAGAACAAACCCAGTGGTTTGGGCATCGGGCTTGCGTTTTGCCGTCTTGCTGTACAGGGACACGGCGGGCGCATTTGGGTGGAGAGTGAGATAGGCAAAGGCACAACCTTTCATTTCACCTTCCCTATCGCCACCAGCGAGCAATTGGCAGAAAGTGCCCAGGATTGAAGGAGCCAATACCTCGACAACGCTGAGGCGGTTACCCGGTCACCTGTGGCGCGAGTTTTGGCGATTTATTGTCGCAATTACAGCGTGGCACGCCACAATCATAAGTGGGAAAGAGACTTGAGAACAGATATTTGGCGCGTAAGCACGCTGCCAGATGCGCTAGAAAGCGCGTCCTGCACGTTCGACGTAGGCAAAAGATCATAAGGGTACGGAGAAGCGAAAACAGTTAAAAAGTTCCCCGGCAACAAAGAAGGATACGGCTTGACAGATTTGATAGTCATGGCACTCTATTGTTCATGCTATACTCGCATGGGAGGAGACAACGACCATGCTTGATCCGATTCAAATTCCCATTTTGCTCAAAGCCATAGACTTCATCTTCGATGAAGGGCGTAAGATTTTGGAAGAACGCCGGGAACGCAGAAAAAAGATGAACGCTCACCCCCCCAAAGGTGAGGATCAGGAATCGAAAACGGAAGCCATCCTCCCCACGTCCGAGCGAGGAGGCGAAATCAAACAAAACCTGCTGGCCTCCAAAATTGATGAGATTCTTTGGAAAGATTACGAACATGAAGTTCAACATCTGGTCAACCTGCTGGAAATTTATTCCCGCAATTATCACCTTGCCAAGGAACAATACGCTAAATGGGGAAGTGCGCTGGTCCCCCCTATTGTCGTTCACAATATGACCGAGGCGGAAAATTCCATACTCGAGACCATACAACAACTCGAAGCGGTGCTGTCAAAGGTTTATCAAAAGGACATTCAAACCAATAAATAGCACAGAGGTTGAAAGATGGACATGGACAAGGAAGAGATCGCCCACCTGGAACGAATGATCGCGTTGCACAAAAAGAACCTCTACACGCTAGAGGAGATGCTCGCTAGATATGGCACGGATCAGCCTCTGCATCTTATCAACAGTGTCACAATGGAAAAGGAGGCGATTCTTCGCTATACCAAGAAATTGGAGAGTTTGACCACCAGCGGAAAAGAACAGGAAAAATCGAAGAGGCTGGCAAACCTGCCACGACGCCCCTATTTTGTGGGAAGAGAACAGGAATTGCAAACCATTTTGCAGTCTCTGCATCCCAGCAGTCGGACGTTTCTCATCGGTATCGAAGGAATCGGGGGAGTGGGTAAATCGGCGCTTGCGATTGAGGCGAGTTATCGCTGTATCGAGAATGATTTGTTCGAATCGGTGATCTGGATCTCTGCCAAGGAATCCGTTTTGACTCTTCACGGCATTGAGCCAATCGTGCCAGAAGCCAAATCTCTTTCAGACATTCTCATTACGATCGGAAGCAGCCTGGGGAGCCCCACGATTGGGAATCTGTCCATTCAGGATCAAATCAAGAGAGCCTATCAACTCCTTGCAAGGCATACCACGCTTCTTGTGCTGGATAACTTTGAATCCCTCTCAAAAGATGAACAACAGGATATTCTCAATTTCCTGCGCAGGTCGCCCATCACCCTCAAGGTGATTGTGACCTCACGAGAGCGGGTGACGGAGGGGCAAATCATCCGCTTGCAGGGATTATCCTTCGAGGAAAGTTATGCCCTGCTGGAATGGGATGCCCGACAGAAAAATATTCAACTCACTAAAGATCAAATCCGGTATCTGGTCGAACTCACCGGAGGCATTCCTCTCGCCTTACTATGGGTCCATGGGCAAATTGCCGTGCTTGGCTATTCGGTCACTCAAATGCTTGACAAGTTGAGCCTGGATACCAGCATTCCTATTCTGCAATATTGCTTCAATCATAGTTGGAATCTTCTTCGCCATCCCAACGAGAAAAGATTGTTATTCATTCTGGCGCTGCTCCCCGAGGCCGTCTCGCGAGAAGCGTTGAGGGAGATTTCCGGCATTGAGGACGATGATAGTTTCGAAATCGCCATTAGCGATCTTTTGCAGTTGACACTCATCGAGCATGAAACGGATCGAGATTATTTTAGCGTCCTGCCCTTAACGCGGCGTTTCATCCGTTCACAATTCGAAAGCGACCGAAAATTTATCGAACGCGCCGAGCTGAGATCAGCCCAATATTATGTCAGACTGCTGGCACAAAAGAGCAAGTTCGAGGAATGGCGCGGCTACGATGAACTTCTGCAGGAACGAAACAACATCCTCAGCGTTGCTCAGTGGTGTTATAAAACCATACAAAGAAAGCAAAGTCGCTCCACCTCCCTTACCAAGAAGACCCGGCATATAGCCGAAATGTTGGTGCAGATTGGCATTCAATTCGGCAGCGTGTTGTGGCAGCGCGCCTTCTGGTATGATCGCCTGACGCTTGCCCATGCGGCGCTTAGCGCGGCAAAATTGTTGTTGGACTGGAAATCTGTCAGCACCTTTGCCAGAAATATCTCATGGATCTATTTCTATCAGGGAGATTATCTGAGAGCCCTGCATTGGGCTGAAGAGGCGCTTGCCGCAACAACCAAGACGGAAGACAAACTCCTCATTGCCGCCGCGAAAAGATCCCTGGGGTCTGTGGAATTACGCCTGGGAAATTTCGAGCGTTCGGAAAAACTATTGATGGATGTGCTCAAAACGAGCGAAGAATTCTCACATGACGATTACGGCATATACAGCAAGGGATTTGCGGAATACGGCTTGGGCGAACTCGAATACGAGCGCGGGAACATGGAGAAAGCCCGCGCGTGGTACCAAAGGGCATTGGAAACCTGGCAGGATCCCGTTCGGAAAGACCCCGTGCGTCACATCAGTTATGCACTGAACGGCTTGGGCTTCGTAGCCCTGAGAGAAAAGCGCTACGAGGAGGCTAAACGCTTTTTCTCAGAAGCCATTCAGTCCGCGGCAGAATTTGGAAGAATAGATGAACTTGCCAGAGGACAATATGGCCTCGCTTCCGTTCATTTCGAGACGGGAACGGATCTTAAGTTAGCGTTGACGCTGATCCATGAAGCCCTCGAAAGTTTCCAGCAACAAGGCATGCAATATGAAATCCAAAAAAGTCAAAGTCTTTACGAGAAGATTTTGAACACGCAATCCTTCACGATGTCATCGCAATAACAATGGATCACGAACTAAAGATATTCCGCCAATCATTCAGAGAACTGGAGAATCTCTTTCAAGCCCTGCCAATCACAGAAACACAGATTGAACAATTGAAAGACCTTGTTTTGGCTATCCAGCGTAGTGCAGAAAACCTTGCCCTCTATGATGCCATCACCCACGCCCTCAACCTGAGGGCGAACAAATGGCTGATGGATATAAAACACATCCGGGGCATGGCAAAAATTGACATCTATGACCTGCGGCAGGCCAATAAAGTATATGGTGTTCCTGTTGTAGATGCCGAACTACATAAACTGGCTTTCCAATTCACATCCACCTTCACGTTGGATAAAGGCGATTTCGTTTACCGCTCGCCGGGCAGCGATGAGTTCAGAATATTCTCCACCACGAAAACACCGCAGCAAATCAAGCAGTTATTGTCCGCACTGTACAGCAGACAGGAGTTGGATACGCTCCTGAGTTGGGACTTCGGTGTAGGCTTGAACGAAACCGAAGTTGAAAGTGATCTTCAAAAGCGACGAAAGGCATTCCGGCCGCTCGTCATTCGACAAACGGTTTTGGAGAGCCACTCGGAGATTCCTAGGCGCATCGAGGAAAACAAGAGTTATCCAAGCTGGCATGAGTTTAACACGCCATACGAAAGACTTATAGATAAAATATGCTCATTGAAACTGCCTGCCAAACTGGAACAACAGGCTATCGAGCAGGTTCAAATCACCAGAGACATCGTAGAAAACATCGTAACCAGAGATCCCCTCACCGGCGTGCTCAATGGGCTCGGAGCAAAGTGGTTCTTGGAAAACAAGTCCTACAAAAGCGTGGCGCTGACCGATATGCTCAACATGCACGAAGGGAACCTCCGTTACGGCAGCGCGGCAATAGATCAAGACCTCAAGCGGTTTTCGAACATGCTGGCGAGACACTTTTCGAAGAACGAAGGCTACTTACTCTTTCGCTCCGACCGAGCAGGTGACGAATTTAAGATCACCTCCACAAAAGACAGCGTCGAAGAACTAAAGAATGCGATTCATACGGTCTGGCAAAACGACCTGCATCGCGGCTTGCTGGCATGGAACTATGGCGTTGGCAGGAACGATAGCGAAGCACACATTGACCTGTATAAAAACAGAGTTAAGGAAGCAGAAGCCATGGAAGTCTTCACCGTCAACGACAAAGCTACCTTCGTGATTGTCAGACCGGAAAATGAGGATTACTCACAACTCTACAAAATTTCGGAAGAAGCCGCGCGCATCACAGAGGGCACGCCAATTATTGACTTGCACTTAACCGTTCAGGCGATTCGCAACGTAGGAAACTTCGATGCGCTGAAAAAACGCCTCGAAGAATATGCCCTCTCACGGCGTCCCTTTTCAATAAAAGTCAAAAACATCGCCAGAATGAACCTCAACAACCAACAGGGCAGGCTGTGGCTATTGGTAGAAAAAAACACAGAATTGGAAGCCATGTACAACGACCTCGCCGAGATTGCCCGCCAAATGGGATATGAACCCTATCCATATAAATTCCAGGATTGGTTGCCTCACATCAAAATCGTTGAATTGCCCGAAAACACGCCAACCAAAATAAAAGACCCAACCTTTGGCGCCATAGACCAAATCTCTTTTACGGTCAGGCGCTTCGAGTGGACCGTTCAGAAGGCGCCCCAGCATTGGGAATTGCTGCATCAATTCTCCTTTCAAGAGGAACCTCCCTATTAATTTAATTTGCGATTGCCCTTCTGCCTCCTCCTTCTCAAAGGAGGTTTCTTTTTGTCTCTCCCATCCCTTTGCACACCCCTCGCTCGAACAAAACATTTGCCCCGCCAAGAACTATGCTATGATTTAGAAACAAAATCCTCCGTTTTATCCCCATCTCTTTGCAAAGCGAGGGATAAAGAATATCGCTATGGCTACCATCATCGTTGTTGACACCAACCCCACTGACCGCCGCGTCTACACCACCCTCCTAGGCAACTTCGGACATCGCCTGTTGGAGGCAGAGAATGGCATCGCCGCACTGGAATTGGCGCGGCATGAACTCCCCGACCTGATCATCACCGACATCCTTATGCCCCACATGGACGGCTTCACCCTCGTGCGCCGCCTGCGCTCCGATCCGCTTCTCATGAGCATCCCGGTCATTTTCCACACCGCAAATTATGATGTGACAGAAATCCACAAACTGGCACGAGCCAGCGGCGTACAACATATCCTCCGAAAGCCTGCCGAACCTCAGATAATCCTGCGGACAGTGAACGAAGCCCTCAAGAACCCAACCATACCAATCCGATTACCCCAAACCGGACAACTCCAGCGCGAGCATCTTCAACTCCTGGCCACCAAACTCTACCAAAAAGTCAAAGAACTGGAAGAAGCAAACAAACGCCTGCGCAGCATGTCCCTCACCGATAGTCTCACCGGCCTGAACAACCGGCGCGGCTTCATGATCCTTGCCACCAACTTGTTAAAATTTGCCCGACGAGCCGGCTACTCCGCATGCCTGCTGTACATTGACTTGGACAGCCTGAAACAAATCAACGACAGACTTGGTCACGCCGGCGGCGATACAGCATTAACCCACTTCGCTCGCATCTTAACCAGAACGTTTCGCGACTCGGATGTGATCGGGCGCCTAGGCGGGGATGAATTCGTCATTCTAATCGTTGATGCGACCGAAAGCGACATCGCCGCCATGAAAGCACATTTGCAAAACAATGTAGATGCCCACAATGCTCAATTCGGTCATGAATATCCCCTCTCTTTCAGCATGGGCGTCATCACTGTTGACCCCGACTCCACCATCACCATGGAAGAACTGCTCGCTCAAGCCGATCAAGCCATGTACGCCCACAAACAAAGCAGAAGACGAGCCATTCCACAATGACCCGTCGAACTGTCTGACCAAAAATCTTCCTCGAAGCCAACGCCGCCCTTCCAAGGACTCAACAAACTTACCTGTTGCATAAAGTTCTCCTTCCCAAAAGAGGATCTCATGCTTGTCATCATCAGCGATATTCATCTGGGAGACGGCTCCACGGCCGAACCCATCTCTGCCGACGCTTTCCGCCTCTTCATCAACCGTTTGAGCGAAACCGCCTACTACGCCTCCTTTCGCAAAGACGGAACCTACCGCCCCATAGAGCACCTTGATCTCCTCCTCCTCGGCGACATCCTGGACCCGCTTCATTCCACCCTCTGGCTGGATACTGAACCCAACACTGCCGCCTACACCCGACCGTGGACTGATCCCACCAGCCCGCGCTTTGTCGCCAAACTCGCCGAAACCACGCACTCCATTATCCAAACAAACAAAGAATCGCTTGAAATCCTAAAACAAAGTGCGGCAGGCGAAACAATCCTCCTCCCGCCCGCCACGCGCAGCGGAAAGCCCGATCGAGATACAAAGGAACGCATTCCCATCAAAGCAAACATCTATTACATGATTGGCAATCATGACTGGTATTACCACTTAAACGGGCCCGCCTTCGATGAAATCCGAAAACTCATTATAGAAGTAATGGGTTTATCCAACACCCCCGACCCATTCCCATACGACCTCGAAGAATCACCTCCCCTCGCCGAAATCCTGCAAACCTATCGAGTCTTCTGCCGCCACGGTGACCGATTCGACAAATTCAACTACAACCGCGAAAAGGGACGCAATCACGCCACCCTCGGTGACATCTTCACCATGGACGTCTGCAACCGTTTTCCAGTCGAAGTCCAAAAACGATTCGGAAATGACCTGCCCCTGGGCATCGTGGACAGCCTGCGACGCCTCACCAACGTCCGCCCGGCCTTGGCAACCCCCCTTTGGATCAGCGGGCAGATCAAACGTCACGCAGGAAGCGCCGCCCTCGAAAACGAACTCAAAAGAGTCTGGGACGACCTCTGCGACGAATTCCTCCAACTCGAGGTCGTCCGCGAAGAAGACAAAGCCTTCCAATTTGATATAGTAGATGTCCTGCAAATCGCCCTCAAAATCTCAAAACGCACTTCCTTCAACACCCTCAACGACATCCTGCTCTGGGTGCATGACAAATTATGGGACAGCGATCGCTCCTTTGCCAAACATGCTCTGAATGAACCTGCCTTCCTCAATGGCTCTGCGGATTTCATTGTTTATGGGCACACCCATCATCACGAGATTGTCTCACTTGATTCGCAAGGCTCTCCCCCACGCGAACAAAACCAACTCTACATCAATTCCGGCACCTGGCATACCTACTTCGACCTCGCCATCAAAAACATCGAGGAACAAAAATTCATCCCTTACCAAACGCTCACCTATCTGACTTTCTACAAAGAGGGGGAACGTGAGGGCAGGCGCTTTGAAACCTGGTCGGGCGCTTATGCATAAGTGCAAAATATGGAATGGGACATCCTCATCATCGGTGGCGGACCAGCCGGACTCTCCACTGCCCTCCACATCCAAAAGATCGCCCCGCATCTCGCGCCCCGCGTCCTGATCCTCGAAAAAGCGCGCCATCCTCGCCCTAAACTTTGCGCAGGCGGTCTTACCCTCGATGCCGAAGCCATTCTCGAAGGGCTGGGGCTTGATACCCGCGAAGTTCCGCATGTAGATAGCAGTGAACTGTGCTTTAATTTCGAAGCAAAGGGGTTAAACATTCGCTTCCCCCAACGACACGCTTTGCGTGTGATCCGACGCGATGAATTTGATAACTGGCTTGCAAATAAGGCAAAAGAGAAGGGTGTTGAAATTTGGGAAGAAATCACCGTAAAGAATGTCCTTCCCTATCACGATGGTGTAACGGTCGAAACAAATGAGGGTACATTCCACGCGCAAATCGTTGTCGGCGCGGATGGCTCGAACGGAATTACCCGCCGTTGTCTCTTCTCTCATGTGCCCCCTCACACCGCGCGTGTGTTGGAAGTTCTAACACCCGCGCGTAATCCAACAAGCCGCGCGAAAACAGCCTTTTTCGATTTCTTTCCTATTCCGAACAACATCGCAGGATATGTCTGGGACTTTCCCACTCAAATCGAGGGCAAACCCATGCGATGCTGGGGCATCTACGACACCAACATCCTTGCGAACGGAAGGCGGCCTCCGCTCAAGGAACCATTGGCAAAAGAGATGGCAAGGCAGGGCTTTGTTTTGGACGATTACGAGGTCAAAGCGCATCCTATCCGATGGTTCAGTCCTTGGAATCCAATCGCTGTGCCGCGTGTATTGCTGGTGGGCGATGCCGCCGGCGCAGACCCGCTTTTCGGCGAAGGTATCAGCATTGCATTGGGGTACGGAGCAATTGCCGCGCGCGAAATTGTCGAGTCGCTTCAGCGAGGAGAATTTTCATTTAGCGAATACAAGCGTCGGGTAATGCGAAGCGCATTGGGGAGAACGCTCCTCGTCCGCTGGCTGATTGCATACGTTCTCTACTCGTTGAAATGGAAATGGTTTCAGAAAATATTTTGGTGGGGATGGAAGCCTATCATCCTTGTTGTTGCATGGCTGTTCGTATTGAATTGGGGACGGAAGATGAGGAGGGAAATTGCTTGACAACTACAGGATATTAGATTATTATCTAATTAGATAATAGCCTAAACTAGACATCTAACTAACTTTAGTATTGCTCTACGCATTGAAAGGAGAGGCGCTTTGCATTCCTATACTGGTCTTGGACTTACAAGACAAAGCCCTTGCTCATGCAAAAATAAACCGGTCTATCTTGCATCCCCCTCACACGATCTTTTCACGCGCCAAACCGGACAGTTGCTCATCGAATTCGGTTTTTTGTTCCTCAACTTCCCTCCTTTCAATGAACATGTGAACAAGCACACTGCTTTTCTGCTGATCTCCATCGGCAGAAAACTTAACTCGAAAAAATGACTTTTACGGAATAAGATGGCAATCAAAAAGAAGACTTCTCCAGAAATTCAATGGGAATTTGGCACAGCCTATGAGTTGTTCATCAGCCTGCTGGTTCTCCACAAACCGGATGAACATGGGATTCGCGCTTCGTGGGCAGCCGGGGTCCGTTCTCGCATCCCTGCCGCGGAACGCAAATTGCTGGAGGAGGTCTATCCGTTCATTGGCATTCCACTTAAATGGATTCACGAATTACCGGAGCCACGCGATGCCATCAGCGCGCTGTGGGCATTAAAGCAGATCCCCCCTGCCAGACGTATGATCGTCTTGAATCATTTGGACCAACCGTTCTGGCATCCCTCAGCGGAGGAGACGAAAAAACACCAGCAATACGCCGAAAGACTTTTGCGCATTACCTCCGCGCGTTCCTGGAAGGCAGAGGACTTAGAGTTCTTCAGGAAAACCTGGGAAGCCAAACACCTCAAAGTGGAAAAAGAGGCATTGGAACGCGTTTTGGATTGGTGGAGCCGTCCTGATGAATTGGGAGAAGGTTTTCTCTCTGCCTTACAAGCCTACTACCAGGCATTTTTCGCGGAAGAGGAAAAACGCCTCACTCCTGTGCTAAAAGCGGGGCTTGAGCGAGCGCAAGCCCTTGCGTCAAAGATGTCCATTGAAGAGTTGTTCGCTGAACTTTCACAGGGTGTGCAATATGACGAAGAATTTCGCACGCAAAAACTCATCCTCGCTCCTGCATTTTGGACGACGCCTCTGATTCTTTTCGAGCGACTGGATGCAGAAACCATGCTGGTACTTTTCGGCGCGCGTCCGCCGGAAATGTCTGCCATCCCTGGCGAAACCGTGCCGGATGGACTGGTCAGGTCGCTCAAAGCATTGGCAGATCCAACGCGACTGAAAATCCTTTTCTATCTCTCGCATGAAAGCCTCACCCCTTCCGAACTGGCACGGCGCCTGCACTTACGCGCTCCGACGGTAATCCATCACTTGAACGAATTGCGCCTTGCCAGCCTCGTGGAGCTGACGGTTGGCGGCGACGAAAAGCGCTATGCCGCCCGTATGCAGGCCATCGAGACCATTTTTAGGAATCTGGAATCATTTTTGCGAAGTGAAATAACAGAAAAAAACAAATGAAGAAGGAAAGACCCATTCTCACCCGTATTCTTGACGCACTAGGGGAGTATGTCACCCACGTACGCGCTTTCACACCCAACGCCCGTTTATATCTTGTCAATGTAATGATGACCGGTGTTGTGATGGGTGTTTTTCGTCTGCTCTTCAATTTCTATGTGTTGAGCTTGGGCTTTGATGAAGCTCTGCTCGGCAACCTTATCACCACCAGCAGTTTTGTGGCGCTTCTCGCTGCACTGCCCATGGGTTACCTCGCCGATGTGATCGGGCGCAAAAGTTCGCTGATCCTCTCCGGCGCGCTGTTGAGCGCAGCCATTGTTGCCATGGCACTCTGGCAATCGGAGGGAATGTTCTACGCCATGAACATTGTTTCGGGCATTGCGCAAAGTCTGGCAGGCGTCACCATGTCGCCCTTTCTGATGGAAAACAGCGACGAAGCCGAACGCACCTACCTCTTCAGTTTCGGTCAGGGCTTGACCATGACCATGGCCTCCGTGGGAAACTGGATCGGCGGATATTTACCCACATGGATCGGCACAGCACAAAATACATCGCCTACCAGCAGTCTGGCATATGGAAATTCAATTCTGATCACGGGCATTGGCGCGGCGCTGAGTATTCTTCCCTTGATTTTCCTTCAATCGCCGCGTAGCAGGCGCGGCCAGGGAACTATCTTTGCGCCTTTTGGGTATGCGGCAAAAAAGCCGGTGCTCTTAACCAAATTGATCCTACCTACCCTGCTCACCTCCATCGGCGCGGGGTTGATCATGCCGTTCATGAACGTCTTTTTCCGTGTGGTGCATCATCAGCCGGATCCGGTCATCGGCGCGTTATTCGCATGGGGATCGTTGGCGATGGGCATCGGTTTGCTGATTGCGCCTCCCCTTGCAGAACGTATGGGCAAAATACAACTCGTGGTCATCTCGCAGGCGCTTTCCATTCCGTTCCTCATCCTGCTCGGCTTTTCACCGATTTTCTGGCTCAGCGCTTCGGCGTATTACATCCGCCTTACCCTGATGAACATGAGTACGCCTGTTTATCAAACCTTCGTTATGGAACATGTGGAACCCTCGGCGCGCGCCACAGTTGCCAGCCTTGCAAGCATGGCGTGGAATTTCGGCTGGGCGTTCAGCCCAAGCATCAGCGGCTGGCTACAGGTGAAATACGGATTCGGTCTGCCATTCATTGGGACCATCCTTCTCTACACCATGTCGGTCTCCATGTATTGGGCATTCTTCTGGAGAGGAAGTGCACGCACCCTCCCCGCCGCTGCCCCAACGGATTGATAAATCAAAACGAGACGGACGCTTCGCTCGCACAAGCGTCCGTTTTATTCTTTGATCTTCTTAAGGAAACCAGGGGTGTTCAATTCACGTTCGAGCAAATATGTGAAATATCCCTGCATGAGCAATTCCGCTTCTTTTCGGACCTCGGGCGTGGGCCGCGCACGAGACGCGTCCGCGTAACTCGAACGTTGAAAGTGGCGCAGATACTTGAGCGTCTCCATCGAAATAACGTGCAGATTGGGCAATCCCTTTCCACAGCGCGGACAAATGACCCCTCCCGCGCTGAACGAGAAGAATTGATCCTCCGGCTTGATCTCGCGTCCACAGTTGACGCATTCGAAGAGGCGTGGGCGGAATCCTAAATTATCGAGCAGACGCATTTCATAGTAGCGGAGAACAAGCCACGGGTCCGATTTGGAAGCGAGGCGGGCGAGGGTTTCGGTCAACAGGCGGAAGAGCGCTGGATGGGCAACCTCATCCTCATAGGTGAAGCGATCCAGCAATTCAACTACGTAAGAGGCATAGCCGGTGAGGAGCAGGTCTTCGCGCAGGGTGAGATAGGCGTTGACCGTATCAGCTTGAGTGAGGAGAGGCAGATCGCGCCCTTTCGACAATTGCAATTTGACGTGCGTGAATGGTTCGAGGTGACCCGCTTTACGCGAGGCGATTTTACGCACACCTTTGGCGAGCGCGCGCACCTTTCCGAGTTGACGCGTATAAAGCGTCACAAGGCGATCTGCTTCGCCATAGTCACTGCGGCGAAGAACAACCGCCTCCACACGAAAAGAACGAAACTTGGCTTCAGACACAGGGAAAGATATATAGCAACCTGATGAAGTTTTCTGCTTTTCCTTCAGCCTCTCTTCTCACAGGAGAGCGAAAGAGAAAAGTACATAAGGTGAGTTACTCAAACTTTCAGAGAAAACACCCGCGGCAGTAGTTCGCGCACGGTCGTTTCGGTAACGAGATCGCCATCTCCATTTGCAAGCAAGACAATAGTATCGAGACCAAACTCCGCCATAACCTGACGACATCCGCCGCAGGGTGAATTGCCGTCTTCTGTGACCACACAGATCACTTCAAAGTCCCGTTCTCCTTCCGAAACCGCTTTGAAGATCGCGACGCGTTCCGCACACATTGTCTGCGGATATGAGGCGTTCTCCACATTGACGCCGGTAAAGACACGTCCGCTCTTCGTGCGGATCACAGCGCCAACCGCATAATGCGAGTATGGGACATAGGCGTGCTGGCGCGCGGCATTCGCGAGTTGGATGAGAGAATGTTTTTCCTGTTGGGTGAGGCTCATTGTTTATCCTTGTTGATATGCAGTGCAAATGATGTGATACATTGCCGCAGATGCTGTGAACTGCGCATCACGCACTCTTTTTCTTCCTTTCCACCTTTCGGATGGCGCGGGCGGGCATGCCCACGACAAGCGTATCCGGCGGCACATCCTTTGTTACGACGGCGCCTGCGCCAGTGCGCGCACCATCACCCAGTTTCACCGGAGCGACGAGCATGGTATCCGAGCCGATAAAGACCTCTTCACCGATCTCAGTGGCATGTTTTCTTTCACCGTCATAATTACAAGTGATGGTGCCTGCGCCAATGTTGGTGTGCGCGCCGATGGTCGCATTTCCAATATACGAGAAGTGTCCCATTTTCACGCCTTCGCCAAGCGTGGAATCCTTCACTTCGCCGAAGTTACCCATGTGGACGCGGTTCTTGAGATGTGCGCCCTTCCGCAAGCGAGCAAAGGGACCTATCTCCACTTCATTTTCAAGGACCGCCCCTTCCAGCACAGAAGCAAGAATGCGGCACTGGTTGCCGATGATCGTATCGCGTATGATGGTGTTCGGTCCGATGACGTTCCCTTCACCGATGATTGTCTTTCCGTGAATGTACGTATTGGGCAGAATAACTGTATCCCTGCCGATTTGCACACCCACTTCGATATACGTCGAGGAGGGATCCATCATAGAAACGCCGTTCAGCATGTGTTCATGGTTGATGCGCCGACGCATGACGGCTTCCGCTTCGCTGAGGTGGATGCGTGTGTTGATACCAATGGTTTCAGTAAAGTCATCGTGTCGCACAGCCTGCACGGGGAGGTTATCCTTTGCGGCAAGTTCAACCACGTCGGTCAGGTAATATTCCCCCTTTTGGGGATTCTTTTCAATGCGATGCAGGGCATCCCACAGCCAATCTGCACGGAAGCAATAGGCGCCAACGTTCAATTCTTTGATTTTCAACTGCTCAGGTGTGGCAACATATTCTTCCACAATGGCACGCACCGTACCATCTGCGTTGCGCAGGATTCGGCCAAAGCCGCGCGGGTCGTCTGCGATGACGGTCAGCAGGCTAAGAGGTCCGGCATTGAGGCGCTGAGCATCAAGAAGACGCTGAAAGGTCTCGGAGCGCAGGAGCGGCATGTCGGCATAAGTCACGATGACATAATCCGTCTTGCCCTTGAGTAGCGGCTCGGCTTGCAGGGCGGCGTGTGCAGTGCCAAGTTGGGGTTCCTGCAAAACGGTTTGTGCATCATCGCCCAGATAACGAATCACCTGCTCTGCGCCATGCCCCACAACGACGACCGGCTTCTCTGTGACGACCGGCTTGAGCGCCTCAAGTGTGTGCCAGAGCATGGGCTTTCCACACAAGGGATGCAGGACTTTCGGCAGATTCGATTTCATGCGTGTGCCCTGGCCTGCCGCCAATAAGACTGCTGTCACTTTCATGGAAACTCCTTCGTGCCTGCGAACAATAAACAGGCTCACCACATATGCGGGCAAAGCCTGTTTAGAAAAGAAGCCCCGCATAAGCGGGAGAATTGCTGGGGCGCCTGGATTCGAACCAAGATCAACAGATCCAAAGTCTGGTGTGCTACCCTTGCACCACGCCCCAATGCGGGGCGAATTGTATCACAGCGAAACGCGACAAGCAATATTATTTTTTCTTCAAAGCGCCAGTCGAGCGCTGTGGGATCGTCACACCTTTGCCGGGGTCCAGCCCCAATTTGCGCGCCTGCTCGAAGGTAATCACATCGGGATTGGTGGGAATGGTGCCGGCTTTTTCGACAGCTTCGTTCCAGAAGGCATCCACATCCTTGATCTTGATTTTCTTTGCGGAAGCGAGCAGTGCCTCCACGTCCACTTCGGGTTCTGCTTCGACTTCGGTTTTCACAAACGGAGGCGGAGGAGGCGCTTCTTCCTCAGGGACAGCGGATTCCGTTGTTTCAACCACAGGCGCCACCCCGAGCGATTTGAGAATATGCTCCACATCGCCGCGCACAAAGAGCATACCTTCCACAGTTTGCAGGATGCGATCAGCATGAGCAAGCCCCTTACCTGCGAGCAATAACGCATGAGAACTATCCACCGGGATGAGCAGCAGATCTTGGTCACCACCGCGGAAGACGTGATAGTTATCGAGATGTTCCTGATGGATGATGCGTGAGACTTTCAAGCCGGCCGCGTAAATGCCCATCAGCGCTGAGAGCAGGGAGACTTCCATGCTGCTGTCGTACAAGTCGCCGGCGCGCGCCAGCACCCGCCCGCGATCGCTGATGAGAAAGACGGCATCGGCATTAACCTTCTGGCGAAATCCACTCAATATTTCAGAGAGAGTCTGACGATGCTCGTCCTTTCCACTTTCAGGTGGAAAGATGGTGCGCACAAGCCCCAGACTACGTTCCACGGCATCGAGAAAATCGGCAAGGGGGATAGGTTTGTCGAAGACAGCGACAGCACCAGCATTGAGCATTTCGTCGCGCGCTTTGCGCTCGGTCATACCTGAGATGAAGATGACCTTGAGATCGCTATTGCGCGCTTTGATTTTGCGCATCAATTCGACGCCCGATATGCCGGGCAGCAGGTAATCCGCCACAAGCAGGTCCACTTTGCGGCGCGAGGCTTCGAGCAGTGCCTCTTCCCCAGAAGGCGCATCAATAATCTCCAATTGATGACCAAGGGTTTGCAAAGAGGAATGCAGCAGACGAATAATGTCGCGCTGGTCGTCAACGAGAAGGATACAAGGGATGGACATATCCTTTTAGCCTGTCTTCGAGCAGTGAGTGTCACCGCTCAATGTGATGGAATGAGCGCATTATAGCAAACAATTCAAGGGATGCGGCTTTGAAATGTGCAAGGTGAGAGGGTGCCCGTTAAACGGAATCAGGCATCGGGTAGTGCGAAGCGAAGGCGTCAGGGCTGACAGTTTTCACCATAATCGAAGTTTTCAATTTCTGCCAGTGCGTACATTGAGGAGGGGTCGAGTGAAAAGCCGCAAAAATCGGGGCGTGCTGCGGCGACTTTGAGGCGAAGATAGAGCGGGATAGAGGGAACGTCGAACGCAAAGAGTTCCTGTGCGCGCTGGTGGGAGGCATATCCTGCCTCTTCAGGAAGCGACTGCAGGGCTTGCTGGCAGGCGGCATCGAACTCAGGATTTTTGTATCCGCTGACATTGGTGCCAACCCAATTGTTATCCTCTGTCGGGATCTGGGAGGAGGTGAACCAACTGCACTGCGGCTCAACTGTATTTACCCCGATGGCATATTCGGCAAGGTCAAACTTCCGCCCGAAGAGAGGACCCGCCGGGCCTTGAGCGTAAAAATCGGCGGCGCTGAAGTAAGTGATGTTCAATCCAATGCCGCACTGCGCGAGGGACTGTGCGAAGATTTCGGCAACCTGCCTGCGTTGGGTTGCAGAGGTGGTATAGTAGTTGAGGATGAGCGGCGTTCCGGGAGGAACTTTTGTAACGCCAAGTGCATGGCGCGGTGTGGAGGGGTTGTTATCATGATCTGCCCAGCCCATCTGTTCAAGAATTTGCGCGCCGGCATTGGGGTTGAAGGTGTAGGTTTGCAGATTACCGTTGTGAAGGGGGTGATCGAAGGGAAGGTAACTATCGGGAACTTGCGATAAGCCGAAGAGAACCGTATCCACAACTTTTTGCCGGTCGAGGCAGAGGATGAGCGCCTGACGCATGCGTTTATCGCCGAAGAAATCGGGGCGGTCGGGGTTGGGACCGGTCGAGTTATAGCCATCGTCATAAGAAGCAGGAGAAATGCCGATTCCCAACCATTCCATCGTCATGCTTTGTGCGGTGAAGAGCCTTGCCTGACCATCTTCCTGCATCTGACGAAGTAAGCCCACATATCCATCAAGCCGCACGGAGGGATCGAGCAGGTCGCATTCTCCTTCTACGAGGGCAGTGAGTGCAGCGTTCGGGTCGGTCTTGATGATGAAGTTAAGTTCATCGAAGTGTGGAAGTCCGCTCGAGGCGCGGAAGTAGTTGAGATTTTTGACAAGATGGATACTTTCTCCCTGCTTCCATTCTTTCAAAATGTAAGGGCCCCAGCCAAGTGGTGCACGGCTAGAAAGTTGCAGTTGCAAAAGTTCTGCAGGGGTGTATTGACTCCATTCGTGTTCAGGGAGGGGCATCCAAAAGTTGGTATAGTAAGCCGGGTCAATGAAACCGGGCAAGCCCCACCATTGGAGGGTGTAATCATCTGCGGCTTCGTAGGAGGCAGTACGGTCTATGACGAATTTGGATGTAGGGGTTTCATCGCTGGAGGCAAGTTGGAAGGAATAGATCGAATCTTGGGCGGTGAGAGGTTCACCATCTGACCACATAAGCCCTTCGAGGAGGGTGAAGGTGACAACTTGTTGATCCATTTGGATGTCGCTAACGCCATCATAGGCAATGACACAGTCATCGCTCCGACAACCGGCGGGGCGAAGCCGAACTCCAACATCGAGCGTGACGACATTCCCTTCTGCATCCACAATTTGATCGCCCGCGCGAACGGTGGTCGGGGTCACTTGTGCATTTCCATCTGCGATACGCGGGATGTTTTCGAGGATGACCGCTTCGTATCCGTATTCGACGATATCCATGGGGCCATCGTAAATTGCGGAGAGGACGCTTCGCGCGGCGGAGTTTGGACTGCCATAAGGATAGAGGGTGTTTGGCTCTTCACCGAGGCAAATGTTCAAGGAACGCGAAACAGGTGTCGGCGTGGGAGGAGGCGTGGAGGTTTCTTCGGTTGGGGTGCTCGACAAAGTGGGCACATCGGTCCGTTGTGGTGTGCAGGCGCCAATTAAAAATATGATAAGGAGAGTGCAGGCGGAAATGGTATATCGGGTCATGGGTCGCCTCATGGCATGTTGTTAAAAAAGAATTCGGGGGTTAGACCCGAATCCTATCGCAGTTTTCCTGTTCCAACAAGCATTACACTTGTTGTTCAGCCACCCAACAGGCGACCCAATGATCGGGCAGGAGTTCTTTGAATTGCGGTTCCTCCTGTGAGCACTTTTCAATGGCAAGCGGGCAACGCGGATGGAAGCGACATCCTTTTGGCGGGTTGAGAGGACTTGGCACATCACCCTTGAGGATGATGCGTTCACGCTTGAGGGTGGGATCGGGAATGGGGATTGCCGACATGAGGGCTTTGGTATAGGGATGCAGCGGGTTGCGGTAGAGTTCATCACGCCCGGCAAGTTCGACAATCTTGCCGAGGTACATGACGGCAACGCGGTCGGAAATGTGTTCGACGACGCTCAGGTTATGGGCGATGAAGAGGTAGGTTAGTCCGAATTCTTTTTGAAGATCTTTGAGGATGTTGAGGACTTGAGATTGAATGGATACGTCGAGGGCAGAGACAGGTTCGTCGCAGACGATGAATTTGGGGCGCAGGGCGAGGGCGCGAGCAATCCCAATGCGCTGACGTTGTCCGCCGGAGAATTCGTGGGGATAGCGGCGGGCATGGTAATCCTCCAGGCCAACTTTACGGAGGGTTTCGATCATGATGTCGAAACGTTCCTTGGGGGTGCCGATTTTGTGAATGTGCAGGCCTTCCATCACAGATTCGCCGATGGGCATGCGCGGGTCGAGGGAGGCGTAGGGGTCCTGGAAGATAATCTGCATGTTGCGGCGCATGGCTTTCAATTCCTTGGGGTTCATTTTGAAAATATCTTTGCCCTGGAATTTGACGGAGCCGCTTGTCGGTTCGATCAGGCGGAGCATGGTACGTCCAACGGTGGTTTTCCCACAACCCGATTCGCCCACCAACCCCAAGGTTTCGCCTTCGCGAACGGTAAAGGAGACACCATCCACCGCTTGTACATGAGCAACGACACGCTGCAACAAGCCTGCCCGAACGGGGAAGTATTTAACCAGATTTTCAACCTGGATCAACTCTGCCTTATGATTCTTCGTGGTCTCAGTCATGAAGTTCTCCAACAACAATTATGAGGTAACAACGTTCTTGGATTTCGGAGCGCGATGCCCCTCCGCGTCCTGATACAACCAGCAGCGAACGAGGTGTCCATTGCCGGCATCAATCAGATCGGGTTGATGTTGGGTGCAAATGGAGAGGTTGTTTTCTACGCGGGCGCGACAGCGGGGAGCAAAGCGACAGCCGGGAGGCAGGTTGATGAGGTTTGGAACAGTACCGGGGATAACATCCAGGCGTTCCTTGATTTGTCCGAGAATGGGGATAGAACCGATCAAGCCCCGGGTGTACGGGTGAAGCGGTTCTTTGAACAGGGTCTTGACATCGGTCTGTTCGACGATTTGACCGGCGTACATCACCGCGACGCGCTCGCACATTTCTGCTACAACGCCGAGGTCGTGGGTGATCAGGATAATAGCGGTGCCGATGGTCTCGCGCAGGTTACGCATCAGGTCCAGGATTTGTGCTTGAATGGTGACGTCGAGGGCAGTGGTGGGTTCATCGGCGATGAGCAAGTCGGGAACGCAGGCTAATGCCATGGCGATCATCACGCGCTGTGCCATGCCGCCGGAAAGTTCATGAGGATAGGCTTCGGCGCGGCGCTCCGGTTCTGGAATGCCAACCATTTTGAGGAGTTCAATGGCACGCTTCCAGCCCGCCTCCTTGCCCAGGTCCTGATGGATGTTGAGGACCTCAGCGAGTTGATCTCCGACCTTGAAAACAGGGTTCAAGGCAGATTGCGGTTGCTGGAAGATCATGGAAATGCGATTGCCCCGCACGTGGATCATTTCCGATTCGCTGGCTTTGACAAGGTCTTTGCCGTCAAAGAGAATTTCTCCTTCGACGATTTTGCCTGGTGGGGTGATGAGTCGCATGATCGAAAGCGAGGTCACGCTTTTACCACAGCCCGATTCACCCACTAAGCCGAGGACTTCACCGGGGTAGACTTGCAAGTCTACGCCATCTACGGCTTTGACGACGCCATCTTCGGTGAAAAAGTAGGTCTTGAGGTTTTTGATTTCGAGGAGCGGTTTTTTGGTATCAAGCACAGGTTTTTACCTCTTTATCAGAATTTTACCTTACATTCTGTCATTTTTTGGTGCACAAGCCACTTTGCGATAAGTATTCCGTGAGAGCCGAAAAACTTTCCACATGAAATGAACTGCCCGACGGTTTGCCATCCACCAGACTAAAAAAGATGGATGTGTCGGCATACTGACCATCCAGTGGAATCAACAATTCTGTAAAGCCCGAAAAGAACGGACTAGGTGAATGAATGCGTTGGGGAGTAGCGTAATAAAGCTCAAGGATCATCACATTTGGAGATGTCCGATACGTTTCGTATGTTTGATCGGTGAGATTGAGCTCATCCCAACGTTTTTTACCGGAAATTTGCTTGTTAACGATCTCAGCAATGGTCTTCAACTCTTGCGATGATCCATCTAGATAAATTTCTTTACCATAGCATCGGATCAGTGCTGATGAAGGTTGAGCATTGAAGAGAGGCCAAAACCAGAGCATATCTCTGGTATATGCAGCGGTTGTAAGATACACTAACCCGACGATGGCAAAGAAAATGGTAAGAAAAAACTCAAGAATGGAGGCTTTCCTGCCTCGAGCTGTTTCAGTCTCAAAAGCCACCGAACATCCTAATTAACCGCTGTTATTTGCGGAGTATACTGATCAAAACCCGTACGTAGTCACTCTCTGGGATGCTCTGGATTGTCACAGAAATATTTGCATCCTCTTTCGAGCGTAGCAGAGTCACCACACCACCAACAGGAGATTCGTTGCTTTTGTTACGTTTCTCCCAACCAATCGCCTCCAGGTTCTCTCGATAGTAATTGGTAATTTCCTCAACCGTGCCAAGCGCCTCATAGGAGATATAAGTGTTATTAGCAGCTAGTTTCAAGTTCACTGCACTCTCGTGAATAGGCACATCTTCAGGGATAGCAGAAAAACCAGCCTCCACCGTAGCAGTCTGCGCCGCACTTTCAGCCTCCGATAGTGTTGTTGAACCGCGCGCACATGCACTTAAAAAAGACATACCAAATACAATAAGGATGACAAGCATTTGTCTTATCATACAACAACCTCCACAGAATTTTGCCTACAGTTTAAGACGCGGGTCAAGAGCATCACGCAGGCCATCACCAACATAGTTAAAAGAGATCGAAACAAGGAAGATGCAAAGCCCTGGATAGAATGCCAGCCAGGGTTGCTGCCACATTCGTTCCTGTACATTTTGGAGCATATTACCCCATGTCGGCACAGGAGGGGTAATTCCAAAGCCGAGGAAAGACAATGCCGCTTCGAGGACAATGACAGTTCCCAAACCTAAGGTTAGATTCACGATCACAGGGGCAAGCGAATTAGGGATCATATGTCTGACAATAATCCCCCAGTCGCCCATTCCCAACGCGCGAGCAGCTTGCGCGAACTCCTGCTCTCGCAAACTAAGGACCATGCCGCGTACCAAACGCGTGGAACCCATCCAGCCAAACGCGATCAAAACACCGGAGATGACAATGGCTTTTGACCATTCATCCGGCAAGCCTGGTACGGTGATGCCACGCAAAAGAGAAGAAAAGAAAAGAAGTAGAGGAAGAGTCGGCAAGGTGAGCATAAACTCAACCGTACGCTGGATCACGCTATCCACCCAGCCACGGAAATATCCTGAGATCGCTCCAATGAACATACCTATCGTTTCGCTGGTGAAATTGACCACCAACGTGACGAAAAGCGATAAGCGCGCGGCATAGATCAATCGGCTAAAAATGTCGCGTCCTAATTCATCCACCCCAAGAATATGCTCTGGCGAAGGCCCCGAATATGAGGGAGCAAGATTCTGTTTATAGGGATCGTAAGGAGCAATGACATGTGCAAAGACGGCAATAAAGATAAAGACAGCAATCACGATCAGCGCCAAAATAGCAAGCCTGTGGCGCAGAAAGCGCCGCATAACGACAACAAACTGACTTTCTTCTTTTACAGTCAGTAATGTTTCGCGTTGAAGTTCTACAACAGCCATAGGAAAACCTTTTGCTCCATCTTAACTGAAACGAATTCGCGGATCAACCACAGTATACAGAATATCACCTAACAACGACGCAATGACGACAAGAATAGCGCTAATGAACAAAAATGCCATGGCAACCGGATAATCATTAGCACCCAAAGCGTACACATATAGAAATCCCATACCGGGCCAATTGAAGACTGTCTCCGTAATGGTAGCACCGCCAAAAATACCCGGAATTTGGAACACTACAATTGTAATTAGAGGAATGAGAGCATTGCGCAACGCATGTTTATAAATCACCACGCGCTCACGTAAGCCTTTGGCGCGCGCAACGCGGATATAGTCCTGGCGAAGCACCTCCAACATGGAAGAGCGCATGAAGCGACTCCAGCCTGCCATGTAAAGCAGAGACAAGACCGTAGTGGGCAGGATGGCATGAATGGCAATATCTTGCCAGCTGCCGGGGGATATGCCCAGCAAGGCTTCAAGACTGCCCGGCAAAGGAGGTCGCACCAAAGTAACATTTCCGGTAGGCAAATAGGGTAGACCAAGGACTTTATAAATCGGGGATTGATTGCCGCCAAATAGAATAATCATCATTAAGCCAAACCAGAATACCGGCATGGCAGTTCCAAAGAAGGTAAAAGTAGTAAAGACGTAATCCAAGCGGGAATATTGATGCACAGCAGAATAAATGCCAATAGGAATTGCTACAGCCAACGAAATAACCGTCGCGGAAACCATCAAAATCAAGGTGTTGCGCAAACGAGAAAGCAAGACCTCAGAAACAGGCTGACCTCGCGCCACTTGCCACGAGACGCCAAAATCGCCACGCAAGACCCCCAAAGAGCAAGTCTGTGGCACAGCCCGACATGTGGAGGTTTGTAAATCTGCCCGGCCAATATCATCCAACCAATCTTCTCCGGTCAGCCAGGCAATATAACCCCAAAACGGTCCCCGATGTAAACCCAAATATTCGGCAATACGCTGAATATCTGCTTCAGTAAAACCTTGATTAGGACGCCCTCCTCTACTTGCTACCCTCAATTCATCCAAAGGGCCTCCGGGGGCCAGGTACAACAAAAAATAAATTGCCATGGAGGCCACAATAACCACCAAGGACATTTGAAAAAAGCGCCGAATCAGGTAATTAGTCATCAAAACCTCAAGACTAGACGAGCATGAACAGATACTAGATGGAGGATGGTGGAGTGACCCACCATCCTCCGCAATCAAACCTAATAGATTCTACCGCGTGATGTCGAAGTTCTCAACATTCCAGAACTCACTATTGGCGGTCGGATCCATGATCACACCCACAACTTCGGGGCGAGTGACCAGAATCTTAGCACGGGCAAAGAGAGGCAGCGACGGCAGGTACTCAGTGAAGATCTTCTGAGCCAGGGCATGTTGAGCGGCTTTGGTTTCTTCATCAAGAGCCTGAAGCGCAGCATTGCAGGCGGCATCGAATTCAGGATTCGAGAAACCAACGTTGTTGGATGCACCCCAACCGTTCACCTCATTCGGGATCTGAGTGGTGATGTACAGGTTGCAGGGCGGCTCAACACCGGTCAGCCATGCAAACTCACCCATGTCATACTGGCGACCAAAGACCAATCCATCTGGACCATCGGCGAAGTATTCGCCACCATACAGTTCGATCTTGGTCTCGATCCCACAGTTATCCTTCAACTGCGCCTGAACGATCTGGGTCACCTTTTCGCGCAAGGGGTTGGTGCGGGTGCTATGGATGAAGGACAACTTAGTGCCTTTGCCATCATCGAGGATGCCATCACCATCTGTATCGGTCCAACCAAGGCTGGCCAACAATTCTTTACCTTTGTCAGGATTAAATTCATAGATGGTGATATTCTCATCGCCAGCATAGAGGGGGTGATCCGATGCAGTGTAGGTGTGCTGGACAAGCGCTGCACCGTTGGTGGCCTGATCCACAATAGCCTGGCGATCCAGACAATATGCAATCGCCTGACGGAATTCTTTCTTGGCAAACAAGCGTTCGCCATCGGAAGCCTTCAGGGTAGCAGCCGCGCCCTGATAAGATTCAACCGGCAGGGTGTTGAAGTCAAGATGCTCAAACACCGTACCTGCTACGACTTGCGGGATCATCAAGCCTTCAGCCTCGAATTGGCGAATCAAAGGCAGAGAGCCTTCAAACGCGGCATCCTGAGTGCCCAAATCACATTCACCAGAGGCCAATTGCGCAATTAATTGATTGGTATCGGGGATGAAGCGATAGATGAGTTGATCGAGGTGAGGCAGACCTTCACTGGCACGCCAGTAGGTAGGATTCTTCTCAAGTGTGATGTGATCACCCGCGACCCATTCAACCAATTTGAAGGGACCAAACGCCAAGGGATCACGGTTGACTTCTTCATCGTTGAGCATCTCTGCTGGCGTTAACGGGCGAGAACCACCCTCGCCATAAACGTGGTTGGGCAGCGGCGTGATCATGCCATCCACGAAGTAGGTACCGCTGGTGAAACCAGGCATGAAGTAATATTTATAGGTCTTCTCATCCACCACTTCAATCTTTTGTGTTTGAGTGGTGTAGAAGTATTTGCTGACGGGGGTATCCGGAGAGGCACCGACATTATAGGAGAACTCGATGTCAGCAGTGGTTACGGGTGTGCCATCTTCCCAAGTGACACCGTCAACCAGAGTGAACGTACTCACGATCTGAACGACCGGATACTTCTTCCCTTCTTCCACGGTGACTTCCAGCGGATCACCCTCGGCCTGGTTCAGTGAAATGGTCATGCCAGCTTCAAGTGTTACGGCTGCATCCTGTGCAGGATCATAGACCACATCGCCAACGCCAACTTCAATTGTATTCTTCACCGAACCGCCGTTCTCAAAGGTGGCGAGATCTGTGTATAACACAGGTTGATAATCATACGAACGGGAATCGAAGGTGCCGTCGTATAGAGCGTCCAACACAAAAGTCTTTACCAGCGCCGATTCACTATAGAGATACAGCGTCTTCGGCTCCTGAGCCAGACAAGCAACCATCACTTTGGGTTCGGCAGGAGCTTCAGTTGGCTCCGGCGTAGCAGGGACCTCGGGAGATTCGGTTGCTTCAGGTTCGCCGGGCTCGGCAGGAGTGGCGGCAGGTCCACAGGCCGCGAGAATCATAGTAGCAACGACCAGCAGGCCAAGGACCGTTAGTAAGCGATTTTTGAACATGGAATTTCTCCTCCTACAATAGATGTAATTTGGATCTTAGACATCATTTTTCGTCAAACGCGCGATCACTTACCTCCCCACACACCACCTCCTTTCATAAAGAGTATGTCTGCTCAGCAACAACTTTTGAGTACTCATTCATCTAACGGCGTTATCGTAATGTTGCCTATCTCACTCACCTGGCCAGTGAGTGAGACAGATTGTACCCAATTCTTGAGGGAGCGTCAACAATATACCTGAACGGCGACCCAAGCAGAAGCAAATTATATCCAATTCCCCACGAGCGTCAATTATGGTTCAGCAAGAAGAGTAATGCATCGAGTATCAAACGCTAAGGACGATAAGGTGCAAGTCTTCGAAATCGAGAGGAAAGATCGCCCACATCAATCGTTGACGTACTCTCCTTTGAACAGTAAAATCCTCTTGCTCAATTCTTTCCCCTTGGAGGCTTCCTCATGTTAAAAGAATTCAAAGACTTCGCCATGCGCGGCAACGTCATGGACCTGGCAATTGCAGTAATCATCGGAGGAGCATTTGGCAAAATTGTGGCGTCCCTCGTCAACGATGTGCTGATGCCGCTGATTGGACTTCTCCTCGGCGGCATCAATTTCAGCAATCTGTCGTTCACTGTCGGTGATGCAGTCGTCAAATATGGCGCGTTCTTGCAAGCCATCGTTGATTTCCTCATCATCGCCTTTGTCATCTTCCTGCTCGTGCGGACGGTAAACCGCATGAAAAAGCCGGAACCCGCCGCAGAACCGACGACCAAAGAATGTCCTTATTGCTTCACCACCATCTCCATCAAAGCAAAGCGCTGCCCGAATTGCACTTCGCAATTGTAGGACAAGCAACAAGCACGCACACGGACACATCCGGCGGCTTCACCCTCTAACAGGGATCCGCTGGATGTGTTTCTTCTTCTTTACCCTTTATCTTTCTTCTTTCCTCTTGTATCATTCATCCCTGCTCATGGACTTTCTCGATCAACTCAACCCACAACAGCGCGCCGCGGTCACAGCCGGGAAGGGACCCGTTTTAGTGGTAGCCGGCCCCGGGTCCGGAAAGACGCGGGTGCTCACCCAACGCATCGCTTACCTCATCGCCACGCAAGGGGTCCGTCCCTGGCAGATCCTTGCTGTCACATTCACCAACAAGGCGGCGAAGGAAATGGGCGAACGCCTCAAGCGCCTTTTGCCCGATCAAGCCACCGAAGGAATCATGCTTGGCACGTTCCACTCGATCTGCGCGCGCATCCTGCGCAGGGAAGCAGAGCACTTGCCAATCGAATCGAACTTTGTGATTTTCGATTCGGATGATCAGGAACGCCTCGTGAAAAGCGTGATCCGTGAACTGAACATCAACGACAAGTTATATCGCCCGTCGAGCGTGCATGCCGCCATTTCGCGCGCTAAGAATGAGTTGATTGGCCCCCAAGACTATCCGACCAATACATATAAAGATGAGGTGGTCAAGCGTATTTACGCGGAATATCAGAAACGCCTCATTGCCAGCAATGCAGTGGACTTCGATGACTTACTTGTGTACACTGTGCGCCTGCTCGAAGGGGAACCAAGTGTGCGCGAGAAGTACGCCAGTCGCTTCCGTCATGTGCTGGTGGATGAGTTTCAAGATACGAACCTGGCACAGTACGCGCTGGTGAAGGAACTGGCATCGCATCACAAAAACATCTTTTGTGTGGGCGATCCGGACCAAAGTATTTACACCTGGCGCGGCGCCGACTGGCGCAACGTCCAGCGTTTTGAACAGGACTTCCCCGACGCGCAGGTGATTCTGCTCGAACAGAATTATCGCTCGCGGCAAAACATCCTTGACGCCGCGATGGGCGTTATCAATCGTTCCAAGAACCGTAGGCACAAACGATTATTCAGTGATCGAGGCGAGGGCGAGAAAATCTTCTTCTACGAAGCGCCCGACGATTATGCCGAAGCCTCCTTCGTCGTGGACACTATTGTCCAACTCGTCGCTTCGCGCCAATTCGAGCCGGGCGATTGTGCGGTGATGTACCGCACGAACGCGCAATCCCGCCTCATCGAAGAAGCATTCCTGCAAGCCAGGCTTCCCTATCGTCTCGTCGGCGCGCAGCGCTTTTATGGACGCCGCGAGGTCAAGGACATAATTGCCTTCCTGCGCCTGGTACACAACCCCAAAGATGAAGCCAGCCTCGACCGCGTCATCAACGTCCCGCCGCGCGGCATTGGCGAAAAGACACTGCTCACACTTCACAACGTGGCGCGGCAAAACCAACTCAGCCCCGGCGAAGTCCTCCTCGATCTAGCACGCGGAAGCGAATCTCCCTTTTGGAAATCCTTCACGGGACGCGCCGTTATTCCCCTTGCAGATTTCGGTGGCTTGTTGGCGACCTGGCGCGCCGCGGCGCCCTCGCTCACTGTCCCTGAACTTTTCGACCGCATCGTCAACGATCTCAATTACAAAGAATACATTGACGATGAAGATGAAACAGAAGAAGGCATTGACCGCTGGGAGAACGTCCAGGAATTGAGGCGCCTTGCCCTTGAATTTTCCACGCGTACGCTCGAGGAATTTCTCGAAAACGTTGCCCTTGTATCCGATCAGGATACCATCGCCGAGGGCAATGTTCCTACGCTCCTCACCCTTCACGCAGCAAAAGGACTCGAATTCGGCGTGGTCTTCATCGTCGGTCTCGACGATGGGCTCCTTCCTCACAGTCGTTCACTTGACGAACCCGAAGCCTTGGAAGAGGAACGCCGCCTCTTCTACGTGGGCATTACGCGCGCCAAAGACCGACTCTATCTCATTCGCGCCCTCCAACGTGGTGGACACGGCATAGCGGAGGAAACTTTTCCCTCACGGTTTCTGGATGATATTCCCCCGGATTTACTCGTCGGCAAAACGCGCAGTGGACGTTCCTTTCGCGGACGCGCCGCGGCCACACAATGGACTCACGCTTCACACAAGCCTCAGCCGGCCTCCGTTATCGAGGCAAAATTCCACCCCGGAGCTCATGTCCACCACCCCATTTGGGGTGAAGGTGTTGTATTGGACAGCCGAATTCAGGACGATGATGAAATTGTGGATGTGATCTTTGAGACAGTTGGCATCAAAAGGCTTTCAGCCAGCCTGGCAAATTTGAAAATCATTGCCGGCTGAAGCCAGCATGATCATGGACCTTTTACAGCCTCTCTCCCAGTGAGAGATGGAGTGAAGGATGAGGGATAGAAACCATGCAAGGTAAATTAATCACACCCAACCCATCAAGGAGGATCTATGCAATACACTACCCTTGGCAAAAGTGGTCTCAAAGTTTCGCGGTTGTGCCTGGGCATGATGAGTTACGGCTCCAAGCAATGGCGCGAGTGGCTCCTGAACGAAGAGGAAGCCAGACCTTTTGTCAAGCGCGCACTTGAAGCCGGCATCAACTTTTTTGACACAGCCGACATCTATTCATTGGGCGAAAGCGAGCGCATCACAGGGAAACTACTTAAAGAATTCGGCGTGAAGCGTGAAACGGTCGTCGTTGCCACAAAAGTCTTCAACCCCATGAGCGACGACATCAACGACCGTGGTCTCTCACGCAAACATATCATGGATGCGATTGACAAATCCCTGCAACGCTTGCAGATGGATTATGTTGACCTCTATCAAATCCACCGCTGGGATTACGAGACACCCATCGAAGAGACCATGGAGGCATTGCATGACGTTGTCAAAGCAGGCAAAGCGCGCTACATCGGCGCGTCCTCGATGTTCGCATGGCAGTTTGCCAAGGCGCAATATACAGCCCAGCTTCACGGCTGGACGCGCTTCGTCTCCATGCAAAATCACTATAACCTGATTTATCGCGAGGAGGAGCGCGAGATGATTCCTCTTTGCATGGATCAGGGCATTGGCATCATCCCCTGGAGTCCACTGGCGCGCGGTTTCCTTGCCGGCACCCGCCGAAAGGAAAATTGGGGTGAAACCACACGCGCCCGAACGGATGGCTATGCTCAAAGCATGTATTATCGGGATGAGGATTTTGTCGTGGCGGAACGAGTTGCAGAAGTGGCAAAGGAGCGCGGCGTTGCTCCCGCCCAAATTGCGCTTGCCTGGCTTTTGAACAAACCTTACATCACAGCCCCCATCATTGGCGCCACCCGATTGGAGCACCTCGATCAAGCCATCGCCGCCCTCGAAATCAAACTCACAGATGACGAAGTGAAACGACTGGAAGAACCGTATAAGCCACATCCCATCCTGGGACATTCGTAGAGACACTGTAACCTGAAAAAACCACGCGCTCCTCTCCTTGCGCGGTAAAATTACCACATGAGCGAAATCTTCAAAGTTGCCATCCCCATGGCGGGCTGGGGGACCCGTATGCGCCCGCATACCTACAGCAAGCCCAAACCTCTGGTCAGCGTGGCGGGCAAGACCACACTCGAACATCTCCTTGACATGTTCAAGACCCTGCCCGACCCGGCCAACACAGAGTTCGTATTCATTGTGGGACCTTTCCTCGGCGAGACGCAAATCCCCACTTTCATCAAGCAAAATTATCCTCATCTCAAAGCGCATTATGTCGTCCAACAGGAAATGAAGGGACAATCCCATGCGCTCTGGCTGGCACGGGAATATCTGCACGGACCGATGCTCATGGTCTTTTCGGATACACTGATCGAGACCGACTTTTCGTTTCTCGCGCACGAGACGGCAGATGCAGTCGCCTGGGTAATGCCTGTCCCCGACCCGCGTCGCTTCGGCGTTGCCGAGGTGGACGAAAATGGATGGGTCAAACGCTTCATCGAAAAACCCAAGACCGTGGAAAACAATCTCGTCATTGCAGGATGTTATTACTTCAGAAAAGGGGAAGACCTCATCGCCGCCATTGAAGAACAATTCAGGCGCAACATTACTCTCAAGAACGAGTACTTCCTCGCAGATGCCATGACGATCATGATCGAACGGGGAGCGAAGATCCGCACCCACATCACGAACACCTGGCTCGACACGGGAACCATCGAGGCAACGCTCGACACCAACAAAATCCTGCTCGACAAACTCGGAACGCACGCAAAGAATTTCAACGGCTCGAATGTGGAAATTATTAGCCCGGTTGCCATTCACGAAACAGCAGAGATCAGCAACTCGATCATCGGACCCTATGCTTCGATTGGCGCAAATTGCAAGATCACAAACAGTCGCATCACAGAAAGCATCCTCGAAGCGGAATGTGAGATTCAGGATGCGGCGTTGACTCGCTCCTTGATCGGGAGGCAGGCCAAGGTCCGCGGAAGAGGCGATGGACAACTTATGCAGTTGAACATTGGCGATCACAGCGAGGTGCGCTTATGAATGCCGTCGAATGTCGTTCTGATTCGACCTTTGCCGAGCGCCCCCTTTCACTTACCTGGCAGGGAATCCGCTATGAGATTGCGGAGATCGTAGCGCGCTGGCGTGGTCCTGCCGAGAAAGGCTTCCGCGTGAAGACCACCAATGGACAGGCTTTTGACTTGACCTATCGTGAACTTCACGATGAATGGGTTGTTCAACCGATTTAATTGCTCCCCCTGGCCGGAGCAGCCAAAATAAAGTATGGAGGTGCGATGCAGGAAGTAACCAATGTTCAACGTCTGTCGAAGCGTGTGGCAGGTCTCAAGCCATCAGGCATCCGCAAATATTTCGACATTGCCGCGACGATGAAGGATGTCATTTCGCTTGGTATTGGCGAGCCAGACTTTACAACGCCCAAGCCAATCCTCGAAGCAGGCATCCGCTCTCTGCAAAACGGCGAGACGCATTACACATCGAATTGGGGGAAGTTCGAATTGCGGCAGGCGATTTCCGATCATCTCTACAAACTTTACAAGGTACGCTATGAACCGGTCAATGAGATCGTTGCAACCGTTGGTGTATCCGAAGCGTTATATCTCACCTTTACAGCCATTCTCGATCCCGGTGATGAGGTCATCATCCCCACACCTTGTTTTGTCTCGTATCAGGCGGAAGTCATCATGGCAGGTGGGGTGCCCGTCGAAGTGATCGCACGCGTGGAAAACGATTTCATGGTGGATCCGGCAGACATACGCAAAGCCATCACCCCGCGCACGAAGTGCATCTTTATCGGCTATCCATCCAATCCAACCGGGGCGGTTGCAACCCGCGAGGTTCTGCTTGAAATTGCAAAGATTGCCGAGGAATACGATTTACTCGTTGTGTCCGATGAAATCTACGACCGCCTCGTATATGATTTCGAGCATGTTTGTTTTCCCTCTTTGGATGAAAGTCTGAAGAACCGCACCATCCTGCTCGGCGGCTTTTCGAAGGATTACGCCATGACCGGTTGGCGCATCGGTTATGCCTGCGGCCCCTCTGATCTCATTCAAGGATTGGTGCGTATCCATCAATACAGCATCATGTCCGCGCCGACCACCGCACAGGACGCCGCGCTTGCAGCCTTGCAGATTGGAGAACCGTATGTACAGGAAATGGTGGCAGAATATGATCGCCGCCGCAGATTGCTCGTCGCCGGCCTCAATCGCCTCGGGTTGCGGACCTTTGAGCCACGCGGCGCGTTCTATGCCTTTCCCAACATCCAAGCCTCTGGCTTAGACGACGAAACCTTTGCCGAGAAATTGCTGCGCGAGGAACATGTCGCGGTGGTGCCGGGTAATGCTTTCGGTCCTGGCGGCGAGGGATTCGTGCGCATGTGTTACGCAACGGCATACGAAAAGATCGAAGAGGCACTACACCGCATGGAGAGGTTCATGCAGAGGTACGGCTGAGGAGAGCAGGAAGATAGAAAACGGAGAATCGAATAACCCAGGAGTGGGAATTGAAAAAGAGGAGAGAATTGAAGAAGAGTGGAGAATAAAAAAATCCCCGAAGACTTTCGTTTCGGGGATTTTTTGTCGTGAGCCGGTCAATCAGCCAATGATGACGACGTTGCTGGCTTGCAAGCCTTTGGGGCCTTTTTCAACAGTGAACTCGACGCGTTGACCTTCTTCCAGGTTTCTGTATCCATTACCCTGAATAGCAGAGAAATGGACGAAAACATCTGCGCCGCCTTCGCGTTCGAGAAAGCCGTAGCCTTTCGCTCCGTTGAACCATTTGACTGTACCGTTGATACGTTCCGACATTTTTGCCTCCTTATGGCAAGTAAAGATTTTGGAGGGTACACATGTATTGCATCGGAATTCGCCAACGGCGTAAAAACAAAGCGGCTCACGGATAATCCCATGAGCCGACTTGGTACTTCCAAAGCAAACTACTGGTATCCTACGCCCGCAAGCATAACACGGGTAGCACGATGTGTCAATGAATTTTTGAAAATTGAGTTCGGTAAAAAACACAAAATCCTAACCCAAATTACCTTTGCACAAGTTGAGAGCGCGTGGACTGTTCTTATGCGAGCCCGAAGTCTTTGCCTGCGGAGGATTTGTCTGTGTGGGGAGGCGAGGGGGATGTGTGATAGCAAGAGGGATACAGCGAATGGTGTGGCCGCGCGGATGAAGGTGGAGAATTTAAGTTTGCGATAGCATACCCTCGGCTATATAATAACAACACTGGAGTGTGTTGTTTATGAACCTGCCGCTCAACCAAATTCTCAAAGGCAATTGCCTCGAAATCCTGAATTCCCTGCCTGAAAAGTCCATTGACCTGATTTTTGCCGACCCGCCCTATAACTTGCAACTGCAAAACGAACTTCACCGACCAAACATGACCAAAGTGGACGCGGTAGACGATGAATGGGACCAGTTCGATTCGTTTGCCGCCTACGATGAATTTACTCGCAAGTGGTTGACCGCCTGCAAGCGCGTGTTGAAGTCCAGCGGCTCGATTTGGGTCATCGGCACATATCACAACATTTTTCGCGTCGGGACGATTATGCAGGATTTGGGTTTCTGGATTTTGAACGACGTGATTTGGGTAAAGACTAATCCCATGCCCAATTTTCGCGGCGTGCGGTTTACCAACGCTCATGAGACGTTGATTTGGGCAAGTTCGGGCAAGGGTGCAAAATATACCTTCAATCACCAAGCCATGAAGGGGTTGAATGATGAGAAACAGATGCGTTCCGACTGGTGGCTGATATCTTTGGCTACCGGGTCAGAACGGGTTAAGGATGAAAATGGCGGCAAAGCGCATTCAACGCAAAAGCCCGAGGCGCTGCTGTATCGCGTCATTCTTTCATCTAGCAATCCCGGCGATGTTGTCCTGGATCCGTTTTTCGGAAGCGGGACGACTGGTGTGGTTGCCAAACGACTTCACCGAAACTGGATTGGAATTGAACGTGAAGAAAAATACATCCGAGTCGCGCAAAAACGGATTGATGCAGTTCAACCAGAAATGTTTGATCCTAAAGTCTTTGACGTACGAAGTAAAAGCAAATCTGCTCCCAAAGTGGAATTTTCCGCGTTAGTGGAAAATGGTTACCTCCAGCCGGGCCAAAAACTATTTTTTGCAAAAGACAAATCGCGCTTTGCAACAATCAAACCCGATGCGCGAGTTCGTACAGCGGACGGCTTTGAAGGAAGTATCCATAAGGCTGGCAGTCATTACATGAACGGCGCGCCATGCAACGGATGGGAGCATTGGTATTTGCAGGAAAATAGCCACTTAATTGTTTTGGATGAGGTTCGTCAGCGATACCGCATAGAAAAGGGGCTTTTTGATGAGCAATCAGGTTAGACAAATCATTCGGAAGACCGTTTTGCAAATGTTGGAGGAGAGCGCGTCGCCCGGGAACATTCGCCAAATGATGGAAAAACACAAAGCGAAGGTTCACTTTGTGCCTGTTCGGTATCGGATCATCGGCGAAATCTTGCAAGGGCTTGTGGCGAGGGTATGAACGAGTCGGCGGCATAAGAGCCGCCGTTTTGTCCGTTCACCCTCCTGCAATCTTCACCCGATACCCCAGCCGCTCCAGCACAGCCGCGATCCTCTCGCGGTGTTCACCCTGAATTTCGATCACGCCGTCCTTGACCGTCCCGCCGGAGCCGCATTCCTGTTTGAGCGTTTTGGCAAGGGACTTCAAAGCATCTTCGGCGAGGACCAGATTTTTCACCAGCGTCACCACCTTGCCGCCGCGTCCGCTTTTGTCGCGGTGCAGGTAAACGGTCTGTTGCTGAGGCGGGAGAGAGGTCACCTTTGAAGTGCAAGA
>DATLZK010000047.1:0-36353 GCA_035574015.1 Anaerolineales bacterium
GCCCACATCATCATTGAACGATACCCGCCCGGCAAGCGTCCGCGCCTGGTAGCAGTGACCGCCAATGCCCTGGAAGGCGACCGCGAACGATTCCTCTCAGCCGGCTTCGACGATTACATCAGCAAGCCGATTCAAGTGGAGGAATTGGTGCGCGTCCTGCAAAACACCGTGCCGCTGCCGCGCAAGACCACCCGCCCACTGCGAATGCACGGCGAGACCTCATTATCAGGAGACTGACATGCCGCTGGACCTCTCTGCGCTCAACAAGTATCGCGAGTTCATGGGAGAGGAGGCCGATGCGTTTGTTGCCGACATCGTGCAGACCTTTCTGACGAGCGCCCCCAAAGCCCTGGAAGAAATGAAAACACTCATCGCCGACGGAAAGCGGACAGAGTTCGTGCGCGCCGCGCATACGCTCAAATCCAATTCGGCGACGGTGGGCGCAAATGACTTGCGTCAACTGTGCGAGACAATGGAACGACAAGGCAACTCACTGGATGCTGCCGCGCTGGAATCCATGCTCGCTCAGGCGGTTCGGGAATATCAACAGGCGGAACGTGAATTGAAAGACTGGCTGGCAAAAGCGAGAAATTGACATGTACGATTTCCTTTCGAACGTAATCGCTCCCTGGTTTGGTTTTCCCGGCGTAACCGTATCCATCCTGCTCGTGTTGATTGGCGCGTGGAGAAAGGACTGGCGGTGGGCAATCGCAAGCGTCTTCACCATTCTGCCTTTCACTATTTATCTGATGGGGGCTTCGGATTTTCGCCTGCTGGCTGTGATTTTCCCGCTCCTTCAGGGGCTCGCGGCCTGGTTCATCCGGCGGAATAAACGCTGGTGGGCGATCTTGCCTCAAGCGCCGCTGATTTTGCTGATGCTCGGCCTGCTCTATGCGCTTTGGAAATGGCAGGGGTAGAAACATAGGAAAGGTTTTTTCGGACTCCCAAAACACAAGACGATAGCACCCATGCGCATCACTGCCCTTGCCGGCGGGGTGGGCGGCGCAAAACTCGCCCACGGCCTCGCCCAGATTCTCCCCCCTGAAGACCTGACCATCATCGTCAACACCGGCGATGACTTTGAGCATTTCGGCTTGTATATTTGCCCGGACCTGGATACCGTCTGTTACACCCTTGCGGGACTCGCCAATCCGCAAACAGGCTGGGGCCGCGCCGAGGAGACGTGGAACGCGATGGCAAATCTCAAGCGCCTCGGCGCGCCCGACTGGTTCAATCTTGGCGACAGCGATCTGGCTACGCATCTCGAACGCACGCGGCGGTTGAAAGAGGGACAATCTATCTCACAGATCACGCGCGATTTTTGCAAAGCATGGGGAGTCAAGCATACCGTTCTGCCGATGAGCGACCAGCCCGTGCGCACCATCGTCGAGACAGAGGAGGGAGATTTGCCGTTTCAGGAGTATTTCGTTCACCGCAAGTGTGAGCCACGCGTGAAAGGTTTTCGGTTCGAGGGGGTTCATTTAGCGGAACCCACTCCGGGGGCGCGTGAAGCGGTTGAGTCGGCAGAGGCAATCGTCATTTGTCCGTCGAATCCCTGGGTGAGCATTGATCCCATTCTCACCATCTTCACATCCATCTTCGCACAATTGGATAGAATCAAACCGGTCGTTGCTGTCTCTCCTATCGTAGGTGGACAGGCGATCAAAGGACCGGCGGCAAAAATGTATCGCGAACTGGGCATCACACCTTCGGCGCTCGCTGTTGCCGAACATTATCGCGGGTTGGTGAGTGGCTTCGTTTTGGATCGCATTGATTCGCAACTTTCAGAAAGTGTAAGGGGTTTGAATATGCGGACATTTGTAACCAATACCATCATGGTCGGTCTTGAAGATAGAGTTCGTCTGGCAAGCGAGATTTTGACTTTTATAGGAACGATGTTATGACCATTTGGGCAATTGTCCCCGTGAAGCCTTTGCGGCGCGGCAAATCGCGCCTGGCTGGAACTTTATCGGATGAAGAACGCGCAGAGTTGAATCAATCTTTACTGCGGCATACGCTGAAGACGCTTTCTGGGCTAAAGGAATTGGAACAGGTGCTGGTCATTAGCCGGGACCCGCAGGCGCTGACCATTGCGCGCAATTATGGCGCCCGCACGGTTCTGGAAGATGGTCAATTGCACTTGAACATGGCGCTCAAGCGCGCTACGATCATTGCGCAGGTGTATGCCACGCGCGGCGTGCTGATCCTGCCCGCCGATTTGCCTCTGATCTCGCGCGAAGACGTGTTAGCCTTGATCGAGCGCGCAAACGATCCGCCAGTTGTTGTCATTGCACCAGATAGACATCACAGAGGAACAAACGCGCTGTTGATCTCACCATCGGGTTTGATCGAGTATGATTTCGGTGAAAATTCGTTCCAGCGGCATTGCGAGCGCGCTAAGGCGGCAGGTGCGAGGTTGGAGGTTGTTGATCTGCCTTCACTCGGTCTGGATTTGGATGTGCCGGAGGACCTGGAGATTGTGAAAAATCTCGAACGTTCCTTTTAGCCCATTTCTCTCTTTCTCATCCTCTCAGGATGAGAGAAAGTCGAGCGCTGGGCATTGTTTGCGATAGAGCAAAGGCAAGTCAAAAGATCATTTACGAAGAGGAGAAGATCATGGCTGAACGCGTTGCGCTTTATTTGCAAGACTCGCATGACCTGCGCGAGGGACTGGAATATGCCAAGTATGCGGAACAAAGAGGGTTTGAGGCGGTGTGGCAAGCCGAGTCGAGACTGGTGCGTGATGCCATTGTTCCGATGGCGGCTTATGCAGCAGTAACCGAGCGCATCAAGGTTGCCTCCGGCGTCATCAATAACTGGACGCGCAATATCGGTCTGCTTGCCGCCACTTTCCTCACGCTCGATGATCTTGCCCCCAATCGCGTGATCTGTGGCATCGGAGCGTGGTGGGACCCGCTGGCAAAGAATGTGGGAATTGAAAGGAGAAAGCCGCTTCTTGCCATGCGCGAGACGGTTGAGGTGTTGCGCAGGCTCTTGAGGATGGAACGCGTCACCTTTCACGGTGAATTTATCCACGTCAACGACATCGAGTTAGACGTGGTGTACGGACGCCGCGAGCCGCGCAACGTCCCGATCATGATCGGCGCAACGGGTGATCAGATGATGGAGTTGAGCGGCGAGATCGCAGATGGTGTGGTGCTGAATTACTGCGTCGCTCCCGAATACAACGATCGCGCCATGGAATTGCTCGATAAAGGGCTGAAAAAATCGGGGCGCAGGATGGAAGATTTCGACCGCCCTCAACTTATCGTTTGCTCGGTGGACGAAGACCACGACAGGGCGATTGACTACTCCAAGATGTTGTTGTGCCAGTACATTGCCCAGCAACCTCACATTGCGAAAGCCTCGAATGTGTCGAATGAAGTTGTTCATGAAATTCAGTCCATTCTGGGTTGGCCCGCTACCAAAGAGCAGGTCATGAAAGCCAAGGACCTTGTACCTGATGAACTCGTCCTCAAAATCACCGCCTCCGGGACACCTGCCGAAGCGAAAGCCAAAGTGGAGGAATACAAGAAGCGCGGATGCACCTGTCCCATCCTTTACCCCGTTGGCGGGAACTACAAACTGCTGATTGACACTTTCGCCCAATCATGAAAGAAAAAAAGGGATCCAAAAGCGGATCCCTTTTTATTCTGCAAACTGAACAATTAATTTCCCATCTTCATCGTAATAAGATCGCGCGCTAAATGGGGGATCGCCACGCTTCATGCTGTGGATTTTCGACAGTAGAACCGGCAGGTCTTCCACAAGCGGCAGATCCCTCAGCGCATCAAAGCGAATCCATTCGGCTGTTCCTTCTTTCGATGGCTTTGGTTCACCCTCTAAGCATTCCCCGCTAAAGACGTAGAGGCAGATTCCCTTCTCCCCCGCGTCCACAATGACCGTACCACACAGCCAAAGGTCGGCAGTGAGGCTTGTTTCTTCATACAACTCGCGTTTTGCCGCAGAAAGCACATCCTCCCCTCGCTCCACGTGGCCACCGATACCATTGTACTTGTTTGCCCACAAGCGTTTCGTTGGCGCTCCTTTGAGCAAAAGATACGCATCGCCGCGGCGCAAAAAGATTGCTGTGCGCGGGATGAGAACGTAGCGGTTGTTTGTGATTCCCTGGTCGGATTGAGGCATGGAGAAGAACTTTCCAAGAGTGAGGGTCTATTGAAAAATACTTTGGCGGTATGAGTAGCAGGATAGTCGAAGTGAAAAATAAGTAAACGTCAGTTCGGGACAGGGACTTTTCATCACTGAGTAACTTGACGATAAATTTTCCACCTTGCTCTGTTGCAAACAAACGCTCATGCTTCGCGTTGCTTGCCATCCCTCACCCCTGCCCCTCTCCCAGTGGGAGAGGGGTGAAGGGGTGAGGGAGAGCGCTGCTGCCTCAAAACGTTTATCCCGAATTCACGTTAACAAACATTATCGGCAATAATTTTTTGGATATCGAACATCTCGAATTGCGCGAATTCTTCGGGTCATTCGTGAAAATTCGATGCTGAAATCAGAACCTCTTGCTTGTTACCGATAAAGTCTATTGCATATCAATCTCAAAAGCAAGGGCTTCCATAGGGGGGTTGTTATAATTGCTCCTATGGGAGACAAAGTATTAATCGCCACACTAGGGGCAAAAGCCCAACTCGTTACGCTAGCGCTCGACTGTCTGCAAGAAGAGGGGGTAATACCCGAAAAAACAATTGTCTTGCACACGAATAAAGGCCGCCCGCAAACTGCAGAAGCATTACAAAAACTCCTCAATGACCCCGTGCCTCATCCCCCCTATCAATTCTTGGAGTTGCACGATGAGAAAGGGGCTCTGAAAGATGTCACCGCGCCGGAGGAATTGGACGCCGCTTTTCACGTTATGTACAAAACAGTGCGCCAACTAAAATTGGATGGAAAAACCATTCACTTCCTCATCGCCGGCGGTCGCCGTACATTGACCGTTTTCGGTATGGCAGTTGCGCAAATGTTGTTCGATGATGAGGACCACCTCTGGCACTTGGCATCCCATCCCAATTTGGAATCCTCAGGTGCGCTTCATGCCGGACCCGAAGAATGGGTGCGGCTGATCCCGATTCCGATCATCCCCTGGGGGCGGCTCTCTCCCGTCTTCGATGCTTTGCGCGATGTAACAGACCCTTTCGAGGCGGCGCAGCGCCTAGCGGATTTGCGTCTGCGTGAGCAATGGGATGCCGCTCGCATCTTCCTGCTCACCAAAGTCAGCGCCGCCGAACGCGATGTGCTGGACTTGCTGGCACGCGATGGCTTGACCCAAGCCGAAATTGCCGAGCGACTCTCACTCTCGCCGCGCACGATAGAGACACACCTGCGCAATGTTTACCGCAAAGCCGCCGAACACTGGGATTTGCCCGATGTCAACCAGGCACAGTTGGTGCGTCTGCTGGCGTCGTTCTACCACTGGAGCAGGTGAAATTGATTGATGATTGATGATTGATGATTGATGAATGTGATTTGCAATCTACAATCTACAATCTACAATCAAAATACGGGTTTTCCCGCATGACAGGATGGCAGGATTCAACTACACTGTTACCATCTCGGTACAGGGGGAGAAAGGGGGAAACCGGGAGATTTTCGATTGATGATTGACGATTGATGATTTTTGACATCGTCCCTGTAGGGGATTGCCGATTGGCAGAAAGGAGACCACATGACGGAAAGAGATGAGAAGGTATTTTTAGCCGCCCTGGCGGGTCTGCTGCATGATGTGGGAAAAGTGCGTCAAAGGTCGCTGGAGAAACCTTGGGAATATGCGCCTGACTTGAAAGACAGCGGGCAGCCAGTTCACGCCACATGGTCTATTTATTTCGCCAATACTGTTGTTCCCCAAAAATACAAAGCGGCGGCGCTGGCAGGCGGGTATCATCACCAGCCGGAGAAATCACCTGCGCAGGAGCGGTTTTTGAGCAAACTGGTCGCGCTGGCGGATAAGTTGAGCGCGGGCGAACGCTCGGATATGCTAAAACCGGAAAAAGACAAAAAGCCACCCCAACAATTGGTTTCGATTTTTGATCGAATTGCTTTTGATGGCTCTCAAAAGCAAAAAACTCACTACTTGCCCCTCCAACCGCTTTTGATGCAGTTGATTGGCAAATATGTCGAGTCGGATAAAAAACCACACAACAGTGAAGAACAGGTAAGAACCGACTATGATACTCTACGCCAGGCGCTAGAAGAGTCTGGCAAGAAAGCGATTGCCGAAACTGAGGCCTATCTTGAATATATGCTCGCAGAAATGCAACGGCTGACATGGTGTGTGCCATCAGCATTTTATTACGATGTCCCTGACGTTTCGCTTTACGACCACAGCCGCATGACGGCGGCGCTGGCGGCGTGTTTGGTGAAAGAAGAAGAAAAGAAAATCGAAAACTTATTAGGAGCTGTTCAGCGCGCTTTCCGCAAAGAGCCTGCTTCGGGTGACGATGAATTGCTCAGCCAGGAAGTCGCCCTGCTGGTGGGTGGCGATATTTCCGGTGTGCAGGATTTCATTTACACCATCACCAACAAAGGCGCCACTTCCGCCCTGCGCGGACGTTCCTTCTACCTGCAATTGCTCACCGAAGCGGCGGCGCGCTTTGTGCTGCGCGAGTTGGGCTTGCCCTATACCAACCTGATTTACGGCGGCGGCGGGAATTTCTACCTGCTGGCGCAGGCAGATGACGCCAAAAAATTGTCTGTTATCCGCCAAAAACTCAGCCGCATTCTCTACAAGCACCATCAGGGCGATTTGTACGTGGCCATCGAGGGTATTCTGCTCAAAGCCAAAGACTTCATGCGCCCGCAGGAGAAAAACCCCGATGGCACGGAAAAACGTCATCCCTTGAGCGATAAATGGGGCGAACTGGCGCGGGCGGTAGCGGTGGTCAAGAACCGGCGTTTTGCGGAGTTGGATGAAAACGAGTTGAAAATCCTGTTCAAGCCGCAAGGACATGGCGGGAATGAGGAAAAGCAATGTCAGGTTTGCGGACGGGAACACCCCGATACCAGACTCATCAAGAAAGACAAAGATGATGAAGGCACGCGCAAATGCCCGGCTTGTCGGTCTTACGAGAAATTGGGTGAAGAGTTACGCAAGGCACAATTGATTGGCTGGAACTTTCTCACTCACCCTAAACAAGTTGCTGATTTGACCGGCGAAGAAATCTCATCTGGCTATGAAGAAGCGCTCAAGGATTTGGGGTTTGAAATCGAGATTGGAGAAACTTTCGACAAAGTGCAAGCCTGTAGCCGCATTTGGGCATTGAGCGATGATGCTTTCGAGAAAGCAAAAGACCAGGCTAGCGGCAAGGTCTTGGTTCGCCGTTTGCTGGTGAACGTGACGCCGATTATCAGTCGCGAGGAAATTCTCCAACTGCAGGGCAAGGTAGACGATTTGCCTGCCCTGGACTCCGATAATCCTGTCAAGCCGTTTGGGGCTCTGGCATACCAATCGCAGGGCATCACCCGCCTGGGCGTCTTCCGCGCCGATGTGGACAACCTGGGCAAACTCTTCGCCGAAGGCTTGGGCAACGACGCCACGCTCTCGCGCATGGCTTCGCTCAGTTTTTCCATCAGCCTGTTCTTCGAGGGCTGGGTGGGCGAAGTTGCCAAAAGTTTCAATGAAAAACGTCGCAAGGCGGATGAAGAGCGCAAAGCCAAAGCCCGACAAGAAGGAAAACCAGAGAAAGATGTGCCGCTTTACGGCGACGCGCTCTACGCCATCTACTCCGGCGGCGATGACCTGTTCTTCGTCGGCTCGTGGGATGAACTGGTGGAATTTGCCTGGCAGGTGAATGAGGACTTGCACAAATACACTGGCGGGCATCCCGGCATTCACATCAGCGGCGGCATGGTTCTGGTGACGGAAAAGTATCCGCTTGCCAAAGCCGCTAAAGATGCCGAAAAAGCCGAAAATGCCGCTAAAAGCCATGCCTGGTGGGATGAAGATGCGGAGAAGGCGGAAAAGCCGAAAAAGAAAAACGTCTTCTGCTTCCTGGGTCAACCCTTGCCGTGGAAAAACTTTACCGAAGCCAAGAAGTTGAAAGAGCGGCTGGCAGAACTGGATGATAACAAGCGCACTGCCGTCATCCGCAAATTGCTGATGAACTATGCCCTATATGCCGAGGCGGAGAAAAAACGCCGCAAGGCTGGCAAAGACATCAAGCCCGATAAAAAGCCGCAAACGCTTTACGGTCCCTGGAACTGGCGAATCGTGTATTTGCTGAGGAGGATGTTTCGAAAAGACAGCGAAAAAATGAATACGAATGAGCAAACGCTCATCAGTGATTTTCATACTCGCCCCGATATGCTGGAATATACCGGCGTCGGCGCACGGTGGGCGGAACTGGCAACCCGTAATTCAACTTTGAAAGGAGAGGAACAATGAATCTGATAACTTTTCGTTTCCCTGATTTGTCTTATATCAAGAAAGACAGTGAACGTGAGAATAAAGAAAAGACTTGGCAAGACAGATTTAGAACTTGGGGTTTTAATCCAACCGCTTCTATTAATTTTGATGACCAAACGCTTCAAAGTGTTATCTTGCCAGGTGTTATCCCTGATGATGAAAGCGCTAAATTGCTTGTTAAGTGGGCAGATATTCTTGGAGCGTTTTTGGCAGAGAATCTAACCACTTCTCAAATTCGCGCCATTTTTGGCGAAGTGCGTCAGATTCAAGGACAGTTACGAGTGTCACAAGTCTCTAATGATGGGACATTTAATTCGGAAAAGCCCTGGACGCGATTGCGCTTGCTGATTCCTAAAATGCAATATCGCAAGGAAAAAGAAAAAGGACAGGGAGTGAAGAACCTGGTAAAAGTTCTTGAGCCTGCGGTTAAGTTGGTTGTTGATGGCGACTCTTCAAAACGCGCTGAACGCTTTGAGCGTTTTGTCAATTTCTTTGAAGCCATCCTGGCGTATCACAAAGCGTATGGTGGCAATTAGTCTATTGAAAAAACGGAGGCACAAATGACCAAGAAAATTAAATTGCTGGCGCAGGTGTTCATCACCTTTACGATTGAAGCAAAAACCGGTTTACATATTGGCGGTTCAGATACGGGCATCGAAATAGGAGGTGTGGAGAACACTGTCATTCGTGACCGTTTGACTGACCAGCCATATATTCCCGGTTCGTCGCTGAAAGGGAAAATGCGGAGTCTGTTGGATAAGTACGAGGGTAAAGAAATAAATTTTCCCCCCAGAACTCCAGCGTTCCATGTGTGCCAAAAGGAAGAAGACTATTTGAAATGTGATGTGTGCCATGTCTTTGGCGTTTCGGGGCAACAATCGTTTTCCGAGCCGACCCGCCTGCTTGTTCGAGATGCGTTTTTGAGCGCCGAAAGTATTGAGAAATTGAGAAAAGCGCAGACTGACATGCCCTTTACTGAAGTCAAAACCGAAGTCTCGATTGACCGCGTCACTTCTGCCGCTAATCCACGCCCGTTTGAGCGCGTTCCGGCAGGCGCGGAATTTTCAGGCGCAGAATTTGTGTATGGAATTTACTATCCTGAAGATGTTCAGCGCATTGAAAAAGTGTTCAAAGCCATGCAATTGGTGGAAGATGATTATTTGGGAGGCGGCGGTTCGCGCGGTTCAGGTAAGGTTAAATTCAAGCAAATCAAAATTGAGATACGTCCGACATTGGAAGCGGACAAACCTGTTTCTGAACGAAAAACAATAGCTGAATATCCTGCCCTGAACGCCTTGGATTTAAGCGACCTTCAAAGCAAGATAAGGGCGGCAATTTCGTAGGGCAAATCTCCGATTTGCCATTTCGCGCAGGCGCAAGCCAGAAACTTGCGCCACATCAGGAGGTCTCATGCCCCAATTGACTATCTATCATCTCACCTTCCCGCACGGGATTCACATCGGCGCGGGCGGGGTGGAAAGCGTAGAAGAGTCGCGCGAAAGCGTACCGTCCGATACGCTCTTTGCCGCGCTGCTCGACACCTGGCGGCACCTGGGCAGGGACGTGAACAAGATTCTGCCCGAAAACGGCGAACCCGCCTTTCGCGTCACGTCCGCGTTCCCGTTTGCAGGTGGCGTGCGCTTTTACCCCAAGCCGGTGGATTTGCGGGAATTGTTCAAAGAAAAAACGCTCAAAGCCGAAAGCGCCGGAAAACGCCTGAAGAAGATTCGCTACGTCTCTGAAAAACTCCTGCTCAAAGCGGCGGGCGGCGAATATCTGGATGGCTTTCTCTTCCCCGAAGACGAAAACAAAGACCCCAAAACGGGAATTGCCCTGCAAGGCGGCGCGTTCTGGATGCTGCCAGATGAAATACAGGATTTGCCAGAAGCGTGGCGACTACCGGAAAAAGATTGGTGGCTTCTGCGCCGCAAGAAAGTTTACGATACTCAAACCGCGCCGCGCGTGACCGTGGACCGCGTCAGTTCCGCTTCCAACCTGTTCCAGTCCGAGCGGGTGGTTTTCAATGCCGGCTGCGGCTTGTGGTTTGGCGCTGTGGCTGTAGGACAAACTTTCAGTTTGTCTGAATTGCTGACCGTATTAGGCGATTCCGGTCTGGGCGGCGAACGCACGGCAGGCTATGGACATTTCACCTGGGAGCCAAAAGGCGAACTTCCACTTAACGCCCCGCAATCCGCCGCTTACCTGCTCAGCCGCTGGCATCCAAAAGCAGATGAAATCAGCCTGCTTCAGCGCAACTCTGCCTACAAACTGGAAGCGGTGGAAGGCTGGCTGCGCACGCCCGAAAACGCCGCCGCCCAACGCCGCAAGCGTCTCTGGCTGGTGAGCGAAGGCAGCCTGATAGCGGGCAACCCGCAAGGCGACGCGGCGAATGTTACACCAGAATATGAAGACAAGGAAAAGCCCGGTACATATATTCGGAGCATTCCGCACAATGTTTATCGCCCCGGCTTTGCCCTGGCGCTGAATTGGAAACGGAAGGTGACGCCATGACGAAATACGATTACAAAACCTATCGGCTGAAAATCACCGTTCTTACTCCTCTGCACATCGGCAACGGGCAGGAGATGTTGCGCGGCTATGATTTTGCCGAAAAACACGGCGAGATTTGGCGTTTCGATGAAGATGTCTTGCTCGAAACGCAGAACATTGACGACCCGAAAATTGTTGAGCAATTGGCGAAGGCAAAACCTGCCGACCTGATAACCGATGAGCGGGAATACAAAGACGGCAGTCCGCTTTTCCGCTATCACATCCCCGGCCAGGCGCTTTCACAGGATGGGCGCGTGCGTGAGTTCATCAAAAACGTTTATGACCAGCCCTACCTGCCCGGCTCCAGCCTGAAAGGCGAGCTTCGCACGGCAATTGGGTGGTGGGAGTGGGAAAATAAACGTTTGCGCCCAGATTTACAAAAAGTTAGCCCATTGACACAAAAGAACAAGAAATATGCCGCGAGCCGTTACGAGCGCGACATCTTTGGCGGAAAACCAGATAGAGATATGCCTGGCAGCGACCCAAACTACGACCTGATGCGCGCTTTGCACGTTTCGGACAGCCAGCCCATTGACCCAAAAAAAATGCAGTTAATCAATGCAGCCGTATATCGGAATTGGAGCAGTGAGCGAGTGGATAAAATTTCCAGCCTCGAAACGCTCCCATCCGGGCTTGTGCTGGATGGCGTCACCATCAAAATTGACATGCGTTTATTTGGTTCTACTGAAGAATCCGAGCAATGGAAAAAATTGAACTTTGGCGACCCCAAACGCCTGACCGAATGGGTGAAAATCTGCCAGCAATACGCCCGTCAGCGCATGGAAACCGAAATTGCATATTACATCAATCAGGCAAACAGTTCGCCAAAAATTTCAAACGCCATCAATCTTTATCGCCGCTGGCAAAGCCTGCAAGCCGCCGAAAACGAATCTGCTTTCTTGTTGCAATTGGGTTGGGGAACCGGTTGGGATGGAAAAACTTTTGATGGGCGATTGCGCGAAGACGATAATTTTATGCTGGAAATTATTAGCGGTTTCAGGCTTGGAGCGCATCATTCCAACGACTACCAAAGCGGCGATGAGTTCCCAATGAGCCGCCGACTACCCTATAAAGACCAACGCGCGCCGCTAGGTTATCCGTTAGGATGGGTACTGGTCAATGTGGCAGAAGAAGGCGCTGATTTTATGGAAACTGACTGGCAAAAACGAATTTTGGAGACGGTAACAACGAGCGAAACTCCCGCCCGTGTTGCGCCTTCGCCCAAGCCCGCTCCCAAGCCCCAGCCCAAACCGTTGATTGTCGAATTCACCGGCATCCCCAACATCGGCGACCGCTTCAAAGGCGAAGTGTTTAACCAGGAAGATAGGGCTTTGGATTTGTTCATTCCTGGATTAGATGATACTGTCGCCTATGCCCATATTTCTGCTGAAAACAATGATACAAGCAAACGATATAAAGAGGGTGATATTGTGGTCTGCGAAGTCATTGGCAAAAAGCAAGTTGGAAGAGTCTGGCAAGTAGAGTGCAGGAGGATATCATGACATCTATGCTTCTTGCCCTCACCGTTGGCGGCTCGTGCGCACCGATTGTGACTGCCATCCGTGATTACAATCCAGACTTTGTTATCTTTATCGTCTCTACTGGCTCACGAGGCAGTCGTCCTATGGTGGATGGACAGGGTAAGCCCTGTTCCGCCGAAGATAAAACGCCTTTGCCGAACATTTTGGCACAAACCGGCTTGCCGCTTGATAAATACGCATTCATTGAACTGGATGACCCTGATACTCTGCATCTGTGTTACCAGAAAATTCGCGATGGGTTGAATAAACATACCGTTGAGCGCGTCGATTGGCGAAAAATTGCAGATTACACCGGCGGTACGAAAACTATGACAGCCGCTCTCATTGTCGTTGCCCTCGAATTGGGTTGGGAACTTTCGGTGGTGCGTGGGAACCGTACCGATTTGCTCAAAGTGCGTGATGGTACGGAGATGGCAAGTCTGGTCAATACCTGGGAAGTGCGCGCCCGGCAACAACTGGAACAAGCGGAAGCACTGTTCAATCAATACGCTTATTCCTCGGCCGGGCAACTGGTCGAAAACCTGGTGCGCGCCGCGCCGCTGAGCGCAGAACTGCAAAAAGAGATTCAACGGATGGTGACTCTCTCGCGCGGTTTCGATACCTGGGACCGCTTTGACCATGCCCGCGCAGCGCAAATCCTTGCCCCTTATCAGGCTGAAATTGTTCCACAATGGAAATTTCTCAAAATCCTGACCGGCCAATCGAAAGGCACGGGTTACGAGCCGGTTTTTGACCTGGTGCGGAATGCCGAACGGCGCGCGGCGCGGGGGCGGTATGACGATGCCGTTGCCCGCCTTTATCGCGCTCTGGAAATGCTGGCGCAAATCCGGCTCAAGCAGCGTGAACCATCGCTGGATTCCAGCGACCTGAAACTAGACTTGTTGCCCGAAAATATCCGCCAGGCGTATGCCAATCGTCAGGGAAAAATCAAACTTGGTCTGCTGGAAGATTACGATTTGCTGAATGCTCTGGAAGACCCGCTTGGTAAATCTTTTGCTTCGGAGAGGAAAAAAATTCTGGCAGCGCTTGAAAAGCGAAATACCTCCATCCTGGCGCATGGCGCTCAACCTTGTGACGAGGACGTTTACAACGAAATGCACAGCGAAACCTTGCGTCTGTTGGAACAGGGCTTGAATGCTCTCCGCGTCAAAGTGGACAGCCCGCAGTTTCCACGTATGCAGGCAGGTCAACTTGTTTCCTGAACCAATCTCCAATCACCAAATCCCAAAATCTGAAATGTTACTCTCCCTCATCGGCGAACAGCCCATCCCCGTCTTGCTGGTTGACCGTGCGCTCCAACCCGCGCGGCACATTCTGGCGCACAGCGAGCGCACGCGCCGCGTGGCAGAAAACCTGCGCGCTCTTTTGCCTCACGCCCAATTGCTCCCTCTGGCAGATGCGTATGACCTGGAAGGCATCCGCGCTGCCTTCGAGCAGGTTTATCAGCCCGGCATGACTTTCAACCTGACCGGCGGTACCAAGCCGATGGCATGGGCGGGCTATGAAGTGGCGCGTTCGTTCCGCGCGGAAGTGGCTTATCTCGAAAGCGAGAAAAAACAGTCGAAACTGTATCGCTTGAATTTCACCACAAACGGCATGGAACACACGGCTGATGTTTTGCCGCGTTTGATTTCACCGGAGGACTACTTGCAGGCGCACGGTTTGCAGCCAGTGCCATCCAAACCATCAAGCAATGAACAGGAAACCGCTTTGTTTATGTTTCTGCGCACACAAGCGGACGAAGTGCGCCATAATTTGCAATACCCCGCCTTCGAAATTGACTTCCTTGTCCAGCGCGGCAATCAGGCGGCGGTCATCGAAGCGAAAAGCGGCTTGAGCCAAAACAAGCGCAAGCGCGATGGCTTGGATCAACTCACGACCATCGCGGGCAGAGAATATTTGGGAACATACACCGGTCGTATTTGGGTCGTGGCAAAGATGCCCGGCGAACAATTACAAAAATTGGCAAAAGCCTATGGGATTCAAGTCGTGCTAGTATCCATCCGCGAAGCCGCGCCGGGAAAATGGCGACTCGATGAAGCCAGTCAGAATCGCCTGCGCGCCGCACTCGATGAAACCCTCGGACCCCAATCCGCAATCTAAAATCTCCAATCTAAAATCGGAAATCGAAAATGATTTTACTGAACTTCTCCCACCCCCTCACCCCTGAACAGAAAGCGCAAATCGAGGCGTTGACCAAAAAAACGCTGGAGCAGGTCATCGCTCTGCCGATTCACTTTGACCAGAGCAAGCCCTTCCTGCCGCAACTGCGCGAGATTCTCAAAGCCGTCACCTTTACGCCCGAAGAGTGGCAGACCGCGCCCATCATTGTCAATCTGCCTTCCTACAATTACATCGCCGCCCTCACGCTGGCGGAATTGCACGGGCGCATGGGCTACTTCCCGCCGATTTTGCGCCTCAAGCCGGTGGAGGGCGCCATCCCGCCGCGTTTCGAAGTGGCGGAGGTGATCAACCTGCAGGCAGTGCGCGATGAGGCGAGGCATTTTAGATTTTAGATTGGAGATTGTAGATTGAAGATTGTAGATTGAAGATTGTAAGTTGCTCATCTTCAATCTACAATCATTACTCTCAAGCCATGTCCCTTCTTTCTCTCGTTCTCACCCTTCAACCGTTGGAAGTTCCCTCCGCCCGAGAAGAGTTCCCTCGCTGGTGGGGACGCGCTTCGCAGGCGGCGCTGCTGGAGGTCGTCCGCCAGGCGAACCCGGCTCTGGCGGAGTGGCTGCACGCTTCGTCTCCGGCATCTGAGGCGCAATCGCAAATCGCAAATTCCCTTCGTCCTTACACCGCTTCGACCTTGATGGGAAAGTTCAACCGTCAGAGTGGCGCGCCTTTGCCCGGCGAGACGTATTCCCTGCGCTGGACTTCCCTCACGGCGGAACTGACCGCGCTCTTGCTGGAGTTTGCCCAACACGCAGCAGGCAACACGCTGGAACTGGATCACATCCCTTTCAGCGTGGCGGCGGCTCATGTAACCGAATCCCAGCCCTGGGCGGGGCAGGATTCGTACGGCGCGCTGGGGAGCAGGTTCCTGCCCGGGGTGGAGATTCCGCGCCGGGTGTCGTTCCAGTTCGTCAGTCCGGTCGTCTTCAAAAGCGGCGGACTTTCTCATCCCCTCCCCACCGCTTCGCTCGTCTTCAACAGCCTTATCGAAAAGTGGAATGCGTTTGCTCCGGTGGCGTTCATGCCCGAATTGCGCCGTTACGCCGAGGAGTGCCTGGCGGTCAGCCGCTTCGACTTGGAGAGCCGCGCGGTGCCGCTCAAGGAGGGGGGGATGCGCATCGGCGCGGTGGGACAGATTACCTTTACCGCCGCCAACTTCGACCGTTTCTGGCTGGGACAAATTCACACCCTGGCGGCGTTTGCGCTCTTCTCGGGCATCGGCGCAGGGACGACGCAGGGGCTGGGGCAGGCGAGGAGAATGATTGATGATTGATGATTGGTGATTGAGGATTGAAGTGAAGAAGGAGGAAGGTATGGATGCTGATGCGTTGAAGTCCAGGACAAAGGCATTTGCTTTGCGGACAATTCGTTTGTGTGAGGCTCTGCCAAAAAATTACATTGGCGATGTCATCGGAAAGCAGGTCTTGCGCTCCGCCACTTCGGTGGGAGCAAATTATCGTGCGGCTTGCCGGGCGCGCTCACAGGCAGAGTTTTCAGCCAAATTGCAAATCGTCATCGAAGAAGCGGATGAAAGCGCGTTTTGGCTGGAACTTATCGAAGAAAGTGGTCTCTTGCCTCCAGAACGTTTATTGGGTCTCCGCAAAGAAGCCGACGAATTGACAGCCATTTTCGTTTCCTCCCGCAAAACCGTCACCCGCAACATGCGCAACAAACGCTAAATCTCCAATCTACAATCATCAATCAAAAAATCTGCACCTTAACAACGCTGAAGGGAGGTTCGTATGCCAGCCTTATATCTTGTGGAGCAACAGACCAAAATCCGCATCCGCAACCGCCGTGTGCAGGTGGAGCGCGACCTCTCCCCCGACGCCAATCTTCAATCTCCCGATCTACAATCTTTCAATCTACAATCCTTCAATCTACAATCTGAAATCTTACTGAGCGTTCCCCTCTCGCAGGTGGAGCAGGTGGTCATTTTCGGCAATGTGGGGTTGACCACGCCCGCCATAGACGCGTTTCTGGCGCAGAACACCGAGGTGGTTTTCCTCAGTCAGCGCGGGGAGTATCGCGGACGGCTGGTTGGGCAGGTCACGCCGCATGTCCCGCTGCGCCGCGCCCAATATGCCCGCAGCGGCGACCCCGCCTTTGCGCTGGCAATGGCAAAGGGGTTCGTCCGCGCCAAGTTACAGCATCAGCGCGCCCTGCTTCAACGTCACAACCGCGAACGCGGCGATGCAGAGATTGCCTCCAGCGTGGAAAGCCTCTCCCACGCCCTGAACGAGGTGGAGCGCAAGACCGCTCTTTCTTCGCTTCTGGGCGTGGAGGGGGCGGCGACGGCGGCTTATTTCAAGGGACTGCGCAGACTCTTCGACCCGAAATGGAACTTCGACGACCGCAACCGCCGCCCGCCTCGTGACCCGGTGAACGTGCTCCTTTCCTTCGGGTACACGCTCCTGGCGGAAGCGTGTTCGAGCGCCGTCCAGACGGTCGGGCTGGACCCGTATGCCGGGTTCCTGCACGAGGTGGCGTACAACCGCCCCGGCCTGGGTCTGGACCTGCTGGAGGAGTTCCGCCCGGTGGTGGATGGAATCGTGTTGTGGTGTCTGAACGGCGGTCAACTGACGCCCGAGGATTTCAGCCCCGGCCCGCCGGAACGCCCCATTTTGCTTGGAGCGGCTGGTCAGCGGCGCTTTTTGCAGGCGTATGAAAGCCGCATGGAGACCCGCTTCACCCATCCTTTGCGCGGGATGCAATTTCCCCTGCGGCAGTGTCTCATCGAGCAGGCGCGGCAAATTGCTTCTTGCATTCAGAGCGGCGAGCCGAATTTTCGGGGCATGGGGTTCAGGTGATTTTAGATTGCAGATTTTAGATTGCAGATTTTAGATTGGAGATTTTAGATTGGAGATTGAAGATGGCGGAGCGTGTGTTTTACTTGCTGGCGTATGATATTGCGGACCCAAAACGTTTGGTGAAGGTGGCAAAAGCCATGGAGGCGGTGGGGGAGCGTGTGCAGGATTCGGTCTTCGAGGCTTACCTGAATGAAGCCGAATTGGAAAAGTTGCTCAAGAAAGTGCAAAAGATCATGAATGAGAATGAGGACAGTTTACGGATTTACGTTTTGTGTGCCACATGCCGGGTAAAAATTCGGTGCGTAGGACAAGGAAAGGTCACACCACCCCCGCAAGCCATGATTGTTTGAGTGGTTTTGCGTACCCCTGCCAGAAGTTGCCCAAAAACAGCCCCGGAGAGCAAGGGGGGTACGCAAGTTTTTGAGTAGGTTTGATTTTTATGCATTTGCTTTCAGTCTTTTGTAGGAAAGTTGTGATAAAGTTTATATCTCTCAAGCGCTTATTTTGCGATCTTGAAAGTGTGTTGATAAAGAAGAGAAGGGGTCAGAATCAAAAAATGCCCGTAAGGGCATTAAGACTTGCGAAGCAGGTCGGAAACCGTCAAGCAAGCGCACAAGTCAGAATCAAAAAATGCCCGTAAGGGCATTAAGACCTGATGGCAACCTGCTGGCCAATATCCACGCCATTGGTCAGAATCAAAAAATGCCCGTAAGGGCATTAAGACCAAAATCATATTCTTCGTTCATCTTTTTTACTCCTTTGTCAGAATCAAAAAATGCCCGTAAGGGCATTAAGACCCATCTTACCACATCCTTTCCATCAAGCAGGATGGTGTGTCAGAATCAAAAAATGCCCGTAAGGGCATTAAGACCCAAGCATCTGCGGGCTGAACCGAAACACCAGCCAATCCAGGTCAGAATCAAAAAATGCCCGTAAGGGCATTAAGACCTGCGTGATAGTGATGTTGAGTGAAGCGCCGCTGAGTCAGAATCAAAAAATGCCCGTAAGGGCATTAAGACTGAATTGATGACCCATTCATCATGCAAATTGATACAGCAGTCAGAATCAAAAAATGCCCGTAAGGGCATTAAGACGGATATGTCAGTGATATTCTCTTCCGCACGGTCGACCTTGTCAGAATCAAAAAATGCCCGTAAGGGCATTAAGACCACCCGCGAGCTTGCAGAGACTTTGATGCAGGAATATGTCAGAATCAAAAAATGCCCGTAAGGGCATTAAGACTCAAGCGACTTTAGGATTTGTAAATTATCACCGTTTAGGTCAGAATCAAAAAATGCCCGTAAGGGCATTAAGACAAGACGGCGGAATGTTTTTGTCATCATAACCTCCTGATGAGTCAGAATCAAAAAATGCCCGTAAGGGCATTAAGACCGTCCACTGTTTGAATTTTTGTCACTTTCATTCTGTCAGAATCAAAAAATGCCCGTAAGGGCATTAAGACGGAGGACATACTCGGCCAACATGCCAAGGGCGAAGAAAACAAGTCAGAATCAAAAAATGCCCGTAAGGGCATTAAGACTCTCTCGAGATAGAGATTGTTGCATTTCTGCGTTGATTTGTCAGAATCAAAAAATGCCCGTAAGGGCATTAAGACCGAGCGCGAACGCGACTGCTGTACACGTTGTTGAGTCAGAATCAAAAAATGCCCGTAAGGGCATTAAGACTTCGCACGAGCATGCGTCGGCATACCACTCCCTTATTGGTCAGAATCAAAAAATGCCCGTAAGGGCATTAAGACGCATCTGGCTCACATTCAACCGCAGCGCCAGCGCAGTCAGAATCAAAAAATGCCCGTAAGGGCATTAAGACTCGTGTTCTGGCGCGGCTGGGTGGGCGCACCAGATAGTCAGAATCAAAAAATGCCCGTAAGGGCATTAAGACCACGGAGGCTTCTTCTACTACTCGTGGCTTCACTCGGTCAGAATCAAAAAATGCCCGTAAGGGCATTAAGACCATTTCTAAACACGATACGAGCCACCTTGCCGTTTTCGTCAGAATCAAAAAATGCCCGTAAGGGCATTAAGACGCGTTGTAGAAATTGCCATCAATTGCGTCTCCATCGTGTGTCAGAATCAAAAAATGCCCGTAAGGGCATTAAGACAGATATGCAGAGCGTCTAGATCGCGACGATGAAGAGTCAGAATCAAAAAATGCCCGTAAGGGCATTAAGACCTTCGGCTTGAGGTTTACCAAAACAGCGGGGCAAGTCTGAGTCAGAATCAAAAAATGCCCGTAAGGGCATTAAGACCCCCAGCCTCATTACAAATTGTGATTGCGTGTGGTGTTAGTCAGAATCAAAAAATGCCCGTAAGGGCATTAAGACTCGATTCTGGGCAGGATGGAGCATAGTTTGCCCCGAATCGGTCAGAATCAAAAAATGCCCGTAAGGGCATTAAGACGAAAATCCTTTCTGGCGATCCAATCACGGATGGTGAGTCAGAATCAAAAAATGCCCGTAAGGGCATTAAGACCTTGCGGGCGTCAAGCGGCAAGCCTGGCATAGATACTTCGTCAGAATCAAAAAATGCCCGTAAGGGCAGTAAGACTGATGCGAACGACTTTTCCGATGTTCATGATAAGTCAGAATCAAAAAATGCCCGTAAGGGCATTAAGACTGGACGAATGACACGACACGTGCTGTTTCGTTGACAAGTCAGAATCAAAAAATGCCCGTAAGGGCATTAAGACTCAGCCTTCTTTGTCGTGTTCATATTTCTCCTCCAACGAAGGTCAGAATCAAAAAATGCCCGTAAGGGCATTAAGACCAGAAGAAGGCAAATGAGTATGCATACTCCAAGCAAAAATGTCAGAATCAAAAAATGCCCGTAAGGGCATTAAGACCCACCAGCAACACTCGCAGAAACTCCAACAACCTGCCACTGTCAGAATCAAAAAATGCCCGTAAGGGCATTAAGACGAACGACTTTTCCGATGTTCATGAAATCACCTCCACAAGTCAGAATCAAAAAATGCCCGTAAGGGCATTAAGACCCCAATCAATCGCTGTCCCACCCTCGCCACATCCAAAACAAGTCAGAATCAAAAAATGCCCGTAAGGGCATTAAGACTTTCATGTCAAGTTCACTTTCTACTTCTACATTGTCGTCGGTCAGAATCAAAAAATGCCCGTAAGGGCATTAAGACACATTCAATCCTTCTTTCTTCAACTCGGTCATCAGTCAGAATCAAAAAATGCCCGTAAGGGCATTAAGACCATAGCCCCAGATGCCAGAACTGATAGCGTTCGTCCGTCAGAATCAAAAAATGCCCGTAAGGGCATTAAGACACACGGAATGGGAATCCATTGATTGTCATCCGCGTTTCGTCAGAATCAAAAAATGCCCGTAAGGGCATTAAGACATTAGACGTTCAGGTAAAACATATCGCTTTGAATAATATAGTCAGAATCAAAAAATGCCCGTAAGGGCATTAAGACCCGCTGACGAGCAAACCACCCGCGCTCCCGACGGGTAGAGTCAGAATCAAAAAATGCCCGTAAGGGCATTAAGACGGTACTCACGCGGGGCATTGAACGCAGTGCAGCTGAGGCGTCAGAATCAAAAAATGCCCGTAAGGGCATTAAGACGCTCTCATAGTATATGAAATTCTCATCAGAAGAGATAAGTCAGAATCAAAAAATGCCCGTAAGGGCATTAAGACAATAGTCGTTTTGTGAAAAGCCTTTTTCTCGAGCGATTTCGTCAGAATCAAAAAATGCCCGTAAGGGCATTAAGACCAACATCACCATCGTGGCAAGATGTTATAAACCTTGCGTCAGAATCAAAAAATGCCCGTAAGGGCATTAAGACTGGATGCAAGACCAGGAAAGAGTACACGCGTGTATATGTCAGAATCAAAAAATGCCCGTAAGGGCATTAAGACTAAAAATAATAAAATTGTATTTAAACCGTTTTTAATCAGTCAGAATCAAAAAATGCCCGTAAGGGCATTAAGACTAATTCAATCACGTGCTCTCCTGACGCTTGCGTCATAAAGGGTCAGAATCAAAAAATGCCCGTAAGGGCATTAAGACACATCTTTTAGAAACATCTTTATCTCCTTCTCCCGATATTCGTCAGAATCAAAAAATGCCCGTCAGGGCAGTGTTCAGCCTTCTACAACAACATCGTCCCGAAGAGCGCTCTTCGGGACGATTACTTTTCACGCCACTGTAATGCTTGGGTCTAGATACACATCCTGGATCAGGTTCAACAACTTCACCCCCTCCGCCATAGGTCGCTGGAAGGCTTTGCGCCCGGAGATCAAGCCCATGCCACCGGCACGCTTGTTGATCACAGCAGTGGCGGCGGCTTCGGCAAAATCATTTTCGCCCGAGGCGCCCCCGCTGTTAATCAGACCGATGCGCCCCATATAGCAGTTTGCCACCTGATAACGACAGAGGTCAATCGGATGATCGCTGGTCAAATCGCTGTACATGCGTTTATCGTATTTGCCATACGAAACACCGTCCGCGTTCAAGGCGATGTAACCACCGTTGTTCTCCGCGAGTTTCTGTTTGACGATATCCGCCTCGAGCGTGACCCCGAGATGATTCGCCTGCCCGGTCAAATCTGCCGAGACGTGGTAATCCTTGTCCTTCTTGAACGCCTTGTTGCGCAGATAGCACCAGAGAATGGTCGCCATGCCGAGTTCATGCGCGAGGGCAAACGCCTGCGCAATCTCAATCAATTCCCGATGCGAATCCTCCGAGCCGAAGTAGATCGTCGCGCCCACTGCCACAGCACCCATATCGTACGCCTGCTTCACCGTCCCAAACAAAATCTGCTCAAAATTGTTCGGATACGTCAGCAATTCATTGTGATTGATCTTGACAATGAACGGAATCTTATGTGCATACTTGCGCGACATAATGCCCAGCACACCAAAGGTAGACGCGACCGCATTACACCCGCCTTCAATAGCAAGTTTAATGATATTCTCCGGGTCGAAATAATCGGGGTTCTTCGCGAAACTCGCTCCGCCCGAATGCTCGATACCCTGATCCACAGGCAAAATCGAAAGATACCCCGTGCCCGCCAGCCGCCCATGATTGTACATCCGCGCCAGACTACCAAGCACGCGGTTATTGCGATCTGAGTGTGCGAAGACGCGCTCTAAGAAATCGGGACCCGGCAGATGTAGACGTTCTTTGGGAATTTTGGGCGAATCAAAGCCAAGCAGATATTCCGCTCGATCCCCCAACAAAGATTGAATGTCAGAGGTCACTACAGCCGCCATACATTTCTCCTTTTTTATTGTCAATTCGAGATAAGGGCTTTTTCACCGCAGAGAACGCTGAGAAAACCCAAAAATCCCTGCGAACTCAGAGCCTCAGCGGTAAACTTTCGGAAACGAGCGTTTATCCCGAATTGAGGTTGATTACACACGCTCCGGACGCGCCGCCCCCGCAAAGCCAACTCACAAAAAGATACTCATGGATCCACTCCATGAACACCTGACAGGCGACTGCCCTGAAGCGGAAGTTTGTTTCTTGATTATAACCAGAAAGTACGGCTATAATGGGTTTGTGCGACAAAGAGAACGGCGGCTCGTATATCAACGCAGGAGGCACCCATGGATGATTTCTTTCAGAAAGTAACCAGCCAGCAAGACCCTTTCAAGAAACTCGCTTCGTACATTCCCGGTTTCAGCGGCTATGTCGAACGGCAGACACGCCGCGATGCAGACAAAATCCTGCGTGAGACGGTTGCGCGACGCTTCGAAGAGCAATGGAAGCGCGCCTCGCAACTGCAAAGCGACATGGTCAGCAACGGGATGATTTCCTACGTGGACGATATGGAAAAAGCCGCCCTCAACCTGCGCACCTTCATTGACAAAATCAGCACAGCGCCGCGCGGCTACTCCGGCCTCTTCGACGCGGTGAAGATCAACGAAAAAGAACTCGAAGCGCTCTATCAATTCGACGCAGCGTTCTTCGATCTTGCCGAACAAGTGGGACGCGCCCTCGACAACGTGGAAGCCAGCCTCGGTGACGAGAACGCCCTCCCCGCCGCCATTCGCCATCTGACCTCGCTGGCGCGTCTCGCTGTGGAGACATACAACAAACGTTCCGAAGTCATCACCAAGTCCTCATAAACCAAAACAAATCCACATCACAATTCTGTTGAACATGTGGCATACCTATATCAATGCAACTACCCTTGACGAAGTCCTGCACGTGCTTGCGGAAAAGAAAGAACGCGCCCGCATCATTGCAGGAGGCACCGACCTCATCCTCGAACTCGAGCGCGGCGTGCGCACAGGCATTGAAACCCTCATTGATGTAACGCGCATCCCCAGCCTCGATCAAATCACCCTGGACGAGGACGGGATCATCCATCTTGGTCCACTGGTCACGCACAATCATTGCGTCGCCTCGAAATTGATTCGCGAACGCGCCTACCCCCTTGCCCGCGCGGCGTGGGAGGTCGGTGCGCCGCAGATTCGCAACCGCGGCACCATCGCCGGCAATCTCATCACCGCCTCGCCCGCCAACGACACCATCACCCCGCTCATGGCGCTCGACGCTTCCGTCACCCTCCAATCCACACGCGGCACGCGCAAGGTGGCGCTGAAGGATTTTTACACCGGCGTCCGCAAGACCGTCATGGAGCCGGATGAGATGATGGTGGACATTTCCTTTCCGGCAATGAACGCTGCGCAGCGCGGGACCTTCATCAAACTCGCGTTGCGCCGCGCCCAAGCGATTTCTGTGGTGGACGTGGCGATCGTTCTAAGCCTTGAGGCTGATTCCGTTAAATCAGCCGCCATCGCCCTCGGAGCGGTCGCGCCCACCATCATCCGCGTCCCTGAAGCCGAAGCCTACCTCACAGGCAAAAAACTGACCGACGACGTGATCGCTGAAGCGGCGCGCTTGACGATGAACGCCAGCAAACCCATTGACGATATTCGCGGCAGTGCTGCCTATCGCCGCGAGATGGTGCGCGTGTGCACCCTGCGCGGGCTGAGAACCCTGCGCGAGGGTCAGAATCAGGCTGAGGTCCCGGAAGATGCGGTGCTATTGTGGGGTAAACATCCAGAAGTCAGAACACAGAAGTCGGAATTTCCCGCAGGTCCTATCGAGACAACCGTCAACGGCAAAAAATATTCCGTCCATAGCGGATACGAAAAAACACTCCTGAGATTCCTTCGCGAAGACCTCGGCTTGACCGGCACAAAAGAAGGCTGCGCGGAAGGCGAATGCGGCGCGTGCACGGTCTTCCTGGACGGCAAGGCAGTGATGGCGTGCCTTGTGCCTGCACCGCGCGCGCATAGAGCAGAAATCGTCACCATCGAAGGACTCGCTCAAAACGGAAATTTACACCCCTTGCAGCGAACCTTCATTGAGCATGGTGCAGTACAATGCGGCTACTGCACGCCGGGCTTCATCATGTCCGGCGCGATGCTGATGGAGGAGAAGCCCAATCCAACGCGTTTTGAAATCGAACAAGCCATTACAGGGAATCTCTGCCGGTGTACCGGCTATTACAAGATCGTGCAGGCAATGGAAGACGCCGTACATTTGAAAGCATGAGCAACGACAAAACACCCCTCACAGAGCGCAGACCTTTATCAATTTTGAAGAAATTCTCGCAAAAAATCTTCACCAAAGAGCAAATTGACCTTTAGAGTCTTACAGAGGTGCGTGAATGGGAAAATATAACTACTTCTCTCAACGACAAAAAAGTGTGCCTCCCCCACATCGGCGCGGCGTGCACCCTGTAATGCGCGGCATTGGCTGTATTTTGATGATCGTTGTGCCGATCTTCTCTTACGCCCTCGCGGTTGTGCTGGTCAACTATGGCCTTCAGCAGGGATGGCCCCTGCCTATCGAGTGGCTAGGCTTTCCGCAGTTGCCGCCGCTTCTTTTGAGACTCTCCAGTGTAGTCGCGCTCGTCAATTGGCTTCAAGGATTCCCGGCGCTCACCAACAACCTGATCGCCAATCTGATCTTCACCATTGTGCTGATCATCCTCATCGGTGGCATGATGTCAATCCTCTATGGCTACATCTACAAGTTGTTCGGTCCGCCTGAATATGGTCCCACCGACGTACCGCCGGTGCGCGTCAAAGTGAAACGATATAAACGCTGAGATGCTCTGTTGTGAAGATAATAGACACGGATATTTATGCTCACTTTCCCCCACCCCAAACCCCTCCTCCACTGGGACAGGGGGTGAGGGCGAAAGGCAACGCCGACAACAATCCTTTGTCCATGTTTGCAATAGAGCAACGTTGAGATATTTTTGCATGAGATAAAGATGAAAAACCACACTGTCATTGGAAAATCCCTACCGCGCGTAGATGCGCTCGGCAAAGTGACCGGCGAAACGCCCTATTCGGGCGATCTCTCGATGAAGGGAATGCTCCACATGAAGATTCTCTTCGCCGGGCGGCCTCACGCGCGCATCAAATGGATCAAGACCGGCAAAGCAGAGGCTGCGCCGGGCGTGGTCGCCGTGTTTACGGCAAAAGATGTTCCGAACAACGAATACGGTCTGCAATGGCAGGATCAACCTGTGCTGTGCGGACCCGGTTCTTCCAAGCCGGGTGCAGATGTCGTTCGCTTTGTCGGTGATCAGGTTGCCGTGGTCGTGGCGCGAAGCGAAGCGGAAGCCGCCGCCGCGGTCAAACTGATCGAAGTGGGCTATGAGGACCTGCCCGTCGTCACCGATCCGCTCGAAGCGATGAAGCCCGACGCGCCGCGCGTCCATGAAGAGATCGGCGACTCAAACATTTGCGTCCATTACAAAATTCGTAAAGGAAATGTAGAAGAAGGTTTCGCCCAAGCAGATGTCATTGTCGAAAGCGAATACCGCACTCCTCCGCAGGAACACGCCTACCTCCAACCCGAAGCAGGACTGGCATACATAGATGAGGAAGGACGCATCACCGTCGTATGCGGCGGACAATGGACGCATGAGGATCGTCATCAAATTGCACACGCGCTGAACATGCCAGAGGAGCGGATTCGGGTGGTGTACCCGGCAATCGGCGGCGCGTTCGGCGGACGCGAGGACATGTCCGTTCAGATTGTGCTAGCGCTTGCCGCGTGGAAATTACAAAGACCTGTGAAGATCGTCTGGTCGCGGCAAGAATCCATTATCGGACATGCCAAACGTCACCCGGTCATCCTGCGCGCAAAATGGGGCGCCACGCGAGACGGTAAACTGGTCGCAGCCGAAAATGAAATCATCGGTGACGGTGGCGCTTATATGTACACCACCAACAAAGTGCTGGGCAACACAGCCATCACCTCCACCGGACCATACTTCATTCCAAATGTCAAAACCGACGTGTATGGTGTATATACCAACAATATCCCCAGCGCAGCATTTCGTGGATTTGGCGCGCCGCAAGGTCTGTTCATGGCAGAAATGCAAATGAACAAACTCGCCGAAAAACTAGGCATAGACCCCGTCGAATTTCGCTTGAAGAATGCCTTGCGCGAGGGCGACCCTATGGGAGTGGGAACACCCTCCCCCAATCCGGTGAGCGTGGTCCAGTGTATCGAAGCAGCGCGAGACCGCTTTGGCTGGAATGAGCAAAAGCGTACAGAGGAAAATCTTCCCGCGCACATCAAGCGCGGAAAAGGCTTTGCGGCAGGCTTCAAGAACATTGGCTTTTCATTCGGCTATCAGGAGAACTGCTGGGCAAGAGTCGAAATCCACGGCAACGCCGAAATTGACCACGTCGTGCTTCTTCATGCCGGCGCAGAGGTAGGCCAGGGAACTCACACCGTCATGGCACAAATGGCGGCGGAGGCGATCGGTGTGCCGGTGGAAAAAGTAAAACTGATAACTTCGGATTCAGCCACAATGGGCAATTCTGGCAGCGCCTCCGCTTCACGCATGACGTTCATGGCAGGCAACGCCATTCGCGGCGCGGCAGAAATTGCCCTGCAAAAATGGAAAGCCGAAGAAAGACCTGCCATCGGCGAATATAAATATCTTGCCCCGCGTACTACACCCTTCGATAAGGAAACCGGTTACTCTACCCCAAACTTCGCCTACGCCTGGGTCGCACAAGCCATCGAAGTCGAAGTGGACACAGAGACCGGCCACGTGCGCGTGCGACGCGTCGTCAGCGCGGATGACGTAGGCAAAGCCATCAATCCCGCCCTCATCGAAGGACAGGTGGAAGGTGCGGTTGTTCAGGCACAGGGATACGCCATCCTCGAAGATTTCAAGACCAAAAATGGCTATGTCCTCACCGATCAACTCAGCACCTATCTCATCCCAACCATTTGGGATATTCCCGAAAAAGTCGAAACCGTCCTCATCGAAATACCCGACCCAAACGGTCCCTGGGGTGCGCGCGGCGTGGGCGAACTTCCCTACCTTCCTGTCGCGCCGGCCATTGCCGCCGCCATTCACGACGCAACAGGCGTCTGGATTGACGAATTCCCATATACCCCAGAGCGCGTCCTTCGTGCATTGGGAAAGATATAACGGCAAACACAAAGCGCTCTTCTTGTTCAAGCAAACAAAATGCCTTTCCCATATCTGGGTGAAACCAAAGAACTGAACGACGAAACCCGCCAGGAAGGGCGCGGCTCATTCGTTCGACTTTCGAACGGCATCACACACTACGAACTTGGCAACCCCGAACGTGAAAATACCGTCGTCCTCATCCATGGTTTCTCTGTTCCCTATTTCATCTACGATCCCACCTTTGACTTTCTTGTGCAATCTGGCTTTCGCGTTCTGCGCTATGACCTGTTCGGACGTGGATATTCGGACCGGCCCCGCGCACGCTACGACATTGACCTCTTCGTCCGGCAACTCGAAGATTTGATCGAGGCACTACGCTTCACGCGCCCCCTGAGCCTGATCGGCCTCTCGATGGGCGGACCCATCGCCGCAACCTTTACCGCGCGCCATCCGCACCGCGTTCATAAACTCGTACTCATTGACCCGGCCGGCGCAAGGCCTATTCCCCTCTCGCCTTTGCTCAACCTCGCGAAAGTTCCCCTCCTCGCCGAGATACTCTTCGGTCTGGTCGGAAGCGGAGAACTCGCCAAAGCGGCCGCGTCAGATTTTTTCGATCCGACCTGGGTGGAACATTTCATATCAAAATACAAAGTCCAGATGCAGTTCAAAGGATTTATACGCGCCATCCTCTCCACCATACGAAGCGGCATGCTCAACTCGTTCATCGAGACCTATCGAAGCGTAGGCGAAAGCGGCACGCCCGTTTTATTGCTCTGGGGTCGGGATGACAAAACCGTCCCACTCGAACACAGCCGCGATCTGCAAGCCGCTATGCCTCAGGCGAAACTACGCATCATCGAGAACTGCGGTCACATCCCACATTATGAAAGACCCGAGGCAGTCAACCCCATCCTTTTGGAGTTCTTGAAATGAACAAACAGGATATCCTCACTCTCTACACATATAATCAATGGGCAAATGCAAAGATTTTGGACGCAGCAGCAAAGGTGACCCCAGAACAATACCTTGCCCCTGCTTCGTTTCCACATGGTGGTTTGCGCGGCACTCTCGTTCATATCCTGTTTGCTGAATGGATTTGGCGCAATCGCTGGCAAGGAACCTCGCCGAATTACCGTCTAAAACCCGATGACTTCCCCACCTTCGAAACTTTGCGCTCCCGCTGGGCGGAAGAAGAAAAGGCTTTGATGGCGTTCGTAGACGGACTCACCGACGAGAAACTCAACAGTGAATTCAGTTACACTTCCACAGAAGGCACGCGGCACAAAAGAATTCTTTGGCAGGCTATGGCACACCTTGTCAATCACGGCACACAGCACCGCGCGGAAGCCGCCGCCATCCTGACCGCTTTCGGCCATTCGCCCGGCGATATTGATCTCATTTACTTCTTGATCGAAAACGATTGACCTCTTTACAAAAGTCTCCGCAAACTTGGCGTCTCGGCGGTGGAATTTCGGACAAAGACTTTCTCACCGCAAAGGAGCAGAGAACGTTGAGAAAACCCAAAAATCTCTGCCAACTCGACGGTAGAATTTTAGGACATGAGCATTTATCCCAAATTAGAAGTTAACGAGAATTCACGTATGTTGAACCGAATCCAAAATTTCCTCCTCCGAAATCGCTACAACATCGCCGTCTTCACCCTATTGAACCTGGCGTGTGTGGTGTGCATTGGGCTGGTCGCGGCGCGCGTGGCATATAGTGAAACCGGCCGGCACATTGGTTTGATCTGGAATCTCTTTCTTGCATGGATTCCGTTCATCCTCGCCTATATTGCCCATGCCATCTCATGGAGACGCATGTGGCTCTATCTTGTCATCCCCGTCATTACATTCCTTTGGCTGATTTTCTTCCCAAACGCGCCGTACATGCTCACCGACCTGCAGGACCTCGCCAGGGGAGCGGTGGGCGCGCCGCTCTGGTACGATGTGATTATCGTGGTGTGGTGTACCTGGACCGGGATGTTGCTCGGCATAATCTCCCTCTATCTCATGCAAGACATCGTCTATCGCACGTTCGGGCGCCTGGCGGGGTGGACATTTGTATTCATCATTTCGGCGCTGAGCAGTTTTGGCATTTATATTGGACGTTTTGTACGCCTCAACTCGTGGGACATCCTGCAAAACCCCACCGAAACCACAATGGAAATCCTGGGCGTGGTCATTGACCCAAGCATGAGGCTTGCCGCGTTTACCGTTCTGTACACCTTCTTTTTCCTGTTCGTTTACCTCCTGCTCTATTCGTTCAGCCATTTGCTTCAGGAACACAACATCAGGGCTGTCGAAAGCCCCGAGCAGCTCGCCTCCACAAAGCCGTCGAATGTCCAAAGATAAAGCACTCGTCCTCGTGCGCGGCGGCGGTGACCTTGCCACAGGCGTGGCATTACGGCTCTACCGCGCAGGCATCAAAGTCGTCATCACAGAACTCGCACAGCCCCTGGCGGTGCGTCGCACGGTCTCTTTCGCCGAAGCCGTTTACGCGGGGGAACACAGCGTCGAAGGGGTGAGAGCCAGGCTTGTTAAACGGGAACAGGTGTCAGCGGCGCTCGATGCGGATGAAATTCCCGTTCTTGTTGATCCAGAGGCGGAGATTCTTTTGTCTCCATTTCATTTTCCGGTTGTTGTGGATGCACGATTGTTGAAGCAACCTCCTGCCCCTCTTCCAATCTCCGTCCCGCTTCATATTGGATTAGGTCCCGGCTTCCACGCGGGACGCAATTGCCACGCTGTCATCGAAACCCGCCGCAGTCACACCCTTGGCCGTGTCTTCTGGGAGGGACCCACACAGCCTGATTCGGGTCAACCGGAAGGCGACCCGCGCCGCGTGCTTCGCGCTCCAAACGATGGGCTTGTGGTTGCCTACGCAAAAATCGGTGACCATCTGGAGGAGGGACAACTCATCGCGGAAGTTCAATCTGAAACCGAAACCCAAAAAGTGTTGAGCCCTTTCAAAGGTGTATTGCGCGGGCTGATTCATCCGGGTGTGCGCGTGGCGAAGGGTTTGAAGATCGGAGACGTGGACGCACGCAACGATCCCTCAGCCTGTTTTCTTGTTTCCGATAAGGCGCTTGCCGTCGGTGGCGGCGCGCTGGAGGCGATTCTTTCAAAGCCGGAGATTCGCAAGCAGATTTTCGACAGGGGAGGATAATGTCATCTGTTCCTTGACTTCTTGGAGGAATTGTCGTATACTACAATTGCTCTAATTAATCAGATTAATTGAAGCCATGGTCATTCGAGACAGAACCTCCCCAAATATTTCGGAATTTTTACGATACCTAGCCGCGCACGAAGAAGCAGATAGGGGACTTCCTACATTGGGCGAATTGAGCCGGGAACTCGGCGTGAGTGTGGCTTCGCTGCGCGAACAACTCGAGGTGGCGCGCGCGCTCGGTTTGGTGGAGGTCAAGCCCGGGCGCGGAGGGAGGCGAAGGCGTCCTTATTCCTTTACTCCTGCAATCCGCCAGAGCTTGGGATACGCTATTGCGCTCGACGATGGATATTTCCGCAAATATTCGGAACTTAGAAATCACATCGAAGCGGCGTTCTGGTATGAAGCTGTCGAGAAATTGACCGAAGCGGATAAGGAAACGCTACGAGCGCTGGTAGAGCGCGCCTGGGAAAAACTCCGCCGTACGCCGGTTCAAGTCCCCCATGAGGAACATCGCAATCTTCATTTGTTGATTTACAGTCGCCTCGAGAATCCCTTTGTTATAGGAATCCTGGAAGCCTATTGGGAGGCATACGAAGCAGTGGGCTTGAATGTATTCACAGGTGGCTATGAGTATTTACAGCAAGTCTGGCAATATCATCAGAAAATGGTCGAAGCCATTTGTAGCGGAAATTACAGGTCTGGATATGAAGCGCTCGTCGCACATACCGACCTTTTGTTTCAAAGACCGTGATGACATGCCTCTGCGCGAAAAGCAAAGCGCGGCGGCAAAAACCTTACGAGGAGTTCCATGAACAGAATAGTCAATGATTTTTCGATCATTGTTGGCACGAAGAACGGCTCAGGCAGTTCCACTGCCAACAATACCCTTTTGCGTGCCATCTTCAAGATGGGCATTCCTGTCTCCGGCAAGAATCTTTTTCCTTCGAACATTCAAGGATTGCCGACGTGGTACACGATACGCGTCAACAAGGATGGCTTTACAGCGAGACGCGAGGTGAACGAGATCGTGGTAGCGATGAATCCCGATTCGTTCATGCGGGACCTCGAGTCGGTCGCGCCGGGGGGAGCCTTTTTCTACGCCGACGACATCAAACTGCCCATTTCCCGTGCGGACATTTCCGTCTATCCTATGCCGGTGAAGCAGATCGTGCGCGAGGATCCGAACGTGCCACCCGACTTCCGTGAATTGGTGGGGAACATGGTGTATGTCGGTGTGCTGGCACAGATGCTTGGCATTGATCTCGAAAAGATTCACGCCGCCTTGCACTTCCACTTCAAGGGCAAGGAAAAGCCGATCAATATGAACTTTGGCGCAGTGAAGGCAGGCGCGGAATGGGCAAAAGCCAATCTCGAAAAGAAAGACCCGTATTTCCTCGAGCCGATGGATAAGACTCACGGCATGATCATGGCAGATGGCAACACGGCAGCCGCTATTGGTGCAATCTTTGGCGGCTTACAATTTGCCTCATGGTATCCGATCACTCCGGCTTCGTCGCTGGCTGAGGCGCTGAACGATTACTTCCCCATGCTCCGTAAACGCGAGGATGGCAAGAAGACTTACGCCGTGCTGCAGGCAGAGGATGAAATTGCCGCCATCGGCATGGCAATTGGCGCGGGTTGGGCTGGTTTGCGTGCGATGACATCCACTTCTGGCCCGGGCTTGAGTCTGATGACAGAGTTTGTGGGGCTTGCTTATTATGCCGAAGTGCCGGTTGTGATATGGGATGTGCAACGCATCGGTCCCAGCACAGGTTTGCCCACTCGCACTTCACAAGCCGACTTGACATTTGTCAATTTCATGAGTCACGGCGATACACAGTCAGTCATCCTTTTACCGGGAAGCATTAACGAATGTTTCGAGTTTGGCTGGCGGGCGTTTGATATTGCCGAACATTTGCAAATGCCAGTCTTTGTGTTGAGCGATCTTGATATGGGGATGAATCAGTGGATGAGTAAACCCTTCGAATATCCGAATACCCGCATGGATCGCGGCAAGGTGCTCTGGGAAAAGGACCTTGAGGAACTCCAGGGCAACTGGGCACGCTATCTCGATAAGGATGGTGATGGCATTCCCTATCGCACGCTGCCGGGGAATAAACATCCCATGAGCGCGTATTTCACGCGCGGGACAGGGCATGACGAATATGCGCGTTACAGCGAGGAGGCGCCGGTCTTCCACCGGAACATGGAACGCCTGAAGAGAAAATATGAGACAGCACGCACGCTCATGCCCGCACCTGTGTTGCATGAGACAAAAGGGGCAACCATCGGTATTATCGGTTTTGGCTCGACAGAAGCCGCCATCCTCGAAGCCATGCATCAACTCGAGGTGGAGCATGGCATCAAGGCAGACTTTTTGCGGCTTCGCGCTATCCCCTTTACGAAAGAAGTCAAGGACTTCGTCGAGAGGCATGATGAGATCTTTGTGGTGGAAATGAACCGCGATGGACAGATGAATCAATTGCTCACCATCGAGTATCCGCATCGTGCTGTCCACTTCAAATCCGTTGCGTACTGCGATGGATTGCCCGCCTGTGCGCGGTGGGTGCGCGAGGGGATTCTAGCGCAGTATGAAACGGGTCACGCGCGGGGGAACGGCAAAGCCAAATCAACGGCAGACGAGTTGAAGTCTACGAAAGAAGCGATGAAGTCCTCCGCTCGAAGCGTAAAGAAGAGTCCTGCTAAAGCGGCAAAGTCTTCCGCAGGGAAGACATCCAGTAGAAAGAAGTAAGAGAGCGAAAGGAGTATTTACCATGACACAACCACTCCCCATGGCAGGCGCACCTGCAAACGTAAACCTGCTTGGTTTGACCAAGAACGATTACCGCGGAAATCCCAGCACGCTTTGTCAGGGATGCGGACACAACTCAATTTCGAGTCAAATCATCGCGGCGATGTATGAAATGAGTATGCTGCCCGAGAACGTCGTCAAGTTTAGCGGTATTGGCTGTTCCAGCAAAAGCCCAACGTATTTCATGAATCGTTCGTTCGGCTTCAATAGTTTACATGGCCGCATGCCTTCGATTGCCACCGGAGCGCTTTTCGGTGATCACACCTTGAAAGGGCTTGGCGTTTCCGGTGACGGCGATACTGCGAGCATCGGAATGGGTCAGTTCAAACACGTCATGCGCCGCAATGTGAATATGGTGTACATTGTGGAGAACAACGGTGTGTACGGTCTCACGAAGGGTCAGTTCTCCGCCACAGCCGAAAAAGGCCTCACGTTGAAAAAGCAAGGATCGAATCAATACATGCCGGTTGACATCTGTCTGGAGGCGCTAGCCTCGAACGCGACATTCGTGGCGCGTTCCTTTGCTGGCAATCCCAAGCAAGTGAAAGAGTTGCTGAAAGCCGCGATGGCTCATAAAGGGATTGCTGTGCTGGATATTATTAGCCCGTGCGTGACATTCAATAATCAGAGCAATGCCTATCACTCGTACGCATGGGGTAAGGATCATGAGGAACCGCTTCATGACATCACCTATATCGCTCCGCGCAATGAGATCATCCTCGAAGAAGAGATGAAGGAAGGCGAGGTGCGCGAGGTGACCATGCACGATGGTTCGATTGTCATCTTGAAGAACCTCGAGAAGGATTACGATCCGACCAACCGTCTCGAGGCCATGCGCATCTTGCTCGAGGCACAGCAAAACAACTGGCTGGTGACTGGCTTGATCTACATCGAAACCGGAAAGCCGACGTTGACCGATCTGTATAATCTCGTAGATACGCCACTCAACCGCCTCACTGAAGAGGACCTGAGGCCCCCGCGCGAGATGATTGAAAAGGTCAACGCTCTGATGTTCTAATCCCTACCCTGCCCCTCCCTCAAAATCTTTGGATTTTGGGGGAGGGACCATGTCATCAGCAGAGGGGAGTTATACTGTTGCTATGCTCGAAATCACACCAACCCTTAAACTGGACGAACGCGAACTGCAGTTCACCTACATCCGTGCCTCAGGACCGGGGGGACAAAACGTCAATAAAGTCGCGACGGCGGTTCAGCTGCGCTTCAATTTACAGTCCTCCGCTCTGCCCGAAGATATGAAAGTGCGTTTGAAGAAACTGGCCGGGGATCGTTTATCGAAGGCTGGCATTCTGACGATCGAGGCAAGACGCTTCCGAACGCAGGAACGAAATCGCGAGGACGCGCTTCAAAGGCTGATAACCCTGCTGCGCAAGGCCGCCGTCGAGCCTCGAACGCGCAAGGAAACAAAACCGACTTATGCATCGAAGGAAAAACGGTTGCGAGAGAAAAAGAAAAGAGGGGAGATCAAGAAGAGCAGACAGGCAAAGGTTTTCGATTAGTGGGTTGCTTCGTTTCTATATTCAAGACGATAGCCCCACAGTGTTTTACGTCGGTTTGATATATCAAATTTTCCCTTATGGCGTTTGTTGATTTCATCCTATCGCCCTCCTTGATATAATTCTCTCGATTACAACTCATTTTTCACCGGTCACTTTTACCATGCCCCTCTCTCCTTCCGCCCAAAAAATCCAAAACCTTCTTCAGGCGCTCGGTTATTCGTACACGGTGGTCGAATACGCCGAATCCACGCGCACTGCGCAGGAAGCCGCGCAACGCGCGGGATGTGAGCTTGGTCAGATCGTCAAGTCGCTGATCTTTCAGGGAGTTGAATCCGGCAAGCCGATTCTTGTGTTGACCAGTGGTGCAAACCGTGTGGATGAGAAGCGTATCAGTGAATATGCGGGGGAAAGCATCCGCCGCGCTGACGCCGAGTTCGTGCGCGCCGTGACCGGCTTCGCAATCGGGGGCGTGCCGCCCATCGGTCACACCCAAAAGATGGAGACGTACATTGATGAAGATTTCCTGCAATATCCAACTGTCTGGGCGGCGGCAGGAACGCCGAATGCCATTTTTGAGTTGAAAACAGAAGATTTACAAAAGATGACGGAAGGAAAGATCGTGAGGGTTAAGTAGTTTACACCCCTTCGCCCCTTCCTCCGTGTGAGAGAGAATGAAGACGAGAGGGCGTTCTGGCGGAGACTTTGCTACTGGATATGGTTGAAATCCGCCCCATTCAGGTACACGAAATCGAAGAAGCAAAGCAACTCATCTTCAGGATGGGATATGAAATTTTTGGAGAATCCATCGAGGCGCAAAGAGCACGCGGGCGGCTGAAGGAAATGGATGACATTCGGCGCAATTATTTCGATAACGGCGGCACATTTCTTGTGGCTTGCG
>DATLZK010000048.1:0-66503 GCA_035574015.1 Anaerolineales bacterium
ATTGGCGAGTTTGGCGGCGCGCAGGGCGTGACTCACCCCCGCCGGCACGAACGGAATGACGATCGAAGCCACATCCGTCACCAGCGAAATGGTGTTCATCACCGTCCACCCTTCGTTGCGGATGTCGTTGATCGTCATCCCTAACGAGATCACGTCGAAGACAGTCTCAGCCCAGTGACCGCTGGGATCTGTATAATAGAGAGGGTTGTTATTTGCATACGCGTAGCGGTTGAGCGATTGAGGGTTGGCATAACTTGGAACGATAGTATCCGCGCTGAGGAAGCGACCCAGGGACGGCGAGTAGAAGCGTGCCTGGTAGTGATAGATGCCCAGCGCAGTGATTGCCCTTTGGCCGGTGAACAACTATTTCTCACGCAAGGCAGGTTATTTGCCGAGAGGGTTACTTAACTGGCAATCAATGACTTCTTTATACCCCCATTAGACGAAGAAACATCCGAAGTGTCAAGCTTCGGATGTTTCTTGATCTTCAGCACGCTTACTGATCGGCGACCGCAATCAACTTGCCGATCATGCCTGCTTCCAAATGACCTTCGATGCCGCAGGTCACGTAATATTCACCAGGCTCGGAAGGTGCAGTGAATGTCGCCGTGGCGGATTGACCAGGGAGAACCTCTATCTCCCAGTAGATGTTTTCCTCGTCCTCATCACCAAACTTTTCACCAGCGTCTGTGCCAAGTTTGAAGATGACGAATTCATGCTCCACCGCGCCATTGTTCGTGGCATTGACCGTAATTTCTTGCCCGGCTGGCACAGTGAATTCTGCGGGCTCGAATTTGAAATCAGTCATGGTTACGTTGATCGTCGTAGAAGCCCCACCGCCACTGCACGCGAAAAGGGCGAGTGACAAGAGAACCACCATAATGATGGGAAAAGATTTGTTTTCATTTTGCCTCCTGAACTGGTATTAGGGATATTGCAAATATATCCCTAATTTACAAATTAAAAAAGGGGTAACACATAATTTATGGCTTTCTCAAGGTCCAGAGTTCGGGCTTATTACTTTGCACTCGAGTTTAGACAGAACGCGATTTTCCCCTATATCTAGCGGGTGTATGTCCTGCGAAACTGCTAGATATGGCGTCAAAACCAATTTTGTCTAAATATGAGTTGTGGGTAATCAGTGCTTAAGAGCCTCTTGCAATTTCGTTGTAAAATTAGCACATGCCTCCTCAGACCATTAACATCCTCTTCCTTGCCGCAGAAGCGGAACCTTTTGTAAAGGTCGGCGGATTGGGGGATGTAGCGGGAACGCTACCTCGCGCGCTGCGTGCTCTCCCTTCCGACGTTACAAATGGCATCAAACTCGATGTGCGGCTCGTATTGCCCATGCACGTGGTCGTTCGTGCTGATTCGTTGAGGCCGGTAGGAATCTATTCGATCCCGCGCGGCAGTTCCGAGGTCCAGGCTGAAGCGCTCGAGGGGGTGTTGGATGGGATGCCGGTTTACTTCATCAACGGTGAGCCGATCCGCTCCAGCGGCGCAGTGTATTCATCCAATAACAAACTCGACGCGGAGAAATATGTTTTCTTTTCCCTGGCGGCGCTCGAACTTCCGCGCCAAATCAATTGGAACGCTCACATCATTCACGCTAACGATTGGCACACCGCGCTCGCCGCTTATGGCAATCTTGTCACGTATTGGGAAGGCAAGACCAGCCGCGCGGCTTCGCTCATTACCGTTCACAATTTGCCTTTCATGGGTCCCAATGTTGATGAAATTTTAGAAAGTTATGGTTTGCCGCTTGCCACCACTGACCTGCCGGCCTGGGCGCGTACACTTCCCCTGCCGCTGGGCTTGTGGGCTTCGGATATGATCGTGGCGGTCTCACCGACCTATGCCAATGAAATCCTGCATGAAGAATTTGGATGCGGCTTACATGACTTTTTGCGGACGCGCAGCGACACCTTATACGGAATCCTGAACGGACTCGACACCGCTTCATTCGACCCGAAAACGGATCCCGCGCTCGCGGCGAACTTCGACGCCTCGACCCTTTCCCTCCGCCCGCGCAACAAGATCGCTTTGCAAGAGCGGGTCGGACTTCCCGTCAATGCGGATGTGCCTCTCTTGGGCATTGTTTCGCGCATGGATCCACAAAAAGGGATTGATCTTGCCCTCAGAGGATTGAGGATGCTTGCAAAACAAAATTGGCAATTGATCCTGCTCGGCGCGGGTGACCTCAAACTCGAAGCGATGGCAAAAAAACTGCAGGCAGAAATGCCCGAACGCGTCCGCGTGGAAATTGGTTATGATGCAAAACTTGCCCGTCAAATCTATGGCGGCGCAGATGTTCTCCTCATGCCCTCGCGCTACGAACCTTGCGGCATCGCGCAAATGATTGCCATGCGGTATGGTTGCGTCCCCCTTGTGCGTGCTGTGGGAGGCTTGCACGATACCGTCACCGATAGCGAGACCGGGTTCGTCTTCGTGGAGGCAAAGGTCAAGTCATTCAACGATGCCTTGCGCCGCGCCTTGAATTTGTACCCTGACCGTTCGCGCTGGGCAGACTTGCAAAAAGCAGGCATGGCGCAGGATTTCTCCTGGCATAACTCGGCAGTGAAATATTTTGAACTGTACAAAAAATTGTTGGAGACTCTCCCGCTTCCACTTGGGCGAGGCGCTGCAGAAGGAAGGTCATGAAAACGCGCGCAGTGATTCTGGCAGGCGGCGAAGGCTCTCGCCTCGGTGTGCTTACAGCAAAACGGACAAAACCTGCTGTTCCCTTTGCGGGGAAATATCGCATCATTGACTTTACCCTCTCTAATTGCGTCAATTCTGGCATCTTCGACGTGATGGTGCTAGCACAATATCGCCCGCAATCACTGATCGAACACATCGGCTCGGGTGCACCCTGGGATTTGAATCGCGACTTTACAGGCGGCATCAAGATCCTGACACCCTACAAGGCCCGCAACGACTCGGATTGGTATGCCGGAACTGCTGATGCTGTCCAGCAAAACTTTGCCTTCATCAAAAAAGACTTTCCCGATCTGATCCTCATTCTCTCCGGCGATCACATTTACACGATGGACTATGAGCCGATGATCTCCTTTCACCTCGATCAGCAGGCAGAACTCACCATTGGCACCATCCGCGTTCCTATGGAGGAGGCGCCGCGCTTTGGTATCCTCAGCACGAACAATAAATATCGCGTCACATCCTTTGTTGAGAAACCCCAAAACCCTCCATCCAATCTGGCCAACATGGGCGTTTACCTCTTCAACCGGGAATTGCTGGACAGGGTATTGTGGGAGGATCGCCTGCGGGAAGACTCCTCGCATGACTTCGGCAAAGACATTCTTCCGCGCCTCGTCAAATCCAGGACGCGCGTCTTCGCTTTTCCCTATACCGGTTACTGGATGGATGTTGGAACGGTGCAATCCTATTGGCAATCGCACATGGATTTGCTCTCACCTTCACCACCCTTGAAACTGTACAACCGCAATTGGGTTATCCATACTCGTACGGAGGAGCGCCCACCGGCGCGCCTACCCTCCACGGCGCAAGTTTTTGCCAGCCTGTTGTGTCATGGCTGCGTCATCGAACATGAGGCCCACATCGAAAGCGGTGTTCTCTCGCCGGGGGTGATCGTGCGCCCCGGCGCGGTCGTTCGCGAATCGATCCTCCTCACCGATTGCGTCATCGAAAGTGGGGCGGTGGTCGAGCGCGCCATTCTGGATAAGCGTGTACATGTGGGCGAGAATGCTCGCATTGGCGGTGGCGTTGGTGATCGAAACATCCGCATTGCCCTGGTCGGCAAGAACAGCGTTGTCCCTGCCGGTTACATCGTGGAGCCCGAAGCCCAAATCGGTACGGACGTCGTTCAGGAAGATTACCCCGAACCCATCGTGCGCGCGGGACAATATATTCAAACACGGAGATTAGCGAATGAAATTTGAACGCGCTGGAGGCATTTTACTTCATCCCACCAGTCTTCCCGGCCCATACGGCATTGGCGATCTCGGTCCGCAAGCCTATCACTTTGTGGACTGGCTTGCCTCAAGTGGATGTAAACTCTGGCAAGTACTTCCTCTCGGTCCTACGGGATATGGCGACTCGCCCTATCAATGCTTTTCGGCATTTGCAGGGAATCCTTACCTCATCAGTTTTGATGTCTTGATCGAAGATGGACTCCTGGAGCGCGCTGATTTCGCAGACATGCCAAATTTTTCTCGCGCCGATCTCAGGGTGAACTTCGGCTTGCTCATCCCGTGGAAACTCTCTCTCTTGCGAAAGGCTTTTTCCCGTTTTCGTTCTGCATCGAACGGTTTGCGCGAAGAATTCGATCGTTTCCGCATGGAAAATGCCCACTGGCTTGACGATTATGCGCTGTTCATGTCCATCAAGGAAGCGAACGGCGGTGGCGCCTGGAATGAATGGCACGCGTCCATTCGCAAACGGGAAAAGTCTGCGCTGGACGAAGCGCGCCAGGAGTATGCCGAGGACATTCTGCGGCATTCTTTTTATCAATTCCTCTTCTTCCGCCAGTGGCATAACCTGCGCGCCTATGCAAATCAAAAGGGAATCAAAATCATTGGCGACATTCCGATTTTCATTGCTTACGATAGTGCCGATGCTTGGGCGCACCCTGAGTTGTTTTTTCTCGATGAAAACGGTTTGCCTACGGTCGTAGCCGGTGTGCCGCCCGATTATTTTTCTCCCACGGGGCAATTATGGGGCAACCCGCTTTATCGCTGGAATATGCACAAGGAGACGGGGTATGCCTGGTGGATAGAGCGTTTTCGCGCGGTGCTTGCACTCGTAGATGTTGTCCGTCTCGATCATTTTCGCGGCTTTGCAGGCTACTACGAGATTCCCTTTGGATCGAAAACAGCTGAACATGGGCGCTGGGTTCCCGGTCCTGGCAAGGATTTCTTCAAGGCACTGGAGGAAAGTCTTGTCGGTCCTCAAACTGACGGGAATGGACTTCCCATCATTGCGGAGGATTTGGGAGTGATCACCCCGGATGTCGTCGAATTGCGTGACGCGTTCAATCTCCCCGGCATGAAGATACTGCAATTTGGCTTCACTGGGGCGGAGAATCCCTTCCTGCCTCACAATTACACATCGCATTGCGTGGCATATACTGGCACACATGACAACGACACCGCGCGCGGATGGTTCGAGTCCGCGCCGGAGGCGGAACGCAGATTTGCGCTTCGCTATTTGGACACTGATGAGGAGCATTTCGTACAGGCGCTGATTCGCGGGATTTGGTCTTCGGTCGCGGTCTATGCCCTCGCGCCCATGCAGGATTTGCTCGGCCTGGGGAGTGAAGCGCGCATGAATTTCCCCTCCAAACTTGGCGGCAATTGGGAATGGCGCATGCGTGAGGAAGATATGAGCGAGTCCCTTGCGCAGCAGTTGAAAGAATTCAACGAACTTTATTGGCGGTGAAGAAAACGTTGAACCTCAGCGCGGCGATGCAAACACCGGCTTTTCCCGATCGGTCAGGTTGACCACAATGGCATTGCTGGCTTTGATGAGGTTTTCGGGTGTAATCATGATCTCCTCTCCCCATTGACCTGCACCCGTGCCGAGAATAGGTTCGTTGAGCAGACTGGCTTCGAGGAAAGAGCGAAAGTTAGGCGGCTGCCAGCCGAAGGCTGGGATGGAGCCGATGACATACCCGGTCGTTTCTTTTACAACTTCGGGAGGCGCCAGGCGAATGTTGCGTGAGCCGATTGCCTTTTTCAAATGACCTGAAATAGCATTCTGATCTCCGCCGAGCATGACCAGCACGCACTCGCCTGTATCTGCCTGAAAAATCAACGTCTTGACTGCCTGCCGCTCCGAAAAGCCCAGGGCGCGTGCTACGTTCGCGGCGCCCTTTTCTGTTTCGGGTGGGAAACTTTTTCGCTCATACGGAATGCCGCGCTCCTCGAGATAAAGATGAGCCGGAAGTTTTGTCATGCTTTGCCTCTCGATGCGAGATAAATGCCGAGCAAAATCAATATACCGCCGAGGATCGTAGCTGCGCCCGGTGTTTCGTTCAAAATGAAGAAAGCCAGGATTGCCGAGCCGATAGGCTCGCCCAGCGTCGTCACGGCGACGAATGCGGCAGGCAAATAGCGCAATGCCCAGTTGTATGTCGAATGCCCGATCAATTGCGGCACCGCCGCAAGCAGAAAGATCCAGCCGTATGTTTTTCCTTCGTACCCAAAGGGCGAGTGTCCGGCTGCAAGCATGATGATGATCAAGCCTATCGCGGCAACACCGTACACGACAAAAATATAGGGTATCAAGGACATGCTGGCTCGCAATTTGCGCCCGATGATGAGATACCCCGTCACCGCCCAGGCGCCTGCCAGCGCCAGGAAGTTGCCCCACATGGCGCGTCCCTGCAAGACTTGATCGAGCGTCGGGCATTGCAGTCCATTCTGCCACACACACGCGTCGGACAACCCGATGATGGATCCCCCTACAATTGCCAGCACCAAGCCGAGGATTGCCCCGCGCGCAAGACGTTCATTGAGCAAGAGCGGAGAAAGAAGCGCCACCCAGAGCGGACCCGTTGACACAAATACGACAGAACTGGCAACTGTTGTATATTCCAGCGAAGAAATCCATGTCGCGAAATGAATGGCGAGGAAACAGCCGGAGGTGACTGCCAGTGCAATTTGTTTGTACGAGAGCCCCGTTATCTCCTCGCGGTGGCGTGTCCATGCGAGGGGCGCCAGCAGGAGAACGGCAAATGTCAGCCTCAGCGCGGCGATGACGAGTGAAGGCGCGTTGGCTTGCGCAAAGCGAATAAAGATCGAGGCGGTGGAAACCGCCAATATCGCAATAAGCAGGCTGAGGGGAAGAAGGATGCGTATGCGTTGATCGCTCATGGTTGCCTGATGGGTTGGTTTGTCTACGAGCGGCAAGTATAACTGAAAAGAGGCGGCGAGATTCAAACCAAAAGGATAGGCTAAAGAGCCGATGCCCATAGAGTGCACAATACATCCGCAGAGATTCCTCAAGAAGGCTTCCTCTGCGATCTCGCAACTGCCACCCTCGCCCCAGTCCCCTCTCCCTTTATCTCGGAATATTCCGTGGGGAAAGTGCCTGGCAAGCCGAGAGAGTAGACCTCCCCTGAATGCGGCACATTGAATATTTTTCTTGACATGCATCTTCCAACAGACTACAATTTTTGTCGCTGTATTTTCAAGTGTGGGCAGATGACAATTTCCAAAGGAGATGCGACATGGCATTCGAATTACCCAAGTTACCGTATGCATACGATGCGCTCGAACCGTATATTGATGCTCGTACGATGGAGATCCATCACACAAAGCATCATCAGGCATATATCACCAATCTGAACGGGGCTATTGAGAAGGCGCCTGAACTGGCGGGCAAATCACTCGAAGAGTTATTGAGCGATCTGAATGCTGTTCCCGAATCGGTTCGCACCATTGTCCGGAATCATGGAGGCGGTACATATAACCACAACCTCTTCTGGGAGATCATGGCGCCGAAGGCCGGCGGCACTCCAAAGGGCGAACTGGCAAAGGCGATTGATGCCGCTTTCGGCTCATTTGAAGCGTTCAAGGACGAATTCACAAAGGCGGCGAATGGGCGCTTTGGTTCCGGTTGGGCGTGGCTTGTCAAGAAAGGAGATGGACTGGCTGTCGTTTCAACCCCCAATCAGGATACACCGCTTTCCGAGGGCATGAAGCCGATCCTGGGCATTGATGTGTGGGAACACGCGTATTACCTGCTTTACCAGAATCGCCGCGCGGACTATGTAAATGCCTGGTGGAATGTCGTCAACTGGGATGCGGTGGCGGAGAAGTTCAAATAAAGCCCATCAGGCTTCCGAAGCCTTAGGAAGAAAGATATAATCGAGCTGTTTGCTCGACCCAAATTCAACAAGGAGAAATTCCATGACCCATATTATCACCAGTTTATGCCTGCGGGATCGCGGCTGTATTGACGTTTGTCCCGTTGAATGTATGGTCCCCGGTTTTCCCATCAATGAGTGGCCCTGGATCTATATTGATCCCGATACCTGCATTGACTGCGGCGCATGCGTCCCGGAATGTCCTTTTGCCGCGATTTTCCCTGAAGATGAAGTGCCCTCCGCTTATGTAGCCAAGGGCGGTGAATATATCAGCCGCGTTGGGCTTACCGGTCACTATGAAGGGGTAAATCACCACGGCAACCCCGTCGTTCTGGACACGGTCAGACAATTGCAAGCGGGAGAAGTGGTTGACCTTACGCCGGACATTAAGCCAAATTACGACTTCTTCAAAACCGGTCCCGGCTACAGCGCCAAAGACATGGACAACGGCATGTAATCCCGTTCACTCAAAAGAGCCGGGCGCTCAATTTGCCCGGCTCTTTTTTTAAGGGCATGGAGAACAAAACGGATTGACCTGTTCCCTAACTTTCAAGGATTCATTGCATCCCTCAACAATTCGCCTCCCACGCGCTGGGCAAGCCGCATATTATCCTCTTCGAGTGCAACGACGACCACCAGCGGGGCGGCTTGCCAGTTTGGCGGTGTACCGCCGATAAACCAGGTGACGAACGTTTCGTCTTCCTGGGCTTGGCCAATGTGTTGCCAATATGCTTGATTGTCGGCGAGATAGGAGAGCGCCGCTTCATCCGCCGCCGGCGCGGACACCGCTTCGATGGGCGTTCCCAAAGCCGGAAGCGTGATCCAACCCCGTTCCGGCGTGTTGACTGCCATGGCAATGCGCGGCGCGGGCATAATGCCATTGTTGCTCAGCGCGGCAGATGCCAGCGCCACTTGCAACGGGCTGACTCTGATCATGCCCTCGCTTGTCTCCGAGGCGGGTGGGGCAACTTGCAGTCGCAGTTGTGGTGCCTGATAAAACCCAAATGTTTTATACAGATTCCGCAGTTCGTTTTCATCCATTGATGTCCTTCCAAACAGCGCATGGGCAAAGGGTTCCACAACCGAGCCGATGGGATACTGCCCGAGTGTGGCGCGGTTGATCAACGGCTTGTCCGGGTCGGTGATTAGACTTTCGCCAATTTCATCCAAGTGATTAGGGTTGAAAGTGGGATGCGATGCCATGACGAGAATTTCCCCGCTCTGCGCGTTCATCAGAATCACCGCGCCGCGATGCCCGATCATCATCTCGTCTGCGCGATACTGAAGGTACAAATCTATGCTCAGGCGCACATCCAAACCTGGCGGAGACATGCCGTAGAGTAATTTATTCAACACAATATCAATCGTCGGATTGCCTGCTCTGCCGCGCAGGTAATCATCCAGTGCGGCTTCAATGCCTGCCTGCCCGTATCGGCTGTGTGAGTATCCTATGATGGGCGCCAAATCAACATAGCGGTAAGTGCGTTTGAAAGTTCCAATTGTGCCGTCTGTGGTGGCGATGAGGGTGTTTGAGCGATCAAGGATGGAACCGCGCGGCACATATCGTTCTTCGATCATACGGCGGGGGTTATCCGGGCGGGAGAGCAGGTCAGGTCCGCGAATCACAGCCCACCATCCATTCGTCAGCGCGGCGGCGAAGAGCCCAAGTGAAAGAAGTATGCTCAACACAATGTAGGGTTGAGGAGAAGGGAGAGGGGCAGGGTCTTCATCGAGGTGATTGCTGATGAGGAGCAAACACAGCAACGCAATAAACGAAGTCAACAGGGATGAGCCACCGTAAGAGACAAAAGGAAGTGTGACGCCGGTCAGCGGCAGGAGGCGCAAATTTCCGCCCACGATCAGTATCGTTTGCACGCCGAAGTAGGTGGTGATGCCCGCAGCCAGGAAGCGTCGAAATGGATCGGGCGCGCGAAGTGCGGCGCGCAAGCCTCGGGCGAGGATCAAGCCAAAGAGGGCGAGCATGCCCAAAGTCCCGAAAAGACCCGTTTCTTCTGCAATTACAGCATAGATGAAGTCGGAGATCGCCACCGGAATGAAGCCTGGGCTTCCCAATCCGGGTCCTCGTCCTTCAATATCTCCATTTGCCACCGCGAGCAGCGATTGGATAATCTGATAGGAATGACCTGCCGCGTCGTCCCAGGGATTCAGCCACGAGTCAATGCGTGTGCGGATGATGTCTATGGAAAAGTAGCCCAGCGCACCCATGCATACCAGGAGGAATATGCTTGTAAGCAGGATGCGTTTGCGCCCGGTGGCGAGGTAGATCATGATTGTGTAGAGGGCAACGAAAATAGATGCAGTACCCAGATCGCGCTGCACCAGCAGTAACACGATGACAACTCCCGCCAGGATCAGGGTGGGGTAGAGGAGGTGAATCATGCGAAGGCGCGAGGGAAGTTTTTCGGCGAGATAGGCGGAGAGATAAGTGATGAGGAGAAATTTGAGCGGTTCAGAGGGCTGAAAGTAAATATTGCAGCATCCAAGCCACAGGCGTGGACCGAACCCGCTTGGATTGGTGCCGAACAGGAGTGTGAGGGCGGTGAGGAGCAGTCCGCCGGTAAGAAGCAGATATTTGTATTTGCGCAGGAAATCCAGAGAGGAGAGGCGCAAACCGGCGATAAGGACAATGAGGCTGATGCCGTACCAGAGCGTTTGACGCGCGCCGAAGTTCGCGTCCAAGCGCCAGACGGTGAGAATGCCCCATCCGCTCAAGAGCATGGCGGTCGGCAGGAGGTAGGGATCGGCGTCCGGCAGATGTTTGGAAATGTCGCGGTGGGCGCGCCAGGCGAAGATCAGCCAAACGATGACCGCGATCCAGTGCGACCAGCGATATTCCACATCCCAGGTGCGGGCGCGTACGGCAGGGGAAAGTGTGAGGATCAGGGCATGGAGGATAAGAAAGCCGGCCGCCGCTTGAAGCAACCGGCTTTGAATGATGCGGTTCATTTGTTGGAGAGGCTACATGTACTTGCGAATGAGCAGGTCGAGTTTTTGCACGGTGGCAGGAGGGATGACATCCTTGCGCGTGATCAGCGCATTGGCAAGCGCGTTTTCGCACCCGCACTTTCGTTCGGGTTTCAGATTCTTGGCAAGGAGGCGCACGGCTTCCTGCGCAAGAGCAGTGTTGCGGTTGAGTGTTTGAATAACCATTTCAACTGTCACGGGCGCTTCGCTCACATGCCACACATCGTAATCGGTGACGTGCGCCATCGTGGCGTAGCAAATTTCCGCTTCGCGCGCGAGGAACACTTCGGGACATGCTGTCATGCCGATAATGGACATGCCCCACGAACGATACAAGTTTGATTCGGCTTTAGTGGAGAAGCGCGGACCTTCGATGGTAATGAATGTTCCCCCGCGATGCACCACGCCGCCTGCTTGACGAACGGCCGATTCTAGTTGCGAGGAGAGATCGTTGCAAAACGGATCTGCGGCGCTAATGTGGGCGACGAATCCCTCACCAAAAAACGAGCGGGCGCGCCGGCGTGTGTGGTCGTAGACTTGATCGGGAATCACAATGTGTCCTGGCGCGAGTTCTTCCTTGAGTGAACCGCAAGCGCTGATGCTGATGATGCGCTGAACACCCAGAGATTTGAGCGCGTAGATGTTTGCCTGATAGGGAACTTCACCCGGCGTAATGTGATGACCAATGCCGTGCCGCGCGAGGAAGGCAACGCGTTGCCCCTCCAGTGTGCCGACCACAATTGGCGCACTGGTTTTGCCGAAGGGCGTATTGAGATCGTATTCGCGCGTATCGCTCAGCCCAGGCATTTCATATAGCCCAGAGCCTCCGATAATCGCCAGGGTGACTTGTTCGCTCATTTTGAACCTCCGAAGTGGGATGTTTTTTCAGGGGTGGGACTCTCTTCCACGGGGTCAATGCGCACCGTGAAGAGGGTTTTACCACATTGAAATTGATCTTCCGAGATCAGTACAGCCGGAACGGTGAGGCGCACGTTGTTCAATAGTGTCCCATTTGTAGAATTCAGATCCTCCAGCCACCATTGTCCATGATGGTGGGAAATGCGCGCGTGAAATGCAGAGAGCGCCTCGTCATTGATGGAAATATCACAATTAGAGTTCCGCCCCACTGTGATTTCGGTTTGCCAAAAATGGTAGGTAAATTCTCTGCCGTCTTGCAACCTGACTCCCACGTGAATGCCGGGTCTTTTTCGGTTGGAGAGGATGAGGCTTTGGTGTCTAAGTTCCTGCCAAAGGATGATGAGTGCCCAAGCGAGAAAGATGTACAGCGCGCCTGCCAGGAGGAACCGCAGAGCGAGGACGACAAGAGCAGTCATGTATCTGAATGATCTTGCTTGTGCAGATTACCGGTGTTGCGTTCGTGCATTTTTTTGTCGAGAGTGGCGGTGGGACGCTCGCTGGCTTCGGGATCAGGTTTGATTAACGGTGAAGTGTCTGCCAAATCAGGGCGCGGGGGAGGGTTATCCTGTCCAAAGATCAGTGCGACACCTGCAAGGGAAATGACATCACCCGGATACAAGACGGTCTGACTGGTGCGCTGACCGTTTACAAAAGTACCGCCTGTGGAGTTTAGATCGAACAGCACAAAGCGCCCCTTAATGGCGCGCAGCTGCGCGTGGTTGCGTGAGATGCGCGGATCATCAATGACAAGATGATTTTCGAGCCTGCGCCCGATGTTAATGACTGGTTCCTTGAGAGGATAGACTTTTACGCCTTCGATGATCAAAAACGCGTTCTCCGGGATCGCATTATTTTCCTGAATGTCTTTATTGGAATTTGTCGCCATACCTTGTGTATCCTCCACTGGCTCCAATTTGTGTGATGCCAGCACACTGATGTCTTCTGGCGCGTAAGAATCGTCTGTGGCAATTGTGATGGTCGGCTGGGCCTCGAGCCGTAAACCAACGTCCTTCACAGCCGCGGCGATGATGTTTCGAAGGGTTTCGGTGACCCGCGCTTCCTTCCAGAGAGGGGCAGTGTCGGTGGACACAATCAGTGTGAATACGTTGGGGGCTATGGCGTTTCTATCTTTCTGTTCGATGATGTTTTGTTTGATCGCCGACGACAGCCTCTGAATGATTCGTTCTTCTCCTTTTAGCCCCGGCAGAAGCCCGGTTAATTCATTTTCGATAAGCGATTGAAGCCTCGACTCTAGTTGATCCAATCTTGACATTTTAGCCTCGCCTTGACCTTCCAGCGATTGGGAAAATTATAGGTGGGAGGTAAAAAAATCGCAAGATGCAAATTTGTTACCTTGTCTGGAGGGGGGTGGACTTTGGGGTGTGTGAACTCTGCAAAAACTGTGCCGGTTGCGAGGGTTTTGCAATGCGATATTTGCTGCGGCTACAGTTTGACCATATTTTATCCGACAATGCCGACGCTTCAACCATATCATTGGGTGTGTCGATCGCATCTCATCGGGTTTGTAACTTGCGGTTGCAATGGGGGCAGGTGATCTCATCCGGTTTTACTGCAAAACCACAATGTGGGCAGGTGTTGGGATGGATGTCTCCGAGCGGAGCGCCGCAGGCGATGCACGAACCTTCCCCCAGGGGATTAGCCGTTCCGCAATATTCACAGGCAATCCGTTTCAGTCTTTCGGAGAGTTCGCGGGTTGCGCCGTGCGCGGCGGCAACGCGATCAATGACCTTCCACACCCTGTCGCTCAGTTGCATGTTTTCAATATCCTGCGCCAGATCATCAAGCCGCCCAAGCAGGCTGAATGGATTGCGAAGCGCAGAAATGGCGGTTTGTCCGAGGCTTGCCACCACACCCAGCCAGGCTTGCTGCCCGAGTTCTATCACAATGCCTTCTTCAATGGCTTGCAGGGTGACAGTCAATGCAGTGTGCCCTCCGGATGGGGCACCAAAACGTGTTGCAATTTGTACAGCCATCCTGTCCGGCGTTCCCATCACTTGTGCCTGCAGGTTACCACGATTGAACTCCGCCAACAGGGCTTGTGCAATGTCGTTCGGCTTGATGCTTCCATACAGGATTCGTCTGTCCATGATTTCGATTATAATCCTTTTGCACGCGACGACGATGGTCGTCGCATTGCATGTTACAGGAAATCACTACGAAATGAAACGAATCTGGTTTAAGGCTTGTTTTGTGCTGATAACGGTTGTCGCCTCGGCGTGGATCGTGCTTTTTTCACCGAATCAGGCTGAGGCGTATCAAGAGGCGCCCACACCGAGCGGGGTTTTCGTCACAGTTACCTATTCCGATCCGATCAATGTGCGCGGCGGTCCCAGTACGGTCTATTATCCGATCGTGGGGCGCGTGTTTCCGGGTGATGTTCTGCCGGCGCTTGGTGTTTCGCCGGGGCGCGAGTGGATTCAGGTTGCTTATGCAGGCGCACCCGGTGGAGTGGGGTGGGTGTATGCCGCGTATGTGAGCGTTTCAGGTGGCGAACTGCGTGTTGTGGAGCCGCCGCCCACTCCTACGCCGGTCGCCACGATGACGATTGATCCGACTTTTGCGGCGCAATTTAACTTTGAGCCTACACCCACGCGCTTGCCGACTTTTACCCCGCCGCCTCCTTTGGTCGTTCCGCAATTTACCGATGAAGCGACCGCGCGCTCCTCTGGCGTTGCTTCCGGTATTTTTGTGTTCAGCCTGGCGTTAATTGGTGCGCTGGGGCTGACGATCACTTTTCTCTTGCGCAAGCCATGACAGCCGCTTCACGCATTGGCAGGTCGGCGTTTTGGGCGGCGGCGTTCCTTGCCGCGCTTCTCCTGGGTCTTATGGACCCATCTCAAAAGCCCGCGCTGGCTCAACAGCCGACAGGCTCGGTTCCTACAGTAACGGGAACCCCTGAAGGACCTTATATCCGGGTTGATCCAAGCCTGCGTCAAATCCGTGTCTATGCAGGGCCGAGTTCATTCGATTATCCCGCTATTGGTGTTCTGCTGGCAAACGAAACTGCACCTGCCATTGGACGTGCGAGGGGCAGAGATGATTGGATTCAAATTCGCTATCCTGGGGTTCCCAATTCGGTTGGATGGGTCTATGCGCTATATGTTTCCATTTCGCCGGGAGCCATTCTGCCACCTGTGGATGTACCACCGACGCCTACGCCGTTTTCGACGCCCACGCTGAATCCAACGTTGGAAGCTGCCTTCATCGGGCAACAAACGCCGACGCGCCTGCCAACGTTTACGCCTCCTCCTCCCCTTGAGTTGCCTCCGTTTAATGAGCCGACTCCCGCCCCGAATCCCGGTATTCCGACCGGCTTGTTGATCATTGGTTTGGGATTGTTTGGTCTGATGGGCGCAATCATTTCATATTTGCGCGGGAGATGAAACAAAAAAGACCGGGTTGCCCGGCCTTTTTTGTTGGTGAAGGGATTATTAGTTTTGGCAGGAGCAGGAACCGCCGCAGCCGCATCCGCCCTCACCGTGCGAATGTTCATGCGAGGACAAGGGGCTTTCTACGGCGAAGCCTGCACCGCGCACCGGATCGTTCACGTAATCAATCTTTGCGCCGCGTAAATAGTCAATGGAGACTTCATCCACTACCACTTTCACGCCGTTGACGTCGAAAGTTGTATCTGCTTCGCGAATATTGTTATCGAGCGCCATGCCGAAATTTACGCCGCAGCAGCCTCCACCGGCAACATATACGCGCAGGGCATAGCCCTCGAGTTTGCGTTCGGCAATGATATTTTTGATCGCCTCAGAAGCCGCCGCAGTCAATGAAATCGCCGGTGCATGCGTTTCTGTCGCAGCCTGTGTGTTGAGTTCTTGTAGCATGGTTTCTCCTTTATGGAGTGAAGTGGATATATCTTATCAAAATAACGGGCGGCTGTCAAACAAGTGGGGAGGGAAAAAGACATCTCCTCTATCATCTCGCTGGGCGTCGCGTGACGGTCTCGCTGGTTGAAAGCAATCTTTCGGCAGTGCTTGACACATCCCTCTTGCGCCTGTAAAATCCGTCTGCTTGATGGGCGAAAGCCTAATATTTTTATTACCCCTTTCGGGAGGAGTTACTACAAACATGTATGCGATGCAAGGACTCACTACCCTGGAGGCGGTTGCGATTTGGGCCGTGTTTGGTATTGCCATACTTGGCCTGTTATATGCAATCTTCCTCCGCTCCCAGATCCTCCGCGAAGATAGTGGAACGCCAAAAATGCAGGAGGTCTGGCATGCGATCAAGGACGGTGCAGATGCCTATTTAAGAAGGCAATTGTGGACCATTCTGCCCTTGATCGGCATTCTCACCTTTGCTCTCTTTTTCTCTGTCTACATTGTTCCCCCCACGCCGGAGGCGCTTGAACGCTTCCAGAACTTGCCCGAGAATACTGTTCGCTTGATCATTGGTCTGGCGCGTGCCTTTGCCTTTGTGATGGGGGCAGGGTTCTCGCTGGCGGTCGGTCAGATCGGGATGCGCATGGCGGTGGAAGCAAATGTGCGCGTGGCTTCGGCGGCCAGAAGGTCGTTTGGCGATGCGCTTCGCATTGCCTATCGCGCTGGCACGATCACCGGCATGTTGACCGATGGTCTTGGTCTGCTGGGCGGCACGTTGATTTTTATCGTGCTGGGTATCGCGGCGCCGGATGCACTGTTGGGCTTTGGCTTCGGCGGTACGCTGCTTGCTCTGTTCATGCGCGTGGGCGGCGGTATCTATACCAAAGCGGCGGATGTCGGCGCGGATCTGGTTGGGAAGGTGGAAGCAGGTATCCCTGAGGATGATCCGAGAAATCCCGCTGTGGTAGCAGACCTCGTGGGCGATAATGTCGGTGACTGCGCGGGCATGGCGGCAGACATCTTCGAATCCTACGAGGTGACTATCGTTTCGGGGTTGATCTTGGGTCTGGCGCTCTGGCACATTACGGGCCGCCTCGAATGGATCATCTTCCCGCTCATCGTGCGCGGAATTGGTGTGTTGTCTTCGATCATTGGAACATATCTCGTGCGCGGCGGGCCGGGTAAGAGCGGCGACGCCATGAAAGCCATTTTCACCGGTTTTGCTTCATCGGCCGTTATCTCTGCACTGCTGTTCTTTGGCGCCGGTTATCTCTATATGAAGGATACCATGGCAGATTATGGCGGTTGGTGGCGTGCGCCGTTGGCTGTGGCGGTTGGCGTTTTGCTTGCCATTCTCATTGACCGGCTGACCGAATATTTCACCGGCACACACAACGCCCCTGTGAAGGATATCAAGAAAGCGGCAGATACAGGACCTGCAACGTTAATTCTACAGGGTGTGTCGGTAGGCTTTGAATCTTCGGTCTGGTCCATTGTTGTGCTTGCGCTGACCATTGTAGCGTCCATCTTTATTTTCGGCACCATTCCAGGTGTGGAGGGTGCAGATCGCGCTACATTTATCCTTTATGGCGTAGCCATGACCGGTATCGGCATGTTGACTCTCACCGGCAACAACGTGGCGATGGATTCGTTTGGTCCCATTGCAGATAACGCGAACGGCATCGGTGAGATGTCCTGGTCTGGCAGGACGGACAAGGAAACGAAGGAAGCCCAGCAGATCATGGCTGATCTCGATGCAGTGGGCAATACTACGAAGGCGATTACAAAAGGCGTTGCTATCGGCTCTGCGGTGATCGCGGCGGTTTCGCTCTTTGGATCTTTCCTTGTTGACGTTTCCCGCGCACAGACGACGCTCGGTGTACCGGTCTCTGAGCAAATTCAAAGCATCGGCATCCGTGTGGATATTCCTCAGGTATTTGTGGGTATGCTCATTGGTGGAGCACTGCCGTGGTTGTTCTCCTCGTTTGCCATTCAGGCGGTGAGCCGCGCCGCTTCGTTGATCGTGCTGGAAGTCCGTCGGCAGTTCAAATTGGGCGTGCTGGCGGGAAAGGTTAAGCCCGATTACAGACAGGCTGTTGGGATTTCGACTGCGGCGGCGCAAAAGGAATTGGTCTCGCTGGCGCTGTTGGGGATTGTCACGCCGATCTTTGTCGGTTTGACGCTCCAGGTGGAGGCGCTTGGTGGTTTTCTGGCGGGCATCATTCTATCCGGTCAGCTGCTGGCGGTGTTCCTGAATAATTCCGGCGGCGCGTGGGACAATGCCAAGAAATTAATCGAGGATGAACCGAAGGACCCGAAGAGGAATCTCGGTAAGGGGTCTGAGCGTCACAAGGCGGGCGTCGTCGGCGATACGGTTGGCGATCCGTTCAAGGATACGGCGGGACCTGCGCTCAATCCGATGATCAAGGTTGTCAATCTCGTTGCCGTGATCATTGCACCAATCGTGGTGCAATATTCGGGAAATACCTCGCTTGGTGTCTGGGTGGTTGCCGCGCTTCTGTTGGGTGTGCTCGCCTGGGCGGTTGCTCGCTCGAAAGCCCCTGCCCTTGAGATGAAGGAAGTCAAGGCTGTAGGTGGCGGCGGCAAAAAGAAATAAACGTTCAGCGAACTCCCAGCACAAGGCTGGGAGTTCGTTTGTTTTATCAACTTTGTTAATGCTTTGTGGCTGTGGATATATTTTAGGTGGACTATAATTCGCTTTATGATCGTATCGTTATCCCTTGCACAGCTGAAGCGCTGGGGTATTAAGAGCGGTGTAAGTATTCTTGATCAAGGAAGTTACTCGCTTGGCAATTTTATCTCGATCATTCTGTTGGCTAGATGGCAAGAGCCCGATGAATATGGAGCCTTCTCTGTTGCTTTTGCGACTTATCTCTTCTTTGCCGGGCTTTACAATGGAATGGCGCTGGAACCCATCAGTATTTTGGCTCCCTCGCGCTATCGCGACCGAAGGGGGGAATATTTATCCAGCCAGTTTGGGCTTCACCTGTTGCTCTCCATTCCATTTGCCGCTCTTCTTTATTTGTGTGGATGGGTGATCGGCGATCAAGGATCGCGGAATGCGTTCGAAGCCGCTGCGCTGGCTTTGCCGTTCATGCTTCTTATATGGTTAGCGCGCCGTATTTATTATGCCGAGTACAATCCAGTGGGGGCGTTGACATGTAGCCTTTTGTATTCATTCGTTCTCTTGTCTGGTTTGCTCTGCTTGCGTGCAATCTCGACTTTGACAGTTGACGGAATATTTGCTGTCATGTCGCTGGCGGGATTGATCGGTGGAATGTCTGTTTTTTGGCGGGCGAGGCAATATCATTTCTCCTCTCTGAAGAGTTTTGTTCCGGAAGTGGTGGTTGCTCATTGGCAATTGGGAAAATGGATTGTTTTGGGGGCGTTGTTTTTGCTTCTTGCTGAACTGGCACCGCTGGTTTTTCTTGCCACGCTGCGAGGGCTTGAGGAGGTGGCAGCATTCAAGGCTATCCAGAATTTTATTTTGCCCATGATGCAGGTCCAGGCGGCACTTTCTTTGGCGGGACTTCCGGTTTTAGCGCGTGAGTTCAGTGCTCGAGATATAAAGGCTTTTCAACGTACAGGTTTTATGCTTACCGCAGCTATGACTGGGTTGGCAGTTATCTATGAAGTCTTTCTCTTGTTTGTGCATCGTGCGCTCGCGCAATTTATATATCAGGGTCAATATACTACATACATAGACTTGATTCCGCTCTATGGTGTTGTTCCTGTTCTCGTAGGTCTCTTTTCCGGAGGTTTCTTATCTCTACGGGTTATCCAAAATTCGCGCATTTATCTGCTGAGTGGTTTTATCCCTTTTGCGTTGGGAATTCCGGCTTGTTATTTGTGGACAAAATCATATGGCATAGCAGGGACGATTTCAGGCATAATTGCCACCCATGTTTTCATTCTTCTAGTTAGTTTTTATTTCTATTACCGTCGGCTTTTAAGAGAAGAGTTTGCCTGATGGAAATTTTTTCGTTGATGTTCACCTGTCTGAGGATATTGTAGTCATGTCTTCTCCACGTGTTCTGGTTGTCATCCCGCTATATAATGCCCTGGCGTATATACGCCAGGCGATTCAATCTATTCTCGACCAATCCTATTCAGATTTTGTTTTGCTGGTTGTCAATGACGGCTCCACAGATGGAAGTGGTGAGGTCGCGCGTTCTTTCAACGATGCCCGCGTGATTGTGCTGGATCAGCCCAATCGTGGTGTAGGTGCAGTGATGAACACGGCGATTGCCTTTGCGTGTGAGCGAGCAATCCCTTATATTGCCTGCATGGCGGCCGATGATATTTCCATGCCCAATCGTCTGGAAGTCCAATTGCATTTGCTGGAGACGCATAAAGACGTTGCCGCATGTGGATCGAATTGCTACTATGTGGATGCGCACACCGAGGAGGTGATCGGCACCTCCACAGTGCCGCTTTCCTCGCTGTGGATCAAATGGGAAATCTTTCATGGTCTGCGTGGTTTGGTGGAAGGGGCATCTACCTTTCGAACAGAAGCGCTTTGTGAAGTGGGGGGCTATCGCCCTCAGTTTGTGCAAGCAGAAGATACCGACATCTTTTTGCGCCTTGCGGAAAAGTTTGCGTTGATGAATGCACCTCAATATTTGTATAAAATCCGATTTCATACGGAGAGTCTCTCCGTAAAAAATTATCACAAGAACGTTCTATATCATTTTTACGCGCTGGATTGCTCGCGCAGAAGAAGACGGGGGCAACCGGAAATGGATCTGTCTGAATTCATGCATTCCTTGACCTTTGGGCAGCGGTGGGCAATCTGGCGCGAGGTAAGGTTTTTGGAATTGTGGCGCCAGTATTTGACGCGTCGGAATGGGCTATATCTGCTGGCGGCTTTGTGTTTGAGTCCCAAGCGTTTGGTTTCTCGTATCCTGCGTCGTGTAGATCAATTCAGCCGATCTTTTCTTGAACCGGGAAGATAAATGACATGGATACCTTCGTGGTGGGCACACGTGTATCGAATACTCATTTTTTTGCCGCTTGTGATCAGATTATGACGTGGGCGCGGGAGGGGCACAGCCGCTATGTCTGCGTGGCTAACGTTCACATGCTTATGGAAGCCTATGACTCATCTGGTTTTGCGAAGGTCGTTAATGGTGCCGATCTTGTGATTCCCGACGGCATGCCTCTGGTCTGGTTGATGCGGTTAAAAGGACAGCGCGACCAGCAACGCGTATATGGTCCTACGCTTATGTTGCATGTTTTAGAGGCGGCAGCGCGGGCGCGCATCCCGGTCGGATTTTATGGGGGGATGCCTGAGGTGTTGGATTTGCTTGTTAAACGGATGCAGGCACGTTATGAAGGTCTGATCGTTGCCTATTCCTTTAGTCCACCGTTCCGTTCGTTGAGTCCTCAAGAGGATGAAAAAATTGTCGAAGCCATCAATCAATCCGGCGCACGCATTCTCTTTGTTGGATTGGGATGCCCCAAGCAGGAAATCTGGATGGCAGAGCATCGCGGCAGAGTCAATGCGGTGATGCTCGGCGTGGGCGCGGCTTTCGATTTCCACGCTGGGGTGAAGCCTCAGGCGCCGGCCTGGATGCAGGCGATTGGATTGGAATGGTTTTTCCGGCTGATGATTGAGCCGCGCAGGTTGTGGAAGAGATACCTCATTCACAATCCGCGTTTTCTTGTGCTGGCGATGGCTGATCTGTTGGGACTTTTGAAAGGTTGAAAAATGCTCAGGCGTTTTTCGGTAAATTTTGCTGTATTTTCCATGTTTTTGGATGGAGGCGTCGTCCTGCTCTGTTTGTGGTTCTCTGCGGCGATTCGTCCGGCGATGAGTGCCTTGACATTTGTCAAAGCACTCGAAGCGCCTGTGACGCTTCCGCTTCAACTGTATGTTTGGTTTCCTCTGATCTGGGTGATCATTTTTGCCTCTCTCTCCATTTATGATGGGCGAAAGTTTCTGCGTCTGGCAGATGAACTCGCAGCCTTATTCCTTGCTACAGTGATTGCCTCGATTTCCTCGGCGGGCATTTTGTATCTTTCTTATCGCGAAGTCTCGCGTGCTTTATTTGCTGTGTTTGTCAGCATCACCTTTCTTGTTTGTCTGTTCTGGCGCGTTCTGGCGAGAATTTATTTTCGTACACGACCCGAAACCTCACCGGTCTCCCGACGTTTGTTGATTGTTGGAATCGGTCCCCTCGGGCAGAATGTTGGACGACAGATCCGGGCTTTGAAATCAGAAAGATTGACCCTCATCGGTTTCGTGGACGACGGTTATCCGGGCGAAGGTCCGGCTTTAGGTGGAATTGATGATCTGGAAAACCTTATTCGCGAACACCAAGTTACCGATATTATCATTGCGCTCCCTTATTCGGAATATCATAAAATGACTGCCATCGTGGGACGGCTCGAGAAAGTGCCAGTGGGAATTTGGATTGCCCTGGGATTTTTTGATCTTGCCTTGTATCGGATGAATATTGAGGATTTTGCAGGAATCCCCATGGTGGATTTGCGTGCCTCTGCCATAGACGATTACCAACGTATGATCAAGCGTGCCTTCGATCTGTTCTTGGGTATCCCTGCCTTGATTCTGGCGTTACCCCTTATGGCGCTCTCTGCGCTGATGATTTATCTCGAAGATGGCACACCGATATTATTTCGTCAGAAGCGGGTAGGCGAGAACGGACGTTTGTTCGAGATGCTCAAGTTCAGGACCATGGTCAGGAACGCGGAGCAGTTGCAAAGTCTCGTGGAGAAGCGGGATGAGAACGGCAATCTGATCCACAAGTCAAAAGATGACCCTCGCGTCACGCGCGTGGGACGTCTGCTTCGCCGCTTCAGCCTCGACGAACTGCCGCAACTGTTCAATGTGATTGCGGGGAGTATGAGCCTTGTGGGACCGCGTCCCGAAATGCCCTATCTGGTCGAAAAATATCAACCCTGGCAGCGTAAACGTTTTGCTGTTCCCCCGGGTTTGACGGGCTGGTGGCAAATCAGCGGAAGAAGTGACAAACCCATGCATCTGCATACGGAGGACGATCTGTATTACATTCAGAATTATTCCATCTGGCTGGACTTGCAAATCATTGTGCGAACGATCTGGGTCGTCTTGCTTGGGAAAGGAGCCTATTGATGCAGAAAACTCTTGCAGCGCATGTCAGTTGGAACGATAGAGCGAGATGTCAGAGCATGCTTGATGTGATCATGCTTGCTCTCACATTGATTCTGGCAAACCTGCGCGCCACAATGCTTGTGTTCTTCCTCGTGCGTGTTGCCTGGGTTGAAATATTCCTCTGGCTTCTCGTCTTTGTTGGTGTCCTCTGGATTTTGAAGCGTGATGGATGGCTTGCTGCTTACTTGCACGCGTGGTGGAAAAATTGGCTGTTGGTTGTTTTCGTTCTACTTGCCTTGCTCTCGATGTTCTGGTCAATTGGGTTTACCGTGTCGTTATTTCGGGCTTTGGAACTTCTCTTTGCAACCCTAATTGCCGCCTATATCGGAATTCGGTATCGCCCTGCTGATCTTGCGGGAATGCTGTTCTGGTTTGGGGCGATCATGCTGATCCTTTCCACTGCGCTCATCCTTCTGGTGCCCAACGTCGGCGTCATGGAAGGGGCTCCCTTTTATGGGGCATGGCGTGGCATGTACTGGCATCGAAACCATCTGGGATCCATCACTGCTTTGATCAGCACGGTCTTGTTTATCCGTTTCATCCTTGCCAGCCAACATCGAAAAAGCGAAGGGATTTTAGACGGGATTTTTTATCTCCTTTCGCTTCTTGTTTTGTATGCCACAAAATCGGCGACAGGATACATTCTGTTCATCCTTTTGCATTTTTGTGTTCTTTGTTACGTGTTGTGGCTCAAGAATTTCCATCGTTTGCAAAAACGACATTACTTCGTCATAGTGGCAATTTTCATTGCGGGTTTGATAGCCATTCTGTTGAATCTGGAGTTTATTTTTGGTCTGTTTAATCGTGATATTACTCTGACTGGCAGGGTTAGACTGTGGGATTTCCTTTTAGAGGAGATTATTCCTCAGAGGGTCTGGTTAGGATACGGATTCGGGGCGATTTGGACATTCAAGTCGTTTCGCCTTTGGGCGCAGCAACAGATCGGTTGGGGAAGCCAACCCCTCATTGCCGATAATGGTTTTTTTGACATCTTATTGCATCTTGGCGCGGTGGGCTTGTTGATCTTCACAGGGGTTTTGATTACTGCTTTGATCCGTTCGCTTCGACATGCCATCTATCATAAGGCATTGATAGACTTTCTTCCTCTGCTGATTATGATCTATGCCTTGGTGGCAAATATTCCCTTTAGCCTTTTCGCTGAGACGGAAGTCTTCGTCTGGATACTGCTTACGGCCGTTTTGTTTATGACCCTGCCAGAGGGCGCGCCGGCATCAAACCCGACGATTACTTGACATACTTCCTCTGCCACTCGAACAACTTGTTCAGGGCCTCGATAGGGGTGAGTGCATTCACATCAATTGACTTCAATTCGTCCAACAGCGGACTGCTCTCCGGGAATAACGCGGCTTGTTGGGCGGCAAATGGATTGATTTGTACTCCGCGCGCTGCCGATTTCTCTAACTCTGCCAGGATTTCGTTGGCGCGCTGAATGACCGGCGCGGGCAAACCCGCCAACTGCGCCACGTGGATTCCATAGGAACGATCTGCACCGCCCGGAACGATTTTATGGAGGAAGACGACTTTTCCATCCGCCTCGCTCACTGCCACGTTGTAGTTGCGGACGCCGGGCAAAAGCTCAGCCAGTTGCGTCAACTCGTGATAATGGGTGGCGAACAAAGTCTTCGCGCGCAGATGCGGGTGATTGTGAATGTACTCGATGATTCCCCAGGCAATGGAAAGCCCGTCATATGTCGAAGTGCCCCGTCCAATCTCATCCAAAATCAAAAGCGAACGCGGTGTGGCATGATGCAAAATATTCGCGGCTTCGATCATCTCTACCATGAACGTGGATTGTCCCGCGTGGATTTCATCTTGCGCGCCAATGCGTGTGAAGATGCGATCCACGAGGCCGATCCTGGCTGAGGCGGCCGGCACGAACGATCCCATCTGTGCCATCAGCACGATCAGCGCAGCTTGCCGCAGATACGTGGACTTGCCCGACATATTCGGTCCTGTGATGACGCGCACGATCTCGCCCTTCTCGAAGATGACATCATTGGGGACATATCGTTCGCCGCGCAGCATTTGTTCGACGACGGGATGCCTGCCCTCGCGAATCTCCAATTCGCTTCCTTCGCGGACCTCGGGCCTGCAATAGTTTCCCAAAGCCGCCACCTCCCCCAAAGCAGACAGCACATCTAGTTCTGCCAGCGCCCGCGCCGTGGCTAACAAGTTTGGCGCCGCTTTTGCCAATTCCGCACAGACCTCGCGGAACAGCCGCAGTTCGACCTCTTTGATACGCTCCTCTGCGTTCAACACGAGCGCCTCATATTCCTTCATTTCCGGTGTAATGAACCGCTCCGCGTTGACCAGCGTCTGTTTGCGGATGTAGTGCGCAGGTGCCTTCTCTGCCGCGCCGCGCGAAATCTCAATGTAATAACCGAAGACTTTGTTGTAGCCCACCTTCAAGGTTTTGATGCCTGTTTTTTCACGTTCGACGGATTCGAGATTCGCAATCCATTCGCGCGCGTGCTTCGAGGCTTCGATGATTGAGTCCAACTCCTGTGAATACCCGGCGCGGATGACGCCGATATTTTGCAAGGTTGCGGGTGGATCATCCGCAATGGCGGATTGAAGCAACGATAATTGTTCTTCGCAAACCGACCACCGATCGCTGATCCCTGCGGATGGATTTGTGACAGTCGGCCGGCTGATGATTTCTTTTATCTTCGGCAGTTCCTTCAACGTGCTACGCATGGCTACCAGATCGCGCGGTTGTACCTGCCCGGCGAGCACGCGGTTGACGAGGCGTTCCAAATCGGCGATTGGTTTCAGGGCGGCGCGCAATTCTGCACGGATCATACTGTTTCGGACAAAAAATTCCACGCCATCCAATCGTTGATTGATTTTCTCCACGTTGAGGAGCGGCTGGTTGACCCATTGACGGATCAAACGTTTGCCCATCGGAGTGATCGTCTGGTCGAGGACGCCAAGTAACGATCCTTTTCGTTCTCCGCGCAACGTTTCATCTAACTCGAGATTTCGGCGTGTGGATGCGTCCAGGGTCATGAATTCCGTCAGACTGTACGAGCGCAAACTGGTAAGCAGATTGAGCGCTTCGGGCTGTGTCTCCTTGATGTATTGAAGGATCGCTCCTGCAGCACGCACAGCGAGGCTGTGGCTTTTGAGACCAAATCCGTCGAGTGTGGAGGCTTTGAAGTGCGTCAGCAAGGTCTCTTCGCATTTGCCGGGCTCGAAGCGCCACGCCGGGTATTTCGTGAGGTGACCCAACCCGTCTCCATTTGACAGGATGGAGGAGAGCGATTGGTTATCGGGGTGCAGAATTTCGGCGGGGTGCAGGCGCGTCAGTTCGGCGCGCAACGCTTCGAGCGGAAGTTCGGTAACGGCAAACTCTCCGGTGGTGATATCGGCATAGGAAACGGAAGCAGACCTTTGGTCCAGAACGACTGAGGCGAGATAGTTGTTCGAGTCGCCAGGTAAGAGTCCCGGTTCGGTCACTGTCCCCGGCGTGACAACGCGGACAACCTTGCGCGGAAACAAACCTTTGACCGGCGTATCTCCAACCTGCTCGCAAATGGCAACATGATAGCCCTTCTCGATCAGCCGCGCCAGATAATTTTCCACTGCATGATAGGGAATACCTGCCATAGGCACGCGTGTGCCTTTCGCAACGTTGCGCGAGGTCAGGACGATATCGAGTTCGCGCGCGGTAATTTCGGCGTCCTCATCGAATGTTTCGTAAAAATCGCCTAGGCGGAAAAATAGAATTGTGTTTGGATAATCCTTTTTGATGTCGAGATACTGCTGTCGAATAGGTGTCACATCATCTTTGGACATGGCATTGATTTTACTATGAGATGCGAGTCGGGCTATAATTCATTCAACTTATTTTGGAGGCATGCAATGTACAAATTGGTTCTCGTCCGTCATGGTCAAAGCACATGGAATCTCGAAAACCGCTTCACAGGTTGGACCGATGTGGGGCTGACTGAATTGGGCGTGTCGGAAGCGCGGGAGGCGGGGCGCTTGTTGCGTGAAGGCGGTTATATCTTCGATGCGGCGTATACGTCTGTGTTGAAGCGCGCGATCCAAACGTTGTGGATCATTTTGCAGGAGTTGAATCTCGAATGGATTCCTGTCACAAATGCCTGGCAGCTCAACGAGCGCCATTATGGCGCTTTGCAAGGGTTGAACAAGGCTGAGATGGCAATGAAGTATGGTGAAGAGCAGGTGAAAATATGGAGACGAAGTTACGATGTGCCACCGCCTGCTTTGGATTGGAACGATGAACGCCACCCGCGCTTTGATCCGCGCTACGCTTCGTTGCCTCCCGAACAGTTGCCTGCCACCGAATCGCTTAAGATGACGCTGGAGCGAGTCCTCCCTTACTGGCGCTCGACGCTGGCACCTGCAATTCAAGCAGGAAAGCGATTGATCGTTGTGGCACATGGCAACAGCATTCGTGCCCTGGTGAAATATCTCGATAATATTTCAGATGCGGAGATTACCGAACTCAATATCCCGACTGGCATTCCATTGGTTTATGAATTGAATGAGAACTTGAAGCCGATCGCGCATTACTACCTTGGCGATCCTGAGGAGGTAGCGAAGAAAGCAGCCGCGGTGGCCAATCAGGGCAAGGCACAGTAACTTGCACTCCTGAATGGGCATCTCTAGTTGTTCGGATTGCCGGAATTGTTGTTGGGTTTTTTGGGGGGGTTGTCTTCTTGCCCCGGTGGAGGTCTCTGGGTCCTTACCTGACCGGGCGGCGTTCGGGGAGGATTGTTGCCCGGTGGAGGTGCCGGTGTGTTGGCTTCGCTGCCTCCGTCTCTTGCGCCTGTTGGGGTGTAAAGGATAACTGTTAATGGGGTGCCGGTTCCATTTGTGTTGGATATACCAATGATACCCGTTGGGAGTAGAGGCATATCTGCCATGTAGTAAGCATGTTCATAAGCGGCCTTTGCGCCACACTCACCCGTAACAAGTTCGATCTCTCCGTTCTGATTCACATCCCTGCCATTGAACATTTGATCGGCAAGGGCGGCAACCTCCGGCACGAGTTGTTCAAAATTTGCAGCGCTGGATGGATCGAGGATTGCTATTACGCGTTCTTGCAATTGCGCCGTCCACAGCGCGAGATTTTGTACACAGATCTTTACATGCTCTCCATGCGTGATCATCGGTTGAGATGCGCCGGGGAGGTTGACGGCATAATCTGCTTCGGCATAGACTGCTTGCAAATAACCCAAATTGCTGCCATTGAGTAAAAGTCCATATCCGTCGCTGTTCTCTGCGATTTTCCCGTTCCTATCCCAGTCTTTATGATTTGGGTTTTGAGCGCCAAGGATCAGATTGAGGATGGCTTCGGCTTTTTCCTGCGCGGCGGCTTTATTGCCACTTTTTATTTCGCTTTGCAGTTCTTCAGCAAGTTCATTTAACAGCCCTACATTTGTGTAAAGACCTTGGATCAATGCTTTTTTATCTGGTGTATTGGGAAAGGATGAAAGCAAATACCGAAGATGAAGTATCCCATCTGGCGGAAGGATGTAGGAATAGGCAACGAGACCCGATGGCTGTGGGTCGGAATCAGATGTCGGTTCAACTGTAATTTCAACACGGTGATAACGAGCGATTAGATTCGAGCCTGTGGCGTCAAGGAAGATCAATTCACCCTTGCCGGTTACATCCAGCGATAGAATACCGAGGCTAACACTCTCGTTATCTCCGATCAACCAGACTTCATATTGGTTGCCTTCAGGCAGGACAGGCATGGCTTGCGCAATCAGGGACGCCTGATCTGCGATAGCCTCTCCGTTTTGAAAGCGAAGAAAGGCGGTGGGACCCAATGTAAATAGAGGGGGAGGTTGGGTATTTGTTTTGGTTGGGAGAGGGATCGTTGGGGTGAGGGTTTCGGTCGGTGGTGGCGGCGAGAAAACATTGTTATTGAAGAGCAGAAATGCACTGAGTGTAATTGCGGCAGCTCCTACAATTGCAAAGCGCATCCAAGGTGGTTTGGGGATTTTAGGCTTTGCCGCTTCCGGCAGGGATAAGGTATGGGCACTGTGATCCAGCGCCAGTGTGAAATGATCGTGCGGCAGATTCTCACTTATCATCTCCACGGCCACGCGGAAGGCATTCGCAAACTCCATCGGCGTTTGGAAGCGATCATTTAAATCCTTTGCCAGAGCGCGGTTGAGCACACTCTCCAGCAGCGGATGAAGGCCGGGGATGGGCGGAGGCGTCTCGGTAATGTGTTTGAGCAGAATGCTCATCGTGGTTTCCCCTTCGAAAGGCAAATGCCCCGCGAGGATTTCGTAGAGGACGATGCCCAGCGAGTAGACGTCAGTGCGCCCATCAGTTATTTCACCACGCGCTTGTTCGGGACTCATGTATGCCGGAGTTCCGGCAATGTGACCGGTGGTGGTTTGACGTTGGGCGTCGAGGAAGCGCACCAGCCCGAAGTCGGTGAGCACCGGCTCGAAGTCGTCCGGGAGAGGTTTGTCTATCACGACCGGGCTCGTGGGAGAGGTGAGCAGGATATTGCCCGGCTTCACGTCTCGATGAATCACGCCGCTGTTGTGCGCGTATTGGAGGGCGCTTGCAACCGCATTCAGTAATCGCACAACTTTGGGGAGGTCAAGTCGTTCGTTGTTCTGATGCAGGGCTTTCAGGTATTTCGATAAGGATGGACCTTTCACATATTCCATCACCAGGTAAGGCTCGTTATCTATTGTGTCGAAATCGAACACTTGCACGATGTTCGGATGGCGCAGTTTGGCAACGACGCGCGCTTCGCGTTGGAAGCGATCCAGCGCGTCTTGACTGTCCTCGTTTAGATTGCGGAGGATCTTGACGGCCACAGTGCGCTGGAGGTTAATGTGCGTGCCCAAATAGACTTCCGCCATGCCCCCGCGCGCCAGCAGCGAGTCAACATGAACCTTACCGAGGGTCTTGCCGACCCAATTCTTGCTCATGTGTTGAATTATACACAAAGCGGAGAAAGGGATTCTTAGTTTTTCGTTGACATTTGCCTTACAGTGTAAAGCTGCTGTTGATTGGCGTCCACGCAAAAGTTGTAGGGCAACTTCTAGGAGTTGTCCCACTTTTGAGTGCATACGATGATTGCTATCCCGAACGATGAAATAGGCCTTATATCAGGGGCGAGAACTTTGGGTTAGAGATTTTTTCCTATCCTAACTCCAAATCTACCTGATGGCAGAAGCAAAGGAAAATGCATGGCACTGTGACATCCGATTTACCCCACATTGATGATTACTTTCCCAGTCTGGCTCTTTCCTCTTCCGCTACACTTTCATCCAACTTCTTGAATAGTGGACTGGGTTGATTCAGTCTCTGGCCTGGCTTCAGTTCGCTAGGTTTCCAATGAATGGAATTGCCTTGAGTGGGGCGATAGCGCAAGACCTTATGTGTACCCAGTGCGTCGGTTACCTCTTCGGTGTATTGCTCGCCGAAGATCGGGGTCTCATAACCGAAGAAGCCGTGCAAGCGCTCAGACGTGAACGGCAAGAAAGGAGCAAAGAGGACCTTGAGTGAGTCAATGGCTCTAAGCGCAGTATAGATGGTCTTTGCGGCTTCGGTTTTGTCGGTTTTGATGGCGGACCATGGCGCGGTCTGATCAAGATATTGGTTGACGGCAGTGGCGAGTTTCATCGCTTCACCGAGAGCGGCGCGCAGGCGCACGGCTTCGAGTTCCGCGCCGACGGTGTTGAATCCGTTTTCGATAACAGTGAGCAGGTTTCGGTCCACGTCGCGAAGCGCCGTTATATCCACATCGGGTACGTGTCCTTCCCAATGTTTGTATGCGAACGAGAGGACGCGATTCGCCAGGTTGCCCCAAGTCGCCACCAATTCATTGTTGTTGCGTGCCACGAATTCAGCCCAATCCCAATCGCTGTCTTTCGTTTCGGGCATGTTGACGGTGAGATAGTAACGAAGTGCATCGGGGTCGTAGCGCGTCAGGGCATCGCGTCCCCACACTGCCCAGTTGCGTGAGCCGCTGATCTTTTGCCCTTCTAGATTCAAGAATTGATTGGCAGGCACATCATAAGGCAGGGTGAGGCGGAAAGGTTCGCCTGCAAAGAGCTTGCCGAATTCTTCACCGACGCCCATCAACTCCGCAGGCCAAAGGGAGGTGTGGAAGAAGATATTGTCTTTGCCGATGAAGTAGAACTGCTTGGCATGGGGATTGACCCACCATTCGCGCCACGCTTCTTTCTCAGCCGACAATTGACTCCACTCAATGGCGGCGGAGAGGTAGCCGATGACCGCCTCGAACCAGACGTAGATTCGTTTGCCTGCCTCCGTCCAGCCCTCGATGGGGATCGGCACACCCCAGTCAAGGTCGCGCGTAATGGGGCGCGGCTTGAGTCCCTCTGATTCGATCTTGCGTAGCGATTCTCCCAGCACAGTATCGCGCATGTGGTCGGCGCGTTCTCGCAGGAACCTTTTCACCTCTGGTTCCAGTTTTGAAAGATCGAGGTAGAAGTGTTCGGTCTCGCGCAATTCGAGAGAGTTGCCTTCCTTTGAGCGCGGGTTGATCAGTTTTTCAGGTTCGAGTACATTCCCGCAGTTATCGCATTGATCGGAGCGCGCGCCCTCGAAGCCGCAAATATAACAAGTCCCTTCCACGTAGCGGTCGGGCAGAAAGCGTTTTGTGGAGGGGGAGTACCATTGCATGGATTTGTCGGTGTAGAGATAGCCGTTTTCCTTCAGGGCGAGGAAGATTGTCTGCGCTACCTTGAAATGGTTTTCGGTATGTGTGGTGGTGAAGAGGTCGTAAGTGATGCCCCAGCCTTTGAATAACTCGAGAAAGCCGTCATGATAAGCCTTGTACACTTCTTCGACCGGTTTGCCAAGTTGATCGGCTTTGAGAGTGACAGGCGTGCCATGCGAATCGGTGCCACTGACCATGAGGACGTTGTTTCCTTTCAGGCGATGGTAGCGCGCTACGATGTCGCCGGGCAGGTGCGAACCGGTGATATTCCCGACGTGAATTTCGGCATTGGCATAGGGCCAGGCAATGGCAACAAGGATATTTTCGGGCATGTTGAAACTCCGCTAGGTTGTACGTTTGGATGGAACGATCTGCGTTGCAAACAAAAAGGCTGTCCGCACTGTGGACAGCCCGTTGATTGAAAACGAATGACTAACGTGCTTTCCACTCGGTGCGGCAAAGCCTATCCATTCGAGAGGACATGGACATGGTCATTGTCACCATTGGGAAAGAGGCTTGCATGGCATTTATTTTACTACAACAATTTTTTCAATACAGAAAAGGGCGAATCGTCAAGTCCCCGATGATGGCCGCAGTCTATCAGATTCAGGTCTGCACCGCATTCCATGCATAGGCCTTTGCAGTCCGGTTTGCAGAGCGGTTTGATGGGCAGTTCGAGGATGGCGTATTCCCGCAGGAGAGGGGCAAGGTCAATTTGTGCACTTTCCGGCACCAGCAGACCCGAGTCGCTGACTGATTTTCTGTTGAACGCATACAACTCAGTAAATTCCCAGTGCAGCGAAAAAACAAATTCTTTCAGGCATCTCACGCACTCCAGCACAACGCCGCCTGTAAAAGCACCTTGGAAAATCAAACCCTGCGGCGTGCGGCTGATGTTAACCGCGCCCACGAAGTCCGAAAGTTCGAGATCGTCACCGAGGATAGCCCTCTCGAGTTCCAGAGGAATTTCACGGCTGTACCCCACCTCCTCGTGGACGATAAAACCAACATTGATACGGAATGGATTGCGCAAATTGGACATAGCCTTTCATCGAGGCCAGACGCTCGATGTTCTATATCTTTCTATCCACAATGAACTTTGCCAGATTTTCCAGCGCTTCTCGCTCGGGGGAGTTCGGCGCGTGTTCCAAAGACTTGAGCGCGCGTTGAATAGAACGGCGTGCTTCATCCATTGATTTTTGAATCGCATCGCTTTGTCGGATGGCATCTACAAGCCGCTGCACGCGATCGGTGTCCTTCCAGCCGCCGTGTGGCAGCGAGAGGATGTCGTCATTATCCGGGTTGTCTTCCGCAAAATAGATCGCAGGAAGGGTGACCAATCCGTTCAGCAGATCGGAGCCGATGGGTTTGCCCACCGCGCTCTGCTCTCCGGTGAAGTCAAGAATGTCATCCACGATTTGGAATGCCATGCCGACTTCATAGCCAAATGTTTTCATGGCGGCGCGCATCCTTTCATCTTCGGTTGCCACCATGGCTGCTGCCAGGGCTGACATTTCAAATAACGATGCGGTTTTGGCGTAGATGCGCTGATAATAATTCGCACGTTCGATCACGCCGCGCGCCGAAAACATTTGCGTCAATTCACCGTTGACGATGGTGGCAAGCGTTTCGGCGAACAATTTCATGAGGGGTAGGTAATCGGTCTCGGCCGCGAGTTTGGCCGCGCGCGCAAAGAGAAAGTCGCCGGTGAGGACGGTGGCCGCCGGCGACCAGCGCGCGTTGAGGGTTGGAATGCCGCGGCGAAGCAGCGCGCCGTCAATGAGATCGTCGTGTACCAGTGTGGCAGTGTGAAGTAGTTCCACAGCCGCGCCCAGGGTGATGAGTTTCTCTTCGGGCGCGCCAAGCATGTTTCCGATGAGCAAGCCCAGGGTGGGTCTGATGCGTTTGCCACCTGCGCCAAGCAAATGTTCGAGTGCAGAGCGAAGATCCGGGTGATGTTCCTTGCCCGCCTGTTCTCGAATCAAGCCCTCGACGAATTGAAGTTGGTCTTGTACCGATGCAAAGAAGGTAACCGTGCTCAAACGTCAGCCTCCCCAACCGAACAGGCGATGGGCATTGGCTCCGGTAACGGTTGCCACCTGTTCGCGGGTTGTTTGGTGAATTTCTGCAATTTTATCAGCAATGTGCGTCACAAATGCAGGTTCATTGCGCTTGCCGCGATGCGGCACAGGGGTGAGGAAGGGCGCATCGGTTTCGATGAGCAAATGGGCGAGCGGCAATTGTTCGATGATGGCGCGCTTTTTCTCGGCATTTTTGTAGGTGATGGGCCCTGTGACACCAATGTAAAAATTCATGGCAATCGCCTTTTGCGCCATCTCGAGATTTCCGTTGAATGAGTGCAATACACCGGGTTTTTGCGCGAGAGGATGATTTTTGGCGCTCAATCCCTTGTGCCATGCGCGCAAGATGGCCAGCAGATCAACGGATGCCTGTCCATGCCAGGCATCCTCTTCTTCGCGCATGTGGATGACCACTGGTTTTTCAATCTCCTCTGCAAGTTGCAGTTGACGCTCGAGTGCCCATCGTTGGAAGGCGCGCTGTTTCTCTTCCTTCACCCAATAATAATCAATGCCGATTTCACCGATCGCAACTACTTTTGGATGACCGGCCAGGGTTTGGATTTGTTGGAATGTTTCTTCGGTAAATTCATTCAGATCGGTGGGATGGAAACCGACCGCCGCGTACACCTCCGAGTAGGTTTCTGCCAGCCTCACCGCTTCTTGGCTGGACCTGTGGTGGATGCCCGGTACGAGAATCCGCTTCACCCCCGAAGCAACTGCCCGTGCGAAGACCGCTTCGCGGTCCTCATTGAATTTTTCAAAATCGAGGTGGCAATGGGTGTCAGTGAGCATAGTTGGACTACTGAGAGCAAAATCTCGATGGTTGGTTACCATTCGCACCCAGGGGTAGTATTGATCCCTGCCGATTTTCCTACGCGTTTATACATGGTTATGTTGGTAAACGGTTCCCCCAAGATTCCATCATGAATTGCCCATGATCGCAGTCGAATGCTATTTGCGGCTTTTGGGGAGCGGAATGGATTCTCGTCATTGAGTCTGCGCGCCAGTTCGCCTCCAGGCTGAAAACCGGCGTGGATTTCCTCCATGAGGCGTTTGCCCACCTGATAGGCAAAACCGTATCGCTCGAAGATGACCGCGTTATGATAATACAGTGGTTCGACGTAGTACATGTCATGTCCCAAACTGGTGACGAATTCTTCGAAGGCTTGCATGGCGGGACGCAGAAGGCGCAAGCCGCGCCTGACCTGTCCTGGTGAGAGACCGGCTTGCATGGCGGCAAGCTCGGCTTCGATATTTCGCTTGAGTGTGCCGAATTTGGTGGGAGTGCCATCTGGCATTTTGTCCACGTCGAAGCGCGGCGAATCGGGATCGTTGAGGATGTACAGTAAAACGTGGATTTGCCCGTTCAGCGTATCGGCAAGATGGGCATATAGAATTGGATCGCTGAAATTGACCTGGTGATACAGGCGCATTTCCACGTCGCTGGAGCCGGGCGCAAAGCGGAATTGCAAAAGTTCTCGATTCTCTTTCAGATCCGGTAGATTGAATCGTTGGATCAGTTCCGCCGGAATGTAGCGGGCATAGATGGCGCGCTTTTCGTCTTCGGGAAGTTTGTTGATCGCACCGATGGTGGAAGGTCTCATGATTGCCTATCTTTCGCGCCAGGGTTTATCTGATTCTGGCGGTACGTTCTTCGCTGCGCGCTTCATCTCGCTTGGCAATGGTTGCACGTTTGTCATATGCCTTTTTTCCTTTTGCCAGCGCAATCTCGATTTTTGCGCGTCCGTTTTTGAGGTAGACACGCGTGGGAATGATGGTCATACCTTTGATGCGGACGTTGTTCCACAGTTCGCGGATTTGTTTTTTGTGCAGGAGGAGTCGCCGCTTGCGCCGTGGATCATGGTTGAAGCGACCGGCTTGTTCGTAGGGGGCAATGTATGCCTCTACCAGCCAGGCTTCCTGTCCGTTTTCGATGTCCACGTAGGCTTCCTGAATGCTGATTTGTCCGGCGCGGATGGATTTGATTTCGCTTCCCTGTAGGGCAATGCCTGCTTCGTATTTGTCCAGCAGGAAGTATTCGAAGTTCGCTTTGCGGTTGGTTGCTACAACTTTTATGTTTTCCACAGGTTGGATTTTAACACATGGCTTGGGGGCGGATCCTGGAGTTATCCCCATTTGAGGATGAAGAGGCCGGCGAGGAAGCGCAGGAGTGCAAACAACAGTAACGCGCCAGATAAGCCGATTTGTGTCGCCAAGGCGGAGCCTCCTAGCGCGCCGGCAAGGATAGCACTGTTCAGGATGAGGGTGTACCAGGCGAGGTGAGCGGGGCGATCATGGGCTGGGGTGCGTTCGAGCATGTAGTTGGCGTAAGCGCCATTTGCCCATGCCCATGTGAAGCCACCAAGGAGCGAGATGAGGTAGTAGTGCCATACTTCGGTGGCAAAAGAGAGTAAGAGGGGATAGGTTGCCATTCCCATCATGCCCAGCGCGGTCACTTTTTGATTGCCCAGGCGATGGACAATGCGTTTGAGGGGAAAGGAACCTAGCAGCATGGTCAGGTAATAGAAGGCTGTGCCGGTGCCGAGATGATCGTCGTTGAGGTGGAGCACGCGCACGTTATATTGTGGGTAGACCGGCGTGGTGATGTTGTGTGTGAGGTGAAATGCAAAGAGGGCGAGAAGGACGCGGCGGAAGGGTGAGGTGAGTATGTCGAGACGGAGGGCGGAGAAAAGGTTCTGGATGAAGGATGCGGTTGGTTTAACGGAGTCAGGCGCGGGCGTGGTTTGAGGCGCAGGGGCGTCGGGCTTGAGTGGTTTTACAAAATAGAGGTGAAAACTGCTCATCGCCGCGCCGAAGGCTCCAATCCCAAAAACGATTTGATAGCCTGTGGGGAAGGGGGTGTGTTCGAGGATGTTTCCGCTGATTAGCGAAGTGGTAATGAAGGTGATGGCGAGCATGACGTTGCGGATGCCTGCAACGTGGGCACGGTATTGTTCGGGGACGGCTTCGGCAAAGAGGGCGTTGAAGCCTACACCCAGCGGCGTGAGGGGGATTGCCATCAGGAAGGTAATGACGATGATGGCGATAATTTGTGTAGGTTCGTCGAAAAGCCAGGGGAGGAAGATGAAGGCGAGAAAGCCAAGACGATAAAAAACGGATGTCCAGAAGATGGCGCGGTTGATGTTGCGTTTTGCCAGCCAACGCCCCGCAGGGATGGCGAGGAAGAGGTTGACAATGGCAGACATGGCTCCAATCAAGCCGATTTGGAGGCTGGTTGCGCCGAGGCGCGTGGCGTAGATGCTCAGGAAGTTGACGGCAGAGCCGCTCAATACGCCAAACCAAGCGATGTCGAAGTAGAGGTGTCGGAAGGTGGCATGGTATTCAGGCGGGATGTCTGACTGTTTGAAGAAACGGGAAATGTTTGAAAACATGGGAGGGAATTATAGCCGCATTCAGCGCTTATTTTGGGGTGTCGAGGGAGGTACATGTGGTCCTCTCAAAGTCTTATCGAATATGCCGCGGCGTTCTTCGCGGTTGATTTTGCCCGGGCAGAAAGGGGGCAGGCCGATTGCGGTGTCCGGTACGTGTTAACGTCGTCGTCAGTCGTAATGCCGAACCTTTTCCTTGTCCTGTGTGTTTTCCTCATAAATTTACATGTCCTGGAAAGGAGGAACGAGTCTATTGCTGAAGTGCCAGAGAACATTTTTGCCTCATTACTTTCACTATACCCCATCAGGAGAGTAAACAATGGCTAAGAAAGAAATGTCTCGTGAGGAGATTATCAAGCAGGACATGAAAGATCTCCATAAACTGGGTTACGCCCAGCAGTTGTTCCGTGAGATGGGAGGGTTTTCGAACTTTGCCATCTCGTTCTCGATCATTTCGATTCTGACCGGTGCCATTCTGTTGTTTGGTTATGGCCTCGGTTTTGCTGGCCCTATCATCAATACATTTGGCTGGCCTCTGGTTTCTTTCTTTGTGTTGACGATTGCCGCGTCCATGGCAGAACTAGCCTCCGCCTATCCTACGGCTGGAGGTCTTTATTTCTGGGCGCATCGTCTGGGTGGTTATAAATGGGCATGGGTGACCGCCTGGTTCAATATGTTGGGGCAGATCATGATCACAGCAGGCATTGACTATGCCGCGGCGGTATACATTGCAGGCGCCGTCAACCGTTTGTTTGGGACGAACATTGATACGGTCAGTACCAGTTCGGTCGTCGTGGTGATGATTATCATCATGATTCCGCAGGTGTTGATTAACATCTTCGGTATCAGATTGACTGCCAAGCTGAACGACTTTAGCGTGTACTGGCATATTGGCGGCGTTGTCGTCATGGCGTTTCTGTTGATTGCCTTTGGAAAAGCCTCACAGCCGTTCTCCTTCTTGTTCCAGAGCGCCGTCAACACTGACCTGACCTCGTTCACCTCCTTTGCGGCAGGACCCTATACCTTCGATTCCATCATGATGAAGGCACTGGGACCGTTGTACGCGAGCGGCGGACTTGCCCTGGCATTCGTGCTGGGACTCTTGCAAGCGCAGTGGACCTATACCGGCTACGATGCCTCAGCGCATGTGGCGGAAGAAACAATCATGGCGCGTCTGAACAGTGCCTGGGGGGTGTTCCTCTCGGTGGCTGTCTCCTTCGTGGTTGGCTATTTCATGCTCATCACGCTGACGTTGCACATTCCCAATGGCCTGGATGGCATTCCCGCCGCGATTGATCCGGCCAATTCTCCCGCGGTGCTGTATATCGTCTATTCCAACTTCGACAATCCGATTTTTGGTCATATCATTGCCATCATCATTGGTGTTGCCATGTGGCTGTGCGGACTTTCCTCCATTACCAGCATGAGCCGCATGTGGTTTGCCTTTGCGCGCGACGGCGGGATGCCGGGCTATAAACTCATCAGTCAGGTTCACCCCAAATGGCGCACTCCGATTTGGTCCATCGTCATCACCTCTGTTCTGGCTGTATTATTGACCATCTACTCTGCGGTGTATTCGGTCATTGTGGCAGTCAGTACCACTGCGCTTTATTTGGCGTATGGTATTCCTATCTACCTGAACGTTCGCAACAAGATGCAGAAAAAAGGCGAATACACTACTGCCGAAACCGCACCGTGGTATTTGAAAGGGTGGGGGCCGATCCTGAATTGGATTGCTGTAGTGTGGATCATCTTCATCACCATCCTGTTCTCCATCCCGCCGAATGAACTGGCTGGCTGGTCCATTATCATCCTGGGCGTATTCATGTTGCTCTACTGGCAATTGGATGCCAAGAAGCGCTTCACGGGCCCCAAACCGCACGCGGAAGAGGAATTGCGGAAGATCGAAGCCCAGATGGCGAGAGCGGACGATTAGCCTTTGATTTGCGAACCTGAATAACTTACACCCTCACAGGGGTTGCATAAGGTGAGTGGATAAATCAAAACCGACCTCCTGCTCTGGGAGGTCGGTTTATTCTCAATACCGCAGAGATGTTTGGGTTTTTCTCAGCGTTCGAGCCTGCGGTTTCCGAACGGATGTTGTTTAGGTGTTGGAGAAGTGTTACCCAAACACCTCCATCAACTGCTTCACATGCACCACGCCGTCGAAGCCGGGTAGTTCGCCTTTGCGAAGCACAGCCTTCTCGCCATCGGGGTCGCCGAGACAGGTGACGATGATGTCGCCTGCGCTCACGTCTTCCTTTTCGGTGTAGCCGTTAGTGGTGACGATGGTCTTTATGCCCGCGGCTTTCGACGCCTTGACACCGTTCTTGGAGTCCTCCACCACGAAAACTTCATCGGGCTTCAAGCCGAGTTTCTCCAGCGCAAGGTTATAGATTTCAGGATCGGGCTTCTTATTCTTGACCACGTCGCCTGCCAGGACCAGGTCGAACTTGATGTCGGAAAGAATCTTCTCGGTGATGGCTTTCGCTGCCTGCTCATTGGAGGTGGTGCAAACCGCAATCTTCAGTCCCGCCTCCATCGCCTCTTTCATGAACCGATGAACGCCTGGCCGCAAGGGGAGTTTACCCGACTCGATCAACTCCACGAACAGCGCCGTCTTGCGCTTATGCATTTGCGGAATGAGCGCATCAATCTCCTCTTCGGTCATCGGCTTAGAAAAGCCTCGCGTCTTCCAGTGATGCTTCATACGCTCTTTGCCGCCCGCGATTTGGAGCAATTCATGGTAATACTCCACATCCCATTCGTCGGTGAAGCCAAACTCCTTGAAGGTCATGTTGAACGAGACGCGATGACCGTCGCGCTCAGTGTCAATGATCACACCATCCTGGTCGAAGAACACTGCTTGTATCTTGGACATGGTTTCTCCTCCATGTCATTGAGAGAGCAAAGCCCGAAGCAATCTCCCATTGCGGGGGATTGCTTCGCTTCGCTCGCAATGACATCATTTCTTCATCCCAAAGAACTCAAGGATTGTGTTCACGAACAACTCGTTCTCTTCCTTTGTACCGATGGTCACGCGGAACCAGCCGTCAGAGCCATACTTCTTGCTTTCGCCGCGTAGGATAATGCCTCTGGTCTCGGCGAATTCCAGCACTTCCTTGCCGGTTCTTCCCGTGGGTCCACAATCGAAGAGGATGTAATTGGCTTTGGAAGGGAAGATGACCAGCCCTGGAATCACGCTCAAAGACTCGGTGATGTAATCTACCGCCTCATTGTTGAATTTGACGCGCTCTGCCAACCCTTCTTGATCTTCGAATGCCGCCAGGGCCGCCCACATCGGAATCGTTCCGACGTTCCACGGAAGGAGCGCTCCGGAGATTTGGGCGATCACATCCTTGTGGCCGATGGCATAGCCGAAGCGCATTCCTGCCAGGCCGTATGCCTTCGAGAGCGTGCGGGTGATGATGACATTCTTGTACTTCTTCGTCAACTGCACCTGTGACATGCTCAAGCCGGCATATTCGACATAGGCTTCATCAATGACAAAGGGAATGCCTGTCTCTGCAATGCGGATGAAGTCTTTGGCGTCCATGAAGTTGCCGGTGGGGTTGTTTGGATTGGCGATGACGATGATCTTTGTCCGCTCGGTGATGGCGTTCAGGATGCCGTCCGGGTCGAAGTGCAGGTAGTTGTCCTTGTAAATCATCGGCACGTTGACCATCTTGGCGCCCAACAAAGTGCCACGTAGTTGATAGATGGCAAAGCATGGTGTATGCTGAATGATTTCATCCTGCTGGGGGACAATGAACATGCGGAAGATGTTATCGTACACTTCGCTAGAGCCGTTGCCGAGCATCACGTTTTCGGGACCGTCCACATTGTTGAGTTCGGCAATTTTGCTGCGTACCACCAGACCCTGATCGGGATAGCGATTTGCCATCTTCGCATATTTGTACATTGCCTCCAGCACTTTTTCGGAGGGCGGGAGCGGATTCTCATTGGACATCATGCGATGGAGAGAAGGGTTGCGCCATGCTTTTTCGATGTGTTCCGAAACATACATGGGAATGCCCCTCACCCAGGGGGCGTAATACTCTTCGATAGGTTTCATGTAAGTTTGTCTCCTTTTTGTTTGTGAATAAGCAGAATTATGAAATTGGGTTTGCGGGAACTCATGCCTTTCCGACACTGCCCAGTTTTTGCATCCAGGCAATGACCGCTTTGCGTGTGGCATCGCGCACGGCGACGTCCAGTTTGCCCGGATCGTACTCGTCGCGATGAGCGTTGATGTATTCCCATTTGGTATCAATCAGGGTATGTTTCAACTCGGTGGAAACATTGAACTTTGCGCCGCCCGCTTCGATGAGACGAGTGATGTAATCGTCGGGCAGACCAGTTCCGCCGTGAACGACCAGAGGGGTCCGGACGCCGTTTCCATTCAGCATCTTGTTGATGGTGGCAAGGCGCTCGAAATCCACTTTGGGATTCTTGGTCTTATAAACGCCGTGCGCTGTTCCAATGGCTGGCGCGAAGATGTCCACGCCTGTGCGCTCGACGAATTCCACCGACTGTTTGGGGTTTGCCAACTGCGCTTCGTCCTCGGCAATTTTGATCTGATCCTCCACGCCGCCGACGGTGCCGAGTTCCCCTTCGACTGAGATGTTCCCGACGCTGTGGCAGTAATCCACCACTTCCTTCGTTTGGCGAATGTTCTCTTCGAAGGGCTGTTTGGAAGCATCAATCATAATATTGGTGTAGCCGGCATCGGCGCACGTCTTGCAGTAATCAATTTCTGTGCAGTGATCGAGATGCAGACAGATCGGGACAGGCGCCGATTCCGCCAGCGCGCGATAGATCGCCACCAGCACCTTCGCGCCGAGAAACTTCGAAGGTTTGACCGAAGTTTGCACGATGACGGGTGAGCGGGTTTCGATGGCGGCATCTACAACGGCCTCGAACTGAAGCAGGTCGGTGACGTTAAACGCACCGATGGCGTATCCGTTCTTTGCCGCTTCCACCATGATTTCTTTTGCATTTACAATGGACATATGAGACTCCTTTCATGTGTCAAACGATTCTTTTTTTTCACGTGCTATGTTCTACGTTCCACTTTCTGTTTTTTACTTCGCTCCTCTCTGCTTTCACATCTACTCTTTCTTGTTTGGTCGAAACTTTATTTTGTCTTCTTTTTCTTCCTGCGCGTCTTCTTTGCGTTCCCTGCCACGTCTTTCAGCCACTGTTCCCAGCGGAAATCCGTCACATGCTGACGGAAGCGTGCAAACCATAAATCGGCATACCCTTGAAAATCCTCCTCCAGTTTGGAGATTCCCGTCTGGGTGGTGCCCCACATGGCTTCATGCAGTTCCGACATGGGCCACATCAGCCTCAGGCGAGCGTAATGCTTCGGGGTCACCTCGCCAAAATACTCGTTGAGAAAGAAGCGCACCTGTTCGTCGTTCAGGCGATGGTGATGGGCAAAGTTCGCCAGATCGAAGAAGATGTCGCCCATGCCGGCATATTCCCAATCGAGTAGACGTAATTCGCCGATTGCTCCAGGCACATCTTCTTCGAGCCAGTTCAGGTTGAGCAGATCATCATGACATGGGGTTGGGATGTAGGGGTCTTTTTCCAAAGCCTGCCGCGCTTCGTTCATCTTTTGCATGATCCAATCCCAATCATGCGGGAATTTGGAGTTGTTTTTCTTCGATACTTTCGTGAGCATTTCCACGCGGCGGAAGACGTTGAATTCACTGTTTAGTTTTGGACCGCGCCGGTGAAAGAGGCGAATCTTCTTCACCACGCGCGCCAGATAATCGGGCTGTTTGATGGTCTCCGGCGGGATAGGCTTGCCGTTGATAAAGCGCGTGACGATGTAGCCTTCAGGTTCGATAAAGTACACTACTTCGGGTGCAATACCCAATTCGCCGGCAGCTTTGTTCGCCGCATATTCCACATCGCGCTTGATGCCCAATTGCTCGGTGTTTTCGCCTGCCAGGCGGATGACGTAGGCGCGTCCGTCTGCTTCGATTTTGAAGTTCAGGTTGGTGATGCCGCCGCTGAGCGGGATCTTTTTGAGGTTCTTCGATTCCGCCAGGAAGGGCACTTTGGCTATCGCTTTGTCAATCGCAAGAGTGGTCATCATCTCCGTTTTCTCCTTTGATAAAATTTGGATGCGTTTTGCCTCAACTCGGATTTTGAATCCGATTCTGCCCTTATGCTTTGATTCTCTCGCCTTTCGGATCCCACAATACCGATGGCGCTACCTCCGCGCCGACCGGTTCACCGAAACATTCGATTTGCAGTTTTGTTCCGGTCTTTGCGTATTCCAGCGGTAAATAGGCATAGGCGATGGATTTTTTGACCGAGTAACCATACCCTCCCGAAGCCACCCATCCCACGAGTTGACTGCCAGCGCGGATAGGCTCTTTGCCCAAGACGATGGTACGATCATCGGCAAGGGTTAGTGTGCAGAGTTTGCGCTTGATGCCCTCTGCCTTTTGTCTGATCAGTGCCTCTCTGCCGATAAAGTCACCTTTTTCCAGTTTTACCGCGAAAGCGAGACCTGCTTCAAAAGGTGTGTAGTCCGGTGAAATCTCACTGCTCCAATAGCGATAGCCTTTTTCGAGACGCAGCGATTCAATGGCCTTATAGCCTGCGGCTACCAGGCCCTCGGGTTTACCTGCTTCCCATAGCGTATCCCACAATCGCAGGCCGTATTCCATCGGGCAATAAAACTCCCAGCCGAGTTCGCCCACATAGGTCACGCGTGAAGCGAGGACCGGCACATCGCCCACCGTGATCCGTTTGGAAGTCATGTAGGGAAAGCCCGCGTTAGAGACATCGTCTGTCGTGACCTTTTCGAGAATCTTGCGCGCTTTCGGGCCCCACATACCGATGCAGGCATACGTGGAAGTGACATCCTCAATCGTGACACTGCCATCTTCGGGCATATGAAGCGAAAGCCAGGACAGGTCATGTTGCCCGAAGGCAGTACCGGTGACGATGAAGAAGCGATCTTCAGCAAGGCGCGTGACCGTGAAGTCGCACTCGATCCCACCGCGCTGATTGAGCGCCTGCGTGTACACGATTTGCCCGATGGGAACATCAATTTGATTGGCACACACGTGATTGAGGAATTTCAACGCGCCGGGACCGCGCACCTCGAATTTATTGAAGGATGTTTCGTCGAACAGTCCTGCATGTTCGCGCGTCATCAAATGTTCATAACCAATGGCACGACTCCAATTGTGGCGTGCCCAGCCTTTTGGCTCGTGTCCATGTGTTGCCAGTTCTTCATGTGGCTTGAACCAGTTGGGGCGCTCCCATCCCATCTTTTCGCCGAATACACATCCCAGATCGCGCAGGCGGAAATAAGTGGGAGAGAGGCGCACATTGCGCTTCGACATGCGTTCTTCGCCGGGATAATGAATATCGTAGTATTGGGTGTATGTTTCGAGTGTGCGCGCCGCAGCGTAATCCAGGCTGTTGTAGTTGGGACCAAAGCGGCGTACATCCAATCGCCAAACGTCCCATTCGGGTGAGCCATCTACGATCCATTCTGCCATCACTTTCCCAATGCCGCCCGCGCCTGCCAAACCATGCGCGCAGAAAGCACACGCTACCCAAAACCCTTTGACGGATGTCGGTCCGAGCAAAAATTCGCCATCGGGAGTGAAACCTTCGGGACCGTTGAGCAGTTTTTTGACTTCCACCTTTTCCATAATGGGAACGCGGCGGATGGCGTTTTCCATCAAAGGGGTGAAGCGTTCCCAGTCGGGCGGTAATAGCTGAAATTTGAAATCCTTCGGGATGCCGTTCAATCCAAACGTGGCAGGTTGACGCTCATATCCGCCCATCACGAATCCGCCCACCTCTTCACGCCAGTACACCAGCAAGTCAGGATCGCGCAGCGTGGGCGTGTTGTGGTCCACACCTTCGATAGGCATGGTCATCAGATAGAGATGTGCCATGGGGATAACCGGCAGACTCAACCCGACCATTTTCCCCACCTCGCGTCCCCACAAACCCGCCGCGTTCACCACCACCTCGGTCTTGATCGTCCCCTTATCTGTAACCACTTCATGCACGCGTCCATTTTTGAGGCGGATTGCCGTCACGGCAGTATTGGTGAATATTCTTGCGCCGCGATTCTTTGCGCCGATAGCCAGCGCGTTGGTCAGACCGGTGGGATCAATGATACCGTCGTTGGGCGTAAATGCCGCGCCGACTACTCCCTCCAGCGACATAAGCGGAAACTTCTCCTGCGCCTCTTTGGGTGAAATCAATTCCATTTCGACACCGAAAGAACGCGCCATACCCACCAGGCGTTTGAGTTCCTCCATGCGTTCTGCAGAGGAGGCAAGGCGAATGCCGCCCACCTCACGCCAAGAGGTATCTTGTCCGGTTTCGGCTTTGAGATTGCGATACAAGTCGGTACTGTAATGCATCATGCGTGTCAGATTGACATCGGAACGCATTTGTCCTACCAGACCTGCCGAGTGCCATGTCGAGCCGGAGGTCAATTCATGACGCTCGAGAAGGACTACGTCTGTCCAGCCAAGTTTTGTGAGATGATAGGCGATGCTGCATCCCCCCACGCCACCGCCGATGATGACAACCTGTGCCTGTGTTGGGAATTGAGACATGGAAAAGTGCTCCTGATTGGAAATGACTGCTTTAACGTGAATTCGGTCAGTCAAAGCATTTTCAGTATGTTTCCTGCCCGCTTTCCCTCACCCTTGCCCTCTCCCAGCGAGAGAGGGGGTGGGGCGCCGCGGTGAATTTTTAGAATATGCAATATCCCGAACTGACGTGCCTTGTGACGAATTGCGCTCCTCGCGGTTGTCATTTTTGCCAAACCGAATCGGGCCTTGCCATTTCTGCCACAATATCGAAGGATGAAATGATGCCCAGTGGAAATGCGTCTGGATCATCCTTATCAATCACCACCAAACGATGATGGTGATTCTGGATCATCATATCTGCCGCTTCGCGCAGGCTGGCATGGACATCAATGGTCAGCGCAGGGTGCATCACCTCACGGACGGTGAGGTTTTCATCGAGCGGTTTGCCTACGAAGCGAAGTAAATCCCTACCGCTGATGACGCCGAGCGTTTTGCCTTTAGCATCTACGACCAGAACAGAGCGCCAGCCGGATGAAGTCATAGCATACGCTGCAGAAAGAACAGGCGTTTTGCCGCGGCAGACCAGAATGGCGCGGGACATGACATCTCCTACCGTTTCACGCTTCGATTTCAATCTTTCAGCAAGGCTGGCGACAAGGTCCGAAACGGAAATCACTCCCACAGCTTTGCCGTTTTCGGTTACGAGTAAACGGCTGATCTGCTTCTCGATCATGATGAAGGCCGCTTCCGATAAAGGGACATTGGCTTCCACCGCGTCAATCGGATGCGACATCAAATCTGCCGCTGTCAGTTTTCGCATGGTCTCAAGGCTTTCCGGGTCAGAAGAAAGCCATTCCCCCGCGAGCAGATCGAAATCCGAAATAATTCCCACCGGGCGTCCGTTGTGGTCGGTCACCACCAGTGCATGAATATGATGATGATAGAGCAGCACGGCAACCTGCCCAAGCGTGGCGTTGGGCTTGCATGTAATAAGATTAGCGTGCATGAGGTCCCTGACAAGTTTCGTCATGATAACTCCTTATGGTTGCTCCGGCGCAATAGATAACGCCCGAACACCAAGAACAAAAGCGGATGTCCAGTATTACACTTCGTCCACATCCTTGTACCATTTGACGCGGTCGCCCACACGGTCGCGTAATCTCCATGCCAACGGCTTGGGTTCACGGTTCAATCGTTCTAGAATTTCATCTACCTGCAGAGCAATCTTTCTCTTTTGTTCATCCGACAATTGTGGATAATGCTGAGCGAGTTGTTTTACCTTCTCTAGGTTCATCGTTGTTGTGCGCCACAGCCCCCAGTCATTTGCGCACAAGCGCGCCACAAGACCTACATTGATTGTTTCTTTATCTGAATCGCCAAGGGGATGCTCGAGGAGCAACATAATCGTGTCAATAATATCCTTTTCATTGATCTTAACGATTTGCATCTTTTCAAGCAGTAGTTCTGCCAATGGAATGGTAGGCGCATCAACCTCGAGACGATCCTTCCAATAGATGGTATGACAAAAATCCAGTTTCTCGTAGAAGATGTCCACATGCAGACCTGTGTTGGGCTTGTCGAAGATGGCACGTGCCCCCTCGGTAGCGATGAAAATTTCGCGGTTTTCTATATATCCAATTTTTGTCATCAACTCGGAAATTTGCCTGTTTTGCCCGCTGTATGCCGCGAAATCAATATCGGTATAGGCGCGTCCTAACGCAGGTTGAAGATATCCGAAGTTGGGACAATGCATTTGAAAAGCCAGTGAGCCGATCACCCTCAACAGGATTCCTGCGTCCTCACTGGCTTTAAGAATCATCTTCAATTCGCTTTCGAATCGTTCGCGTTCAGCCTGATTTTGCTCGCCCATACCTATGGAACTGCTTCCCATATTGAATCTCCGAGTTGATATGTTCTTCAGCCTGTTACGACGACTTGCAAAGATAAGGCTAACAAAGCATACAGGTGCATTATAATGAAAAAATCAAAAACTTGCAAATTTCATCAGATTCTTATATAATGAAATCTATAAACGAGCAATTTCCTTCAGTCCTCTCCAAATAGAGACCAACTCGATGAGAAAACCACTCATTCCAGCCCAGCGGCGGGAGAAGATTCAGGAGTATCTGACAATTCATCAAATCGCGCGCACAGCCGATTTATGCCAGTTGCTGGATGCCTCTGAAGCCACGGTACGCCGCGATCTGGAATGGCTTGAGCAAAGGGGGATTTTGGAGCGTACCCATGGCGGAGCGATTCTCAGTCAGCGCATGACCTTCGAGCAGGAATATCAGCAAAGAGCCCAACAACATCCTGAGGAAAAGCGGCGCATCGGCGAACTCGCCGCATCCCTCCTTGAAGATGGAGACATCATTTTCATCAATAGCGGAACGACTGCAACACAGGTCCTCCATCACATCCGCCGAGACTCCAACATCACGGTCTTTACGAACAATGTCAGCGCGGTAATGGAACTAGGCAACCCGGGCTTTCGTTGTTTTTTGACCGGTGGCGAGTTTCAGCCGCGCTCTAACTCTCTTGGCGGGCGCTTCGCTTTAGAGACGTTGAAACTGGTCTATGCCAACAAGGCGATTCTTGGCGTAGACGGAATCTCGTTAAAGCACGGTTGCACCGTGCCGACCGATGGTGAAGCGGAGGTGGTCCGCAAGATGATTGAGCGCACGAAAGGACCCATTATTATTGTTGCGGATCATAGCAAATGGGGGGTGGTGTCAAATTTTCAAATTGCAACCATTGATGAAATTGACAAACTAATCTCGGATGATCGTCTCGACTCTTCAGCGATTGAGTCTCTTGCAGAACGTCACGTGGAATGTCTGATCGCCGCTCCTGCACCAGTCCCGGCTTGATGGCTTTTTGATCAAACCTTGTTGCTTTGGAGACCCCATGTCCTTTTTCTTTTCAAAAAAGCCCAGAAAAAAAACAACTCGACTTTTCTTCGCTACCGACCTGCATGGCTCCGAGCGAACATTTCGTAAGTTTATCAATGCTGGAAAGTTTTATGATGTAAATGTGATTGTCATGGGTGGGGATGTGCAGGGCAAGTTGCTGATCCCGATCATAAAGGAATCGGGGGGGCGTTATCGGGCAACAGTGCAAGGTCGTGTTGAGCATTTGGAAGGCGAGGAAGAACTCAAGACGCTGATGGGCAAACTCGATGTTTTGGGTTTTTATTACAAAGTGATGGGCGAGGATGAGTTCGAGAATCTAAGAAAGGACGCTCAGGCGGTGGAATTGCTGTTTACCGAACTTGCCCGACAGAAGTTGATGAATTGGGTCAATCTTGCAGAAGATCGTCTTAAAGGTACGGGCATTAAGTGTTTTGTCACTGGCGGGAATGATGATGAATGGGATGTGCTTAGTGTTTTGAAGCGGGAAAATACAGAATCTTTTTTTGCCTGTGAAAACGAAATGGTTTATGTAGATGAAGATCATCCAATGATTTCCATTGGATTAAGCACGCCAACCCCCTGGAAAACACCGCGTGAAATTTCCGAAGAAGAATTGGGGAAACTGATCGAGGACATGGCGGCAAAAGTGCCAGACATGAAAAAAGCCATTTTCAATTTTCATGATCCGCCCAAGGACTCCACGCTGGATACCTGCCCCATGCTGGATTGGACAAAAGATCCACCGGAGCAAATTGTTCGGGGAGGACAGGTCGTCTTGCATGGAGCCGGTTCGAGGTCTGTGCGAGAAGCGATTGAACGACATCAGCCCATGCTTGGTCTGCACGGCCACATACACGAGTCGCCGTCTGTGGCCAGAATCGGCCGCACAACTTGTATCAACCCCGGCAGCGAATATGCAGAGGGAATCTTGCGGGGCTGTATTGTTACTTTTGCGGATGGTGAGGTGCAGGGATACCAGATGACCAGCGGTTGATTTGTGTGCTAGATTCAGAATGCCTTTCTCAAGGAGGTGAGCGGTCCTTCAAATATCAATTCGGATTGTTTATTTTGAAGGGGATGGGCGTTGCCCGTTTGATGTCGTGTGTGAACTAACAACTCATCTCGACAGACGAAAGGAGTATATATGGCTACAGCAACAGCAAAGCCGGAGGTCTTTACCCGAAAGGCATCGGGGCTTGTGAGAGTAATGTCCCCCTTCTCTGCCTTTGTCTATAACATTCTGACCATGGGGCTGATCTTTCCCTGGACGTATCTGTGGGCGCCGGGAGCGCTGCCGGGTGGAAAACTCGTTTGGGGGATTTTGCTCGCTATGCTACTTGAGCTTCCCATTGCGTTGGTGTATGTCTGGCTTTCTACGGCATTGCCGCGTTCCGGTGGTGATTATGTTTTTCAAAGTCGCGTCTTCGGAGGCGGAGTGGCGTTCACGGTGGTAATGTCCGGATATGTTATCTGGATTTTGCAATGGGTGGCGCTTTCTGGGTGGTTGCTTTCCTATCTTGGCTTCGCGCCGCTCTTTTTGGGGCTGGGTGCAACGCTAAATAACGCGACTCTTTCGAACATTGGTGTCTGGTTCACTGGCTCGACAGGGATCATTATCACCAGTATTTTGAATGCGTTCGTCGCGGCGCTGATTCTGATCAGCGGTTTCAAGAACTATATTCGCCTTCAGAATGTAATGATCGTTGGCACGCTGGCTGCCTTTTTCACGATGCTGATCGTGTTGTTTACGGCTAATCCTTCCACTTCAATGGTAGCCATTGATCGTTTTGCGCAGGTGATCAGTGGCGTTTCCAATTTTGTACAAACTGCAAGAGAGGCTTCGATTGCGGCTGGTGTAGATTTGAATCCGCCCTTCAGCCTGATGGCAACCCTGTTAGTCGCCCCTATTGCTTGGACCTCTTTACAGTGGGCAACCTATTCTGCACAGCAAAATGGAGAGATTAAGAACGCGCGCTCCTTCCAGAGCCAAATGTTTATCATCGTAGGCTCGCTGATCTTTACAGGCATATTGCTGGCGGTTCTTGCCGCGGCGTTGGAGAAGGCGGTAGGCACTGAGTTTCTCTATATCGCAGGAGCCGGCTATTGGTCCGGGGTGAGCGAAGCGACGATTGCCGGTTTCTGGCTGTGGCCCAATATAATTGCCGTTGCGTTGACTGCCAGTCCCCTGGTTGTGGTCATCATTGGCTTGGGCTATATTCTCAACTCCCATCAAATTGTGCATAACTGCTATATCGGCATGACGCGTGTCATGGTTGCTATGTCGCTCGACCGCCTGCTGCCTGAATGGGTGAGCCGCGTGGATGAGAAACGTCATACCCCTGCAAATGCACACTGGGCCTATTTCGTTGCCAGTATTCCGGTGATTCTCCTGTATAACCTTTACCCGGGTTGGTTGAGTTTGACACTAGGAGTAACGTTTGCATGTGGCTATGTCTTTGTCATAACTTGTCTGGCAGGGGCGCTGCTGCCTTATCGCGCGAAGGATGTTTATGAGGCTTCACCGGGCGCGGTATATAAGATCGGCAACGTTCCATTGGTGACGATTCTGGGCATCGTTGGTTTCATCTTCGGCAGTATCATGTTGCTGATGTTTATGTTCGATGCCCGTCTTGGCTTGACAAGTACATTAGCCTATACAGTTGTTTTTGGTGTTCTGGCAGTTTCAGCGGTGTGGTATTTTCTTGTCAAGAATGCCCAAAAATCCAAAGGTATTAACGTGGAGTATGCCTTCCGGGAAATCCCGCCCGAATGATGAAATCAATCTCAAGAAAGACTTCGGAAGTCTTCAAAGACTTCCGAAGTCTTTGACTGGAGAACAGGTATGTCTGTCATTGAAAAGATTGTTGCTCAGGTTGCCGATTGGAGCGGCAAGTCAATCGTCATCACCCCGCTTTCAGGTGGATTAACCAATACAAATTACAAGGTGGAAGTGGATGGCATGCCGTATTTCGTCCGGGTGCCAGGAGAGAGCACGGAATTGCTTGCCATTGATCGTGTAAACGAAATTCATAATACCAAAGCGGCGGCACAGGCGGGTATTGCACCGAGGGTGTTGTATCATATCCCCGCATATAACGCCATGGTGTTGGAATTTTTGAACGGCAGGACTATGTCTAAGGAGGCGCTCAATGCGCCGGGCATGCCGACGCGTATGGCGCAGGCAATAAAAAAGTTACACACTGCTCCCCGCTTCCTCCGGGACTTCAATATGTTCCGCCTTACTGAATATTATCTCGATCTTTGTCGTGAGCGCGGCATTCGCATTCCGGATGGTTATGAAGAGCGCATGGAGAAGGTTCGGCGTATTGAGCAGGCGATGAATGTCAAGCCGCTGGCAACCGTTCCGTGCCACAATGATTTATTGGCGGAAAACTATATTGATGACGGTGAGCAATTATGGCTGGTTGATTACGAATACAGTGGCAACAACGATCCGACATTCGAGTTGGGGAATACCTGTCAGGAAATGCAATTTTCTGATTCTCAAATTACGGAGGTTTGTGCGGCATACTTTGGCGAGGCGAAACCGAATATGATCGCCCGTATGAAGTTGAATATGATTATGTCTGATGTGGGATGGGGGTTGTGGGCTGCGATTCAGGCGAAGATTTCCAGCATTGATTTCGATTTTTGGGGCTGGGCCATTGAGCGCTGGGGTAGAGCGGTGCAGAAGATGGATTCGGCAGAGTTCGAGGAGTGGTTGGAGGAGGTACAACAGTAAACAGGGGCATGCGTATATGCTTCGCTGTTTATCTGTGTACGTGTTTACATAAGGAGACAGCATGAAAGATCAGGCAGAGATTGTCGTCATCGGTGGAGGGATTTATGGAGCGCAGGTTGCGTATCATCTGGCGCAGTATGGGCGCAAGGATGTGGTCATTGTAGAAAAAGGTGAGATTGCCAGCGGTGAATCCTCTCACGCGGCAGGATTGGTGACGCAGTTTGCTACGTCGCAGGCGATGCTCAAATTCCGAATGTACAGCGTGGAGTTGTACAGTAAGTTGGGGTTGTTTCATCATGTGGGGAGTCTGCGCGTTGCATCGAGCCGCGAACAACTCAAGGAGTTGGAGCGAAGCGTGAGCCGCGCGAAAGCGCTTGGGTTGGAGTGTGAGGTCATCGGTCCGGATGAAGCGTTGAGGATCATGCCGCAAATCTCAAAGGAGAATCTATATGGCGCGGTCTATCTGCCGCGCGATGGTCAGCTCGATCCCTATACCACGACAAACGCTATGGTGAATTTTGCAAAACAGTTGGGGGTGGAGGTGTACACCCATACGCGTGTGACGGGGATCAAACTCTCGGCGAAGGGAGAGGTGCGGGCGGTTGTAACCGATAAGGGTGAGATTCGATGCGAGGCCATTGTTAACGCGGCAGGGATGTGGGCGCCGCGCATTGCCGCCATGGTGGGGCTTCATGTTCCAACAACTCCGGTTGATCACCAGCACATTGCGCTGCGCGCAGTGCCGGGGCATGAGTTCCCGCCCGATACGCCGTGTTTACGCGATCCCGATAATTTGGTGTACATGCGGCAGGAGCAGGGTGGCTTGGTGATCGGTGGCTATGAGCCGAATCCGGTTGCACGCTGGATTGACGGTGTGCCTTGGGAGCACGGAGGGAAGAGTTTACCCGGTGATTTTGAGCAATTCGAGGTGCTGCTCGAAGGCGCGATTCGGCGTATTCCATTTTTGGATCGGGCAGGTATCATTGCACTTGTTCGTCACCCTGGCGCGTATACGCCGGATTGTCAGCCTCTTCTAGGACCGATGCCCGGTGTGCGTGGCTTTTGGATGATGGCGGGTATGTCGCTCAATGGATACGGTGGGGCGGGCGGCATGGGTAAACTCATGGCGGAGTGGATGATTGAGGGTGAAGCGCCGATGGATGTTTATGCTTATCGCGCTACGCGCTTTGGCAATTATTATTCTGATTTCAAGTATGCGGCGGAGCGCACGCGCGAGAGTGTGAAATATTATTATCGTTTGAAATTTCCACACGATGAGCATGAATGGGCGCGTCCGCATCGCGTCAGCCCGCTGCATTATCGTTTAATGGAACATGGCGCGGTGTTCGGCGAGAAGTTTGGCTGGGAGCGAGTCAATTATTTTGACCCCGGCAAACCTTCGCGCAGGATGGGCGAGGATCAGCGTAAGTGGGGATGGGCAAAGCCGCCGTTCTTTGAACGTTTGCGGCAAGAACATCTTGCTACGCGCGAGCGCGTAACATTGTTCGATCTGACGCCGTTTGGGAAGATCGAGGTGAAAGGCAAGGGTGCCTTGCCTTTATTGCAGAGGCTGAGCGATAGTAACATGGATAAACCCCTCGGCAGCGCCACCTATACCCAATTCCTCAATACGCGCGGTGGGATTGAAGCCGATCTGACCGTCACCCGGTTGGGTGAAGAGCATTTTTGGGTGATTACCGGTTCAGCCTTCATTGCCAATGATTTGGCACGTATTCAAATGCACGTGGATGAAAGTGACGGCGAGGTGTCCATCCGTGATATTACGCTGGAGTATGCTTGTCTCGCGCTGTGGGGTCCAAAGGCGCGCGAAGTGCTGCAAAAGATTACGGACAATGATATGTCGAATGAAGCGCACCCTTATTTGACGACGAGGTTGATTGATATTAACGGTGCGAAGGTTCTTGCGCAACGCGTCAGTTATGCGGGTGAGTTGGGTTGGGAGTTATATATTCCGAATCACCGGGCGGTCATGGTGTGGGATTTGCTCATCGAGGCGGGCAAAGAGTTCGAGATGGAACTTGGCGGTTATAAGGTTCTCGACCCGCTGCGCCTGGAAAAGGGCTACAAGTATTTCACGACTGACATTACTCCCTCCGAAACTCCGTATGAAGCAGGGCTGGGCTTTTGTGTGGACCTGAATAAGGGAAACTTTATCGGCAGGGACGCGCTCTTGAAGCAAAAGGCAGAAGGCATCAAGCGCAAACTTTGCACGCTGGTTTTGACCGATACGGAGGACTTTGTGCAGATTTACGGCGGTGAAGCGGTGTATCATGAAGGGAAGGTGCTTAGCCGCGTTCGCAGTGGTGGCTATGGTTTTACCGTAAAAAAGAATATTCTCTACGCCTATTTGCCGATAGAATTAGCCCAAGCAGGCAATCGCTTCCTGGTAGAACTGATAGAAGGTTGCCGCGAAGCAGAAGTAACTGCCCCTGTACTTTATGACCCGAAAGGAGAGAGACTGCGCGCATAATTTCGAGATTGAATCGTGGTTGTGGTATGCCGCGCTTGAAGCACGATTCATCTGCCGTCCTTTGAACTTATGACCAAGAAAACACCCACTCCTGTCTATGTTGGCTTTGGAATGTTGACTCCGGTATATATCATGTCGTTGGATAAATTACCCAAGGTCAACACTGGTGCTATCGTGCATGAGGTCAGTGATTATGTCTATGACGATGCGGCGATCATTGCCTGTAATCTTAGTCAATGGGGTGTGCCTTCTGCGATGATCGGGACGGCCGTGGGCAAGGATTTATTGGGCAAGTATGTGGCAGATAAGTTGAAGGCGCTGGGCGTACAGGGTGAGGTGCGTTTCACCGACCGCTATAAGACACCGCTCGAAGTGAATCTTTCCGACCGCAAAGGCGCACGTACCTACTTCTGGCAACGTTCAAAAGAAATTCTGGAAACGCTGGACACGGCAGATCTGTCGCTCATCAAAACCGCCAAACTGCTTTATGTGGATTGGTACGATGGTGATCACATCCTCCGCGCTATGGAAGAGGCAAATCGTTATAACGTGCCGGTCTTTTTGAATTTTGAGCATGGGCATCAAAACTCGGAATTGCTGAAGAGGTATGCGGCTATGGTCACCATTTGCCAGGCGGTAACAGATGCGGCGCAGATCGGCAAGAAACAGGCTATGCTGGGCACAGCGCGCAAACTCATCAAGGCTGGAATCCAGACCGCTATTATCACCATGGCGAGCCAGGGGTGTATGGTAGTGCAAGGCGAGGAAATCATCCGCGCTCATGCGCCAAAGGTCAAGGTGGTGGATGCCTCCGGCGCAGGCGCGACGTTTTCTTCGGGATTTATTTATGGTTATTTGAACAATTGGAATCTGGAGGAGACGGTTCGCTTTGCCATTGCGGCGGCGTCGCTCAAAGTGACGCGCACGGGCTTGGAAATGTTTCCCGTGTCGGAGATCAAGGGTGTGGCGCGCACGGTTCGCATCGAACGCATGGTGTATCGCGATAATCAGTTCCACACCATTCGCAGGTTGTTGAGCCTGCCGCAAAAGAATCTGATCACCAACAATCCACTGGTGAAAGAGGGCCAGAAACTGGCGCAGAAAATTTTGCCGAAGAAGAAAGTGGAAAGAAGAAAGATCAAACGTTCGCTTGTAGAATAAGGTGAAAGTCAAAGGATGCCCAACATGTCATTTGCTGAATTGCTTACCCAAGAACAGGTTGAACGAATTCATGACGCATCGCTGGAAATTTTGGAAGAGGTGGGTTTGAAAGTCCGCCATGAGCCAGCGCGCGAGTTGTTCAAGAGACACGGTTGCCATGTCGAGGAGGAGCGCGTCCGCTTTCCGCGCGCGGTGGTGGAGAAATATCGCAAGATGGTTCCTTCGTCGTTCACGTTTGGCGGACGCGATCCGAAGTTCGATAAGACAATTCCTCAGGATAGTCCGGTCATCGTTACGGCGAGTTCCGCGCCGGATATCATTGATCCGGTGACGGGTCAGGAAAGACGCGCCACCTCCGCTGATATTGCGCGCATTGCCCATCTCATCAATGAATTGCCCGGCTATGACATCTTTTCCATTTCCACCTTAGCCGATGATGCTCCGCCGGATCAGTTCACCCTCTCGCGCTTGTATCCCGCCCTCAAGTATTGCCTCAAACCTATCCGCGTCACGACCACCAACATGAAGGACACGCGCAGCATTATGGACTTGGTGTACCTGGTGGCGGGAGGGGAGGAGGCATATAAAGAGCATCCATTTCTCACGCATCATTATTGCCCTGTCGTTTCTCCGTTGACGATGGATCATCTCTCTACTGAGAATGTGATGTTCTTTGTCAAGGAGGGGTTACCGGTTTATCCGACCATTGTGCCAAACGCCGGCTTGACCTCGCCGATGTCTATGGCAGGGACTCTGGTGCAGGGCAACGCGGAATTTCTCGCGGCGCTAATGTTGATGCAGATGACGCGTGAGGGCGCGCCGACGATCTATGCCACACTGGGCACTGTGGCAGATATGCGTTCTGGCGCGTATACCTCCGGTGCCATTGAATGTGGAATGCTACACATGGCTTTTGCTCAATTGGCGCGTTTTTATAAGGTGCCGAGCGGTGGATATATCGGTCTGACTAATTCAAAATTGAATGACGCGCAATCGGGTTATGAGACGGGGATGTCTGCGGTAGCGGGCTTGTTGGCGGGAATGGATATGTTCAACATCGGTGGGCTGATTGACGCGCTCAAGACGTTTGATTTTGCCAAAGCCGTGATTGACGATGAGATCGCCTTGATGATGAAGCGTATCAAGCGCGGGATCTCGTTTAGTGAGGATGACCTGGCGGTAAACCTGATCAAGGAAATTGGACCTGGCGGTTCGTACATCACTGCCAAGCATACGATTAGCCGTATGAAGACTGAGGCGGTGATGACCAAAATTGCAGACCGCGAGGCGCGTACCCTCTGGGAAAAGAAGGGCGCGCTGGATATTCATGCACGCGCCATGAAGCGTGTCAGAGAGATTATGGAAGCCAATACGGCTTCGTTGATTTCGCCGGAACTCGATGAGCAAATCCGCGCCAAATTCCCCGGCCTGGTCGCGGGAGAGTTGGAGCCGCTTCCCGAGGCAACCCGATAAATTTTGCATCTTTTTTACCGAGTTGCACGACAGATAAATCTGAAAGGATACCGATGAATGTTTCGCATTTTCAAACGCAAGGAAGATAAGTTTCAGAAATTAATCGAAGAACAAGCCACGCTGACCTATGAAGGCCTGAAACTTTTGGTCAAATATCTGGAGACAACTGATTCAGAAGTTGCCGAGCAACTTTCCCTCAAGGAGAAGGAAGCCGACGAGGTGCGTCGCATTCTGATTGATGAATTGAATCACACGTTCATCACACCTTTCGACCGCGAGGATATCTTTGCCTTATCGCGTTCGATTGACGATGTGGTGGATTATGCCGATACGACGGTTGTGGAAATGGTGATCTTGAACGTCAAACCGACGCCTTATATGCAGCGGATTGCCTCCTTGCTGAAAGATGCCGCTTTTGAAATCTTGCAAGGTGTGCTGCGCCTGCCGCGGCATCCCAACGTTGCCCTCGATCATGCTCAGCGTGCCAAAGCCCTCGAAAACCGCGTGGAGGCGGTGTATCGTGAAGCCCTTGCCAATTTGTTCAGCGGCCCAGAAGATGTTCATCACGTGGTCGAGATGCTCAAATTGCGGGAGGTGTATCGTCATCTTTCCAACGCCGCAGATCGCGGAGACGAGGCGGCAAATATCATTGCAGACATCGTAGTTAAGAAAGCATAACATGCCGTTAATCTCGAACGAACTGTTTTTTGTTATCATGCTTGCGCTGTTCTTTGAGTTGTTGAATGGAATGCGAGATGCGAGCAATATCGTTGCTCCCATGATTTCTTCGCGTGCATTTACCCCGCGCGTGGCTTTATTCCTGACGGCGGTGGCAGAGTTTCTCGGTCCGTTCCTGTTTGGTGTCAGCGTGGCGAAGACCATCGGAGAAGACATTGTCGTCTCGAGTGTCTTGACGCTGGATGTGTTGGTCGGTGGCTTGAGCGGCGCTATCCTCTGGAATCTCGTCACCTGGTTCTTTGGAATTCCCAGCAGTTCCTCCCACGCGCTGATCGGCGGGCTGATCGGCGCGGTGCTGGTTTCCACAGGAGGAGAGGCCATCAAACTGGCTGGACTGAACAAGGTGCTTGTCGCGCTGTTTGGCTCGCCTTTGATTGGCTTCGTAATCGGCTTCCTTGTTTTGCGCGTGATTTATTTTTTGGCGCGCGGTGCCTCTCCCATGATCAATGAGTTTTTCCGGCGAGGGCAGCTTGTCACAGCGATAGGGCTTGCGTTCAGTCACGGGACGAACGATGCGCAGAAGACCATTGGCATCATCACCTTGAGTTTGTTGATTGGTGGCACGTTGCAAAAATTTGAGGTTCCCCTATGGGTGATGTTTGTGAGCGCCGGTGTGATGGCGCTTGGAACCATGCTGGGAGGGTGGAGGCTCATTCGCACGCTGGGCGGTAAGTTTTACAAGATACGCCCCGTGCATGGATTCTCGATCCAAATGTCCTCAGGCATTGTCATCTTGCTTGCCTCTTTGATTGGTCTCCCGGTCAGCACGACGCAAGTTGTCAGTTCCTCGATTATTGGCGTCGGCGCGTCGGAACGGTTCGGAAAGGTGCGCTGGAGCGTGGCGGCAGATATTTTCACGGCCTGGCTTCTTACTATTCCTGCAAGTGGACTGTTTGCCGCGGTAGTGTACTGGTTGATGATGGGTTCTTCGTGACATCAACGGGTACAAAGTCAGTTATGTTTGACTTTGACTCTTGATGATGCTACAATGTCAAACCATTGACAGAACGGAGGTGCGAGGAAGAGAGATACAAACTTTGAACGCTGTTTGGCTCGTCAGTCCAATACAAATTTAAGGAGATAGAGAGATATGCGTACCCAAAAGTTTGTCTATTCATTGCTCGCCATGTTCGTCATTGCCGCAGTGGCTCTTTCCGCTTGTGGCGGCGGTGGAGCAGGTGCTCCCAGTTTTGACTGGAGTACTGCCAAGTCTGCCGCAGATGGGGGTGGGTTGGAGGCGCTGGCAGAAGCGGCTAAAGCAGAGGGCATGCTCACGACCATTGCATTGCCGCACGATTGGTGCAACTATGGGGAAGTGATTGAAACTTTCAAAGCCAAATACGGTTTGAATGTGAATGAACTTAATCCGGATGCCGGTTCAGGCGATGAGATCGAAGCCGTCAAAGCCAACAAAGAAAACAAAGGTCCACAAGCGCCTGATGTCCTTGATGTCGGCTTTGGCTTCGGACCTCAATTGGTGGAAGAGGGCATTACAGCACCCTACAAAGTTGAAACTTGGGACACCATTCCCGCTGACACCAAACATCCAGATGGTTACTGGTTTGGCGATTACTATGGCGTGCTTGGCTTTGAAGTCGCCACCGATTTTGTAGAGAACGTTCCGCGAACATGGGCAGACCTGCTCAAGCCTGAATACAAAGGTAAAGTGGCGCTGGCAGGCGATCCGCGCACCTCGAATCAAGCCATTCAAGCCGTGAACGCCGCGGCGCTCGCCAACGGTGGTTCCTTTGAAGATCCCACACCCGGCTTGGAATTCTTCAAGAAATTGAACGAAGCCGGCAATTTCGTTCCGGTCATTGCCAAGGCAGCCACGATCGCCTCCGGTGAAACCCCCATTGTGATCCGCTGGGACTACCTCGCTTTGACCGACCGCGACACCTTCGCGGGCAACCCCAACATCGAATTTGTCATCCCTGAAGATGGCACGCCGGTGGCGGGTGTATATCTGCAAGGCGTTAGCGCGTACGCGCCGCAACCTGCGGCGGCACGTCTGTGGCAGGAATTCCTGTATTCGGATGAAGGTCAACTGCTGTGGTTGAAAGGCTATTGCCACCCGATTCGTTACAACGATCTTGTGGCGCGGAATGTCATCCCGGCAGATATGGCGGCTAAACTCCCGCCTGCGGAAGATTACGCACGCGCGGTCTTCCCCACCGTTGATCAACTGGCGGCTGCCAAGACAGTCGTCACCGAAAACTGGGATACTGTTGTAGGCGCAGATGTCAAATAACAAGTTCGAAATGGCTTCGGGTGAGACCCACCCGAAGCCATCTTCCCCTCGCAAACTTTCCCTCTCCTTTTCATGGGTGGGTGTAGTACCGTTTATTCTGTTTGCGTTTATGTTCTTGATCCTGCCCTCCATGTCACTGTTTGTGGGCAGTTTTCAGGATTCAAAAGGTAACTTCACCCTGGCAAACATTCAAGGACTATTTACTCCCTTCATCCTGAATGCTTACTGGGTGACGATTCGCATCAGTCTGACGACCGCGCTCATGGGAGGCGTGATCGGCTTTTTCCTGGCTTACGCGCTGGTGACCGGTGGAATGCCTTCGTGGGTGCGCTCCTCGCTGATGACCTTTTGTGGCGTGGCGTCGAATTTCGCAGGTGTACCACTGGCACAGGCGTTTATTTTCACGTTAGGCAGGGTGGGGTTATTGACCGTCTTTTTGCGAGAAGTGTTTGGTCTTGACCTTTATGAACGAGGCTTCAATCTGTACAGTTACTGGGGCCTAAGCGTGACGTACCTCTATTTCCAACTGCCTCTAATGGTTTTAGTGATTACGCCTGCCATTGAGGGGCTGCGGCGGGAATGGCGTGAGGCGGCGGAAAATCTGGGCGCCACGCCTGTGCAATACTGGTGGCATGTAGGGCTTCCGGTGTTGATGCCCTCCCTACTGGGTTCGATGATCTTGCTGTTTGGCAATTCATTTGGTGCTTACGCCACCGCACTCTCCCTGACTGGTGGATTGATCAATCTGGTGACCATCTTGATCGGTTCACAAATCAAGGGCGATGTATTGCACAATCCCAATTTGGGCTATGCCCTTGCCCTTGGAATGGTAGTCGTGATGGCAGTGATGATGTCCATTTATTATGCGCTTCGCCGACGCAGCGAATACTGGCTGAAGAAGTAGGATATTTGCCATGAAAAGGAATCGCTTTTGGAATTGGTTTTGGGTCTTCATCAGCCTGCTGTATTTCTTCATCCCCCTCTACGCAACCTTTGACTTTTCGCTCAAAGCCCGTAAGGGCGAATTGAGCTTGCTGGCTTATCAGCAAATGATAGAGGATCCGCGCATTCTGCGCTCGCTGATCTTTTCCACACAAATCGGCGTTTTGACCATTTTGCTGGGCTTACTGCTGATGGTACCTACGGTCTATTGGGTTCGATTGAAAGCACCACGGTTGCGCCCCGTTGTTGAGTTCATCTCCTTGCTTCCCTTCGTGGTGCCTGCTATTGTTCTTGTCTTCGGTTTGATTCGCGTGTACAGCGGTGGCATCTTTGCGCTCACCAATACCTACGTCGGCACGAATTTTCTTCTCATCGCAGGCTATGTCATCATCGGCTTGCCCTACCTCTATCGCTCCATTGACGCCGGCATGAGCGCGATTGATGTGGTTACCCTGACTGAAGCGGCACAAAGCCTGGGTGCAAACTGGGGAACCATCATGTTCCGTGTCATCGTCCCTAATCTGCGCTCTGCCATGTTGGGTGCCGCATTTCTGACCCTTGCTATCGTCCTCGGTGAATTCACTTTGGCGACGTTTCTCGTTGGCTTGAAAGCGTTTGGTCCGGTCATCTGGCAAGTCGGACAGAACCGGGCATACGAAGCCTCTGCCCTGGTCATCATCAGTTTCCTCATCACGTGGATTCTGATGGGGCTGATCAATTTCGTCGGGCGCAGAGGCGCAGAGGGTAGCATTGCCGCCGGGCCGCGTTAATATTCTGAACCGTGAAGGTGTGATCATGTCTTTTCTGATCCTCGAAAATATTTCCAAGGTGTTCCCAACTGCCATCGGCGTAAAGCAATTTGATCTTGCTGTGGAAAAAGGAGAGTTCGTCTCTTTCCTGGGACCTTCGGGCTGTGGCAAAACAACCACCTTGCGCATGATTGCGGGCTTTGAAACTCCCACCACAGGCCGTATCATTCTGAACGGTGTGGACATTACCGACAAGGCTCCCAATCAACGCAACGTGGGGATGGTCTTTCAATCCTATGCGCTCTTTCCCAACATGACCGTCGCACAAAACATTGGGTTTGGTTTGCGCATTCGCAAGGAGCCAGAACACAAAATCAAGGAACGTGTGGCGGAGATGCTTGCCCTCATTCACCTTGAAGAAAAAGGTGATAGTTTTCCCCATCAACTCTCCGGTGGGCAGCAGCAGCGCGTCGCCCTTGCCCGCGCGCTTGCCATTCGTCCACAGGTTCTCTTGCTCGATGAACCCCTCTCCGCGCTTGACGCAAAGATTCGCGTGGCGCTGCGCTCCGAGATTCGCGCCATTCAACGTGAACTTGGCATTACTGCCATTTACGTGACACATGATCAGGAAGAGGCGCTTTCCATATCTGATCGTATCGTCGTCATGCACGATGGACGGATTGAACAAGTAGGCACGCCTTTCGAAATTTACAATTTCCCCCAGACGAATTTTGTTGCCAGTTTCGTTGGCACCTTGAACACTGCTGATGCGGAAGTGTTAGACCCCGAAAAGGGACTCATCAGTGTGGATGGCGTGCAGTTTATTTCTGCCGACCGAAACCTGAAAAGCCGCAAAAAAGGCGAAAAAGTCCGCATGTCCATTCGACCGGAACGCTTCAGTTTTGCCTCCGATGTCAGAAAAGACAACGTGTTGGACTGCACTATTGAGAACATCACTTTCCTGGGCGCTGTGGTGCGCATTCAAGTAAAGATCGGCAACACGAGTTTCAGCATGGATACCTTCAACAATCCTTTCCTGGAGTTACCCAAAATCGGCGACAGGAATCAGGTGACATGCTCTCGTGAAGCCGTGTTGATATTGGGAGATTAGGACCGCCCACAAGATTGAAACGCTAAAGCGAGAACCTTATGGGTCCAGAATCAAAGTACATCTGGTCGGATGGAAAACTGGTGGATTTTGAAAAAGCCACCGTCCATGTGTTGACTGCCGCGCTACACTATGGTGCGGCAGTATTTGAGGGCATTCGCGCCTATAAAACAGATAGAGGACCGGCCGTCTTTCGCCTGCGCGAACATGTCGAGCGTTTGATCGAATCGGCTGAAATCTTCGGATTCCGCAACTTGCCCTACACGGTGGAAAGCCTCTCGCAGGCTGTGAAGGACACGGTCAAGGCAAATGGATTTTCCGAATGTTACATCCGCCCACTGTTATATCTTGCGGGCGGCGCAACCAGTCTGAACATTGACACGGGTAAACCGGCGCTAATGATCGCCGTCTGGGAATGGAAGAATTATCTGGGCGAGGAAGCACTGGAAAAAGGCATCCGTGCCAATATCTCCTCGTTTACGCGCCATCATCCCAACGTCATGATGACCAAAGCGAAGATCGCAGGCAATTACGTCAACAGCATTCTCGCCAAGACCGAATCGGAGCGGCTCGGCTTTCAGGAAGCCATCATGCTCGATCCGCAAGGCTATGTGGCAGAATGCACCGGTGAAAACCTGTTCATCGTACGCAAAGGTAAAATCTTTACGCCCTCCACCGCGCCTGTGCTGGAAGGCATTACGCGCCACACGATCTTCGTTATTGCATCAGACCTGGGGTATGAAGTGATTGAACAGCCCATCTCACGCGATCAGCTCTATAACGCCGATGAAGTCTTCGTGTGCGGCACGGCGGCGGAAGTGATCGGCTTGAGCGAGATTGACTTCCGCAAAATCGGGACAGGCAAAACGGGTGAGGTGACGCGTAAAATCCAAAGCGTGTATCACGACGCGATTCGGGGGAAGATCCCAAAATACGAAGGCTGGTGCGATTACGTGGAATGAGATCTTCGACGCGGAAGGCTCGGTTTCTCCCCCGCAAAAGGTTTTTTTATCTGCTCTGTTGGACAGGGGTGAGGGCGAAAAGCAACGTAGACGACAATCCTTTTGTCCATGTTTGCAACAGAGCATTTTTTACCCCAAAGCAACAGGGCAAGACCCATGAGGACCCCTTGTGCTTCGCGTTTTCCCTGAAGCGAGTCCTGGCAGTGACCTCTTCTCATGCAAAATCTGAAGCGATATTTCCTCCTCGATCCCTCGATTACCTTTCTGAACCATGGATCCTTCGGCGCAGTGCCGAAACCTGTTTTTCGTGAATATCAGCGCTGGCAAAAGGAATTGGAGCGTCAGCCGGTTGAGTTTCTCGGCAGACGCATCACCGCTTTGATGGCAGAGGCGCGCGCCGCCCTCGGTCAGTATCTGGGCACGCACGCAGATAACCTGGTTTACACCCAAAATGTAACCATTGCTGTCAACATCGTCGCGCGCTCCCTCGCTCTGGGGCCCGGCGACGAAGTGCTTGCCTCAAATCACGAGTACGGCGCGATGGATCGCACATGGCGCTATCTTTCAAGGGAGCGCGGCTTTCGCTACGTCAATCATCCTGTTGAACTTCCATTGACCACAGCCGAAAAATTCATCGAGGAATTTTGGCGCGGTGTAAACTCGCGCACGCGCCTGATCTTTCTCAGTCACATCACCTCGCCGACAGCCATCGTATTTCCTGTAAAAGAAATCATTATGCGCGCGCGGCGGGTAGGCATTCTCACCCTCATTGACGGTGCGCACGCGCCTGGCCAATTATCCCTGCATCTCGATTCGCTGGGTGCCGATTTCTACTGCGGCAACCTGCACAAGTGGCTTTGTGCGCCAAAGGGCGCAGGCTTTTTGTATGCGCGTCCCGAAGCACAGCCATTGCTCAAACCTCTAGTGATCTCGTGGGGATATGAATCCGAAACCCCCAGCGCCTCGACCTTTATAGATCATCATGAGTGGTGGGGGACGCGTGACATGGCCGCGTTCCTTGCCGTACCGGCCGCCATCGAATTTCAAGAAACACATCATTGGACGGAGATCAGGGAAGCATGCCACGAATTGGCTTGCATCGCACAAAAAAAGATTTGCGAATTGACCGATCTTCCTCCCCTGTACGCTTCACGCGACGCCGGAACCTGGTTCCGTCAAATGAGCGCCGCGCCCCTCCCACCGTATACCGACCTCGCCGCCCTCAAAACGCGCCTCTATGATGAGTATCGCATCGAAGTCCCCTTGCTCGAATGGAATGGACATAAATTGATCCGCGTCTCGGTTCAAGGATACAACACAAAGAGGGATATCAATAAACTGATTGCTGCCTTGAAGAAATTGCTCCCCTCTTAATCTTTTGTCTTGGCTTATCACTCTTTCATTTCTTGTAATTACCTACCCTCACCCTGTTTCTCCCCTCCCATCGGGAGAGGGGCAGGGGGTGAGGATGGGCAGGCAGTTGCGTTTCCTCAATGTTTTTGGTTCCCCCTCCCGCCATTGCCACCTTTGTCCCCGCCGGGAAGCAAGACCAGCTTGGCGGCTGCCCTTCCCAACGGCAATTGCCGTCTTCCCATCTAACTTCATTAAAGCCGTTAGACGGACATGTTGGCTCACAATTTGAATTGCAGTATCCGGGAAAAGTTAGCCCATCGCAATCTTTAGTAGCAGGATTTACGACACAACATGTTATACCTTCATTTATGCACTGCTGTGCCAGCGAAACATCGGGGAATAAAATGCCTTTGATGATAATTGCAGTCAAAAGAAAAATAATTTTTCGCACAATATCAATGTAGTATCTTGGCAATATAAAGTCAATAAAGAAGCGTTATTTTATGAATGTCCAAGTAACTTTGTGGAAGTATCCCACATGATCGGGAGAGACTCCCCCAACATATAATTTATAATTTGTGGCTGGAACTTCATCAAGATCAACACGCGAATGCATAGCTGTTATTGCAATTAGTGATCTAAATAAATCACTGATCATTTCACCTACTGTCCAATTAGTTATGTTGTATAGTGACCTTTCATTTTCATTTAGTGTAAATTCAATCGCGTCATTGACTACGGCTACACTATAAACAAGCTGGCCGTTTTCTTTTGTATATATCCCCAGCCCCGCGCCTCTGCCTACGGAATCTGAATCATTTTCTCTTATTGATGTGGCATACCCTTCTGGAAATTCGCTGACTTTCTTCACCTCAAATATGATTTTTTCATTGAAATTTGCGTTATATTTTTTGAAATTTATGTCGGTGACAATCATCCACCCGCCCGTTCGCTTTAGAAACTCTTTCATAAACTCAACACGGACTTTGTAATCCCAGCTGTGTCCTATTCCTTCCCACTCGGGGTGGTCTTTGATTATCTCTTCATAAACGGCGCGGTTTGCCTCCATT
>DATLZK010000049.1:0-28625 GCA_035574015.1 Anaerolineales bacterium
ATACATCCACACGGCGGGAATTTCCAAACGCGATACTTATTCTCCTTTTCCTGATCGGAATCGGCGCGCTCATCCCCCTCTCCGAGATGCTTCATCCCGAACGCTATCGTGGCTTTGATATTTCGCAAGCACTTGCCGAACGCGAACAAACCCTTACAGATGTTGGCCTCACACCGCATACGATTTCTGCGTTTTTGCAAACGAACGATGCAAATGCTCTGGTGGGACGCGTCTTATACCCGCGTTTTTACAACATAAACGAGGGAGAAGTCTTCTTCTATCCTTATGTTGAGATGGGATTCCCGCGCACAGCATTTTTGTTGATCGGCCCTCAGGGAGAACAGAAGGTCATCCTGCCCGGCAATCTTCCCGCCAATATCTCCCACGCCAGCGACGCCATTGTACTGGGATGCAGCGGTGAACTTTACTTCGATGCCATCGCTGTCATCCCACTGAACGAGCAAAACGTCATCTACACACGCACGCCTCCCTCCGAATTGACCTGTCCCCTCAGACAGCCCGTTTGCAATGATAACCGGGTGTGCAGGTAGTCACCGAAGAAGGGATCCCCTTCACCCCTTGAGCGAGCCGGCTAGCAGACCGCGCAGGAAGTATTGACCCAGGAAAATATAAACCAACAGCGTCGGCAGAGCAGCAAGAAGCGCGCCAGCCATCTGCACATTCCATGCGATGATTTGGCTGCCCGCCATATTATTCAATGCAACCGTGATGGGCCATGAGCGATTGCTCGTCAACACAACGGCGAAAAGGAAGTCGTTCCATGCAGAGGTGAATTGCCAGATCAACACCACGACAAAGCTCGGAATCGAAATCGGCAAAAGAATGTAGCGATAAATTCCCAACATGCTTGCGCCGTCTATTTTTGCAGCCTCGAGCAACTCCTGGGGCAGGCTGGCATAATAATTTCTGAAAGTCAAGGTGGTAATGGGAATACCATAAATGATGTGCGTCAAAATCAGCGCCGGGATGCCACCCAACCCGATCGGTCTCAATGTGTTGTTGACGAAGACAACCAGTGGAATCAGAATGGATTGATACGGAATGAACATTCCAAACAGAATGAACGGGAAGATGAAATCCGCTCCGCGAAACTTCCATTTGGCAAGAATATATCCATTCAGCGAACCCAGCATGGACGAGATGATCGTCGCAGGGATGACCATGATAAAACTATTGCCAAGCGAGGGCGCCAGTTTGGAAAACGCCTCCACATAATTATCGAAGTGAATGCCCTTTGGCAGGTTCCACATGGTTTGCAGATCCACCTCGGCAAAGCTCTTGAACCCGGTAATCACCATGACATACATGGGGATAAGGTAAAAGATCGCCATAGCGGTCAGCGGAAGATACAACCAGTTCTTGCCAATGCGGAGTTTTTTCATTGCTGCGGCTCCGTCTTTAACGTGTATCGAATATAGGGAATGATAAGCACGGCGACACTGATGAGCAATAAAATACTGATTGCCGCGCCGCGCCCATAGAAGAGACCATCGAATGTCGTCTGCCACATGTAAATAGCAGGAACGTCAAGCGGAAGTTGTTTACCTGCTACGGCAATAATGAGGTCGAAGACCTTGAGGGAGATGTGCCCAAGAATAATCAGCGCACTGAGTGTGACGGGTGAAAGCAAGGGCAAAATAATGTACCGATAGATTTGCAGTTCATTGGCACCATCAATGCGCGCGGCTTCGCGCAGTTCTTCGGGAATCGAGCGCAAACCCGCCAGATAGATTGCCATCGTATAACCGGACATCTGCCAGATTGCTGCAAGCGCAATCGCTGCAATTCCCCATGTTTCGGTGGTATGCCACTCGTTGATCAAAAAATCCAAATGAAGATATGAAAACAGCAAATTAAATCCACTCAAGCGATCTCCTTGCGCGGGATTCATCAGCCAGCGCCAGACCACACCAGTAACAATGAAGGAAATCGCCATAGGAAACAGGAACAAACTGCGGAAGAATCCCTCCCCTTTCACCCCTTGATCCAGCATGACTGCCAGAAGGAAGCCCACAAGAATACACCCACCGACGAAAACAGTCGTGAAAATCAATGTATTGCGCACATCCACGTGAAAGCGCGGATCGTAGAACAGTTCGATATAGTTGCTCAACCCCGCCCACGTGTAATCGGGATTAAGCCCTTTCCATTTGCTGAGAGAGACGCGTACTGACCACCCAATAAAACCATAAATGAAAATCAACACTGCCAAAATGGACGGCGCGATCAAAATAATCGAAAGATAACGATCTTTATCCTTGAGCATGTCGGATCTCTTTCGGCGCAAACAACTTTTGAGGCTCCGCCGCAACTCGACGGAGCCCCATTATTTTACCTAGATTTTACTTACACGGACCGGAACTCTTGCAGGCGGCAACCAGCGCAGCCTGGAAAGCATCCAAATCGCCATTTTGAACGAAGAGGCCGAGCGCTGTATCAATCTCGGACTTCCACGAGTCGTTGGCTACCACACCATGCGTCAAGGAACCCACTACCGTGTTAGTCGCCCAATCATCCATGGCAGATTGCAGATATTCCCCAAAGAGCGACTTGTCGCAATCGGTGCGAGCACAAATCGAGCCTTTAACCGGGTTGAACGCTTCTTGACCTTCTTTCGAACCCGCAACTTTCAACCAGGCAATCGCCGCTTCCTCGTGCGGCGCGTTCACCGCGAGGACGAACGAGTCGGAAAGGAATTGGAAGACGCCCACACTTCCGGGAACAGGTGCCCATCCGTAATCATTCATGGGTGATTTGCCCAGTTCGCGGAAGTAACCTTCAGCCCAATCGCCCATTACGTTGAAAGCAGCGTCACCATTGACCACCAACTGCGCCGCATCCTGCCAAGAGAGCGAGGCAGAATCGGGGTTAGCATAGGTCATTGCCTTCTGAAAATTCTCCAGCGCGGTTCTCACTTCGGGGCTACCCCAGTCTGTCGTGCCGTTCCACAGGCCGTTATATTTCTCAGGACCCAATGTGCCCAGCAAAACAGTCTCCATCAAATGCATCTTCGTCCATTGTTCGCCGAGCGCAAGTGGAGTTACACCGGCAGCTTTCAGCGTATCCATGGCTGCAAACCATTCATCCATGGTGGTCGGAACAGAAACGCCGTTCGCTTGGAGGATGCCTGGGTTATACCAAAGTACATTGGCACGGTGAATGTTCACAGGCACGGAATAGATATTGCCATCCTGCGAGATCAGCGGGATAAGCGTCTCTGGCATGACATCCAGCCAGCCTTCTTCTTCATACAGATCGTTCAACGGTTGGATTTGATTGCCCGCCACATACGTGCCAATCAATTCCTGACCCGCGTGACCCTGCCAAGAATCGGGCGGGTCACCCGCCTGCAAACGAGAGGCTAATACCGCTCGTGCATTGGTGCCAGCCCCGCCGGCCACTGCCGCGTTGATGAATTCGATGTTGGGATACTTCTCATTGAAGACCTTGATCATGGCTTCCAGGCCAGCCGCTTCGCCGCCGCCGGTCCACCATGAAAACACTTCCACCTGCTGAGCACCACCGCCGCACGCGGAAAGCACCAGCATTGCCGAGACAAGCACTGCTACAAGGCTATACCATTTATTCCTAATCATCTTTTCTTCTCCTTCTTAATGATCCTTCCGAATGAAATTGGAAATTCAAAACTTTTGCACAAATGACGGGAATCCGGCATCACCTCCTTTAGGTTAATACAAAAAACGGAATACCCTCTCACCATTCAGGCAAGGATATTCCGCAAAGCGACTACGTTGTTCCACAATCTGATGACATAAGATTCGTTAGACAAGCGTTTCGGTCAAAGACTTCCGCAACCCGTTTTGTCTGACAAAACAATTATAAGACTTAAACGATGCTTGTCAATGTGAGATTAAAAAGCGAAGAGGAGAATCATGTCGTTGACGTTCGTTCCCGTCGGACCTGTCCTCAGCAAGTCGCCCAACGCATCGAAGAAAGGATACGCATCATTCCGGGACAAGTGGTCGGCCGCGCGCAACCCCAGCGCTTTCGCCCTTTGCGCCGTTTCGCCCGTGACGACTGCGCCCGCCGCGTCGGTAGGACCGTCTTCGCCGTCGCTGGCAAGTGCGATCATCATTACATTTTGCAGGTCAGCCAGTTCTTCCACTGCAGAAAGCGCAAGTTCTTGATTCCTTCCACCCTTTCCATTCCCGCTGATCGTTACAGTTGTTTCTCCACCGGCGATCAAACACAACGGGCGCGGTCGTTTTGCGATTTCACTGCGCAAGCGCCTTGCCAGTTCTTTTCCGATTTCACGCGCTTCGCCTTGCAGTTCATGGGTCAATATCTCTGCCTGAAAGCCTTCGCGTTTTGCCTGTTCCCACGCGGCGCGCATGGCAAGTTCATTATCAGCGATGATGATGTTTTGCACGCGGGAAAAGGTGGTATCGCCGGGTTTGAGAGTTTCTCGAAAAGAGTCCGATGATGGAAGAGGAGAGGATTTACCCAAGTATTTTTCCAGGATGGCAAGCGCATCTGCGCGCGTGGTTGGGTCGGGGGCAGTGGGGCCGGAGGCAATGGCTTCCAAAGGGTTGCCGATCACATCCGAGAGGATTAAACTGACAATCCTTGCCCGGGTTGCGTAAGCCAGCCCACCGCCTTTGAGGCGATCCAAATGGCGACGCACGGTGTTGATTTCATCAATGCGCGCGCCACGAGCGAGCAACAACGAGGTCAGTCCTTGTAACGCTTCCAAAGGAATGAGAGGAACGGTCACCAGGGCTGAGCCTCCACCGGAGATCAGACAGACAAGTGTGTCCTCTTCGCTCAGTGAGGAAACAAATTCGAGTGCGCGCTCTCCGGCGAGCAGGGAACGAGCATCAGGGATGGGGTGCCCGCCTTCAATAACGGGAAACAGTCTTGGGTCCGCGAAAGAAGCGTGCTTGCTGATGGCGAGTCCGCCAGAGAGTGGCATCGCTTCCGCAAGGGCTGTCAGCATCGGGATGGAGGCTTTTCCAATCCCAAGACCATATACCTTGCCGTCGAGGGCAGGAAGATGTTTTTTGACAGCCCGATAGGGATCCACCGCTTCGAGGGCGGCAGAAAGGATGCGTAAAATGCGCGCATCGTTGAGGCTGTATGTGACGAAACGATTTGCATCCATTTTTGTTATCATATCAGAAACGCTGATGGAGTTGATACATGAGTAAACCAAAAGTATTTGTCACCAGAAGAATTCCCGAGAAGGGGCTTGTGTTGATTCGAGAGGCTTGTGATATGGATTTGTGGGAAGGCGATTTGCCGCCCGACCGTGAGGAATTGCTACGGCGCGTGCGCGGTGTGGATGGGTTGTTGTGTCTGTTGACTGATGTGATTGATGTGGAGGTGATGGAGGCGGCAGGTCCACAATTGAAAGTCATCAGCAATTTCGCGGTGGGGTTCGATAATATTGATGTGGATGCGGCAACGGCGCGCAAAATCCCCGTTGGCAACACGCCTGATGTCTTGACCGATGCTACCGCAGATTTTGCTTTTGCATTGATGATGATGGCAGGACGCCGCATGCTCGAAGGGGATCGTTTTGTGCGCGAGGGGAAATGGAAGACGTGGGATCCCATGCTGTTGCTGGGAATGGAAATGAAGGGGGCAACGCTTGGGCTGGTTGGATTCGGGCGAATTGGCAAGGCGATGGCACGTCGCGCCATGGGATTCGATATGCGCGTGATTTTTTACGATCCCAAACAGCCCAAACCTGATTTGGATGTACAGGCGACGGCGGTGGATTTTGAGTCGCTGCTCGAGGATGCGGATTTCATTTCGCTTCATACGCCGCTCACGCCGGAGACCCGTCATTTGATCAACGCCGAAGCCCTGAGCCGTATGAAGCCCAACGCGGTGCTGGTAAATACTTCGCGAGGACCTGTTGTAGACTTGAACGCGTTATATGAAGCCTTGAAGGAAAGGCGGATCTTTGCCGCTGGTCTGGATGTGACGGAGCCCGAGCCGTTGCCTCCCGATCACCCGTTGCTCAGTCTCGATAATGTGGTGGTGATGCCGCACATTGCCAGCGCGAGTAAAACTGCGCGCGAGAAGATGTCCTGGATGGCGGCGAAGAATCTGCTCGCCGGGCTGGAGGGTAAGTATTTGCCAAATTGTGTCAATCCGCAGGTGTATGAGAGGAGGTAGGTAGGAGGAAGAGGAAAGATGAAAGAGGAAAATGGTAAATAGCAGCAATTTCAACACATGAACTGCCATGTGGTTGGGACAGCGTTTGTTTTGTTATGAAAAAGGCGAAGCTTGCAGAGGCGCGAGAGATCAATGCAGGTTTTCTTGGTGCGGCAGGCGTAGTGGTTGGTACGGATTGCGCCGGAGACCTAGAGTTTTCAGGACGGGTTGTGCATAGACATTGACCTGTGTTGAGAACGATGTTTATAATAGTTTATTTGTCTGGTTTAAACCCATTCCGTCTAAGCGCACAAGCAGTTCGAGGAGTCGGCCGGATGTCCGTATCACCACTAGCTGGGCGGCTCTAGTAACAGGCACGATGTTTCTTTCAATAACAGTATGTTGTTCAGACTTGCACCCACTTTGGCTAAAGCCACAGCAGTTGTCCTTGCAGTTGGTGCGGTGGGTTGTAAATCCCCCACGACCATGCCAACATTCGGCGCATTCCCAACCGCGACTGTGATTTCGATAACCGCTGACGAATATACTCCCACTACCTCTATTGAAGACTTGCCAGAGTTTTTCGCTCACGCGGTAGCAGCAGGCAATGAGATAGCAAGCCATCAGGAACGTGTTATCATTTATAGCCAGATGGTAGACAAAAAGAATCTGTGGCTTGGTGTCTCTCAAGAAAGAGATGATATACGCCGTTGCTGGCGATACCAAGATAGAAAACTGATCGAATGTTCAGATTCAGACATCAAGTATGCCTTTTATGTTCAAGAGGGGATACCACCCATTCCAAAGATGTTTTTTGCTATCGCCACTGTCATTGAAGGCGAGACCCTAGTCGTTTTGGACTACAAGCACGATAAGAGTTCACAAGACCCAATTGACGGTTTTCGGTATGTACTACAATTTGATCACGGCTCCTGGCAGGTAAAATCATGGACGCAGGTATACTGAGCCGCAACAACGGCGGCGAGGCCGCCGAACAAGCGCATGCACCCGACAGGCTTCGCTCGCTACGTTCGGCTCACCTGCGGGTGAGGTGCGGCCGTTGACACGTTCCTTGCACAATAAAAGCATGCCAACACAGCACGCAGCAGACGGGGCTCCACCCTGAGGATACAGGGCAGATTCGCTGGCAATGGCTCTGGTTGGAAATGGAGTCTCCGCCATCCGTCCTTACTACTGACGTTGAGCTGGTCGGAGTCGAAGCTTTCAAAGTTGCCAGTTTCAGTCAGGAACGTCGTTTACCAAGACTAGCAATTACCCAAGATCCAGAAAGAAGTCGCCATGAATAATCCAAACGATCTAACTCATATTCAATCTTCAAACGAAATTGAGAACGTTGCACCTAAGGATGTTCCCATTCACCTGCACATTCAGACGATTGGAGCACTCAATACTGTTTTTGGGAGCATCGGCACTGGTATGTTACTGCTCTTCGTTTGTATTGGAGTATCAATGGGTATAACTTGGCTTAATAGCGGGCAAGAAATGTTTAACTCTGGAGGGCTAATCTCTCAAATTTGTGGGGGCTTGGTTATATTCTATGCCCTGCCTATGCTAGCGTCTGTATTTCTGTTGATCTTTCTTCCCTATTTTATATTACTTCTCGTCACAGGAATTGGCCTTCTGAAGAAGCAGTTTTGGGCAAGAATACTCGGAATTGGATTGGCTGGTTTTCAGATCATAGTGAGTATAGTTAGTTTGTTCAGTCGCATTTTCCTTCAATCTTCTTCGGCTGGGGTTGACCCGAACATGATGGCTCCGCCCCCTCCCCCAAACACATCACCTATAATCCCAATTGTTATTTCGCTCTTGGCCCTCATGTATTCTGTATATACCTTAGTTGTGCTTGCATCTCGACGCGCCGGAGCCTATTTCCAGCAGCATATCATCAATCCCAAACAATGATTGATGCTCTCCGTTCGAAAAAATCCCTTTTCAAAAACAGATCATTTTAAAAATGAAAAAAACACCATATTTTTCCATGCTGTGAGCGGCATTTTGGCGACTTTTCAGCCCTCAAGTGGGAGATTTATTGTGAATATTTTCAGGCAAGCAGTTTTTCGACAGTCTTGTTAGACTGCGTATGCATTTGCTGAGTGCTTCTCAAAGGAGAATGTTGCGGCTGAATTTCTTAAACATCTCTTGGTTGTCTTACTCGTGGGCGCGCTGATTTCTGGGCTACTTATACCGGCTCTCACACGCGGCTGGCAGAACCACCAAAAAGCTCTTGAATCAAAACCCAGCTTGTCAGCGAGTTAAGTAAGGCAATAATGGAAATAATCATGGCTATTCAATTTGCCCACTTAGGCAGTAAGAGCCAAAAGCAGTCTGATTTTGACACATCATACCGCGAGTGGGAGATTCAAAGAGCTGTAATCGGCACAAAGCTTCAGGCTTATTTTCCCGAGACAACAATACCGGAGGAATGGACACGCTTTTCAGATGTTATTACCCAGTTCTATGCTCTTGAAGGAGTCGGGCAGGATGAGCGGCTGAAGTTGGCAACTGCCATAGCAGAGGAGCTCGGCACACTATCCCGTTCTGCGCACCAGGATAATCTGGATTGGGGTGTGTTGAGGAACGAAATTTTGAAAAGGAAGTCTGAGTTAATACAGAAAGTACTTCGAGCAAAGATTACTGTATTACGCTGAGGTTGACTTTGGTCATTAATGTACGCTCTCGATCTAGATGCTGCCTAACAACGCGTACATCCCACTGGTGAAATGTGCGTTTTTGAGTAGTTTGCGTGGCTTGAAGTTAGTTCTGTCAAAGTGGCCTCCCCTCGTCCCACCCACCAGCGGGTAAAGCCGACCGTTTTGAAACTATCGAAAAAGTGGGGCAAGTCCATCCCGTCGCAGGGTTCTATTCTTCAAGGAACCCCAATGGCAAAATTCGCACTTGCGGTAAGTGCAGATGTGCTTCCCATCTCCCCGACGGGGAAATGGCGGGAGTATAATCACCACATAGCCCAAAAGACCGCTCCGCCTTGGCAGCGCGTCTTTGAAAAAGGACTTTTTCGACAGATTCGTTATGTGGCTTATACTATCAGGAGTCAACAGCTACACCATGAACGATCTATTTCTTAGTTACGCATCTGAGGACCGCGACAAACTTGTTCGACCAGTCGCCGAGGAACTACGGCGTCGTGGGCTTTCCATTTGGATGGACGAGGGTGAAATAGTGCCTGGTGTAGATTTCGTTGATGCTATCCAGTCTGGCATGAAGTCCGCGCATGCTGTTGTGCTTTTTCTCACAGGCAGCTTTCTCGCAAAACGATGGCCAATGCTCGAACTGAACAATTTTCTCGCCATGGGAAAGCCTCTGATACCTGTTGTGCCGGACTTGTCCGTTGAAAATGTCCTGGAAGCATATCCGCTGTTGTCCAGTACCTTCATGATGACAAACGTCCGAGAATCTCAAGAGATTGCCCGCCGTATCGAGCACGCTTACAACTTTATCCGCACCAGCAAATCGCCCGAACTGCTTGCACCAGAATTCGGTGCCTCTCTCAACGCAACTTCTGGTGTTATCAAGGTGCCGGCAGACGGATCGCTCGTTGATCACCATATCATTGCCGAAGGTATCATTAAATCGCTACCAGAAAGCGCATGGCTTTGGCTGGTAGTTGAAATTGGCGAGCTAAAATGGCCCAAAGAACCAGGGGTTTTCGTATCCGGCAATTCCTGGACCGGCGAGGCATATGAAGGTGGACAACCTCCAGATGGCAGGTTCTCATTGTGTTTGTACGTTGTTGACGAAAAAGGCCACAAGCAAATCAAGAACTGGATTCGGGATGGTCACCGTACAGGTAGCTATCCTGGCATTTCGGTAATCAAAGACGCACGGCGTCTTGATCGCGTCCAATTGCGTTTGCAGTAGCGGCAAAACCGTGGACAAACTCAAAACGCTACATAAGGTTGCAGCCGACCACTGAAACTATCGGAAAAGTGGGGTGAATCCATCTTTAACGCCATAGGGCTCTATTCTTCGGGGGGTGGCGAAAAAGATGGGCTAAAATGGGGATATGACAAGATGTCCACATTGCCACAAAACGACTCGCCAGAACAAAGCAGGTAAAACAAAAGCAGGTTCGCAAAGATATCGGTGTCTGGATTGCAATCGCAAATATACCCCCAGCCCAAGTGACACGCTTACCCTGAAAGTCTGCGAAAGCGAGCACTAGAAATATATGCCGATGGAGGCAACCTGCGACAGATTGCCCGCCAACTGAAAGTTCATCATCGCACCATAGTCCTGTGGTTAGGAGAGCATGCCTGAGTCTACCTGCCATCCCGATGTCGAGTGAAGTGAAAGAAGCAGAAATGGACAAGTTATTCACCTTCATCGGGAATAAAAAAACAGAATATTGTTTCAATAGCAGGCAGCTTTACAAGCAACGCTATCCAGACTATCCGGCTAACCTTATGGACTTCGTTAGCCTACCACTTTAGCCACTCCCAACTTTCTGCAGCGGTTGACAACTAACAAGGTAATGATCGCCACGTGTGAAACATCGCGCAGACTGAGCACTCGCGACGAGTTTGATACCTTCGACCCCAATGCTGGGGGGCGTCAAAGTCAATAAGATTTGGCCAATCCTCGAATACAGGCTTAGAAGGTTTACTTTTATCGAAGAAAATCAATCTCGGATCTGCCTACGCGAATCCAGGCCTGAAATCTACACTCTTCGCTTCATCGTCAATATTTCCACAGCCCCCCTCAATGGCACACGGGCACTTTCGACCAACTCAATATGCTTCAACCGCATCTTTGCTTGTATCGCCTCCCGTTGACTCAGCAAACGCGACATCATTAGAACAGCATCCTCCGCTCGCATTTGCTCAGGCTCAAAAAGAAAATCGCTCAAACCCATCTGCTCCATAATGCCTCTGTGCTTCAAATCGAATGCATACATCATAACCGGACATTCACCCAAAAAAGACATAACAGACCCATGAACGCGCGCCACAAATGCCGCATGACACAGACAATACACATTTTCGGCTTCTCGAGGGTAAACCTCTTCATCAATGAGAAGTGCCTGCTGTCCATATCGTGCATGTGCCACAATCTCACGCGCTATTGCCCTATCATCATCAGGAGCAACAGTATTCATAGGCACAAAGATCGGCTGATATCCGTTTTCCCAAAGCCAGTCCAACACAGAGGCAAACACCTCAACTTCTTTGAGGCGATCAGAAGTCGGTCGAGGAGAATAATGCGTGTGCACCTCCCCATCTCTCCCACGGAGCGCACGAGGTGTCAGCGCGACAAATCGCTCAAATACCGGCGAGCCTGCCCTCATCAGCAACTTTTGAGCAAATTCAAGATCCTCATTCGGTCGCAAAGTGAACGCGGGATCGGCGACAATTTGTGCTGAGAATCCTCCTGTACTACACTCCCTGATTAAGTGATGCGTATGCGTATCACGGCAGGTAACTACCGATGCATAGGAAAGGAGATAGCGCAAGATCGCTCTCGAAAGCCAGGAGCGAATGTGTTGACTTGAGACAGACCAGAGAATACAAGGAACTCGAAACAGACGCGCCAGTGTAACAAGCAATCCTATCGCCAACGAATGAGAGATATCATCATAAAAAGGAACGCCTCCTCCAAAGATGAACAGATCGGCAGCCGCAAAGGCTTTTACTACCTTGCCAAATTGTCGTCGCGCATGAAGCGCCTGGAAAGAATAGATCGAGTCCCTTTTCATGTATTCTTCAACACGAGCCGGGTTTGCTGTGATAACAACAAACTCAACATCTTCAACAGATTCCCCCAACATATCTGTAATGGAAAGCAACAACGCCTGGTCACCAACATTTTTACTCCCGTACCACCCTCCCCATAGAATAATATGTTTCGGTGACATTCCAACAATCTCCTTATGCAAAATATTGCATGCCCTCTCACGCAAACTCAAAAAGATGGTTTTGTGAGCCTTCCGTTGTCTCTCGATCACTCTGTCGTTTCGATCTCGATCATAAACATTTGGAGCTTCCGGGTCGGCAAATATTCACGGACGATCATCCAACGTTCACCTTTTCTCTTGTGTCCAAAGGATCCTTTCCCCATCAAAGCCGATCATGTGCCCTGTTATGGCTTCGAGCGATTCGGGAGGCAAATGAAAATCCGGTGGAAGAATTTTGATATCGAAAACCGATTCGGAAGGATCGTTCGACAACTCAATTTGATCAACGATCTTTCTCTCTGCAAGACCAAATAAGAGCAGAGTATTGCCGGCGCCAACAACTAACTGTCCATCCCACAACTCGCAAGCACCTCTGAGAAACTTCTGAGTGACCGGTGTGTTCGAAAGAACGTTTCCTTGCATATTAAAATGGACAATTGCCCCAGAAGACGTATCCAAATATATGCACGTTCCATCGCGAAGAACGCGAATGGAGTGGCTAGGATTATGCGCAACGGTACATTGCAGGATAATCTCCCACGGCTTGCTATCATCAAAACACAAAACTGCCGACTTCCCCTTTGCGGGCGGTAGAATCAACTCGCTGTGTAACGGTTTCTCGAGGTGAAGGATCGCCCTGAGAACGCGATTGAACGATAGAAAGATATCCCACACTTTAAGTTTAAGTAACAATGTTTTGATATTCATCAAAAACGAAAAATAATCATTAACGATCAAACCCAGCAAAAGTAACACTCGACCATCTCCCGCAACGGCAAGACTGTTGAGGTGGGTCCGATCATATAAATCGGAGTTGAAATAGGAACGCCGACGAAAATCCACCTTCGGTTTCAAAATATCCTGTGGACGAAGAGTCCGTCGAGTAGTTGCCCTCAATTGTTTCATCACATCAACCTGTTGGCGAATGAGATGAAACTCTGTTAACTTGCCGTAGAGGTCAAACTTTGCCAAAAGGTCATTGGCGGTTGAAGTTACCCAAACACCATCCTTTACACATAGAATTTCATGAATGGCAGAAATGGATGGGTGTGTGAAAGCACGAAGAAAATTCCAGCGACGATCGAAGAAAAACACAGTAGAGTAATTTGCCACTGCAATCTCACCACTATAGATACTCATGCCTCTCATGCCACGCATCCCCCCGCGTGGATTCACATCGCGCGCTCGAAAGGGGGGCTCAATCCCCTTCGTTTTTTGGAGAATCCTTCGCTCCCCCAAGTCAATGACATACAACCATCCTGATGTTTCGTTATACAGGACACCCCGACAGTTGGTCGAAACGATCAAACGCGTCATGAAGATAACAAACCCTCGTAAATCTGAATATGCTTCTGCATAGAAACCTCAAGTGAGAATATCCGACGCGTACACTCCAGTCCAACTTGCCCCTTTTCTCGCCAGTTGTCATTCTGCAGTAACTTTCTCAAACCTTTCGCATAATCTCCATCTGTAACATGATACCCGTACTGCGAGGCAAAGCCGTCCGGGTCAATCTCGCTCAGAATGGCACAACCATGCGCAGCGGCTTCAACAAAAGTAGTAGGCAGGCTTTCGCGTGCAGAAGTATTGACGAGTACCCAGGCTTTATTGAATAACTCAGAAAGCTCCTGTCCGCCAAATTGATCTACAAAGCCATGCACGGATAAATTAGGAATGTTTCCATATTTTGACCTTAACTCGCGCTCCCACTGTGTATCGCGTCCCGCTCCCACCGCAACAAAATGAACCTTTGGAAATTGCCTCGCCAACTCAAAAAATATGTGTGGGCGTTTTCTTCGATCCAACCGTCCGACAAAGCACACCAGGGGCGTTTCCGATTTCTGTATCACTTCTACAAATGGAATAGGCGAGGGAAGGAAGGTGGGATCGCGCGGAAGTCTGTATTTTCTGCGGGCTTTAGAAATGAGCGCCTTGGAGGCCGCAAACCAATCATCTGCCCGGCGTACTGCGAGGCGAACAAGGAAATTATCCTCATATAAAAAGTTGGAGACAACCTGCAAATGATTCAAGGAGGGATACACAAACTCAATCCACCAATCCCGTATATTGCGCGTATCGCGAAAAGTAATGATATGTTTGCGGTGCGGCATAGCCCATTGAGCCAAATACGTACCAAAGGATGGTTCTTGAGAATGATAAATATCAGCATCTGCTTCGCGGGCTAATTTAATAGCGGAAAGAGGCGAATACGGCTCAAATCCAAGGACGCGAATACCGTCCAGAATCTCAATGGGCTTCTGACCGTCGCGGCGTGGCACAATCGCAGTTACTTCTATTCCACGTTTTACAAGTTCACGCCCGATCATGCGCGTTGAGCGACCAAATCCCCCATATTTTCCCCAGGCAAAGATTTCGACGCTAATCAGACAAATCTTCATCGCGCTTTGACCAATGAGACAAATTCTATCAAACCACACAATAGAGCAAAGACTACACTGCGTGCATAAACCAGCAACGAATATGCAGCGGCAACGTTCGGATGAACATCAAAAGCAGACAGTGCAACAACGATGGTTGCCTCCCGTAGGCCAAAGCCGCCTGCCAGAGTCACCGGAGCAAGCGCAGCCAGAAAGGCAACAGCCCGCAGCCAGCCCAGATCAACGAAGGAAAGAGGAATATGTAGTGCTCGCGCAACCAAAACATACGAAAGAATCCCTACCAATTCCGCTCCCAGGTTGATCAGCCCGATGACAACAAGAACGGACATGGGCATCTTTGCATACCCCTCCATGGAGACAAAAAAGCGCCTCACAAAACCGATCATTTTCTGCAATAGAGGTTGCGAAAGACGCATCATCCAATTACTGGTCACCTCAGCCAGAAGCGGGCTCAACCGGCCAAGAGCCATCCATCCAACAATTAGTAACACGAAAAACGAAACCAGGATAAGAGGATTTACGAGAGTTTGTCTGACATCCGTCAAGATCCAAAACACTCCCATTGAGATTGCCACAAAGATACTTAACGCTCGGGTAAAAGCAATCGCAGAGAGTGCCTCAGCCCCTTTGCCTCCGGCAGATAATTTACGCCAGCGCATAATGGTCGCAAGGGTGGATGTAGGCGAAAAGAAACCATAAAAACGAATAGCAAGATTGAATATATAAAACTCGAAAAGCGAACAAGAAATCCCCTGCCGCCGGGCAAGCAACCATGTGCTGAGCGTATTGAGAAAGGTGGCGGGAAATCCCAAGAAGATGACTGCAGTAAAGTAAAAGAGATCGGCGGAAAGGATTGCACGATAAACTTCCCCGAATGGAACATAGAAAAAAAATGCAATCAAAAATCCGACAACGAGAATAATCTTGGCAATTTTTCTTAGCGCTGGCGACATAAGAGGCAATAAAAATACCCGCTTCGAAAGCGGGGTAGTGCCGAAGGTGGGACTTGAACCCACATGAGGGAACCCTCACTACGCCCTGAACGTAGCGCGTCTGCCAATTCCGCCACTTCGGCATCCATTTGGCGGTCTGAATTTTATCGCAAAGGTGGGTTTTGTCAACCTGAGAGAAAACCGATGCGCCATCAAAGACTTGTCAGATATATCTCGCTCAGACGCATCACCCCAAACCCTCTCGCTTTTTCCTTCCCTGGGTCAGGGTGAAAAGTAAAGGGTTGAGACCATCCCTGCGCTCCCAAAATTGCCCCAAAAATCCCACCTCGTCAAAAACAAATCCATCACAAATTCGTATGAGGAAATGGAACAAAAATTACATTTCTCCGTCTTGTTTACAGCCCTTGCAATACTGAAATTTTTTTCATGACGAAAACATTTCAGTACTGATAGGGGGTACAACTTTTACGAACGAAAGAGTTTAAATATGCACAAAGAAAGGAGGTGCCCATGTTTGCACTCGTCGTTATCCTCTGTTTGCTCCTGTTCGCCGCATTTCTCTGGGCGGACGCGCTCGTCTCGAACACCAACTCGGACGAGTTGAGCAACATGGGTGTCGAGAAGAAACTATGAAAGAAGCGATACCCATTCCCAGCCCAACGCGAAGAATAGACGCGTTGGGCTTTTTATTTGATGTTACGTTCCACCACATCCTCCCTTCGCCAGCGAGAGGGGTCAAGGGGAAAGAGTGCTCAATTTAACGGGACCAGGCTACGGCGGCGCGTGAAGCGTCGCCCCCTTTACAATCGGGAGACACTCCGCAAGGTATAATAGAGAAAAATTTCACTGAGGAACTTGCATGGATTTTTCTCTCTCCCCAGAACACGAAATGGTCAGGAAAATGGTGCGCGATTTTGCCCAAAAGGAAATCGCGCCCGTCATCAAGGAATATGACCGCAAACAAGAACCCATCCCCTTCTCGCTGAAACGCATGGGTGAACTCGGCATCCTTGGCTTGCCGTTCCCCGTCCGCTATGGCGGGCAAGGCATGGATTATCTTGCGTGGGGGCTTGCCTGTGAGGAACTCGAAGCAGTGGATACTCACCTACGCGTGGTGATGTCGGTCCATACGGGATTGTGCGCAATGAGCATCTTCCAATGGGGAACAGAAGAACAGAAACAAAAATTCCTTGTGCCGCTGGCAAAGGGTGACCTGATCGGATGCGGCGCATTTACAGAACCCGGCATGGGATCGGATGTGGCGGCAATGCGCACCTCGGCAAAACGGGATGGCAAGTATTACATTCTGAACGGCGAAAAGATGTGGATCTCACTCGCTTCTAAAGCGGACCTCGCGCTGGTCACCGTTAAGACCGACTTTTCCTCCCCGAAGCCTTCTTCCGGCCTTACCTCCTTCATCGTTGACCTGCACAGCGAGGGCATTCGACGCGGCGACATTCATGGCAAACTCGGCGTACGCGCCGGCTCCACAGGTTGGATTTCATTTACGGACGTGAAAGTGCCTGTCGAAAACCGTCTCGGCGAAGAGGGTGAGGGATTCAAGATTACCATGTCCGCTTTCGACCATGGGCGTTACACAGTGGCAGCGGGAGCAACGGGCATCATCCGCGCCTGCCTTGAAGCCAGTGTAAGGTACGCCAAGACGCGCACGACATTTGGCAAACCAATTGCCGAGCATCAACTTATTCAGGAAAAGATCGCGAAGATGTCGCAGGATTATGAGATTGCGCGCTTGCTCTACTATCAGGTTGGCTGGTTGAAGAATCAAGGCAAACGTTGCACGCGCGAAACGTCGTTTGCGAAAAAATTCGCTACCGAAGCCTCGTTCAATGCGGCGAATGAAGCCATTCAAATCCACGGCGCGTACGGATATTCCGACGAGTATGACGTGGAACGCTATTTGAGAAACGCCAGAGGCGCCATGATTTACGAAGGCAGTTCCGAAATTCAGACGCTGATTCAGGCCGGCTACGCATTGGGTCTGCGAACCGACAAACCCTTGCGCTGCGAAGCCCCTGCATATGATCCGGAATTCTGGCAGGGATGATCAAAGATGGATATTCAACCCCTGCACACGAAGGTTGAAAAAGCCATTCAAACCCTATACGGGACGGTTGTGCTGGAAAGCCCGAATGGATTTCCGCGGGAAGAGTGCAACCTGTATTGCATCGCTCCAGCAGGAGGAATCTTTTGGAAAGCCGAGAAGCCCGATCCCTACACTCTCTACACGCGGCTAAAACTCAATGAGGACGGGGCGACGCTCTCCACATACACGCTCAGCGGACATGCCTGCGATCTCGAGTTGGCAACAGGAAAAATCCTGAGTAAGTCGAGCATTCAATGAATGGAAAAGGTTGGAATTTGAACGGTTCAACCGTTCAACTCGCCAAATTGTAAACATATATGCAACCCTCTCTTGGATTTGTCATTCTCTTCCTGCTCTTCAGTATTCTGTTCTTTTACAACACCTGGAAACTCTGGTTCAAAACAGACACTTACTATCAGGACATTTACAACAGCCTCACCCGCCAGCCCTCGATCTATCCCTTTCGGGAGTTCTTCCTCAAGCGGCTGGAAAACAAGCACAGATGGGTGCTCTGGCAAAAAGCGTTTAGCCTGATCGGATTGGTTGCCATCCTTTTCGCGGATGTCCTGGTAATCCTGGCATATACAAACAGGTAAAACAGTGTTCACTCAGAGAGTGATTTCTTCTGAATGCAGTGAAAATGTCAAAGCAATACTGATGTTATCAACCAACATCTCAAAATCGCAAATTCCAAATCACGGAGGTCCACTTTGAAAATCATCGCATGTATCAAACAAGTCCCGGACTCGGAGGCGAAAGTCAAAGCCGAGGGGGGCAAGGTTACCTGGGGAGACGCGCCGCTGGTTATCAACCCATTTGATGAGTATGCCGTCGAAGGCGCGCTCCAACAGAAGGAAGCCACAAACGGCACGGTCACCGCGTTGTGCATCGGACCCGAATCCGCGAAAGAGGCGCTCAAGCACGCCCTCGCCATGGGTGCGGATGAAGCGATTCTCATCTCGGATCCCGCGCTCGAAAACATAGATAGTGTGGGTGCGGCGCGCGTTCTTGCCGCGGCCATTCAAAAGATCGGCGGTGTGGATATGGTCGTATTTGGCCGTCAAACGCTCGATAACGGCTCAGGGCTCACCCCCGCGCAAACAGCCCGCCTCCTCGGGTGGCCCATGCTTGGGTTGGCAGGGCAGATCAAGGTTCAGGATGGAAGCGTGCGTGTGGAACGAGTCATCGAGGAGGGGCGGCAGATCGTCAGCGCGAAATTGCCCGCCGTCATCAGCGTCGTCCAAAGCATCGGCGAGCCACGCTATCCATCTTTCATGGGCATTCGCAAAGCCTCGAAGGCAACCATTCCTGTGTGGACGTTGAACGACCTTGGCATCCCCGCGCCTGAAGCCATCCTCCAGCGCATCGAATTGATGAACCCGCCCGAACGCAACACTACCTGCGAGATCATCACAGGCGACACACCCGAAGCCATCGCCGAAATTCTCGTTGAGAAAATCCTTGCGGAGAAAGTGCTATGAAAACGTTGGTTTATATTGATCACTTCAAGGGTGAGATTCAACCTGCTTCGTGGGAGGCGCTTGGGCTGGCAAAATCTTTTGGAACGGCGAGTGCAGTTGTATTCGGCTCGGGCGTGGATGCGGTTGTCAAAGCCGCGTATGAATATGGCGCTGATGAGGTCTTTGTCGCGGACGATCCCGCCTTGATGGATTATCGCGCTGAACCTTATGCCTCCACACTCTCGGCGCTCGCTTCTTCCGCGACCCCGGACCTGATTCTGTTCCCGACAACGGCGCGCACCCGTGAGCTTGCCGCCATGTCTGCTGTGGATTTGAATACCGGTGTGCTGACCGACATTATCGCGCTGGAATTAAACGGTGAGCGATGGATTGCCACGCGGCCCATTTACGAAGGAAAAATTTTGGAAAAGGCAACCTGTTCGAGCAAGCCTGTGCTGGCAACCCTGCGCGCCCGTGCCTTTTCTAAACCCGAACGTGACGCAAGTAGAACGGGCACACCCATCAAAGTCGAAGTCAAAGCCGAGGCACTGACAACTGTTGAGGGATACTCTGCCGCCGAAAGCGCGGTGAATTTGGGCGACGCGCCTGTCATTGTCTCCGGCGGACGCGGCGTCTCGAACAATCCCTCCCTCATCCCACCCGATGGCATGGATGAGAAACAGGCTGAACTGTGGCGTGCGCAACAAGGCTTTGCACTTATCACTGAGTTAGCCAATGTACTGGGCGGCGCAGTTGGGGCATCGCGCGCAGCAGTAGATGCAGGTTACATTCCCTATTCCCATCAGGTTGGACAAACCGGCAAAGTCGTCGCCCCTGATCTCTATATCGCCTGCGGCATTTCTGGCGCCATCCAACATCTGGTTGGAATGAGGAACGCCAAATTGATCGTCGCCATCAATAAGGATGCCGACGCGCCGATCTTCAAACAGGCGCGCTACGGTGTGGTCGGCGATCTGTTCCAAATCGTTCCCGCCTTGACAGCAGAGTTCAAGAAGAGGCTTGGAAAATAGTGGTTGGTTGGTCGTGGAGTAAAAGACCCTCTCCGCTTGTTCAGCGGGGAGGGTCTTTTGCTATAAGGTATCACATCCCGTTTCATGCTTCAAGTCGCCTTCAATATTAACCAACCATCCTCCAATGATTGCCTCCATGCGCTATAGTAAAGCAACGTGAATTCGGGATAAACGGTTTGATGTAGCAGCGCTCTCCCTCACCCCTTCACCCCTCCTCAGTGGGATGAGGGTAAAGGCATTGCCGACGACAATCCATTGTCCATGTTTGCAACAGAGCATTATACACTCACCAAGGGTGAGAACTCGACACGACGATACACTTCTGGTAGTAGATGGGGAAAGCCCCTCAGTGACCTGCGCAACTGCATACGGGCACGCGCCAAGCGGCTCTTTACCGTTCCCACCGGAATGCGTGCTGCACGCGCGGCTTCTTCATATGACATTCCCTCGATGTCAACCAGAATCAACACAAGGCGATATTCCGGCGTCAGCGAGCGAAGACAGCGTTGAATAGCGTTTTGTAATTCCTTCGATTCGCTCACATCCTCTGGACCAGCAGCAGGGTCAACCATCCAATAAGGGGATTCGATCTCATCGCCATCCTGAGTATATTGCTCGAGGGGAATGGCAACATGACGTTTCGTGCGGCGCAGTTCATCGTAACTCGCGTTGATTGTCACGCGCGCCAGCCAGCTTTTCAATGATCCCCCGCGAAAAGCGCAAAGGTTGCAAAACGCCTGGATCAGCGCGTTCTGCAGGGCATCGCTTGCATCGGCTTCGTCGTGCAGAATGCGCAGAGCAATGCGATATAACATATCCTGATATTTCAGGATCAGCGCATTGAAGGCTTCCAAATCGCCGTTTTGCGCGGCTTGTATGAGTGTGTGTTCTGCATTCGACGTGGTTTGCATACCTCTATCTTAGCCCCCGGCTGTTACAAACGTGTCGCAGAGATGTGACAATTTTGTAACATGGGTTTCCATCACCGCCGGCGCATCCTCCAGCATTTAACGCCTTGGCAGGCGAAGTGTAAACACAGTCCCACGCGGTTCGGTTTGACTCGAACGGACTCCCACCCCACCACCGTGCAGCGCGGCGATGCGATGAACGAGAGCAAGCCCAAGGCCGCTCCCTTCGGTCCCGCGTGCATTGGAACCACGATATAACTCTTCAAAAATCTTGGGCAAATCTTCCGGGGGAATTCCTGCACCCGAATCGGCAACTTCGATCACGATGAACCTGCCATCCTCCAGGGCGCGGACCTCCACCGAATCATTTTTGGAAGTGAACTTGAGTGCGTTTTCAACGAGGTTGTACACCGCCAAAACCAATAGATCGCGGTCGCCGATAAGCACGGGAAACGGCGAGGGGACTTTGGTGATCAGCAGATTGATCTCGCGTCCCTCATAAGCGGGAATGGTGCGCGCCGCGTCTACCACATCCTGAAGCAACTCCGGCACATTCACAGGGAGACGTTCGATAGCGCGCTCTTCGAGGTCTGATAATTTTCTCAGATCCGTCAATAGGCGGGTCAGGCGATCAACGGCGCGGTTTGCGTTGCCCACAGCGCGAAGTCGCTCCTCTTCCGTATGCGCATCCTGAAGATTCACGAGCGCGGCGCGCAAACCGGTAAGCGGATTCTTGAGTTCATGGTCCAATCTCCGCATGAAATGACGGCGCTTCTGTCCCACCTCCTGAATGTAATCGGCATACAATCTCTGCGAATCCCAGATTCGACGCCTATCCCAATAGTAAAGCCCCAGAAAAACCGAAGCCATGATGAAGCCAATGAAAAATGCAATAATGCCGGTGTTATAAGCGCTCATCCCGAAGACAATGGCGGCAAAGCCCAGATCGAACGTGATGAGAAACGGAGGGATGGTTGGCAAAAGAATTTGAAAGAAAGCAAAAAAGAACACACCTAGGATGAACGGCAAAAGCCAGAACACAAACCTTTTCCACCTTTTTTTGAATTTTTTGAACATAGCGCAACTATCCCTCTCCATGCACCGGCGCGATGAAACGATATCCTTCGCCAGGGATGGTCTCAATGAAGCGCGGTTCAGATGGATCGTCATTCAAGGCACGGCGGAGTTCAGCCATACGTGTGTCCACCGTGCGGGTTCCTGCAGGATATTCCCAGCCCCAGATAGCATCCAGCAGACGTTCGCGCGTCACGGCTTCGTCGGGATGGGTCATCAGGTATTCGAGGACAGCGAAGGCCTTGGGGGTCAATTCCAATGGCTCGCCCGCTAACGTGGCACGACGAGCGCGGCGATCCAGGGATAACTCATGCGCGGTCAATAGCCACGCAGCCGATAAGGAGCGTTCACCAGGGCGGGCGCGGCGAAGCACAGCACGAATGCGCGCCAGCAATTCATGTGGATCGAAAGGTTTGTTGAGATAATCATCCGCGCCTTCCTCGAGTGCAAGCGCCCTCTCAGACGCTTCGCCAACTTGCGTGAGCAGAATAGTGGGCGTCCAGATATTTGCCTTGCGCAAACGTCGCAATGTCTCACGCCCATCCATGCGCGGCATAAGGACATCCAGTACGATCATATCCGGATGATATTTTTGTGCCTTTTCGAGAGCGCTCACCCCGTCGGACACAACCAGTACATGAAAGCCGGCACGTTCAAGGAATGGGGCGAGGCTGTCTGCAATCGTTGGGTCGTCATCTGCGAGGAGAAGAGTGGGTCTATCGTGAGGCATATCAGGATAGATTTATGCAAAGGGAAGCAGTGAACATATTTACTCAATTCGGGAGACACGCTCATGCCCGAAATCTTCTACCGAGGCGCCAAGGTCGCGGGGATTTTGGGTTTTTTGACGCCAGCCGACAAGTGACATCGCGCGGTTTTGTCGAACAGTCCACGAATTCACGAATCGTGCTGCCCGCATGCGTGGCCCGTGGATGGTGGATGGGACCAAACAGCCAACTTTGCGATGACCTGAAATTGTTGCATCATCCCAGCCGCGCTTGACAAGAAACACAGTTACTTTGCGGTGAAAAGTCCTGTTTCGAACTGACGTTATCTAGTGACTCCTTTAGAAGGTCCGGTGTGCTATAAAATGAGCGGGGCTTTCCTGCGACAAGCAACTCAATATGCTCTGTTGCGAAGGTGATAGACCCTGCAAGGTACTCATCCCCGCTTTCCCTCACCCCAACCCTCTCCCAGTGGGATGGGGACAAACAGAGCAAACTCGATACAGAAAAACCTTGAGGGTTGACTGTTAAACACTTTCTCAGGATTATACCGATCCGCTCAACGCCAGAGGGAGAGAAAAGCCCGGTCACGCGGACCAGGCTTTTCGTTGAGGATGAAGCGAACGTATCAGCCAATCCAGTCGAAGGTCCTAATAATCAAGTCAAAGACCGCAGACTCAGCAGTTTTATCAAACAACGGTGGAGGGGTGGCATAGTTGCCGGGATTCGTCGAATGCAGGACGAAGGTCAGGCTTACGCAGGCATTATTCGCCATGCTCGAATAGGCTACAAAATCGTAGAAATTCCCCGCGCCGGCTCCTTCGCCGCTTTCTTTGAGGAATTGTATGCCATTGATCGTTACAGTTTCGGAGGAAGTGATGGGTCCACCAGGAGACGACAATTTACACGGATTAGCGCCCACAACAACACTCACATCTACGAATTTCTCAACGAGGTTCGTTCCGGCAGTAAAAGGCAGGAAGATGCGCGCGGTGGTATCGGTTTGATTTGTGGTAGTGGAGCCGGGAGGAAACTTGAAGAGAAAGCCGTATGCATTGTTCTGGTATGTGTTCCAGCCTGAGACAGGATCGGAGGTGGCAGTAGCCGTGAGGGTTGCCGAGGGAGGCGCAGTAGTGGGCGTCGGAGAGAGCGCGCTGGAAGTGGGCGTGGGCGGTGTTGCCGACGTACCTCGGTAGATATGAGGTCCTACCCACAAGGCGCGGTCGCCAGTCGCCACACCTGCGGCAAGGACAGTGAGGATAAACTTGACATCTTTTCCGGCAAGCGGCGTCAAATCCACATCCACTGAATAATATTGACCTTCATGTCGTTCGAGGAAGGGACCCCAAAAGGTCTTGATGGGTTCGGTCCCGGTTTGATAATCAAGGCGGAAGGCAACATAGCAATTTGTCGCACCGCCCTCGCAGTTGATAATGGAGCGGAAGCGGTCGCCGCTTTGCACTCTGAAGGCTGGAAAGAAGCCTTGAATGTATCCATTTTGGATATTTTGCGGAAAGGTGAGAATGCCGGGGCGCGAATCGGTCACACCATTTTCGAGTTTGGGGTTGTTCACGCGGAGGACAAATCCTTTCGCGTCGCCTTCGGCACCCGGACAAGGCAGTTGCCCCGCACCGCTGAACCAGGTTCCCGAACAGACATTTGCGGCGAAGTCATAGACAGCGCCGGCAATCGGTGTGGGGGTAGGACCTGTCGGTGTTGCAGTGGGTGTCAGGGTCGGGCCGCCGGGGGTGACGGTGGGACCTGCCACTTTGATGTCCACCCACCAGGGTTTGTTTGCTTGCGCCCCAATTCCAAACAGAGCGCCATTGGCATTTTTGAACATCCAGTAACCACGATACGAACCGGGATTGGTGGGCGCAACCATGTTGACGGAAATGTCAATAGTTTGTCCCGGTGAAACAGTGCGGGTAAACGCCAAAGAAGAAGGAGCGCCCATCTGTTCGCCGCTGAAGAACACCAACTGATAAGATGTTGTCCATGTACATGACCCAACATTTTTCAAACGCCAAGTCTTGGTAAATGCGGCACCAGGATTGAGCGTCGTGCCATCGCGGATGGTGACATCCGCAATGAACTGCACTTTATCGCAGGAGGAAGGAGGAACCGTGGGGGTAACGGGAGCAGGTGTTCTTGTCGGTGTGGCAGTGGGAGGCGTGCCGGTGACAGTTGGAGGAACGTTTCCTCGCCGAACGATAACCGGGTTCCCCCACAAGGCGCGATCTCCAGCAGGCGAGCCATACGCAGAAATATAAAGGATGAATTGAACATCTCGTCCAGCCAACGGAGAGAGATCGAGATTGACATTGTACGTCAAACCTTCGTATCGTTCGCGGAACGACCAGAAGGTCTTGATCAACCCACCCACCTCATAATCAAGGCGATACGCGACATAGCAGGATGTTGAGCCGAATTCACAGCCTATTGTCGCTTGAAAGCGATCTCCGCTTTGCACTCTGAAGGTGGGATAGCGCGCTTGGATGAACCCGTTTGTGATATTTTGCGGAACAAAGAGCAAGCCCGGCTGTGACGCTTCGACACCGCTCTCGAACTTCGGTTTATCTTTCTTCAAGGCAAAGCCTTTCACGTCGCCATCTGTGCCGGGGAAAGAAAGGCCACCCGATCCACTCGACCATGTGGCTGAGGCGGCGTTGGCGGTGAAATCATAAGCCACTGTCGTACCGGAAGAGCCTGTGACATTGATCTCGACCCAGAACGCTTTATTTGCCGTCGAACCGATGCCGAATAAGCCACCTGCCGCGTTCCTCAATTTCCAATAGCCGATATAACGTCCCGCATTGGATGGAGCGGTCATGTCCACAGTCAAGTCAACGGTCTGCCCCGGTGCAACATTGGTGGTGAAATTAACAGTAGCAGGCGCGCCCATTCGTTCCCCCGAATCGAACACCAGGGCATATCCGGTGGTCCATGTACAAGTACCGATGTTCTTCAAGCGCCAGGTTTTCCTGAACGTCGCGCCCGGTGCAAAACTTGTACCGTCCGGCACAGTTACATCTGCAATGAACTGCGCCCAATTACACGTCGCCGCCAGGGAGCGCGTGGGAAGCGCAAACGCCGGCATAAGCGACAGAATCAGCGCAATCAGCGTCATTGCAGAAAGTGCTTTCAATTTTGAATCCATGGGTCCTCCTCGCGCAATCAATATACAAAACGCTCGAATAGCATAAAAAGTGCCAGACCACTTTCCGAGCATTCAAACGACTACACGCCTCTAGTATATCTTTTCTTAAACAAATGTTCAATACAATTTGATGACTCTTTTTGCCTGTTATGGTGATTTACCATTTCTCCTCATCGTTGTCTCTTTGCAACAGGACCATTCTTTTTCCTTATAATTGAAATATGCCCCGCAGGATTCTTCATTTCGATCTGGATGCGTTCTTCTGCGCAGTCGAGGAAGCGTACAACCCTGCTTTGCAAGGGAAGGCTTTTGCAGTGGGAGGTAAACCGAATGAACGTGGTGTGGTCTCCTCTTGCTCCTACGCGGCGAGACGAAATGGAGTCAGAAGCGCTATGCCGATGAGTCAGGCACTCCGCCTCAGCCCGGGCCTGATCATCGTTCCTCCGCGTCATGCTCTCTACCGCGAAGTCTCGCATCGAGTGATGGCTATTTTGCACGACCTCACACCGCTGGTGGAACAGGTTTCGATTGATGAAGCCTTTCTGGATATTTCCGACATTCGGGAGGACTCCGAACGCCTCGCGCGCGGACTACAAGCCCGCATCCGCGAAAAATTGCATCTCCCCTGCTCGATCGGAATCGCGTCGAACAAACTCGTGGCGAAGATTGCTACCGAAGTGGGCAAGGCGCTCGCGTTGAAACGGATCAAAGAACAGGGGTTAGTCGAACCTCCAAACGCGGTGACTGTTGTCGGCTTTGGGGAAGAAGCGGCATTCTTGAGTCCCCTGCCTGTGGATATGCTGTGGGGCGTCGGACCGAAAACATTCAAGCGATTAACAGAATTGGGCATTCATACAATCGGCGATCTTGCAAAATGGCCCGAAAATGAATTGCTTCGTCTGTTTGGTGAGAACGGGCGCGATCTCTTGCGCCATGCAAAAGGGATTGACAATCGTCCCATTGTCACTGAACGAGAAGTGAAGTCCATCAGCCAGGAAATCACATTCCGTCGTGATGTGCGTGAGGATCGAGTGTTAGAAAAAACCTTGCGCAAACAAGCGACAGAGGTGGCACGGCAATTGCGAAAGAACGATTTGGCAGGAAAAACGATCAGGTTGAAGATTCGCTGGCCCGACTTCACCACATTGACGCGGCAGATCACATTACCTCAGCCAACAGATCAGGCAGAGGAAATTGCCAGGACGGCGTTGGAGTTAATGAAGTCCGTTCGTAAATCGAATCAGGCTGTGCGCTTGATTGGTATCGGCGTAAGTGGGCTCGGTCAGCCAATCCGCCAACTGGGGCTGTGGGATATGAATGTAGAAAAATCGCGTCGGCTACAAGAGGCACTGGACGCACTCCAAGAGAAATATGGGATGAATGTCATCCAGCGAGGTGACCAGATTTGAGGTGCAATCATGGCAGTGAAAACCGCAACTCTTCAGTTACGCACACAGGGAAATACGGATATTCACGATTTGACCGATCAGATTGCAAATGCCGTCTCCAAAAGTGGACTTGAGAATGGGATAGTAACGGTATTTTGTCCCTCCTCCACTTCTGCGTTGACAACCATCGAATTCGAGAGCGGTGCACTGAGCGATCTGCGTCAGCTTTTCGATGAGATTGTTCCTGTCAACCGGGAATATGCTCACAATGCGCGCTGGGGAGATGGGAACGGTCATAGTCATATTCGCGCCAGCCTGCTTGGTCCGTCATTGACCATTCCCTTCGTGAAGCGGCGCCTCACGCTGGGCACGTGGCAGCAGGTAATTTATGTGGATTTTGACAACCGTCCACGTCAGCGGGAATTAATTCTGCAGATGATTGGAGAATAACCCTTGGTCTGTTGCCAACCTTTGCAACCTTGCCAAATCTCCTACGTATGTTCCCTTGAAAATCATCGAAAGGAGCGACACATGAACACCCCCTACAAGCAACTGACCCGCAGTACGTCCAACCGCATGATCGCGGGTGTGTGCGCCGGGCTGGGCGAATACTTCGGCATTGACCCGACCATCGTCCGCCTGCTCTTTATACTGGCGTTCTTCACCGGCTTCGGCGGAATCGCGATTGTGTACCTGATTATGGCGCTGGTCATCCCTGAGCAGAGCAACGTCCAGCCGCAGTAAATAAAAGACCAGGTTGAGAAGCCTGGTCTTTTTTGATGTTACTCTCACATCATTCTTCACGGACCTTATTTTTCGGGAAGAGAAATCTCCGTACAAGTGGAGCCCCTTGAATGCACCACGCGTATTTGCCAGTCTCTGAATTCCCGATCACTTTCAAGAGCACGCAGTCTTTCAGAATATTCAAAAACACCCTTCTCATCTGCCGATCCGCTCACCACTGTTTCCACTGTTCGACCTTTTGTTTTTGAACCGAATATTGCGTGAACAGTTTCGTTTGGTAGGAGTCCTGTTATTCGAATACGAATCGAATCTTCAGACAATAGTTCAACCGAAAGGTCAACACCAAGAAGGATCACACATGCCGGGACAGGCGTTTCGGTCACCGGTTCCAAGATTTGAAGTTCTACAACTGGCGTCGGGGAGGCAGAGGGAGATTCCAGCGGCAGACATCCGAATAAAAGCAGCGCAGTGATACTACCAATTATTATTCTGGTGAAATTGTTATTCATTCTGGGTATCCTAATCTGAGATTAGAGCTTGACGCCTGAATACTCATATTCAGAATACCCGAATTTACAAAAATTTCAATGGAGAATGGGTACG
>DATLZK010000050.1:0-25742 GCA_035574015.1 Anaerolineales bacterium
GTGAGGGGGGGAGGGTGAGAGTCGCTTCGGGGGTGGAGGTGGTTTGGGTAACGGGAGCAGGCGCAGGCTGAGTCTGATGCGCAAGGGGAGAGGCGGCGAGTCCCATGCGAATCATGATCCATTTGTCAAAGCCAGTCAGCATCGTCACAATCGAAAAGATTCCGAGGAGGACGATGGAGGTGAAGGCAAAACCGCTCGCTGTGATCGGATAGAAGCGAAGGAAGAAGAGGGTGATGATACAGAAGAAGGTCGCCCATGTGAAATGTACGATGAAAACGTATAAGCCGTGGGGCCATATCTCCGCGGTCCCACTTCCCAAGCCAAAGCCTGCCGCGCAAAGTGGAAGGAGAAATTCATACGCCAGGAGTGCGCTGGGCAGGTAGGGGCGTTCCTCTGAACGAACGAATGAGATGGTGATGATGATGGAGCCGATGGTCAGCACGGCGAAGTCGGGCCACCATAGACGGCTGTGGGTGTAGGCTTCGTTGAAGAGGAGCGGTTGAAAGGCGCGCGAGGCGAAGCCACTGATTATGCCGCTGATGAAGATCAAGAGCGAACTGACGAGCAGGGCGGTGAAGGTTTGTGCAAAGAGACTCGCCGAGCCAGCGATAATGGCAAGTGTCATGCCAATCCAGGGGGTGAGCAGAGGAGCAACAAGTACGCCAAAGATGAGCAATGCCTGTGAGTTGAAGAAGTATCCAAGCCCGATGATGACTCCTGCGGCGAGGGCGAAGACGAACAATTCATAGGATGGGTAAGCGCGGCGCGCCAAATGGTTGTAGAGCGCGGCGCGTCCTTCCTGATCGGTGGGGAAGTAGGCGCGACGCATAGCACGCCGCCGACGCGCGCGCGCGGAGACGAACTCGCGCGTTCTTTCGGATTCGGGCTGTGAGGTGGGTTCGGGGAGGTTCATTGGCTTTTTTATTTTCTCAATGTGGCGGTCAGCCGCAGAGGTTTTGCCAGTAATTCGAGGGCGGCATGGATGTTGGGTAGTAACAGGTCTGCAGACAAGAGCGTTTCGACAGCCACGCCTTCCTCTGACAGGATGCAAATGCCCAGGGCGGCTTCTTTGAGCATGGCGGCATCGTTGGCGCCTTGACCGATTGCGACAACATTCTCCGCGCCAAGATGCCGAACGAATTCGGCTTTTTGTTCAACCTCGCGACCCGGCTGGATGCGAATGGCTTCGATGCCCAGCTCTCGGTCAATGAGGGATTGTTTGCCGTGGGTGTCGGCGGTTAAGAGGTGGATGTGCAGGCGCTCTTTGAGTGCGCCAATCTGTTTTGCAACTCCCTCGATCAATTGTCCGTCCACAGCAAGCGTTCCGTTGACATCTGCAACAAGATGATCAATTCGCAGTGAAGTGCGTCCGGGAATGTTGAGCTCGATCATACGTTCAATTATACAGGGATTATGGATGAGAAATGCTCTGTTACAAACATGGACAGAGGATTATCGCCAGGATTATTTTTGCTCTTATCCCTGCTCGCGGGGTGAGTTGCCCTATCTATCATCTTCGCAATAGAGCAGATGAGAAATATCAAAGTTTATTGGCAGCGGTACGGTTTTGACGGCGAAGCGGTTCACGCGTGACCTTGGCCTGCTCCCGTTATTGACACACATCCTTCATCGAGTATAATACCGTGCGCACGGGAGGCCGACTAGCTCAATGGCAGAGCAACTGACTCTTAATCAGTGGGTTCAGGGTTCAAGTCCCTGGTCGGTCACAGGTAAGGCCTTGCCAAGGAGCCCTCGAGTATGGTCGGGGGCTTTTTGTTTTTGAGATTGATGGGGTAATGCCTCGTAACGAATGCATCGGATATTTACACAACATGGCGCATGATGTGATGTCATACCCTCTTACTTCTGTGCTTCTCGAGGGTAGCTAGAACAGTGGGCTAACCAACGCGCCGCCCCTGCGATCACAAAGGGCATAGAGAAAATCAAAGGGGGAATTCTCCGTGTTTTCCGCGGTGAATGGCTCAAAAGCCCACGAGATTAGATCTCTTTCTCATTAGGGGAGGTGATTCGGTTATAATGATTTACAGTGCGCTGTAGGGTGACATTGACAAGACGAAAGTCCTGTTGATGTCAATGGTGAAACTACCCATCTTTATAGAGGATGCCATGACCCTTTTATGGTATGCCATGCGCAGTAAGCCGAATAAGGAGGACTTTCTTGCGGGGCAATTGCTTTCCTATGGTGTAGAGGTTTACTATCCAAAAATCAGGGTTAGTCCCGTCAACCCTCGGGCACGTAAGGAACGCCCCTATTTTCCAAATTATTTATTTGTGCATGTGGATTTGGAAATCGTCAAGGCGTCCACACTGCAGTGGATGCCGGGGGCATCAGGGCTGGTCAGTTTTGGCGGCGAGCCTGCATCGGTGCCGGATCCTTTGATCGCTGCCATTAAACAGCATGTGGAAAAATTGAATGCTTCGTTCCACAGCGCGAGCCATGATTTAAAGCGAGGAGAGAAGGTGGTAATCGAAGCGGGTCCCTTTGCAGGGTATGAAGCGATTTTCGATGTCCGACTTCCCGGACGGGATCGCGTACGTGTGTTGTTGAATCTCCTGCAGAAGCGACAAGTGCCTCTTGAATTGGAGAGCAAGCAAATTCGACGTGTGAAGCGCCTTTGAACTCTCTTGCAAGGCATTTCCTTTAATAACAGGGATGAGGGGGGAGAGTTGATGCGTTTTTTCACGAACACTTGTTAAAGAAAATTTATCGGCGGAAAATCTTCGTAACTTTTCGCGAATATGGTCGTCATGGGGTTGGCTTGACGTATTGGAATGATTGTTTTTCTCAATATAGGCTGTTCTCTGCGAGAAGGCAGAGGGAGAGAAGATTGACATGAGCATACGTTCGGAGCTCGAATCGCTACCCATGATTTCCATTGCAAGGAAGATTAATAGAGCCAATGCAATTGTTCCCAAGAACATGCAGTGGACTCTGTATATCGCCGCGCTGGCTTTGTCCGATTTGATCATGACATTTCTAGCGCTGCTTCTGGCGTACTATTTTCGCTTTGATCTTTTCGTGGGTGTTTTTGATCCGGGTGCGATGATGTCCTTCGAGAGGTATCGGGTGCTGATGCTGACTATGCCAGTTGTCTGGCTGGCGATCTTTGCCATAAATGGTTTGTATGTTAAAGACAATCTTCTTGGTGGTACGCGTGAATATTCCAAGGTTTTCAATTCTGCCACGGCAGGTTTTCTGGTCATGGTCGTCGCCGGATTCCTCGACCCAACCTTGATCTTCGCGCGTGGCTGGCTGGTGATGGGGTGGGGATTAACCTTCTTTTTTGTGGCGTTCAGCCGTTTTTGGCTGCGCCGTATTGTGTACACCCTGCGGAAACAAGGCTTTTTTCTAACGCCCGCCGTCATTGTAGGGGCTAATCAGGAAGGACGTTGGCTGGCTGAGCAGTTACTTCATTGGGAGACCTCCGGTTTACATCTGGTTGGATTTGTGGATAAAAAGACCCCTGCTACCTTTCCGCTCTTTCATGATTTGGTCTGTCTGGGGACGGTGGATCAACTGGGCGAGATCATTGAGCGCTATAATATCGGAGAGATCATCCTTGCCTCCAGCGCCTTTTCCACCCGCGATTACCTGCTGGAGATCTTTAGAAAATATGGGGTCTCCGACAAAGTGAATATTCGCATGTCCTCCGGTTTGTATGAAATCCTGACCACCGGTTTGACGGTCAACGAGTTTGCCTATGTTCCGTTGGTGTATGTTAACAAAGTTCGCTTGACCGGAATAGATAATGTTGTAAAATTCATTCTCGATTACACGCTTGCTCTCATTTCGTTGATTTTGCTTCTCCCTGTATTTGTAGTGATTGCAATTCTGATTAAACGATCTTCTCCTGGTCCTGTCTTCCACAAACGTTTGGTAATGGGGCTGAACGGCAAACAATTTTATGCACTGAAATTCCGCACCATGGTTGTCAACGGTGATGAAGTGCTGGAAAGGTATCCGGAATTAAAAGAGGAATTGGCGCGCAACCACAAACTCAAGAATGATCCACGCGTGACGAAGATCGGCGCGTTTCTGCGCAAATACAGTCTGGACGAACTCCCCCAATTGTTCAATGTATTGAAGCGCGAAATGTCCCTGGTGGGACCTCGCATGATCTCTCCCGAAGAGGTGGCGATGTACAAACAGTTCGACATGAACCTGCTCACCGTTTTGCCCGGCATCACCGGCTTCTGGCAAGTGAGCGGACGCTCAGATGTTTCCTATGAGGAGCGCGTTCGCCTCGACATGTATTACATTCGCAACTGGAGCATCTGGCTGGATTTACAAATCCTCTTTCAAACCATTCCCGTCGTGCTGAAAGGCCGCGGCGCATACTAAAAAATACTACCAATTACCGAAAGGGAAAAAAATGACAAAAATTCTTGTTACAGGCGGAGCCGGTTTTATCGGTTCCCATGTCGTAGATTTATTTCTCGAGCATGGATATGAAGTGGTCATTCTCGATGACCTTTCCACGGGGCGCGCCTCGAATATTAACCCGCGCGCGAAGTTCTATCAAATGGACATTCGCGATCCCAAAGTTCGCGATATCTTTGCTGTGGAACGTCCGGATTTTGTCAGTCACCACGCTGCTCAAATAGATGTTCGGCGTTCTGTGGCTCAGCCTCTCTTCGATGCCGATGTAAATATCCTTGGCTCGCTCAATATCATCGAGTGTGCTAAGGAATTTGGCATCAAGCGCTTCATCTATATCTCGACGGGTGGAGCGGTTTACGGCGAACCTGAATATTTGCCTTGTGATGAAAATCATCCGGTCAATCCTATTTGCCAGTACGGTGCGAGCAAGCATACTGTTGAGCATTACCTGTACATGTATCACGTGAATTATGGATTGAAATACACTGTGCTTCGCTACCCCAACGTCTATGGTCCGCGCCAGGATCCACATGGCGAAGCGGGTGTAGTGGCGATCTTTACCGGAAAAATGCTCGCAGGCGAACCGGTGACCATCAATGGCGATGGCGAGCAAACGCGCGATTTCGTCTATGTGGGCGATTGCGCGCGAGCTAATTATCTTGCCATCACGGTGGATCATCAGCCAGCCATTTACAACCTTGGCTGGGGCAAGCCCACTTCTGTCAATGAGATTTTCTCTGCTCTGGCTAAGATCACGGGCTATGCCCTGCCTCCAAATTACGGACCTGCCAAAGTTGGCGAAACACGTCACATCTACCTGGATGCGGCGAAAGCCCAAAGAGACCTGGGTTGGACGCCGACACTGAGCCTCGAAGAAGGCTTGGAGCGAACGGTTGAGTATTTCAAAACCTCGGAGCGTATCGTTTGATCATCGTTCAAACGCCTTTGCGCGTCAGTTTCTTCGGCGGTGGTACCGACTTTCCCGCCTTCTTTATGGAAGAAGGTGGTTGTGTCCTGTCCTCGGCTATTGACAAATATATCTTTGTCACGATCAAGGAGCGCTTTGACAAAAAGATACGTGTTGGCTACACCCGCACCGAGATGGTGGATGAAATTGACCAAATTCAACATGAATTGATTCGCGAGGCTCTTCGCCTGACCGGCATTTGCAGTGGCGTGGAAGTGACAACAATGGGCGATATTCCCTCGGAGGGATCCGGCTTGGGCTCCTCTAGCACGGTGACCGTCGGTGCTTTGCATGCTATGTATGCCTATAGAGGTGAAATCGTCTCTGCCCAGCAGCTGGCGCGTGAAGCCTGCGATATTGAGATCAATCGTCTCAAAAAGCCGATTGGCATTCAAGATCAATACATTGCGGCGTATGGAGGCTTGCGCTTCTTCGAGTTTCAAACGGACGGTGAAGTGAAGGTTGAAAAGGTCAATATTTCCACCGATTCGCGTCGCGTGTTCAACGATAGTTTCCTGCTGTTCTTTACCGGCGTCAGCCGCCGCGCTGATGCGATCCTGAGCGAACAAAAACAGAAGATCAAGGACCGCCTCAGTGAATTGCGCGAAATCAAACAAATGACCTATCAAGCGCGTCGAGAAATTGAGAGCGGCAACTTTGATTCAATTGGCAAATTGCTACATCAATCCTGGCAATTGAAGAAACACCTGGCTGGTTCAGTCAGCAATAGTACCATTGACGAAATGTACGATACCGCCCGTCGCGCTGGTGCTCTCGGTGGCAAGATCACGGGTGCCGGAGGCGGTGGTTTTCTGATGCTCTACGTTCCCTACGAAAAACAAGCCGCTGTCCGCTATGCCCTGCGCGGTTTACAGGAATTACCGTTTCGCCTAGAAGCAGATGGCACAAAAGTAATCTTCAACTATAGGCGTTCATAAGATTGTAGAAAGGCAGTCAACCATGCAAGCCATTCAAAACTACATTACAACGCTCCAGCAGACGATGGATCAATTGCCCCGTGAATTGATCGGCAAAGTCATCGAAATTCTTCAGCAAGCGCGTCTTCAGGGCAAGCAGATTTTCATTATGGGCAATGGAGGTTCCGCCTCAACCGCCTCCCATTTCGTCTGTGATCTGGCGAAAAATACTCGCAAAAATGGCTTGCCGCACTTCCGCGTCATCGGTCTCACCGATAACATGGAAATCTTCTCCGCCTATGCCAACGATGAAGGCTATGACAACGTCTTCTCAAAACAGTTGGCAAATCTCATTCGTCCCGAAGACATTGTCATCGGCATCTCCGCCAGCGGCAATTCGAAGAATGTCCTCAATGCCATTGAAGAAGCCAAAAAATATAATGCCTTCACCATCGGCTTCACTGGTTTCGATGGAGGGCGCCTGGCTCAAATGGTGGACCTCAACATTCACGTTCGAAGCAATATTATTGAACACGTGGAAGACATCCACCTCATGTTGGAACATATGATTGTCAAAACCATAAAGGACCAAGACTATGCCTCGGCTGAAGTCTTGGCTTCTCCCGCCAATCTCTCGGCTGAAGTTCCGGCCGATTAAGTGGAAGCATGCGAAGCGGGTACCTCACGATCGAGATTCAGAATTTCCTCCACTGCTTCCAAAAGATCGTTGAATACCCGATAAGATGTCAACCCTTCAGGAAAAGGTTGCTGCAACTGTTCAATGCCTCGTCCCGTTCTTACAAGCACCACCCCTCGCACTCCCGCCGCTTGCCCGGCTAACAAGTCGCTCCACGCATCTCCGATCATCCATGAGGCTTGCAAGTCCAACGATAACTCACGCGCCGCCTGCAAAAGCAAACCCGGTTGCGGTTTGCGACAGGCACACAAATCTTCAGGTTTATGCGGGCACATGTAAACACTGTCCACATGCCCGCCCTCTGCTCGAACGATCTCGACCAAACGCTCATTAATTTCATGGGCTGTCTGCATGGACATCAGACCTCGCCCCACAGCAGATTGATTGGTTACGATGACGATCTTGTATCTCTTCAAAGCCGGGCTCGACAAAGCCTTGATCGCATTTGGTAGGATCACAACTTGCGACCAATCACGCACATAATCCGCCCGGTTTTCAATCAACACACCGTCCCTGTCGAGAAAGATTGCCGGATGCATGGCGAAATTATACCCTTCGACATTCCGCACGCGCAAAACAGAAGGCGATTGATTCAGAACACAGATTGGCTGTGCCTCGGCAATCTGAATCGCCTCCCGCTTCAGACTCCCGAAAGGCTGCTCCCGTTATCTGAACCTGGGAGGCACCCCCCAACAAATACCCGCTTTGCTCCGATGCAAATCATGTCGGAATGGCGGAGCGCGCCACAAACAGGAATTATGCTGAACAATCTAAAACTCTATCTCGACCGTCAAGCCTCCTCTCTCTTTCGTTATTTCTACGAACAGTTCTTTTTCCTTCTCTTTGGCTGGATTCCTACTATCGTTGGCATTGGTTTGCGCGCCATCTTCTATAAATTCATCCTGCACATGGATGGACTCGCCGCCATCGAAAGCCGCGTGCGTCTGCGCTTTGCAAATTACATCAAACTCGGTCACGGCGTCTATCTCGATGAAGGAGTTTATCTTCATGCCTGCCCTCAGGGCATTGAGATTGGTGATAGGACTATCGTGATGCATGGCGCGGTCCTGCATGTCTACAATTTTCGCAATATGCCTCACTCCGGCATACGCATTGGCAAAGACAGCCTGATTGGCGAATACTCAGTGATCCGTGGACAAGGGGGAGTACAGATCGGAGATCGCGTCTATACCTCCCCCTTTACTCAAATCATCGCTGTCAATCACGTATTCGATGATCCCAATCGTCCTTTCGTCGAACAAGGCATTACCGCCGAAGGAATCATCATTGAAGACGACGTGTGGCTGGGAGCCGGTGCGATCATCACCGATGGAGTGAGGGTGGGGAAAGGCGCGGTGGTTGCCGCAGGCGCGGTGGTCACAAAAGATGTTCCGCCTCACACGGTTGTGGGAGGCGTTCCCGCAAAGCCCATCAAGCAAATAGATGGAAGCATAAGCAAGCCAAACCGAAAAATTTATCACGCATAAAGGATGGAGTTGTATGACGGTTTTATCTGTTGTCATCCCTGCTTATAACGAAGAAGATGGCATTGCCGAGATTGCCCAACGCGTCCTGGCTATCGAAGCCGATTTGAAAAAGATCGGTGTAGATCGTCTTGAACTGCTGGTGGTGGATGATGGCTCGAAGGACCGAACGGCTGAGGTCGCGGCGAGCATCCCTGGGGTGAGTCTGATCCGCCATCCGAAGAACAGGGGGTACGGTGCCGCGCTCAAGACCGGTTTTTCCAAAGCCAGCGGAGAACTGATCGGTTTTCTGGATGCTGACGGCACTTATCCGCCGGAATATTTCCCAAAGTTGTGTGAAGCCGCGCTGAACGGTGTGGACCTGGTAATCGGTTCGCGCATGGCCGGGGCAGATAGCAAGATGCCACTCACACGGCGCATCGGAAATTTCTTCTTTGCCAATCTTCTTTCCCTTTTGGGTAGGCAAAAAGTAACCGATAGCGCAAGCGGTATGCGCGTCTTCAAACGTGAAATTCTGGAGCAAATTTATCCTTTGCCCGATGGTTTGAACCTGACACCGGTGATGAGCACGCGCGCTCTACATGAAGGTATCAAAATTTCCGAGATCCCCATTCCATACAGTGAACGCGTCGGACGCTCGAAATTGAGCGTTCTCCGCGATGGGCGTATCTTTCTCCAAAGCATGGTGTGGACAGCGCTCTCCTATAACCCTGTCCGTATCCTGGGTTTGATCGGCCTGGGCGGATTGGGGATCGCTGGCCTGGTTTTTCTGGGACTGCTCATTGCCCGCTTGAACGGCATTACTACCTTGGGTTCGTGGGGAAGCGCGGCTCTCTTCTTGGCTGTCGTCTCTGCTGTCACCGGCATCAATATCTTCGCCTTGGGGGTAACCTTCAACTATTTGGTTTCGCTTTTTTATAAGCGCCCCATACGACAAGGTTTGTTTGGAAAACCGATCTTCAAAACACCGCTCGATCAATATTTTGGCTGGATGGGGGGTGCTGCCATGATTCTCGGCATAGGCGTTGGTACGGCAAGCCTTGCGCTAGGCATACAAGGCTGGGACATTCAGCGCTTATGGTTTTATTTGTTGAGCAGTGCGATGATCTTTTTGATCGGTGTGCAATTGTTTGTCTACTGGCTTCTTTTACGAATTCTGGAAGAATTGAGTCAGCGTGAAATTCGGACGCGGAATGATATGGGCTTGAGTTAGTTGATAGGGTGCGGCGGCATGAGCGTATCCTGAATTGGAGTGCGATACGGAGACCGCCATATAAAAACTGAGAATGATGAGTTAGAAGTAAAGGAGAAGAATTATGAACACCAATAATGACCCGCAATCTGTGAACTTGGGAACTCGACGGATTCCCAAACTGCGTATGGCAGATTTTCCCAACGCGGACGCAATCGTTCGGCAGGGACTTCTTGCCGCTCCTCGTTCGGCGGAGGCTGTGGATATTATGCTGGTCAATCCCCCCACGCCCGATGGCGGCTTGTGGATCCGTACCCAGCACCGCGTAGGCAGGCGAACGCGCGAAAACATGGTCTGGCCCCAGGTCTCTCTAGCGCAAATGGCGGCATTGTTGCATCCGGTTTACAAGGTGAAAGTAGTGGATTGCAATGCTGAACGCATGAGTTGGCCCGAATTTACCAAACTGCTGGATAAATATCAGCCCAAGTATTATCTGACGCAATTAACCGCTCCGACTCTCGAAAATGACATGTACGGTTGTTTCCTCGCGCATGCGCGTGGGGCGAAGACCATCGCCTTTGGGACGCACATTACCCCCATTCCGGTTGAGACGATGCGCCCCTATCCCAGCCTGGACTTTGGCTTGGTGGGCGAACCAGACCTGACCATCCGCGATCTGCTCGATCATTTGGAGAATCGCTTCCAGGAACGTTCGCCGGAGATCATCAAATTATTCGAAAAACATGATCCGAATTACAAGCCATCCCTCAATGAAGATGGCACGGTCAACATGTATGGCATCAAAGGTATTGTATGGCGCAAGGGAGAAGAGATCATCCTGAATCCGCCGCGTCCTTTCATCGCCGACCTGGATGATCTGCCCATTCCCATGCATGAACTTTTGCCTTTGAAAAAGTACCGCATGCCCCTTATCAAAGGACCGTTCACGTTCATCGTTACCAGCCGCGGCTGCCCGGCAGGTTGTACTTACTGCATCAAACACGTTAGTTATCAATACACGGCGCGGCTGCGTTCGCCCAAATTGATCATGGAAGAACTGTGGCAGTTGAAAAAATTGGGCATCAACAATATCCACATGTACGCCGATCTGTTCACTGTCAGTCGCGATCAGGTCGTGGAACTTTGTCGTCTCATGATCGAAGAGAAGATTGGCATCAAATGGACGTGCAACAGCCGTGTAGATTATGTGGATGAAGAAATGCTCTCGTTGATGGGTAAGGCGGGTTGCCGCTTGATTTCCTGGGGGATCGAAAGTGGAAACGAACAAATCCTCAAGCATGCCCGTAAAGGTGCCTATCCCGATAAAGCCGAGCGCGCGTTGCGTTGGGCAAAGAAGGCAGGCATCATGAATTGGGGATACTTCATCATTGGTCTGCCCGGCGAGACAGAAGAAACCATCCGTCAGACGATTGACTTCGCCAAGAAACTGCCTCTGGATATTGCCCTCTTTCATGTTGCGGCGCCCTATCCCGGCACGCCGTTCTTCTTTGAGGTCGTGGAGAACAAGTGGTTCCGACCTGGCACACGCTGGGAGCAAGTGGACATGGACAAAGGCACTGTGCTGGACTACCCCAACATGCCAGCCGAGCGTTTGTTGTACTGGCAGAAGCGCGCTTTCAAGGAGTGGGCGTTTCGACCGGGTCCCGTCTTGACCTATCTGAAAATGTTAACGTACGACTGGTCTACCATGAAGACTGCGCTCAATGTCGGCTTGCAGCACATCTTCTGGGCTTCGTCCGATTCCGGTGCGCCGATAGGCGGAGCAAGTTGATCTCTCTTGCTCCGCTATGGATTCAAAGCGTGTTGGATCGCCTTGTTCATAGCCATTGGTTTTCCCTTGCCGAACTGCTCCTTGTGTTCGCGGCAGGGATAGGATGGATCGTACGACCGGAAGTTGGGATTTGGCTTCTTCTGGTTGTAGTATTCCCGCGTCTGCTGAGAGTCATCGCCGGCAAGACCCCTTTCCCGCGCACCCGCTTCGATTGGCTGATCGCGCTCTTTGTCCTCACAGCCATCAGCGGTTATTGGGCGGCTTATGATAAGCCCATCGCGTGGAGCAAATTCTGGTTCATCATTGCCTCGGTCTTTCTGTACTATGCCCTCGCTGCCCAGCCGAAAAAGAATCTTGTCTATGTTTCGAATGTCTTCTTCTTCCTTGGAGTTGGTATCTCCATTTACTTTTTGCTGACCCATGACTTTACTGCCAACTCGGCAGGCGTTGGCTTTTTCTCCAATTTGACCGTCTGGTGGATGCAATCTGTCCATCAGACGGGATGGGCGCCGCTTGTTCCCAGTTACGTTTCCGGCGTTCTGACATTGACCGCGCCCTTCTTTTTGTTTCGTTTGCACACGCGTGCGCCGCATCGCTCATTTGTTTTGGCTGATCTGCTCTTTTATTTGAGCGCCGGCGTCCTTATTTTGGTTTTCATCATGACGATTACGAGGGGAGTAGTGGTGGCGATTGTCAGTGCAATGGGCGTCTGGATAATTTGGAAAGTACTTGGCTCGAACGAAGCCACAGAAGGAAGAAAAAGACTGTTTTCCTTCCTTGTGCTAGCGTATTTGGGATTCGTTCTCCTCCTTGTTCACATTGGGCTTTCCAGCACCGGTACGAAGCTCCCCTCGCAAATTCGCTTTGGCGCCGATACGCGGACGGAACTGTTTGATCGAAGCCTCTCTTTTCTCGCGGATTTCCCCCTCACCGGAGGTGGATTGAATTCCTTTCCGGGATTGTATTCCAACTATATTCTGAACATACCGTTCTTTTATTTTATTAACAGTTACAACACGTTTCTTGATGTTGCCATCGAACAGGGATTGATGGGTGGCTTAATCATTTTTTATCTCTATCTTGCCGCGGTATGGATTTCTTCCCGGATCATCACTACCGCTACGTCGTTGGAGGTTCGTACCTTTGGCTGGCTCATCCTTTATGCACTTGTCGTTGCGACGGTGCATGGGACCATGTACGATTACCTATATAATGGTGCGGGGGCTTTCCTGCTTCTTTTCCCGGTTGGCGCGGCAGTGGGTGGAATGCATATTGCCGCTCGGGAAGAGCCCAACGAGTCGTTTTTGCCCGCTACAACACATGGCGGATCACTCATACGGTTTGTGCTTGTGATTGTATTTCTTGCAATATCCTGGGTATTCAACGCGGACAAAATCCGATCAATCTGGTATGCCAACTTGGGCGCGGTTCAACTGGCACAGGTAGAACTGGATGGTTTTCCGAATAACGGCTGGCATACCCTGGCAATTGTTCCAAGGTTGGAAGAACCGACAATCACGCTTCAAACCTCCCTTCAACTTGATCCCCAAAACCTGACGGCGAATCACCGCCTTGGCTTGATCTACATGCTTCAGCGAGATTTTTCCCTGGCTGCACACTATCTGGAAAAAGCCTATCACCTTTCACCTAATCATCGTGGCATCACCAAAGCGCTGGGATATTGCTATGTCTGGCTTGGAGAATATGATCGAGCCTGGTTTTTCCTCGCACAGATCCCAGAATCGAGCGACGAACTCGATGTATATACTTGGTGGTGGGGGACACAGGGGCGCGAGGATCTGGCTGAAAAAGCCGCTTTGATGATTGCCAGACTCAATCAGCATTAACCAAAGAAAAAAATAACATGAACAAGATCAAACATTTTGCGATAAGTGTGCCATTTTTGTTTCTTATGATGGTTTCCCTTTTCGGACAAGTTCCCCTTACTCGGGCGCAGACCATTCAGGGCTGGTCTGAACCGGTGAACCTGTCTTTTTCGGGAGTTGCCACAAATCCGTTGTTGGTCGTGGATTTCAGAGGTGTCCTTCATGCGATCTGGATTGACGGGGTTGATGAAGCCTATAAATATTCGACAAGCAGTGACGGCGTAACCTGGTCTGCTCCTAAAACGGTCAACTTTCCATTTAGCATCAAAGATCCTCCGCCGGTCTTCATTTCTGATCCCAGGGGCGCTATTCATGTCTTTTGGATCAACAAGATCGAAGAATCGCTGTTCTATGGACAAATTATCCCGAGTAATTTTGACAAACCGTCGGAATGGTCTGTTCGCAGCCGTCTGGCACGGGGGGTGAGTGGATTCGACGTTCTGCTAGATAAAATAGGCATCCTGCATCTTGCTTTTGCACGTAATGTCACGCAAGGTGGGGCACTTCCGGGTATCTATTATCGCCAGTCTTCAGTTGGAGGCGCTTCCTGGTCTGAACCTGTCACTTTATACCTATCGGAATATTTCCGTTCGATCAAACCGGAGGATGTCTATATTCGCCTTGCCTCGTCGAGCGAGGTGAGTCCCTCCAACCTATACGTTGCCTGGGATAACCGTCCACAAAAGCGCATCTTCATGGCAAAGTCAACAGATGGGGGACTGTCCTGGTCAGAAGCGGAGCAAATGAAAGGTCCCGAAGATACAGGCGGTTTCGACTCACCATTTAACATCACGGTTGCTGCTGCCGAAGATCGTGTCCTGCTTATCTGGCAGGTAGGACAGCCCGGCTCCCCCAAATGCACCGTGTATAGCCAATGGTCCACCGATGCAGGTGTAAGCTGGGGTGAACCGACCACAGTTTTGGGTGGCAGATCAGAGTGTCCGCTTTCCATTCAGACCATTCTGAATGACGGTACATATTTTGCTTTTCGTATGAATTATGCAGTGAACCCTACTTTTATTGCCTGGAATGGAGAGCGCTGGAGTGAACAGCAAACCCAATTACAACTGCCAACGTTCTCCAACCCTCTCACCTTTGAAACTATTCTCCTCGGTTGTCGCCAGGATTACATCTATAATAACCGCCTTCTGGTCATCGGATGCGATCAAGGGACAGGCGGAGATGTTTGGTTCATCTCTCGTGATCTCGATCCAGTGGAAAACTGGTTCTCCCCTCCTTCCGTGTGGGGGGTTCCGGAAAGTCTGGTAAAGGAAGTGGACAGGAAAGTGTCACTTTTATCAGCAGTTGCAGATAGGAATGGTAATTTGCATCTCTTTTGGGCGCGATCTTCCGGGGATGATACCTCCGCCGATATTCGCTATGCTCGTTGGGATGGGAGGGAGTGGACCCCTCCAGACGCTGTGATCACCGGGCTGGGCAGTGCACCGGCGCGCCTCTCGGCTGAATTGGGTGCATTCGACAGATTGCTCCTGGCATGGGAAGATGGTAAGAGTGGTGACCTTCTCTTCAGTTGGGCGAATGCAGAAAAAGCAAGTCTTTCCTCCGAATGGAGTACACCGACTGTACTTCCCTCCCTGTCTGCTTCGAATAGTTCGCCGGATGTTCTTTCTGATGCTTCGGGCAGAATTGTAGTTGCTTATGCAGTGCCTATAAACGAAGAGAGGGGCATTTATGTCGTTCAATCTACAGACGATGGTACGCTCTGGTCTGCCCCTGTGCGCGTGTTCGATGCTGTTTCTGCACAATGGGAAATGGTAGATCAGCCCAAACTAGCGCTAAGCAGAGATGGTGTGCTTCATTTGCTCTTTTCCCGCTTGACCATTCGCGGTGATCAGGGCGGAGGCCTCTATTACACCCAATCGCGTGATGGAGGCTTCACCTGGAGCGAGCCCGAGGTCGTCAGTGAAGCGGCAATCTTATGGAGTGAAATTCTCAATTTCGATGATGGAACCCTTCATCGCATCTGGCAGGAATATGATGGACTGGTCTATGCCAATCTGGATCAGGTTTCACATGATGGTGGACGGACGTGGAGTAAATCTTTAAGCGTGACCGGCGTCAATGACCGCCCCACTGCCGTAGCCATTGCATGGGATCCAATTGGTAGAATGCACTTCATGCAGTTGATTCAACAGGTTGATGTAAGCGTAATTCATCAGAATAAGCTGACCCTTCAGGATTGGGAATGGAATGGCTCAACGTGGGAATTACATTCAACAGGCGATTTCATTGTTCGAGGCGATGGGATAGAGTACGATCTGACGGCCGGCATTACTTCAAAAGGACTATTAGAAGCATCCGTGGCCGCCCGCTACACTGACGCTCAAGGTGAAGAAATCAACGAAATTCTGACTTTTAACCGTTTCTTGGGCAACACCTCTGTGACACCTGAGCCTTTCACAGCGCAACTTCCCACACCGCCTCTTTTCACCGACGCCACCGAAGTGGCACAAGTAGAGCCAACCGTACCTGTAGATCTCTCTGTCCTCTATGATGACAATGTTTCCATTTCCAGCACGCAAAGGAATCTGTTGGGAGTACTTCTGATTGGTGGTGCGATGGTAGTCACCGTCTTTCTTTTATTAAGGGGAGGGAAGCGAAAATGAGCGTGATGCGCCGCATCACCGTTGGGATTTTTCTTCTTATGCTTGTGGGGGGATATTCTCCTTCTGTCCTTGCCGCTCCGCAAATACAAGAATGGACGCCGGATGCCAGAGTGCCGGGGTACCTTGACGATACCTTCACTCCGTTCCTCGTTGCCGATCAAAACCGCACTGTCCATGCCTTTGCCAGCCAATGGGTATATGACCAATATCGCAGGAAGGCTGTTGTTTATCGCCAATGGAGTCTCAAAGGGGGCTGGACCAAGCCAGTGGACATCCTCCTCATGCCCACAGGGGATGCTGAAGTGATCGGGGTGTTTTTGGATCCGAACGGGGTGATGCACGTAATCTTTATGAGCGGTGAGGCGCGCAATGCCGCAGTCTATTACTCCAAAGCACCAGCCTATCATGCTGATCAGGCGTTGGCCTGGTCGCCTCCCTTGATGATCGGAGAGGGGATTTTCGAGATTGGTTCTGCCGCGATTTCTGGGGACGAGAAAGGTAATCTGATTGTCATTTACAGTGGTAATGTTGATGGCAATGGTATCTATGTGGTTTACTCAAAAGATGGCGGTGAAACCTGGACATTGCCTGAGCCTTTGTTCTTCACCCCAAGCGTCTCTCTTGTGCCTTTCAGTTTGCGGCTATTCAGAGGACCACAGGGCCAAATCCGCGCGGCTTGGAATGTAGTTACCTCCTTGGGCGAGGATGAATCTCTTTACTTTGCCAGTTATGATCCCGCTGAAGAGCAATGGAGCAAACCCATCGAACTTGACAACCGAATTGACATCCCCGGCTACTTCGGCCCGTCTTTTCCGGCTATTGTAGATAATGGCAGAAATATTATCATCATGTACAACGGCGGAAATCCTTTTTCAGATCGCCCGGTGGACTTGGGGCGTCCTATTCAGCGTGTACGTATCTCGGCAAATGGAGGGGCGACGTGGAATGAACCCATGGATCCTTTCCCATTTCACGTTGGAAGAAGTGGTGAACATGCCCTGGTATTGGATGGCAGTGGCAATGCTCATGCACTGTTTGTCCAGCGTATTGAGTCCACGAACGAAGAAGGCGAATACTCGATTATCGGCGGTATTTGGCACAGTGTGTTTCAAAATGGCGCCTGGACGAATCCTACTCGGCTTGTCACCACCTACGCGCCACACGATGTGCGGGCTGTAGTATCCCAAGGCAATGTGCTCCTTGTGGTTTGGCGTGAAGACCCTGGCGCAGGCCAACATGGCGTCTGGTATTCCTATACCCTTCTTGATGTACAAGAGTTGCCTATTGTCCCGCTTCCTACGGCTCAGCTGATCACCCCTTTCGCTCAGCAAGCACTTGAAACTCCCCTCGCCATTCCTACACCTACCTTGCTTTTTGAAACAGACTCCTTGGAGAAGGGCGGTCCTCCACCCGGTCTGATCACCAACCCTGCTGCCTCTCTCTTTGCGGGGATTCTTCCGGCGCTTCTTGTCATTACGGCAGTCGTGCTCGCTGTTCTTTTCTATCGCCGCAACATGAATTAAACATTGTCTGCAATAATGCGTTGTCTTCCTCGCATCGAATATACGCGAATTTCTCAAAAAACTTCGATTAATTCATGTCATTCGATGCCGATACATGTTATTGCAATAAACTCTAGGGAAAATCATCCGCAATTATGGATGCCATTGTTGGCTTCAGCCTCTATTACCAATTGACTAACGAGTCGGAACAAAGAGCCCTTGCCGCGCAGCATCGTGCGCTGTCACAGTTCAAGAATCTCGTGCAAAAAACTCTCGTCATTGGAGAGTCGAAATTTCATTTCTGGGGACGTGGTGATCCGGTAGTTCGCATTCATAGATCAGCAGGTGGATCTACGCTGGCTTTGATCGGATCTCCACATAATGAAATAAATTGGCGGGGCGTCGAAGAAGCATTGTGTAAGACCGAAAAGTCAGAGGGCTTCGAACTCCCCTGGGAAGGGCGCGTCATCCTCCTGCGCATCAGCACCGATGGCAAACGCTGGACGCTGTGGAACGATTGGCTAGGGAGCATCCCGGTTTTTCACGCCGAAATCGGGCGCGGACGCATCGCCTCCACACTCGAGCCGGTGGTGGTCGCCTCGGCCGGCTACACCCCCGAGGATTTCTTCCTGCCTGCTGTGGTCTCCCTCCTGATCAACGGTCATTACCTTGCCGATTGGACGCTCTACAAGGGGATGAAGGTTATTCCACCGGATAGCTGCATGGAGTGGGGAGAAAAAGGCTTTCGCGCCGAAAGGCTTTGGACGGTGGTGCCAAGCCAAAGTCGGTGGGAAGCAGGCTGGGATGACCTGGTGGACGAGATGCATGAATTGTCCTGTCAGGCGGTCAAGCAGGCTTTAGACAGTTATCCAAAATGGATTCTTCCGTTATCCTCCGGGTTGGATTCGCGCCTGATTGCCGGTGTGGCGGCGGAAGTTGGCGCGGATGCCCATGCCTATACCTGGGGGGCGCCCCACACCACCGACGCAGTGAACTCTCAGAAGATCGCCCGCACGCTTGGGTTTCCCTGGAAGCGCGTTGACTTGCCGCGCGATTTTTTGGTCACCTACACCCCCCGCTGGGCGGACTGGTTTGGAAGCGCCTTACATTTTCACGGCATGTATCAGATGGCGTTTCTCGACCGCATTGCCTCGGAACCGCCTGCTCCCATCATCTCCGGTTACGTTGGCGATGTGCTGGCGGGAGACCCGGTCAAAGATATGGACGCAGTTCACAGAGGGCGAAGAAGTTATCAACTCGAGAGCGATTGGTATTGTCATTGGACGGCGGACGAAGTCCGCGCACATGCCAAATTCCCGCTTGCCGAAGCCCTGGAAGCCAACGCCGAGGAATATCAAAAGCAAATCGCTTCACTTCCCGGGGCGTTTTACCAAAAACTGCAATTGCTTGAACTCTGGAACCGCCAGCGCCTTTTTACAAGTTTCCAGTCTATCCTTTCCGATTACTGGCGCGGTGTAGCGACGCCCTTCCTCAACCGCGCCTATGCCCGCTTTTGCCTATCCATTCCGCGCGCGGCGCTGGATGACCGCAGACTTCTTTCCGATGTCTTTCGTCGCTACTACGGCAAATTGGCAGTTATCTCCGGTACTTACGCGCCCGATCCTCTCATCCTTACCGGTAGATACCTGATCTTGCGCAGAATCGCCGGCATACTGGCACCTGCCTTTCATCGCGGACCTCTCAAAGGTTTTGGAAACGTTCAATTGCGCATGGACATCGAATCCGTTCAGCACAGCGGGTGGAAAGCGCTTTGGCCCCTCTTTGAAGCCCGTGACCAACTTTCTAATTGGCTGGATTTCAATCAACTGGAACGCGATTTTCAAACCATCATGATCTCCAAGGAAGACATCCGTCCATTGCGTCGTCTGCAATCTGCACAAACGCTTGCCTATCGCCTGCTCTAACGAAAGGGGAACTTTATGCAATCCATCGTTGGATTTACTGTTTTTTCGAGTCTTCCTGAAAACCGCCTCAAGGCGCTGGAATCCGCTCACCGCCGCGCCTTGCAGTACTTTCCGCGCCTGCAGCGACGCTCCTACACAATCGGTGCGACCTGTCTCGAACTGTGGGGACGGGAAGGGATGGATGAACGCATTCACACTCTGCCGGATGGCTCATTCCTGGCGTTGATTGGTTCGCCGCATGGCGATATGAATCTTGCCAATGTGCAGGATGCCCTGCTCGCGAACCGCTTCGAACTCCCCTGGGATGGGCGCGTCATCCTGTTGCGCATCAGCGCCGATGGCAAACGCTGGACGCTGTGGAACGACTGGCTGGGGAGCATCCCGGTCTTTCACGCCGAAATCGGACACGGACGCATCGCTTCCACGCTGGAGCCTGTGGTGGTCGCCTCAGCCGCTTACACACCTGATGATTTCTTTCTGCCGGGTTTGGTGTCGCTGCTCATCAACGGACATTTCATCTCGGATTGGACACTTTACAAAGGGATGAAGGTCATTCCGCCGGACAGCCGCATGGAGTGGGGGGAGGCAGGCTTTCGCGCCGAAAGACTTTGGACGGTGGTGCCAAGCCAAAGTCGGTGGGAGGCGGGCTGGGACGATCTGGTGGATGAGATGTACGAGTTGTCTCGCAAGGCGATTGCGGAAGTTTTGAAGACCCAGCTGGCATGGATTGTGCCGCTGTCCGCCGGGCTGGATTCGCGCCTGATTGCCGGCGTAGGGGCAGAGATCGGCGCAGAGATGCTTGCCTATGCGTGGGGAGAACCGGATTCCACCGATGTCGTCTATTCGCGCAAAATCGCCAAAACGCTTGGCATCCCCTGGAAGTGGATCGAATTGAACGAAGACTTTCTGGTCACCTACACTCCTCGCTGGGCAGACCTGTTCGGTAGTTCGATGCACTTTCACGGCATGTATCAGATGAATTTTCTCGATTCCATCCCCGAAGACATGCCGTTGATTTCAGGTTTCCTGGGCGATGCACTTTCCGGCAGCAATAGTGTGATGCAAGTGGAATACAAGGGTGGTGCGGTCTTTTACAAAAGAGATTGGTACCTGCACTGGGGGGTGGAAGAACTGAGTGGCTTGATGAAAGACTTCCCACTGGAAGAGGTTTTGCTAGAACTGGCCAACGAAGTGAAACAAACATTTACCCGTTTGCCGGGAGCGGAATTTTCCAAGAACATTCTACTTGCATTATGGTCTCGTCAGCGGTTCTTTACCTCATTTCAATCGAATCTGATTTCGTATTGGAGTGGTGTTGCCACACCTTTTCTCAACCGTGCCTATGCCCGCTTCAGCCTCTCGTTGCCTCGAGCGGTTTTCGAACATAGACGGCTGTTGGGAGATGTGTTCCGCCGCTACTATGGAAAACTGGCGGTCATCCCCGGCACGTATGGCAGCGAACCGTTCATCCGCACCGGGCGCTACATCCTGCGCCGCCGCATCGTCGAACACCTGCCGGCGCTCCTCCATCACGGACCGTTCGCCGGCTTCGATGATGTCCCTCTGCGCATGGATATTGACTGCGTTCAGGCAGTCGGCAAGCAAGCCCTCTGGCCCCTGTTCGATACGCTTCAGGAACTCAGCCGATGGCTGGATGTCTGCTTGCTAGAGCGTGAGTATCAAGCCCTGCAACACTCCAGCGAAGACATCCGTCCGTTGCGGCGTCTGCAATCGGTGCAAACGCTTGCCTACCGCCTGCGTGCGGATGGCGGGAACCTCCAGCGATGAACCATCCCAAAGTCAGCGTCATCATTCCCACCTACTGCGGTGCCGCCCACCTCGGCGAAGCCATTCAAAGCGTCCTCAACCAAACCTGGCAGGACTTCGAACTCATCGTTGTCAACGACGCCTCGCCGGACAACACCGACGAAGTGATGGCTCGCTTTGCCGACCCGCGCATCCGCTATCTCCGTCACGAAACGAACCGCGGCGTGGCGCTGGCGCGCAAGACCGGCGTCATGGCGGCGCGGGGCGAAATCATCGCCCACCTCGACCAGGACGACCTCTACCACCCCGACAAACTGCGCCTGCACGTGGAATTCCTGGATCGGCATCCGGAAATTGGCTTCACCTACAATTCCCGCTTCGAACTCTACCCGACCTCCGGCGCCATCCGCGAGATTCTGCGTCCCTCCCCACGCCTCACGCTCGAAGACTTTGCCCTTGCCTTTCCTCTGGCGCCCAGCGTGTGGGTGCAGCGACGCGAATGGGCGAGCCGCGAGGAGATCTGGCAGGAGCCTTTTTACCGCGGACGTGAAATCGTCATCTGCGGGCGGCTCTACATGGCGGGATGTAAATTTGCCATGATAGACCGCGCCCTCAACTACCGCCGTTATCACAAGAACCGAATCGTGAAGAACATCGCCCGCCAGTGCGAGGCGGAACGCGCCTGCCAGCAAATCATCTTCGACGACCCGCGCTGCACGCCCGAAGTGCGTGCATTGCGCGACATTGCCGCCTCCAACATCTATGCCATGTGGATGTATGTCGCCTACCTGCAGGGCGAATACGACACCGCGCAGGACTTCCTCCTTCAAACCGTGCGCCTGAACCCCTGGCTGATGGAGGGAACCCCTCCTCACATCCTCGAGGACATTGTCATTGACAGCATAGATGACGAGGGCGAAAGCCTGGAGGACCTCCTCCGCCGCGTGTTCGAAAACCTGCCGCAGGAACTTGCCTCGCTCCGATCCTATTACCCCTGGGGGGTGACGCGCGGCTACCTCATGCAGGGCATCCGTGCAGTGATGTGGAATCGCCCCGCCGAAGCCGACGCCTACTTTGCACACGTCGCCTCCGCCGCATCCCAGTTGGATGCCGCCTTTCTGCAATGGCTTGTCTCTCATTTGCTGGCATACGAGGTCGAATATGGAACAAAGGCAACACTCAAGACACTTCGTCAAATCGCCCATCGTCTTGAACAATTGGGTGCAGCCTCTGCTCATCGAATTTTGCAGGCGGAATTCTTCACTGCGAGGGCATTCGACGCTCACCAATGGGGGAGGAGACGTAAATTCTGGTCAAGCCTCCCCGGCATTCTCGCGAACGCGCCGTCACGTTTTTTTACTAACCGGGGCTTGATTGCCGCCATTCTTCATGATATTCGGTTGCTGGAACATTCAATTCAATCATTTCAATGAAAAAAGGGAGGTCAGTGACCATGAAAAAAGCACTTGTGCTTGGCATTGGCAATGCCCAGCTGGATTTGATTCGTTATCTCAAAGCGCAAGGCTGGTGGGTGATTGGCTGCAGTTACCGCCGTGAAGGTCGGGGACTGCAATACATAGACCAGTTTTCCCTGCTTGATATCGTAGATGTGGACGGTATTGAACAACTTGCTCGTGTTGAACATGTGGAACTGATCTACTCCATCGGTTCAGACCTTGCTATGCCGACTGTGGCGCGCGTCGCCTCGCGGCTTGGGCTTCCTTCTCTTGTTTCTGTCGAGGTGGCTGAAATGCTCCAGAACAAACTGCTCCTGCGCGGTTTTTTGAACGAACACGCCATCAGCCCCATCCGCTACAAGGGGATTCGCTCTCAAAGCGACCTGGATGACTGGACCCTCTTCCCTGCCATCGTCAAGCCGGTGGACAATCAGGGTCAGCGCGGCGTCTTTTTGGCTGCCAGCCTCGAGGAAGCCAGAGCCGGGCTCGAACATTCCCTGCAATTTTCGCGCAGCCGCACGCTCATCATCGAGGAGTTCCTCGAGGGTCCCGAAGTTTCGGTGAACACGTTCGTTGTGAACGGCGAGACCGTCTTCAACGAAGTCTCCGACCGCCTGGTGGTGGAGGGATACGCCGGCGGCATCCCGCGCGGGCACATCTATCCCTCGGTCTATTGCCCGGAGGATGTACGTCGCGAGGTTCAAAAATTGACCATTGTCTGCAACCGCGCCCTCGGCATTGAAAATGGACCGGTGTACTATCAGGCAATCCTCACCCGTAACGGACCGCGCATCGTGGAGGTGACCCCCCGCCTGGATGGCTGTCACATGTGGCGGCTGCTCAAAACCGTCAGCGGGGTGGATTTGCTGGAAGCCAGCGTGAAGAGTCTGCTGGGAGAAAGCCTTCCCTCCCTATGCGTGAGGAACGATCTGCCGAGCCGTTATCTCCGATTTTGCCACCTGCCGCCCGGCAGGGAGTTCTACCGGGTAGACCATCCGCCCGCCGCCGATGCGGAATACGTCGAGTATTATTACGTTGATGGCGAGACCGTCCGCCCAATCAACGGACGTTTGGAAAAAGTGGGCTACTTCATTGAGCCGTATGTACAATGACGCCCATCTCGTCTTACCATTCCCTGCGTAATGAAACCTCAATAACGTCCATTACAAGTTGAAAAGTGTACAATCTGTTTACTTTGGAGAGTATTCATGCCGCCTGTCATCCGTTTTATGAACGTATCCAAACGCTATAACCTGGGGCTGACGCGCACCAGCCTGCCCTCCGTCCTTTCGCAGTGGGCGAAGCAGGCGCTGCGCGGAGGCGTTTCCTCCGACCGCAAGTATCACTGGGCGCTGAAAGACGTCAGTTTCGACCTCGAAAAGGGACAGTCGCTGGCGCTGGTGGGTCCAAACGGGGCGGGCAAGTCCACCATCCTCAAACTGCTGGCGAAGATCACCCAGCCCACATCGGGGAAGGTGGAGGTCAATGGACAGTTGTCCGCCCTCATTGAGTTGGGAGCCGGCTTCCACCCCGACCTGACGGGACGCGAGAACATCTACCTTAACGGCACCATCCTGGGTTTGTCGTATAAGGACATCCAGAAGCGCTTCGATGAAATCGTGGCGTTCTCCGAAATCGAAGAGTTCATTGACACGCCCGTCAAACGTTACTCCTCGGGCATGACCGTGCGCCTGGGGTTTGCCGTCGCCTCCTGCATCGAACCCGACATCCTGCTCGTGGACGAAGTGCTGGCGGTGGGCGATGCATCCTTCCGCCAGAAGTGTATCGAGCGCATCAAGACCCTGCTCCATAACGGCACCAGCCTCATCTTCGTCTCGCACGATATGGGACTGGTGCGCTCCGTGTGTGAACGCGCCATCTACATCGAACATGGACAGGTGCAAAATGTCGGCACCAGCGGCGAAATCATAGACATCTACAATCAAGTGCTGGATCGCCGCCGCATCGAAAAGATGAACCGCGCCGGCGGCGAAGCGGACGACGTGGAGGGCGGCGTGGAGGTCACCAAGATCGAAGCGCTCGACGCGCACGGCAACCCCGTCCGCGAAACCTATGGCGACCAGCCGCTCGAAATCCGCGTCAAATACCTCGCCTACAAGGACATCGGCAAAGCCAATGCCATCGTCCTCATCTACCGCTCCGACGGCTTGATGTGCGCCAACATGCGCTCTCACCTCGACGGCTACCCTCTGTACATCACCAAGGGCGAAGGCGAATACTCCGTGCGCCTCGAACCCCTGCAACTCTTCGGCGGCACCTACTACGCCATCACCTGGATCATGAACGCCGACGACTCCGACGGTCTCGCCTACGGCGCATCGGACTGGTTCGAGGTGCGCAACCGCGTCCCGGGGCGCGAGGCGCATATTGCCGTCTATGAACCGAACCGCACGTGGAGACAGAACGTCCGCGTCAACGTCACCGAATCCGCGAGGCAGGCATGATCGCACAAACCAACCCGCTCCTCAAACTGCGCGACCTCACCTGGGCATGGACGCTCCGTACCCTGCGCGGACGTTACCAGCAATCCGCCCTTGGCTGGCTGTGGGCGGTTGTCCAGCCTGTTGCCACCGTCGCCATCTTTGCCGTGGTCTTCACCCGCATCGTCCCTGTGGATACGGGCGGCGTGCCGTACATCCTCTTCTCCTACGCGGCAGTCGTCCCGTGGACGCTCCTCGCCACCTCACTGCCCGATATGGCGATGTCGCTCGTGCAGAATATGAACCTGGTCGGCAAAATCTACTTCCCGCGCGAGGCGCTGCCCATCGCCGCCCTGCTTGCCCGCATCGCCGACTTCGGCATCTCGTTCGTTTTGCTCATCCTCCTCGTGATTCTTTACGGCATCCCCGTCTCTCCGCTCGGACTGCTCTTCCTGCCGCTCATCTTCCTCATCCAAATCACGCTTCTCCTCGGACTGGGAATTGGCTCCGCCGCCCTGAACGTGTTCTACCGTGACGTGGACCCCCTGCTCAAACTCGTCATTCAAATCTGGTTTTACGCCTCGCCCATCCTGTACCCCGTCACCCTCGTCCCCGAAAAATGGCAGTGGCTCTACTTCCTCAACCCCATGGCGGGCATCATCGCCGCCTATCGCGACGTGCTCATC
>DATLZK010000051.1:0-47141 GCA_035574015.1 Anaerolineales bacterium
CGGCGGGCGCGCCGGCGTGGGCGGTGGAACGGTGGGTCCGCTTTCGATGGTTGGAAAGGGAAACGGCATATCGGTTGGACTCTGCTGATATCCCCAATAGATAATTGCTCCTGCCAAGACAATGAGCGCACATGTGCAGCAAAGTAACAACGCAATAATTCCACCGACGACTTTTGGAACGGAGGATTGATTTGTGTTTGAGTTCGATGTCATGATGGAAGGTTTCCTTTCTGTATTTTCTTTCTCTTTCGTTCGATCCTATAAGTGTCGCAATACGCCGACATATGCTCTTGAGTCTACTGCAAAATCTTAAGTGTCCGCTCAAGAATTTGTGTGCATTCAAGAGTTTCGGCAGCACGGTTTCGTAACACAACTCTCCCACCTAGAGAGGAGACGAGGATACGAGTGCGTAACACCAACCTAAAGATATTGACGGTCACTGTGGTGCGTGACCGTCAATGGTTATCATTGTGCTTCTGCGTGTTGTTCGGTTTTCTTTTTCACTGGCTCGGAGGATAGGAAGACAAGTTTATTCTTCTCCTCATCCACATCTACATAGATATTGGCACCATCTTTGAATTTTCCGGCAAGCAAGTCCACGGACAGCGGACTCTCAACATGCTTCTGGATTGCCCTGCGCAGTGGACGTGCGCCAAAGGCAGGATCGTATCCCACACGGGCAAGCCACTTGCGTGCCGCATCGCTCAATTGGATGGTGACATTATATTCGTTCAAACGATCCTGCACTTCTTTCATTTGCAAGACAACGATGTCCTCCATCTGCTCGAGTGAGAGCGGTGAGAACATAATGACTTCATCAATACGGTTGAGAAATTCGGGTCGGAATGTGCTTTTGAGCGCTTTTTCGATCTTGTCATGTGCGTCGCGCTCTTCATCTGTCGCTTTAGGTTGGAGGAAGCCCAAGGCGCCACCTTTGCGCACATATTCGGTGCCCAGGTTAGAGGTCATGATGATGATCGTATTGCGGAAGTCCACCACATTGCCCTGTCCATCCGTCATACGGCCGTCATCCAAAATCTGCAGCAAAGCATTCCATACTTCGGGATGGGCTTTTTCGATTTCATCGAACAGCAAGACGCGGTAGGGCCGTCGGCGTACGGCTTCGGTCAATTGACCACCTTCTTCATAGCCAACATATCCCGGCGGCGCGCCGAAGAGGCGCGAGACAGTGTGCTGTTCACGATATTCGGACATATCAATGCGCACCAGCGCATCCTCATCATCGAACATAAACCAGGCAAGGGCTTTGGCGAGTTCCGTCTTGCCAACGCCCGATGGACCGATGAAGATAAACGAACCAATCGGACGAGAGGGGTCCTTCAATCCGCTTCTTGCACGGCGAATGGCATCGGAGATGGCATGAATGGCTTCATCCTGCCCAATGATGCGTTCATGCAGGCGCGCTTCCATGTGCAGCAATTTCTCGGCTTCAGTCTCCATCATTTGACTGACCGGAATACCCGTCCATTGATGAACGACGGCGGCAATATCATCCACGTCCACCACTTCATCCAGTTGATGCTCGGCTTCCCATTTGTCGCGCTTTGCATTGAATTCCTGTTCGAGGCGCAGCCGCTCGGATTTCTTCTGTGCCGCGCGCTCGTAATCGCGATTCAAACCTGCCTGTTCCTCTTCGGCTTGCAGTTTTTCGATTTCGGTCTTCATCGCTTTGAGATCAGGCGGTAAGGAATAGAGCGCCACACGCAACTTTGCGGCCGCTTCATCAATCAGGTCAATGGCTTTATCGGGCAAGCGTCTATCGGTGACATACCGATCCGCCAAGCGTGCCGCCGCTACCAATGCCTCATCCGAAAAGCGAACCTTGTGATGCGCCTCATAGCGGTCACGTAAGCCTTGTAGCATCTTGATCGTATCTTCCACGCTTGGCTCTTCGACGTAAATCGGAGCAAAGCGGCGTTCGAGCGCGGCATCCTTTTCGATATATTTGTGATATTCATCCAGAGTCGTCGCGCCGATACACTGCAATTCGCCGCGCGCCAGCGCGGGCTTGAGCATATTGCTTGCATCCATGGCGCCCTGCGCGGCGCCGGCTCCCACGACGGTGTGCAGTTCGTCAATCATCAGGATAATATCGCCTTGCGCGCGCTGAACTTCCTCGATAACCGCTTTGAGACGTTCCTCGAATTCACCCCTGAAGCGGGAGCCCGCGATCATCGCGCCTAAATCGAGTGCCACCACCCGTTTGCCCGAGAGAATCTCCGGCACGTCGTTGTTGGCAATCTTCTGTGCGAGTCCTTCCACGATGGCCGTCTTGCCCACCCCCGCCTCACCGATCAAAACAGGGTTGTTTTTCGTGCGGCGCGAAAGAATCTGAATAAGCCGCATAATCTCGTTATCGCGTCCGATGACCGGGTCTAGTTTACCTTCGCGCGCCAGTTGGGTGAGATCGCGCGAGTATTTCTCCAGCGTTCGATAACGGGATTCGGCTTGGGGGTCGGTGACGCGCTGACCACCTCTCAAATCCTGAATAGCGGCATAGACGCGCTCCCGCGTCAATCCCGCGGACTCCAAAATGCGCGCGGCCGGCGTATTCCGTTCAGTGAGAATGGCAAGGAAGATGTGCTCGGTAGAGATGTATTCATCTTTAAGGCGGTTCGCTTCTTCGTTTGCCAAATCAATGATCCGCTTGACGCGCGGGGTAATGAAAATCTGCCCGGCGCCACCGCCGAAAATATTGGCTTTGGGGCTGGCGCGCAAAGTAGCATCGAGCCGGTCAATAAGCGCATCCGGGTTGACGCTCAGTTTTTCGAGAATCTGGGAAATCACCCCACCGGGCTGCTCGATGAGCGCCAACAGGATATGTTCGGTATCTATCTGGTTGTGGCCGTAGCGCTGGATGATCTCTGCAGCGCGTTGTGCGGCTTCTTGTGCTCTCTCGGTAAATCGGTCAAATCGCATCATAGTTAGTTCCTCCCGCAGTGATGATAGAGACATCACTGCGACGTACAGGCATTATAACAAAACCACGCCGAGGGATTATCAGCGCGGCGTAAGAGGAATGTAGGAATTGGGAATCACTCACCAATCACTCCCATCAAACAAAAAAGCAAATGCGACTATAATTTCAAATAATGGGCACCCTCAGTCTCTCTGCCAGAACAGGCGAGCACGCGCATCTGCGAGCGCTCAATGCCTTTCGCGATCTGACCGCAGTCGCCGATTTGATCGAACTGTGCTTCGCCAGCGCCATGGACAACGAAGGTCGGCGATACGTGTCCGACATGCGCCGCGCCAGCCGTGAGAATGGTTTCCTGCGCTGGGCAAGCCGCATAGCGGAAAACACCACCCTGCCGCTTACAGGTTATGTTTGGGAACAAGATGGACGCATCGTCGGCAACGCCAGCCTGATTCCCTTTCGCCATCGAGGCAAACGCATCTTCCTAATTGCCAACGTGGCAGTTCACCCTGATTATAGGCGGCGTGGCATTGCGCGCGCCCTGACCCGACGCGCCCTCGAACACGCCGGCGAGAAAAAAGCCGCCGCGGTATGGCTCCACGTTCGCGATGACAACCCAGGCGCGATCAAACTCTATCGAGAACTCGGCTTTCAGGAAATCGCGCGCCGTACCACGTGGATGGCAGAAGCGAATGTTTCCTTGCAAAAAACGTTCGACGCATCGAAGGAGAGAGGGATACGCATCGTACCGCGGCACCCGCGTTATTGGTCCCTTCAGCGGGAATGGCTCCGCCGCATCCATCCCGACGATCTGGCCTGGTACCGTCCCTTCGACCTTGACACTCTCAAGCCTGGATTCTGGAACTGGCTTTATCTGCTGTTCATGGACATTGACTTGCATCAATGGGCGGCTGTGCGCGGCGATCAACTGCTTGCCACGCTTTCGTGGGTCCCGCATGGGGGGAGATCTGAAACGTTGTACGCGGCGACAGGAATCGGGTCCGCGCCGAACCGACGCGCAAACGAAGAGAAAACGGAAACGGATGTCGAACTGTCGGCGGAAGCATTGACACGTCTGCTTCTTCACGCGCGGCAATATGTAGGCGATCCCGCCTCATTATCGTTGGAATATCCCACAGGTGAGATGACTGAAGCGTTCCTTGCCGCCGGCTTCAGAGAACGCCGCACATTATTGTGGATGCGCGTCTGATGCAACGCAGGCAGGATTTTTACGTAAATAATGTCAGTTCGAGATAAAGGCTTTTTCACCGCAAAGACGCGGAGAGCGCTGAGAAAACTCTAACCCAGAGTCTTGGTGTAGATTTTCGGGCATGAGCGTTTATCCCAAATTTGAATTAATATAACCGCACACAAAAAGTGAAAGTGGTTGTGTTTTTCTGCGAGCGCAAACTTCGTGCCCAAAAAGTCTATTGACTTACCACAAACCGATTTCAATAAGGAGAAAAAATGACCAGATTCCTCTTGCGCTTTGCGATCAATGCCATCGCGTTATATCTAACCGTGTTGATACTGCCCGGCATTGAGTTAAAAAGTGCGCCGGTCTCGATCCTCTGGCTCGCACTCATTTTCGGCGTCATCAACGCCCTGTTCCGCCCGTTGCTGAAACTGCTCACCTGCCCGCTCATTTTGCTGACAGTTGGCTTGTTTACCTTGGTGATCAACACCTTCCTGTTCTGGCTGACAAGCGTCATCGGTCAATCGTTTGGCATTGCTCTGATCATCAGCGACCCCGTCTGGTGGAACGCGTTCCTTGGCGGATTGATCGTCAGCATCGTTAGCGTGATCATGACGATGATTTTGAAGGAAGAATTGAAGGGAAAGAAGAGATAACCCTCTACTGCTGTAACACAAGGTTGACGGTCTGCATTGGCAGACCGTCTTTTTTAACGTCAGTTCGGGATAGGGACTTTTCATCACTGAGTAACTTAACGATAAATTTTCCACCTTGCTCTGTTGCAAACAAACGCTCATGCTTCACATCGCTCGCCATCCCTCACCCCTGCCCCTCTCCCCCTGGGAGAGGGGTGAAGGGGTGAGGGGGAGCGCTGCTACCTCAAAACGTTTATCCCGAATCCACGTTTTTTAGACATTATCCACAATAATGGCTGGTCTTCTGTGCATCGAATTTAAGCGCATTTCGCTACAAGAAATTCGGTCAATTCGTGTCATTCGATACCAATATGTTGTGGATAATTTTGCACATGGGTTAGGCAGTATCGGCGTTTCACGAATGGGTATTCAACCCCGGCAAGCCTCCGGCTGGCTTTGCCATCTTGACGGCGCGAAGGACTGCCTCTGCCATTACCTTTGCAGCAAATGCCCCCACAATCGAAACATCGGCGTTGCGCATTCCCGTGGATAAGGCAAAAACGACATCACCATCGAGCATGGTATGCGCGGGCTGGATAGTGCGCGCCACACCGTCCTGCGCCATTTGTGCTACTTTAGTCGCTTGCGCTTTGGTGAGTTTTGCATTTGTCGCCACCACACCGATCACCGTATTCGCGCGCGTGGCAAAAGCGAGAATACCGCGCCCAAGAGGACGCCTGAGCATGGCAAGCGTATCGGCAAAGTATTCCTTTCCTCCCACGCGCAAAGGACCCACTTTACCTGCACGAAGCCCGGCAAGGATCTGACCGCTCTGCGGATCAATCACATCGCCGAACGCGTTGACGGCAACCAGCGCGCCCACGATGACTCCGCCGCCGATTTCCAGGCTTGCAGTGCCCACGCCGGCTTTCATTGCGAGACGCAAGCCGAACATTTTTCCGACCGAGGCACCCATTCCCACACCGGCATTTCCCTCCGCCGGCGCTTCGGACGAAGCCGTGGCCGCAGCGCGGTACCCCATAGCGGCATCGGGCCGAACGTCGGCGCGACCGAGGTTCAAGTCATAAAGAATGGCAGAGGGAACAATCGGCACGCGCGCCGCGCCGGTATAGAACCCAATCTTGCGTTCTTCAAGATATTTCATCACACCCGAAGCGGCATCCAACCCAAAAGCGGAGCCACCCGACAGCACAAGCGCATGAATCTTTTCAACAAGATTGATGGGATTGAGCAAATCGGTTTCGCGCGTGCCAGGCGCGCCGCCGCGTACATCCACACCTGCCACAGCACCCTTCTCGCAAAGGATAACCGTGCAGCCGGTCAGGGCTTCCTCATCGTGCGCATGCCCAACCTTGATGCCGCGCACGTCGGTAATGGCATTCAAGAGCTTCATCGGCTTGGATGGTTGTACGTCAGGTGAGTTCGCGCATCAATTGCATGAACTCATCCCACTCCTCTTGAAAGAAATGAACGGTGACGTTATGCAGTTCGATGTGATAAGTAGTTTCACCGTCGGGCTCTTCCGCTTTCCATGCCATGAAGTTATCCGTCTCGGCGAGGGTTTCGGTCTTCGGTTCATTTCTGTTGTTGCTCATTTGGATTCTCCTTTTGAATTTGAGAGCCGATTGCTTTCGATCGTCTGCGGAACACAGATTGCCAGGACTGTCTGAGATGCACGATAATGTCTGCAATGCTGGGGGGAGGAGGAGGCGCTTGAAAGCCGGCCCATGGATCCATGTCGAACATCTTGCGCATGGTGTATCGCCCCAAGAGCATGATCGTCGCCAGGAAAGGCGCGGCGATGATCACGCCAAGCAATCCCAGCAGATTGGCGGCAATGAGCGCCACAACCAAAACAGCGGCAGGATGCACCTTCAACGTACGCGCCATGATGCGCGGCGTGATAAAACTGTCAATAATCTGATCTACTACCGAAGTAATGATTACGACTGCGAGCGTGTACGTCAACGGCGAAAGACCGAACGGTTTGTTCGGTTGAAAGAAAGTGACCAGCGCCATCACAATCCATGTAATGGCAGGACCAATGTAGGGCAAAAATTTCGCCAAGCCTGCCATCAATGCAATGCCCAATGCATACCGCACGCCCAAAATCGGCAAAAGAATAGAATAAATGATGACAGCAATTGTAAAAACAATGATCTGCCCGCGCAAAAACGCATTCCAGATGCGGCTCAACTCATTTCCCAGTCTGCGCAAGTCTTCGGAATACCCTGGCACATCAATCGTAAACAGACCACCCTGCAACCCCTTGCTCTCCACCATGACAAAATAGGAAACAATCAAAATGAAGAACGTCCAGCCAAAGACCTCCACTGCTCCGCTGGCAATGGCGCCTACAAGGTTACCCGTCTGCCCAAGCAAAGGTTGGACAATCGAGAGCAATTCACGGCTGAGAGCGTTGAGATCGAGTGTCCGCATATCCAGAGTAAACGGACCGAACTCAAAGACGCGCCCCGTGAGGCTGTCAATGTAGACCGGCAAGTTGGAAACAATATCTTGCACAGAGCGAATGAGGCTTTGCACCTGTTGAACAAGCCCCACGCCCCCCCACGTGATCAAGCCCATCAGAAAGAGCAAAATAAACAGATAAAGCACGTTGACCGCTGCCCTCCATGAGATTCTCAACGTTCGCGAGAGAAAGGACGCGACGGGGTGCAACAAATATACAATGATGACAATCAATAACAACGGAGGCAAAAGACTCGCAAAGCGGTTGAGCAGGAAGGCAATGATACCTAAAATGACCAGCCCGGCCAGCAACTTGGTTGTTGAACTCCAATGTGGAGAGGTTTCGACTTTTTCGGTCATAGAAATGCTCCGCCAGAATATATCCCTATTCTAGCCAAGCCAGGTGGCTTTGGCAACTATTAAAAAGCACCCCCGCAGGAACGGCACTCTGCGGGGGAGACAAACCTGTCCCAAAAAGTTATGGGCACACCGGCCCTCTCAACATTTCCGCAATGATCCTAAACGGGAACATGCACCATCGCGCTCCCGTTGGATCCGCATCCACAATCAAAAACACAACGACACATAAACAAAGAAAAGCAAGAACTCCTGCTCCAATCAGAATGGGAATTAAATTGGTTCTTTTGGCTTCAGCAGGAGCCGCCGCCGGACTGGCAGGAACATTTCCTGCATAATTCGCTGGCGGAGGAGGAGGGGAAGAAACAGGGCGCGACACTGGCGGCACAGCGGCTGCGCGCGGAGAAACCATCGTCGCACCAGGATCAACGTTTACCGCTTCAAACACCAGCACAATTTGTTCACCAAACGAGACCACCTCCCCCGGCTTGAGCACACGCGGTCCCGCCAATCGCTGACCGTTCACAAACGTTCCGTTCGTTGAACCGAGATCCTCCAGCACATATTTTCCACCCTGAAAGGTCAGCCGCGCGTGCCGACGCGACACCTCCGCGTCATTGATTACGATGTCGTTCGAAGAATCGCGCCCAATCGTGATCTGATCACCCTCTAATGCAAATGCCGCACCTGGCGTGGGTCCCGAACGCATAATCATTTGGTATTGGGATGCCATGGCAACTCCTCCTCAATGAAATAATATTGAGTGTACAAGTTTCAAAAGAAAATGTCAAACCCACACATTGAAATTATACTTGACATCCGAACAGACAGGCATACAATCACATTACCAAAACACAATCAGAAACGGAAATGTCATGAAACACGAACCTCTTCCTGTGCCAGACTTTTTCGACGAATCGAAAGTCGAATCGGTCTGGCGAATCCCCTACGAGGAACGCGCAAAGCAAGCGCGGGAATGGGCGCGTCGGCACGGACTTCAGCCTGCTTCCGCCGATTCGACCAAAACCTGGCTTCTGCTGATTGACGTGCAAAACACATTTTGCAATCCGGAGTTTGAACTTTTCGTCGGTGGGCGAAGCGGACGCGGCGCCGTGGAAGACAATGTCCGTCTCTGTCAGTTCATCTACCGCAACCTCGGTCAGATCACCCATATCACTGCCACAATGGACACCCATAAAGCCATGCAAGTCTTCCATGCCGTTTTCTTTGTGGATCGAGATGGTCAACATCCCGCTCCCTTCACCGACATTCATGCCGCAGAATTGCGCGAAGGCAAATGGACTTTTAACCCTGCCCTCGCCTCCCAATTCGGTATTGCTCCCGAGTATGGTCAGCAAATGATGATCCACTATGCAGAAGAACTGGAGCGAAGAGGTAAATATGCCCTCACCGTCTGGCCCTATCATGCCATGCTGGGTGGAATTGGTCATGCATTGGTTTCCTCAGTGGAGGAAGCGCTCTTCTTTCACGCCCTCGCGCGCCTGACCCAGTATGACATCGAAATTAAAGGAGACAAACCCTTCACCGAGAACTATTCTGTCATTGGACCTGAAGTGCTGACCGGCCCCATGGGTGAAACGCTTGGCACGCGCAACACAAAATTCATCGAACAGTTACAACAATTCGACCGCCTCATCATCGCCGGTCAAGCAAAAAGTCACTGCGTTGCATGGACCATTTCCGATCTGCTCGAAGACATCAATGCCACCGATCCCGAATTGGCAAAGAAAGTTTACTTGCTCGAAGATTGCACCTCTCCAGTGGTTGTCCCTGGTGTAGTAGATCATACCGAGGCAGCCAACGCGGCATTCGCGCGATTTGCTCAAGCCGGCATGCACATTATCCGCTCCACAGACAATCTCTAACTCCCTCATCCCCAAATTCTCCAACCCTTTTTTATGTCCATCTTCGACGGCAAACGTCTCACCAACGAAACCTTCAAACTCGACATCGAGCGCATGCGCCGCGGCTGGTATTCGGATAAATATTTCGAGAACATCGGTCGTATGCTGACTGCACTCGCCGCGGAGGGATACACTTATGCAGGCAGCCGTCCTAAACTGCCGCCCGGCATTTCCCCTGAAGGGATCGCTGTTGGCGACATTGAAGTAGAAATGCAATGGTTCACGCGTCGCGCCGGAAATACCATCGTTGTAGGAGTGGATAAGGCGCTGGAAATGCTCAGGCATTGCACAGGGTATTGGGAGGGAGACCGCTTCATCTGCACATCCGATAAACTTGAAGTCTGGGCAGTGCACGACGGCGTCATTGTACATTCGGACGGAAACCCCCTGAACGCTGAACCGGTGATCAAAGTGCGCGGGCGCTATCGTGACTTTGCGCTGCTCGAAACGCCTACTCTGGGCATCCTCACCCGCTCCAGTCGCGTGGCGACGAATGTCTATGAAACGCTTGTCGCCGCGCGCGGTAAACCGGTGTTGTTCTTCCCGGCGCGCTTTGATCTGCATGAGGTACAGGCCGCTGATGGCTATGCCTATAACATCGCGGTTCAGCGCTTCAACAAGGATCACGCTCATGAACTCGGACCCTTCGTTTCCACCGACGCACAAGGAGATTGGTGGGGTGGCGCAGGTGGTGGAACTGTTGCTCACGCAGCCATTGCCTCCTTCCTCGGCGATACCGCAGAAGCCATGATGCAGTTTGCCCGCATCCTGCCGGCGCGTATTCCACGCATTGCGCTGGTGGATTTCAACAATGATTCGGTGCGCGATTCCCTCCACGTGTTGGAAGCCATGTTTGCGAAATATCGCGAACTAAAAGATGCCGGCAACGAGAGCGAAGCGGCAAAATATGTCTTGTATGGCGTGCGGTTGGATACAAGCAGTACGGTGCGCGATGTGTCGGTCGCACCGCTGGGCGATCCCGCGCTCGATTTGGGCGTGAACCCGCGCCTTGTATTCAACGTCCGTCAGGCGTTGGATTCGGCCTGGGAATCGTGGAACCTGCCTCAGTCCTGGAAAGAAGCGGCACGGCAGTATTGTCGCAATGTGAAGATCGTTGTCTCCGGCGGTTTCAACCCGGAAAAGATTCGCAAGTTCGAAAAATTGGGCGTCCCGGCTGATATTTACGCGGTCGGCTCCTGGTTGTTCAACAACAACGGCAACACCGTTACCGACTTCACTGCAGATGTGGTACGTGTGAAAGTACACGGTCAATGGATTGACATGGCGAAGGTGGGCCGCCGTCCGCTTGATAACCCGAACCTGGAGAGGGTGTGGTAAAGTGCTCGCTGTGAAAAGCAGAATTGAAAAAAAGAAGAAAGAGGAAAGATGCTTTCCCCTTTCTTCTTTCTTTTAGATTTTTACCCTCTCCACTTTGAACGGCGTTCCTTCAACCTTTTCCTCATCGAATTCCCGTGCTGCAAGGTGACCTGCGAACACTGCCTGCGCAATGATATTCGGCGCTTCCCCATCGCCGATGATGCGCAGACTGTGAATCTCCCCTCGCGAGAGGGCTGGGCGAAGAGCATGATAGAGGGCATCGTTCGGTATTCGATCGCTCACCAGCACAACCCCATCACGCGGGAGTTCGAGCTCTGCCCCTGAAAGTGTATTTGACAAGCGCACAAAATCACTCCCGATTTCGCTCAAAACCATCCGCGTATACATCTGGACGCCGAGTTTCATCAACCTGGCTTCGATGCGTTCCTGCTCCAGAGTGAATTGCGTCCAATAGGAGATCATCGGTGCGGGCGTGACAAGCGAGACTTTGCACCCGCGACTTGCAAGCAACTCTGCCAATACGCCACCCATATAGTAATGATCATCATCGTAAACTATCCAATTCCCATTTACGTCATGAGCCATGCCTTCCTGCATGAAGTCATCGGGGGTGAGCACGTTTTTCAGTTCATGACCCTTTATGGGCTTCCACAAAGTTCGCCCTATGCCATCGCGCCGCCATGTCGCGCCCGTTGCCAGAATGACATGCCGTGCGCCCGATTCGAGAACCTCCGCCGCCGTCATTGGACTGGAGGGATAAACTTCCACATGCTTCATTTTTCCGATTTGCGTCAAACGCCAATCCACGACGCGCCGCCATTCATTCAACCCCGGCAAAGCCGATTCTCGAATCACACGTCCACCCAGTTCCTTGCGCGCCTCCAGCAAAGTGACCCGATACCCGCGCTGACCAAGCGCCCGCGCGCATTCCAGTCCTGCCGGTCCCGCGCCGACGATCATCACCTCCTTATCACTCTTCTTTGGCGCGATCACTTCGGGATGCCAGCCCCGCCGCCACTCCTCCCCCATGGTCGGGTTCTGCGTACAGCGGAGTGGCACAAAACGCGTATCGCCCGTCACACAAATATTACAGCCGATACACTCGCGAATATCTTCAAGACGCCCCTCCTTGATCTTGTTTGGCAAAAACGGATCAGCAATTGAAGGACGCGCTGCACCGATCAAATCCATCACCTCTCGCCGAATCGCGGAGACCATGGCATCTGGCGAAGTGTAGCGCCCCACACCGACGACAGGCTTCGTGGTCAGTTTCTTGACGAAGGAAATATATTTCTCCTGATAGCCCTCCTTCTCGAAGCGCGAAGTCGCCGAGTCATTAGGCCAGCCGCTGATGTTCACATCCCACAAGTCGGGAAGTTCCGCCAGCATGGCAACAATGTCATACCCTTCCCCTTGATGAGTAATGCCATCCTCCCCAAGCAACTCATCCACCGCAAAGCGGACCACCACCGCGCACGTATCTCCTACAGCCTCCTTTGTATCCTCGATCAACTCGCGAAAAAACCGCACGCGATTTTCCAGCGAACCACCGTATTCATCCGTGCGGTCGTTATAACGCTTCAACATAAATTGCATGGCTAACGTCATGCCGTGCGCCGCATAACAGTAGATGAGATCGAAACCGGCGCGCTTCGCGCGCAGAGCCGCCTGACGATGCCACTTCCGCACATTGCGAATATCCTCCTTATCCATGCGGCGAGCGTGAACGGGATCATAACCTGTTCCACCGATTGTTCCCATCGTGCGCGGCGCAAGTGGTGGCACGCGTGAATAGAGATTGATCGCATCCGCGCCGTTATAAGCCAATTCGATTCCCGCCAGCGCGCCGTGCTTATGCACCTCCTCTGCCATCAGCGCCAACGCGGGAATATCCTCATCATCCCACAAGCGCCCCTCGAAAAACGGCGTAAGATCGCTCGTATGATGAATTTCCACCTCCTCTGTGCAAACCACCCCCCAGCCTCCTTCCGCCTTCATGGCACGCATCGCCGCGTGACCATGCGGCATACGATACCCGAACCCGTTGCAGTGCGGAACCTGATAGAAACGATTGGGAGCAGTGACCGGCCCGATACGAACCGGCTCAAAAAGAATATCATATGGATTGGACATCAGCGTTTCTCCTTTCGGAGAAAGAATACCACTGTGCGACTCAGCCCGTCAAATGACTTCCATCTCTTGATTGACTACAAAACTTCCTGCGGAATCCCCTCGCTTCTTTCCGACCGAAAACCGACTCCCGTTATATGAACGTCATCGCCACCTTATCGTGTTTCCCCTTCCCAGAAAGAAGTTCTTTGAGACTTGATGGGGTTCTCCATCTTCTCACCACATAGATCAAGGAGTTCACAGAGAAAGAATTTTGAAACTCTCCACGCGCTAGCGTGAGACGATTCCAGCAGCATAGGGTGCAAATTTAAAAACAACAGCGCGGAGTATAAAAACATCCGCGCTGTGTACTGCCTACCCACCCTCACCCCCAGCCCTGCGTGTGCGTTCAAGAGTTGTCGGCAACACGGCTCTTGTAGCACAACTCCTATGAAGGTATGCTACTTTTGCGTGGGCACTACTTTGGTTGATTCTTCCAGAATTCGTCGTCGGTTGCCTTGATTTCCTTCATCTCACCTGTGACAATGAAGATCGTACGTTCACAAATGTTGGTCACACGGTCGGCGAAGCGTTCGAGATTGTGCGCTACCCAAAGCAGCCAGTTAGCGCGTTCGATGGTCTTTGGATCCTGGATAATAAAGGTCACCAACTCACGATAAACCTGATTATAGAGCGCATCCACTTCGTCATCTTCGATGGGAATTGCCCTCGCCGTTTCCACATCCTCATTGACGAAGGCAGTGAGGGCGCGATGAAGCATATCTACGCCCTTCTGCGCCATGCGCGGTACATCAATCAGCGGCTTGAGCAGGGGTTCGTCTCCCATGCGGATGTTAATGTTGGCGATGCCCTTGGCGTAATCGCCCATGCGTTCCAGTTCGGAAGTGATTTCCAATACCGAAGCCAGGAGGCGCAAGTCATGTGCCATAGGTTGTTGTGTGGCAATCAGAACCATTAACTTGTTTTCGATGGCGAAACGCTTCTCATTGATCCGCTGATCCTCCGCAAAGATCTTCTCGGAGGCTTTAATATCGCGCTTCTTAAGCGCCTCGACCGAGTCAAGGAGCGCCTGCTCGACCATGCTCCCTAGCACGAGCACTTCGTCCTTCACCTGTTGAATTTCGGTTTCAAATGTTTTTCGTAACATATCGCCTCGGCTTTATCGTTACGCGTATTATACGTCAAATATTAGCCAAACCGCCCGGTAACGTAATCTTCGGTGCGTTTGTCTTTGGGGTTGGTGAAAATTTGAGAGGTGGGACCAAACTCAATGACTGTGCCGGCGCGCGAACCCTCCTTCGCCAGCATCATCATGGCAGTGTAGTCGGAGGCACGGGCGGCTTGCTGCATGTTGTGGGTGACGATGACGATGGTGTAGTCCTTCTTGAGTTCCTGCATCAACTCTTCGATTTTGAGCGTGGCAATCGGGTCGAGGGCGGAGGCAGGTTCATCCATGAGGATGACCTGCGGCTCGACAGCGATGGCACGGGCGATGCACAGTCTCTGCTGCTGACCGCCCGAAAGCGTCAACGCGGACTTTTTCAGGTTGTCCTTTACCTCGTCCCACAGCGCGGCGGCGCGCAGACTGCGTTCCACCAGTTCATCCATGTTACCTTTGTAGCCGTTGATACGCGCTCCATAGGCAACATTCTCATAGATAGACTTGGGAAACGGGTTCGGCTTCTGGAAGACCATGCCAATATGGCGGCGCACTTCCACGGGGTTGACCTTCGGGTCGTAGATGTTTTGTCCGTAGAACAGCACTTCGCCCTCCACGCGGGCGCTCGGCACCAGGTCGTTCATGCGATTGAAACAGCGCAGGAAAGTAGATTTGCCGCATCCCGAAGGACCGATGATGGCGGTAATCTGCCGCGCGGGAATGTCCATGGTGATGTTTTCCAGGGCGAGAAAATCGCCATAGCGGACATTGAGATTTTTGACAGAGAGAGCGATTTCGTGTTGTTCGAGCATGTGTCACCTTCTTGACCCTCATCCCTACACGCCTCTCCAAATGGGAGGGGGGACGGGAGTGAGGGAAAGTTTCTACCACCTGATTTGCAATTTATTCCTCAGCACAATCGCCAGCGCGTTCAGGCTGAGCAGCACTACCAACAGGACAACGATCCCCGCTGCCGCCAGTTCCTGAAATTCCGCTTTGGGGAGCGAAACCCAGTTGAAAATCTGAATGGGCAGGACGGTGAACAAGTCCAGCGGACCTTTGAGGTCGAAGCGGATGTAGGTCAGCGCGCCGATGGTAATGAGCGGAGCGGTCTCGCCGATGGCGCGGGACATGGCAAGGATGGTTCCTGTGAGAATGCCCGGCATGGCATAGGGCAGGACGTGATTTTGGATGGTCTGCCATTTGGTTGCGCCCAGCGCCAGCGAGGCATGACGAACCGACTGCGGCACAGCGCGAATCGCCTCGCGCCCAGAAACGATGAGGATGGGCAGCACAAGCAGAGCCATGGTCATCGAACCGGCCAGCACGCTGCGCCCCAGTTCCAGCCCGCGCACAAACAAGCCCAAGCCGAGCAAGCCATAGATGATGGACGGCACGCCTGCCAGATTGGAGATGTTGATTTCGATAAGGCGCGTCAGCCAGTTATTAGGTGCATATTCTTCGAGGTAAATCGCCGCGCCCACGCCGATGGGGAACGCCATCACGGCGGTCATGCTGATCATCCACAGCGAGCCTTGCAAGGCGGAGCGCAAGCCCGATTTTTCGGGGAAGCGCGAGGGGAACTGAGTGAAGAATTCGGGGCGCAGCCATTTGGCGCCGTCGAGGATGATGTCGAGAATCAACACCGAAAGCAGGAACAAGCCGAGGGTCACCGCGGCAAGGCTGATGAGTTGGAAAATGCGCCCGAGGCGCAGACGTAGCTCGAGGCGGGGAGAGAAGCGCCCGTCTTCGTTGGCAAAGAGTCCGTTCATTCGTACACCTCCCGATAGCGGCGCGTGATCCAGTTGCTGATCAAATTCATGATAAGCGTCATCACAAAGAGTAACATTCCGACAGCGAAGATGGTCTTGTAGGCAATGCTTTGTTGGGGCGTGTCACCAAGACTCACCTGCACGATGTAAGCAGTCATCGTTTCAATGGATTGAAGCGGATTGAGGGTCAATTTGGGTTGTTGACCTGCGGCGATGGCGACGATCATCGTCTCGCCGATGGCGCGTGAGATGGCGAGGATGAACGCAGCAGAGATGCCCGAAAGCGCCGCGGGAACGACGGTTCGCAGCGTGACCTCGAGGCGGGTTGCGCCAAGCGCATATGCCGCGTGACGAAGCGATTGCGGCACCGCCGACATGGCATCTTCAGAGAGCGAGGCGACGAGCGGCAGGATCATGAATCCCATCACGATGCTGGCACTAAGGGCGTTGAAGGCTTGCGTTTCGGGCCAGATTTTTTGAAGCAGAGGCGTGACGAAGGTGAGGGCAAAATAGCCATAAACAACAGTTGGTATGCCTGCCAACACTTCGAGCATGGGTTTGAGGATTTTGCGGGCGCGCTCGCCAGCGTATTCGCTCAGGTAGATGGCGGAGAGCAAACCCAGTGGCAATGCGATGAACATGGCGCCCGCCGCGACGAGGATCGTGCCGTTCACCAATGGCAGAACGCCGAATTTTTTCGAGGCGAAGAGCGGGGTCCAGCGCGTTTCGGTGAAGAACTCCACAATGGACACTTCCTGGAAAAACAGGATGGTTTCCTGAAGAAGGACGGCGACGATGCCCAGCGTGGTAAAGATGGAGATGATGGAAAAAAACAGCAAGACCGCGCGGATGATTCCTTCGCGGCGGTCGTGGCTGGCGCGAGAGTGAAGTAAAAACGATGGGGATGGAAAATCTTTCATGGTGTTATCTCGCTTATAACTATTCACAATTTGTAGGCATATTGTTTTCCGTTAACATGCTTTTATGCGCATGTTCGAGCACGATCTATCTGTTGACCTCATCGTCCGCTTGCACGCGATAACGAAATGATCGCCGCATATCCAGAAGGTCATCCTTTTCCCTGTACGCTTATGTGGTATCGTGAAAAAGACATCGTAATTCATATAGTGTCCGGCATAGGCGAGAAAGCGGGATATGTTACATTATAACTGCCTATGAACCCGATCCTGCCTTGTGGCCGGAAGATTTTTGAACGAGGAAACAATCATAAACTGTTCGATTTGCAAACACGAAGAAACACATCCTGGTCACGCGGTCGTGACTTTACAACGAGAGAACCAAACGCTTGTTTTCAAAGGCGTTCCAGCAGAAATTTATGAAAATTACGGGGAATATTATCTTTCTGAAGAAATCGCCCGCATGCTTTATCAACAAACAGAAGAATCAGTACGCCATGGAGCAGAAGTTGAGATTAGCCAGTTTGTCATGCCTTGAGCGATGAGCATGATCCAGGATGTTTCCCTTTCCTGAGAACGAAGAACTGGCTTGTTCTCCCCCCTCTCCCAAAGGGAGAGGGGAGAGAACTTCTCCAAGAGGAGAAGGGCTTGGGGGTGAGGGTTGATTATTTACTTTTCCTTCGCCAGCAGATCCTCGAGTGAGACGCCGACAGTGGAGCCGAGACCCTCGAAGATGGAACCTGTGACGCGGTTGTCATAGCGCTTCTGCGCCAGAGCGTAGATTTCGTCGGTCAGCGGGATGTAGCCGACTTCGGCAGAGAGCGTGCCGGCGTTTTCCAAATAGAACTTGACGAAGGCGCTGATCTCGTCCTTCTGGTCAATGCGCTCGCGGTTGACGTAGATGAAGATCGGACGGGAGAGTGGCTGGTAGGTACCATTGGTTACTGTTTCAGGGGTGGGCAGAACGCAGTTGCCGTCGCCGTTGTCAATTGCCACCAGTTTGAGTTTGTCCTTGTTCTCTTCGTAGTAAGCCAGGCCGAAGAAGCCGAGCGCGTTCACGTCACCGGCGATGCCTTGCACGAGGACGTTATCGTCTTCGCTGGGGAGGAAATCGCCACGGCTGGAGCCTTCTTCGCCGACGATGGCTTGGGTGAAGTAGTCATACGTGCCGGAGTCCGTGCCAGCGCCATAGAGGGCAAGCGGCTGATCGGGGAAACCTTCGCGCACCTGGCTCCAGTTGGTGATCACACCTTCGGCGGCAGGTTCCCAAATCTTCTTGAGTTCCTCAACCGTCAGGCAAGAGACGAATTCATTGGCAGGATTGACCATCACTGCCAGACCGTCAAAGGCGACGGGCAATTCAATGTATTCGATCCCATTCTGTTTGCACAGTTCGGTTTCGGATTCTTTGATGGGGCGGGAGGCGTTGGAAATATCGGTCTCGCCGGCGCAGAACTTCTTGAATCCGCCACCCGTGCCGGAGATGCCGACTGGGACGCGCACTTCGGGGAATTGCGCCTGGAACTCCTCAGCGACTGCAGCAGTAATGGGCGCTACCGTGCTGGACCCGTCCACGAGGATGGTACCTTCAACAGGACCAGGAGTGGGAGTGATGACTTTTTCGACAATTTGGGTTTCTACAATCGTAACAGGTGTGGCGGATGTACCGTCCCCTTCAGAAGGGGATGTTCCACACGCGGCAAGCACGAGGCTTACCATGACGAAAACGAACAACAAGGAACGAACAGTTTTGGTCATTTCTTTTCTCCTTTTATTTATGACAGTATGAATCTCAATTCGGGATAAATGCTCATATCCGAAAATCTACCAGCGAGACTCTGAGTTCACAGAGAGTTTTTGGGTTTTCTCAGCGCTCTCTTCATCTCTGCGATGAAAAAGTCCTTATCCCGAACTGACGTTATGATGATAACAATCACCTTTTAATGGCAATAGAAGGATGGGTTAACATCTGGTTAAGATGAAGACAAGACTCCGCTAAGCATCTACGAATTAAAACTACTGTCCGCCGGTGCCGCGGCGGACAGCATGTCTCCCGCAGGAGACAACACAAGGAGGAGAAGATCAATCACTGCGAAACAACATTAGTTTATTGTTCGATTCGAGCAGTGTTGATTCATAAGGGGAGGCGTCCCAGCGCCAGGTGTTCAGGTCGGTGAGGGCGCGGTAGGCGGTCAAGTCGAGTTGAAGCGGCGTGACGGAGACGAAGCCCTCCGCCAGCGCGCCCACGTCGGTGCCGCGTTCGGGGACGCCGGTCGGCGCGTCGCCGCCGATCCAGTAGTAGGGTTTGCCGCGCGGGTCAATGCGTTCGTCGAGGCGGCTGTGATATACGCGCAGCCCCTGGCGGGTGAGAAGGATGCCGCGAATCCGGTCCTCGGGGAGAAAAGGCACATTGATGTTAAGCAGGATTTCGTGAGAAAGACCGTTTTCAATGACCTGACGGACGATCTTCGATGCGACACGGGCGGCGGGTCCGTAGTCAATGTCGCCGATGTGATCATCCACTGTTTCGAGCGAGACGGCAATGCCGGGAATGCCGGCAATCACAGCCTCCATCGCGGCGGTGACGGTGCCGGAGTAGGTGACGTCGTGTCCGAGGTTAGCGCCCGCGTTGATGCCGGAGACAACGAGGTCAATCGGCTCTTTGAAGAAGCCCAGTGTGGCAAGCGCAACGCAGTCGGAGGGAGCACCGTCGCTGGCAAACGCCTGTGTACCATCAGCGAGGCGGACTTCCTTGACGCGGAGCGCGCGGTCGAGCGTTTTGACGTGTCCGCTGCCGGACCAGTTGCGGTCTGGTGCAAGCACCGAGACTTTTCCCAGCCGGCGCATTTCACGCACAAGTGACAGGAGGCCCGGCGCGAAGACGCCGTCATCGTTGGTGACGAGGATATGCTTGGTCATTTCGATTTGCCGCTTTTCAGGTCGTTTTGCCGTTTTTGGAATGTGTCCACGGCGAAGATTGTTATGAGGCTGAGGATCATGAGGAAGAGAAAAGCTGCTTCCATTTTTTCACTACTCCTTGAAGACCACCATCAACAACAGAAAAACAAAGATAACGATGATTGTTTCCATACGATGCCTTATCCCTGCACTCCTGCCAGACGCAGGAGGGAGCGTCCGAGGTAGTTTGCAAACCAACTGCCGAGGATACGGGCGGAGTTCCACTCTCGCTGTTTGCGGATGCGGATGTTTCCGCTCTGCAGGGCGGCGATGAGGTCATTCGCTGTGTGTCCATCGAATTCGGTCGCGCCGAGACCGATGGCTTCCACGACGTGCGCGTCACTACTGGCGGTTTGGGCGATGTGCAATCGTTCTGCTAGGATGCGGGCGTAGTGATTGCTCATTCGGTCCAGGGTGGTGGCGTTGTAGGTTTCGATGGCGAGAAGGATGCGAGGTACATCTGCATGGCGGAGGGCTTTCAAAATCGAGTAGGCGCTCAGGCTTTTCATGCCAAGCCCGCCTGCCATGGGATGCGGCGCGATGCAAAATCCGCCCAAGTCTCCCACGCGGAGGATGGTTTCGATGAGCGGTTGATCGGGCGGGATTTTCTGGGTCACGTTGAGCGCCAGCAAATCGCCTTCGGAGGTGGTCACTTCTGTGCCGGGAATGACCTCAACGCCATAAGCGAAGGCGAGTTCCAACGCTCTGAGGGCGCCGTCAATCTCGTCGTGGTCGGTGATGGCAATCACGTCCAAACCCACCTGCCGCGCACGCTTCAAAACGGCAGGCACCGAGGCAGTGCCGTCGTAACTGTAAAGGGTGTGGATGTGCAAGTCGGCAAGTCCCATAAATTCTCCTTTTGATACACGGGGAGTGTATCAGGGTAGATTTAAGGGCAAGTCAAGACTGCTTTAAGGGTCGGTTAACGTTCGTAAGAATACAAGATCTTGGCAGGAGAACAATCTCCTGTGCAGAGGAGAAACGAAGTCACCCGTTCAACTTGCTCACGGACGGCGAATTACTGATCGCTGAAAGTTTTAGGTCCCCCGCTCACAAAAGGTTTTCTGTGATGTTCCCTTTAAGAGACGCCCATTCTTCTATATCTCCCTTTCAGAGACTAGACTCATCATCGCCTCGGTCCACGCGTTTTGCTTTTCACTACTTGCACTAAATCACGAATGATCGACCAGGGGGAGCAAGATAGGACTTGCTACGCCCTCTACTATCATGTCAAAGTAGGACTATGGCGAATTGATCTGCTCGTCCGCAGGACTAACCTCAAACGAGGCAAGACGTTTTTGCAACGTCTATGGATTACCGATCTGCACGTCTGCCGGAGGACGCATCCAGAAATCCATGTTCAGGCTTGCCGGGTCAAGCCACTCCCAATTTGTGATGCGTATTGATTCAAATAAATTGCCATCCTTGTCCAACACAACCCTTTCAACCAAAATATGGGGCGGATCTGCTCTGACAAGTGCTGTGATGGTATGCCCGGTTTGCAAGTCGCGCTTGCGGATTGAAATCACATTGCCCCACGGTTCCTGTTGGGATTGCCCGTTTTTTTCGGCCTCGTTATTTACAACATCGTCGAGCAGTTTCTTGCCGCTTTGCGAAAAAATCTCTATAAACGCATCCATGCTCGGCAAGGCGAATGGAGTTTGACCGTCATGATAAGTCACCTGTGTGATTCCCTGCGCTATATCCACCTGCCACCACCTGTTGGCGCCATCCGAACCGTCCGCGGCGATAATGTGAGGACCATCTTCCAGCCACTCAGTTGTGACACGGCGAATCTGTTGCAAATTCTCGGCATTGACCCACCATTCATAAGAAGTGGTCAGTGGTTGAAATTCTCCGCCTCCCATCGCGATGGAGAGTCCCATTTGCTCTTGATGATATTCGCTTCTGACGTAGAGGACACCCTTGTCTTGCAAGAAAACAGAAGACGATGGCGGTAGAACCGACATGGTCTCAACAATCCTTTCTGGACGATTAGGTTGACACGAAATCGACAAGCCGGTCCAAATTAAAAAAACAAAGATCAACCTTATGTGCAAGCCCATTTTGTCTATCCTCCTCCATCACTGCACGAACACGGGTTGCAGTAAGAACATGCGCATCCACAATTCGGCGTAATAGTATCACATGCATAGCCACACGACTCACATGTGCAAGTGCAACAACACCAACTGGTTCTACAAGATGAGCCGCATCCACAATAGCAGGACTCACATGTACGCTTCCAAACATGATGCCGTCTCTTAGGAAACAAGCAACCACTCGTGTAACAATAAGGTTCCCAATGGCTGTAAGTTTGATTGCAACAGCACCGAGGTGGCGGAGAACACGACAAAGCGTATACAAGCTTTATACCAAAGGTGTCTAATAATATTGCCCCCAGCGCTGCGAGCCCAATTTTCAGGAAACTCCGCCGGGATATCTGAGCGGATATTGAAGAAACTTGAGTTTGAGCACGATCTTGATTAGCATCACTTGAAGGCGCTCGAATCCTCGCCAAAATCAACATTCCGATCGCCAATGTCAATGGTATTGGTAGAGGATTCCAGTTTCCCTCTGAGGCAAATAAAATAATTAAAGACAAAGACAAAAGAAAAAGGTTGCGCACTATCGTTATTGAATTAATTTTTTCATTTTGCGAGTTACCAAAACAACCACACCCCTCAGTTTCACCCTTCATGAGTCGAGCGGACAGAAGGGAAGTAAAAATTATAAGCAATCCCGCACCAAGAGCCGCTGCAATCTTTGGGTAAATGTTCAACAATAATGCAACGCTTATAAGTGTCTCTAAACCAGGAACCCCTCCTGCAATAATGGCAGACCATTCTGGTCGTCCAACACGCCATCGCGTAATAACGCGTTGAAAGTCGGATAAATCAAACCATTTTGTTAATGCAGCTAATAGCAGAGCGGACCCCAAAATCCAACGCGCTATGGAAACGAGAAGAACTGACCACGTGTCCATATAAAGATTATTGCCTATGGAAAGTTTTGCTTCACGGGGTCAACAAGACAAAACTTTGGACAAGCTCGCTCATAATCGAAATTGAGTTTCGTACACAATTTGACTATCAGTTATTATGAAAAACAGCCATTTGTGTGCTATGCGCTTGTTTGGTCTGTACAAATTCTACTATTTCGCATTAGGTGCGTCAAGTATAGCGGGGTATGTATAATTTCGATACAACAGTTTCGATCAATGGACGACCGCGCTTGATCTTCTGTGTGATATTCAATGCCAGCAAATCGCCTTCGGAGGTGGTCACTTCTGTGCCGGGAATGACCTCAACGCCATAAGCGGAGGCGAGTTCCAACGCTCTGAGGGCGCCGTCAATCTCGTCATGGTCGGTGATGGCAATCACGTCCAAACCCACCTGCCGCGCACGCTTCAAAACGGCAGGCACCGAGGCGGTGCCGTCGTAACTGTAAAGGGTGTGAATGTGCAGGTCAGCAAGTCCCATGTTGCTCCTTTTGATTTCCCCCTCAGTGTAGCAAAGAGCATTTAAGAACGGTTCAAGAACGGTTTAAGAGTGAGTTAACGATTAATACACAAGAGCCCGGGAGGAGAACCAGGCTCTTGTGCAGAGGAGAATAAACGTTTCGTGGACAATCTGGTGACGCCACGCCAGTCTAAATGGTTCCCTCCCAAAGATAATCGAGTGCGTCACTCAGTTTCCACAATAACGGTTATAGAATATCATAATGTCGCCACCTCGTGCTTTACAATCGGTTTGCCAACGCAAAACAGAAATGCAATGCCTCAAAAGACCGGGATCGTAAAGAAAAAGGTGCTCCCCCGTCCTACCTCACTTTCCACCCAGATTTTCCCTTCATGCGCCTCCACGATATGCTTTGCGATAGATAGTCCTAAGCCTGTGCCGCTCCCGGTTCTGGATTTATCCACCTGATAGAATCGCTCGAAGATACGAGGAAGGTCCTCCATCGGAATCCCGATGCCCGTATCCCGGACAGCGAATCGAACGAAGCCGTCGCCTGCTTCCGCTAAAAGGGTCACTTCTCCCCGCGGCGGGGTGAACTTAACCGCGTTGTGAATCAGATTCACCAGCACCTGCTCGAGGCGAGACAAATCGGCGCGGATGTTTGGCAAATTTTCCTCACAGATTATCGAGAGTTTCAAAGCGGCACGCTCGATCTGCGCTTTCATCCTCTCTGCCACAATATCAAGCAAGTTCTTCGGTGAAATGGGGGCAAAGCGCAGTTCTTCCTGGCCCGATTCGATGCGTGAAAGATCGAGCAGCTCTTGCGTCATCTGGGTCAGCGCGTCCACTTCAATGAGAATGCGGTTCAGAAATCGAGGGCCGGCCTCAGGGTCCGCAAGAGCGCCATTTTGCAGGGTCTCGGTCAGGGCTTTGAGGGAGGCGAGCGGAGTGCGCAGTTCATGCGAAAGATTCGAGATAAAATCACGCCGTATGGTTTCGAGCCTGCGCAGGCGCGTCAAGTCCTGCACGAGTAGCAGACTTCCTCCTTCATGCTTGTCGGGAATGATGATCACCTGTAAAAATTGTTTACGCGCCGCGAGTTCCGCAGATTCGATTTGCAAGGCGCGCGTCTGCTGACAGCGCCGCCAGGCTTCGATGAACTGATGATTGCGCAGCACCTGCACCACGCTCAAGCGCAGGGGATTATTTATCTCGAACAGTTTGCGCGCGGCAGGATTGGTAAATTGCACCATGCCCTCTGCATCCACGATCAACACGCCGTCAGTCATTTGATCGAGGATGGTGGCAAGGCGAGCATGTTCGGCTTCGAGCGCGGCGTAACGCATCGTGTGTGAGGCGATTAGAGATGAGATCGCGCTGGACAGGTTTTCGAGTTCCTTGATTTCCGAGATCGCGTTCCCAGGGTTCAGGCGGATGGTTTTAGCATACTCGTTCACCTCGCGGCGCAGTTTGTAATATTTCCACGCATACCACACGGCGATGATGAACAGAACACCAAACACTCCCCAATAAAACAAACTCATTTCACCTTATCCTCTTTCCCTCTTCCTTACTTTCATCCTTCAAATCTATACCCTCCCCCTCTCACCGTGACAATACGTCTGGGATTGCTTGCATCTTCTTCGATCTTCTGTCTGAGCCAGCGCACGTGGACGTCCACGGTGCGACTGTCGCCGATATAATTCCAGCCCCAAACACGTTCGAGAATGAATTCGCGCGAGAGCATCTGTCCCTTGTGCAAGGCAAAGAATTCGAGCAGGTCGTATTCCTTTGGCTTGAGTTGAACCGGCTTGCCATTCAGGGTCACTTCTCGGCGCGTCAGATTGATGACAAGATTGTCAAAGGCAAGTATCTCATGCGGCGCGGATACGCTTTGCCTTGAAAGTTCCTCTTTCAATAAACGAGCACGGCGTAACTGTGCTTTGATGCGCGCCATCAGTTCGCGCATGGAGAAGGGCTTGGTGAGGTAATCGTCTGCTCCGACTTCGAGACCGACGATACGGTCAACTTCATCGTCGCGCGCGGTGAGCATGAGGATAGGTGTAGTCATCTCTTTACGGAGGATGCGCGCCACTTCGAAACCATCCAGTTCGGGAAGCATAATATCCAGCAGAATGAGATCGGGCTTAAGTTGACGCGCCGATTCGAGTGCCGCGCGCCCGTTCCCCACCGCCTCAACCCGATAGCCTTCTTTTGTCAGGTTGTAGGTGAGGGTGTCGCGGAGCACAGGTTCATCTTCCACGATGAGAATAGTTTCGGGCATACGTTAACAATACCATGATTTATTTTTTCTCTTGTTAATGACGTATTAAATGTGTGAGGCTGGGTTGCAGAACATTACCCAACATGGCAGAACCAATTAAAATGTTTTCTTCATCCTCTTGCAATGAATTACGGGTAAAATCACAATGTTCTTCCTCATCCAACGCGTATGGCAAAAGAATTCAACTTCAACTGGCAATGGAATCTGCAAGCCACGCCTGAGGCGCTCTGGCGGTTCGTCTCGGACACAAACCGCTTCAACCGCGATACGGGTCAGCCCCAGGTGGAGATGCTCACCAATGTAAAAGGACTCAAGCGCGTGCGCATGAAACTTCCCTTGATCAGGGTGGAATGGGAGGAGGAGCCTTTTGAATGGGTCTTTCCTTACTCATTCGGTATCGTGCGGCGGTACAGCAAGGGTCCTCTCGACGAAATGCGCGTGCGAGTCCATCTCGAACCCCTAGCAGAAGGCGGGACGCGTCTCACGTACCGCACGACGATTCTGTCGAGTCATCCTCTGGCACCATTCGCCATTCCACTTGTCATCGGCATTGTGGCTAAAAACCGTTTTGAAAGCGCCTTTCGGCTCTACGACCGCATTGCCTTACAAGGCGGTTCGATGCTGGATATCTCGCGCGGGGGTGGACTTAGCCCGGCCGGGCGCGCCCGCTTCAGGTCCCAGGCTGAGGCGTTGATTCGTCAAGGCACGGACCCCAATCTGTTGGCGCGTCTGGAAGACTTTTTGGATCGCGCTGATGATCTTTCTCTCCAACGCATTCGCCCCTACGCGCTTGCCGATTATTGGGGCGTGAACCGCCGTACTGTCCTCGAAATGTTTTTGCGCGCCACGCGCGTGGGCATCTTCGATATGTTTTGGGATTTACTTTGTCCCTCTTGTCGCGGAACCGCCGAGGGGCATACCCATCTTGGTGGGGTACGTGGTCGTTCTCATTGCAATACCTGTCAGATTGATTTTACAGTCGCATTCGACCACAATATCGAGGTAGTCTTTAAGCCCAATCCGGCCGTGCGCGCCGTAAAGTTCGATGCTGTGTTTTGTGTGGGAAGTCCCCAATTGCAACCGCATATCATGATGACGCAAAGCATTTCTGCCTTGAAGATGTTGCCCGTACCTTTGCAATTGGAGAGAGGACGCTACACCCTGCGCGCCTCGAATGCCCCCGGCTCTCTTTCTCTTTTTGCGGATATGGAGGGACTCCCGAAAGCAGATGTCCGCGTGACCTCTTTTGGTTGGTCTTCCGATGAAACGCGCGTTTCGCTTCGCCCTACCCTCAACCTGGTCAATGCTACCGAAGCAGATCAAACCTTTCAGTTGGAACGCACGGCGTGGAGTGATCAGGCAGCGACAGCAGCAGAGGTGACGGCTTTGCAGGTCTTCCGTGACTTGTTTGCCTCCGAAGTGATTCGCCCCGGCGAGGAGATTTCGATTGGTTCGGTCACCTTGTTGTTCACCGATCTACGCGATTCGACACGCCTGTATCGCAAGATCGGAGATGCATTGGCATTCGGACGCGTGCGCGAGCATTTTGAGGTCCTGGAAAGAACCGTAGCGGAGGAGGGCGGAGCATTGATCAAAACAATGGGCGACGCGGTCATGGCAACGTTTCGTCGTCCTATCGAGGCACTGCGCGCTGTATGGAAGGCGCAAACCGAGATTGCCAAGCGCGGTGAACCGATGTTGTGGTTAAAGGCAGGACTGCATAAAGGTCCGTGTATTGTCGTGAATTTGAACGATCGCTTGGATTACTTTGGTTCGACGGTCAATGTGGCAGCACGCTTGCCAAATTTTTCTCAAGGTGGAGAATTGATTTTTACGGAAGCGATTCACGATGATCCTGAAGTGCGGGATTTTCTGGCTCAGCATGTCAGTCCAAGCAAGATTGAACGCTTCATCGGCGAGGTGAAGGGTTTCGATGAGCCATTCTCGATATGGAGATTGAAGATCTGAAGGTCGAGCAAAAACACAGTTCGACAGGAAAGAGGAAGGATCATTCTTCTTTCATCTTCGCCTGATTTGTAAAACTTCATCTTGAGCAAAGGGAGAATTCAGGTTGGCGGCATCCAACGACATGACCCTGCTTTGAGCGAAAAAGGGAAAATCGAAATTTGTTTCATCGCCTGCTTTTTTTCCAGGGATGGGCATCAGGCGCGCGGTAAGGGGTTTATCGAGGCGTAATGCCAGGGCGCATAAATCTAGCAGCAAGGGGATCAATTGTTCCGGTGTTGTATCGCCGGGCAATGGGATCGTGTCCAATCCTGTTCCGCAAACAGCCGAGTAGAGCAAAACATCTTTGATCGTTAGCATACCTTCGGCGGCACGCCGGGCAAGGATGGAGTCTTCCAAAACAGGCTGCATGAATCCGCTGAAGCCTGTGCGAGGAAAATCGGCACGATCAATTGCCCCGGTCAGGATGGAGGCGGCGGCGAGGGAACCATGTAATCCAATTTTTGGAATGCCCATCTTTTCCACCGCGCCACCAAGCGAGTGCGCGTCATCAGGAAAGGGCGCGAGGGAAAAGTCTATGCCGAGGAATTTAAGGGGAGTAGGGGTTAGAGAATTGGGGATTAGAGAATTGGAGATTTTTGCAAGTTCCTTTCCATGTCTGTTGATCTCGGCGGTCAGATTGTTTTGTCCTTCTTCGATGGTCTTTGCCTGCTCAAAGGCTTTTACCGCTAAATCGGCGGATTCGGTTGCAAGGGCAAAAGCAGGTACATCCGCATCGTGATAGGCGGCAGGGAAGAACGGCGCGCCTGCAGGTACATTTGCCAGCGCGGCAAATTGTAAGTTGGCGAATCCATTCGGCTCGATGGGCGCACATCTCACGATGATTTTCGCGCAGGCGCGGATGGCCGCCAGATCGAGTTTCCCCGCTTTATCCGTCATCGCGCCGCTAAAGAAAACGTTCTTAGAAGTAAAGATCGCATCGGGAATTAATTCGTAACTACGCGGTATGCCCGGCAATGCAGGACCCAGCGAGACGTAAGCAATGCCAAGTTCCTGAGCCAGATCGGTAATCTGTTTTGTGTATTCCACCAGCCGTTCCAGATTTTCCTCGCCCAACAACCTGGGGAACGGAATCGTCGCCAGTCGCACAGTCTGTACTTCATATCCTGCAGATTCGTAAGCGGACCTGGCGTCGGTTAGAAATGTGCCAACCTGTTGCACGACTTTCTCGTCCAGAGGATATGCGGGGTTGCAAAAATAGGTAATCGAACGTATCTTCACGATCTCCTCGTTGCTTTCTTGTTATCGCCTCTCCTTCGTCCAACTTTCTCTAAATTAACCCCACCTGCTTTCCCACGCGTTCGTAAATCTCCAGCACGCGATTCAATTGCTCGTCTGTGTGTGTTGCCATGTAACTGGTGCGCAGCAACTGGCGTCCTTCGGGAACAGCCGGGGCAAGGATAGGATTCACAAACACGCCTGCCTCGAACATGGCTTTCCAGGCGAAAAGCGTACGCATATCATCGCCAATGATGATGGGAACAACAGGTGTCTGCGAAGCGCCGATGTTGAATCCGAGGCGACGGAGTTCTTTGCGCATGTACGCAGCATTCGCGTTGACGCGTGCAATCCGTTCTGGCTCCTCACGCATTACCTGAAGAGCCGCAAGCGCCGCCGCGGCATTGGGCGCCGGAATGCTGGCGCTGAAGATCAAAGCGCGTGCATGATGTTTGATGTAATGAATGACCGGCTCATCTCCAGCAATAAAACCGCCCAGGGAGGCAAAGGATTTGCTGAAGGTGGACATGATCAAATCGGTATCTGCTGTGACGCCGAAATGCGCGGCAGTACCATGTCCCTCTCCCAATACACCCATGGCATGTGCATCGTCCACCATCAAACGCGCGCCGTACTTTTTGCACAGGCGAATGATCTCGGGTAATGGGGCAATGTCTCCTTCCATGCTGTAAAGGCCATCCACTACGATCAACTTCCCCTTCTCCTCTGGGATTTGAGAGAGAACGCGTTCCAAATCTGCCATATCGTTGTGGCGGAATCGTTTCGTCTCACCCCAGGAGAGTCTTGCGCCATCCACAATACTGGCATGATCCTGTTTATCCAAAATGACCACATCCTCCCGAGAGACCAGTGCGCTGATCACTCCTAGATTGGTTTGCATGCCGGTGGAAAAGACCAGGGCGGCTTCTTTGCCGGTCCATTCAGCCAGTTCCCGTTCGAGTTGCTCGTGCAGTTCAAGGGTCCCGTTTAAGAAGCGGGAGCCGGTACAACTGGTCCCATAACGGGCAATGGCATCCATGGCCGCCTGTCTTACTTTTGGATGTGTGGTCAATCCCAGATAATTGTTTGAGCCGCACATGATCAGGCGGTGGCCCTGAAAAACGGCCTCGGTCCCCTCGTTTTCCGTCAGAGGAATGAAATAAGGATAATAGCCGCCTCGAATCGCTTCCCTGGCCTGTGTGTAATTGTGGCATTTCTCGAAGATATCCATGATGACTCTCCTTTCAATCTACATGCTTGCGATTCAGCGTTGCTTTTTCAGCCAATTCGCACACTCATTTTGGTTTCTGCGCGGCAAGCCAATCCATCACATAAAAAACCAGACTTTTAGGCAATTTTGTAATGAGGAGATAAAACAAACGCGCCTCCCAACCCGGGAAAATCAGAAAACGACCTCGCGCAGCTTGCCGTAGAATCGCTTGTGCCACCTCTTCGGCAGAGAGCACACGCGCCGCGCCGGCCACAGCCTTTGTTTCGGGCGGCTTGAATTGATTCTCATAAGCCAATTGTGGTGTATCGGTATCTGGTGGAAAGACCAGCGAGACGCGGATGCCATGCAATTTCATCTCCGCGCGCAGTGCCTCCGAAAAACCCGTCACTGCAAATTTGGATGCACTGTAAGCAGTGTAACCGAAGACGCCTATAAACCCGGCCATGGAAGAAATATTGATAATGTGTCCGGATCGGCGTTCGATCATCCCCGGCAAAACAGACTTGATTACATGCACCGTTGCGAAATAGTTGGCATCCATCATCCAGCGGAAGGTGTCGAGTGCCAAATCTTGAACATACCCAGGATGTGCTGCTCCTGCCGAATTGATGACCACATCCGGCACGCCAGCGGATTGCATGACCTGCGAGACGGCCTCCGCCGCTTCGGCCGGGACCGATAAATCTGCCGACACGAATCCACATCGCTGCTCGCGGGAAGAACAGGCGGCTTCTACCTCCCTCAACGCTGCCTCCAATCTGACGCGATGGCGCGCTGCCAACCAGACATGCGCGCCACGCCCAGCCAGTAAACGCGCCAAAGCCAGCCCAATGCCGCTCGATCCTCCGGTGACAAGAACAACCTTATCCTTCCAATAGTTGCCCAACTGCATAGTCGATTCCTTTTTATTATGTGTAGATGACTGCGTTTACTTACAATAACCCTTTTCCGAGGAACTTGTTAGCAAGACGGTCTGGCTCATGAATCTCCATGCGGATTGTTGGAGAACGTCTGCGGCAAGCCATATATGTTTTACCGTCTTTGCCGCAGGATCTCGAACATCAGCACCGATCCCGCCACAGCCGCATTCAACGACTCGACATTCCCTAACATTGGAAGTGCGATAGATTGATCTGCCAGTATGCGCGCTTCGCGGCTTGCCCCCTCTGCCTCACCACCAATAATCAATGCCAATGGTTGACGCAAATCGGTTTCCCAGCATGATGTTCCGTTCATATCCGCCAGGAACACCCTCAGGTTCGCCACTTTGCATATTTGCTCGATTTCCTCCCATGTCGTCTCGCGAAGCGGCAATCGAAAGTGCGCGCCCATTCCAGAACGAAGAACCTTGGGTGCAAAAGGATCTGTCGTTTCTGGAGGCAACAAAACAGCCTGCACGCCGGTCGCGGCGGCGGAGCGTAGCAATGTGCCGAGGTTGCCTGGGTCACGGATGCGATCTGGAATAAGAATGAGGTTTGGGTTGTTGGGAACTGGTAATCGAGTAAATTCCAAAACGGCGAGGATTCCCTGAGGCGTCTCCGTTCCGCTGACGGATTTCATCAGGCTTTCGGAGATTTCCTCCACTTCTACGCCCAGCGATTTGAGATGTTCGATCTGACGTTTTCCTCTTTCGTTCAGCGAACGATCGTAAAGCACAAAATGAAATTTCCAACTTGCCGCAGTCGCTTCCTCGATCAAACGAACGCCTTCGATGACGAATTGCCCTGCCTCACGGCGTTCCCGGGCGCGCCCCATGAGCGAACGGACAAGTTTTAGTTTTGGGTTGCGGCTCGAGGTAATCACGGTCCCCACTTTTCTCTCCAGATTTTGATAAAAGCATCCACAGTGGCTTGATCGAATAAAACCAGTTTCACAATTCCAATGTCCGAAGAATGCTCTTCGAAATAGTGCTGAATTGTGGAAAGGATGATGCGCGCGGCGCGCTCTCTAGGGAAACCAAAAATGCCTGTTGAGATAGCAGGAAGTGCAAGGGAGGTACATTTTAGTTCATCCGCCACACGCAAGGAACCGGTCACCGCGTCGGCAAGTTTGCGATCCTCATCACCCTCGCCCCAGATCGGACCTACAGCGTGGATCACGAATCTCGCAGGCAGGAGTCCGCCCGAGGTCCACGCGGGATGCGCATGAGAGACAAAACCATAGCGCTGAATCCATTCATTTGATTCTTTCTGAATTGTTGGTCCTCCCTTTTTAGAGATGGCGCCTGCCACTCCGCCACCGTGCTGTAATTGTGCATTGGCCGCGTTGACAATGGCATCCACTTCTTCGAGGGTAATATCGCCTCGAACAATTTGAACCGTTTGACCACTGGGGAGAAGATGTTCTTTCAGGAGATTGTTCACGCAAATATTTTACCCCCTAAAAAAGTAGAGCGAGATGAACTCGCTCTACTTTGCTTTTGCAACCACTGCGGCAAATGCCTGCGGGTCGCGCACTGCCAGATCGGCAAGCATTTTGCGATTGAGCGCGATGTTTGCCTTTTTGAGCGCAGCCACCAACCTGCTGTAGGTGGTGCCGTTCAGACGTGCCGCGGCGTTGATGCGGGCGATCCACAACTTGCGTAGATCGCGCTTGCGCACGCGGCGATCACGCGTTGCATACCACAGGCTTTTGAGCATCGCCTCGCTTGCGCGTTTGAACAGGCGGTTTTTCGTGCCGCGCTGTCCTTTGGTAATCTTCAAAATTTTTTTGTGACGCCGGTGAGCCCGGGGTCCTCCCTTAACACGCATATTCTTGTACCTCCTGCGAACTCGCGGGCGTCGGCATGGTTAGCCATACCAGTTGCGTACACCCGAAAGCCGCAAAATAAAGATTTGAATTGAATCCGATTGTGTGGGCGAAACAAACTTCGCTTTAATCCATATGGGGCGCAAGGATCTTGATGCGTTTGATGATGTTGCGACCCTTCACCTCGAGCATTTTCGTGAATTGTGCCTTGGTTCGTTTCGATGTGCGCCGGCGCAGGTGGCTCTTGCCGCCTTTTGTGCGTACAATCTTACCAGAACCCGTCATGCGAAAACGCTTGGAGGTTGCCTTATGGGTTTTCAGTTTGAATTTGCCAGCCTTTACTTTGCGAGGCATTGCTTACTTGCTCCTTTCAGACAAAATGAACCGCGGGACCTCATTGCTCGCCCGCGGATTTTTGCATCTTTGGGACTTGCTCGACTCGTTTGGACGGTCGTTCAGGCTTGCGCTTCGCTTCGACTTTGCTCGACAGCCGTCTTTTCGACCTTGGGCTGTTCGCTCTTTTCCTTCTTTTTGGCTCCGCTCTTTGGCGCCAACACCACGAGCATGGTGCGCCCTTCCATTTGTGGAGGCTGTTCGACAACGCTTACATCCGAAAGTGCCTCGGCAATCTCCTTTAGGTCTTCCAGGGCGATTTCTGGATAATCCATCTCGCGCCCACGAAACTTGATCGTCACACGTACCTTGTGCCCGTGGGTCAACCAGCGACGAGCATCATCCACCTTGAAGCCGCGATGCGCTTCGTTTGTCTTCGGACGCAGGCGGATCTCCTTGACCTCGATCTTGGTCTGTGCTTTTCGGGCTTCGCGTTCCTTTTTGGCACGCTCGTAAATGAACTTGCCAAAATCCATCACACGGCACACCGGCGGATTTGCACCCGGTGAGACCTCCACAAGGTCAAGGTCGGCGTCGCGTGCAATTTGCAAGGCTTGTCGGATCGGTACAACGCCTAAATTTGTACCATCCGGTCCAATCAGCCGGACCTCCGCGACGCGAATACCTTCATTTACTCGAAACTCTGATGCGCTGATAATCTTCTCCTATTTCAAACAGTTGACCAGCCTTAGGCTGGTTTTATATGCGTGCTGATAATACCATGAAGGCGCGGGAATCGTCAACGAAGCCACCTATGGGCGTTCATGGCTTTCTCAAAACCATTTCGGAACTGTCAAGGACGCGTAGTTTTGCCGTTCTTCTTTTCGTTCTGCGCAGATGGTTCTGCTGGGGCGGCCAGACCTGCTCGATTTCGAGAAAACCATACCCACAGGCGTATCGGCATCGAGGAACATGTATTGCCGAAGCGGAAATTCGCGTAAATTCGATGCACAGAAGATCAGCGCGTGAAGGCAAATACTCTTTTTTCAATTCTTCTCGGCAATGTCTTTCTTCGCTCTTGCAATGAACTCCGTCAGGGGCATGGGCCCCGGGTTCTCTCCGTTTCTTAAGCGAAGTGCCACTGCGTTCGCTTCGACCTCCTTATCTCCCACCACCAGCATATATGGTATTTTTTGATTCTGTGCATCGCGAATCTTGGCATTCATACGTTCGGAGCGATCATCTACTTCCACGCGCAACCCCTCGGCGCGCAGTTTCTGCGCCACCTCGCGAGCATAATCCAAATGACGATCTGCAATGGGAATGATCATCACTTGCACCGGCGAGAGCCAGACCGGAAAAGCCCCGGCAAAGTGTTCGATCAATACGCCGAAGAAACGTTCCATGCTCCCAAGCAGAGCGCGGTGGACCATATAGGGGCGTCGGGGCTGACCATCCTCGGCGATAAATTCGAGCCCGAAGCGCTCCGGCAGGTTGAAGTCGAATTGAATCGTCGAGAGTTGCCATTCCCGATCCAGCGCGTCGTTGACCTTCAGATCAATCTTCGGACCGTAGAAAGCACCGCCACCTTCGTCCACCTCATAGGGCAGAGCATGTGCCTCAATGGCGCGCCGTAGCGCCTCGGTTGCCTTATCCCAATCTGCCGGATCGCCCACATACTTTTCAGGGCGCGTGGAGAGATAAGCCTTGAAGTCCTTGAGCCCCATCGAACGCAAAATGTAGAGGGAGAACTCCAGCGCGCGGCTGATTTCCTCTTCCACTTGGTCTGGGCGGCAAAAGATATGGGCGTCATCCTGTGTAAAGCCGCGTACGCGCGTTAGCCCGTGCAGAACGCCACTGCGCTCATAACGATAGACCGTACCATATTCTGCGTAACGCTTGGGCAACTCGCGATATGAACGAATACGGCTTTTATAAATTTGAATGTGGAAAGGACAATTCATCGGCTTGGCATAATACGCCTCCCCTTCGATATCCATGGGCGAGTACATATTCTCTTTGTAAAAGCCGAGATGTCCCGACACTTCCCACAAATGAGCGCGTCCGATGTGCGGTGAAAACACCCACTCGTAGCCGTTTTCCAGATGAGCCTTGCGGCTGAAATCCTCAACCAGCACGCGAACGAGAGCACCTTTTGGATGCCATAAAATCAAACCGGGGCCCACCTCATCCGACACGCTGAACAGATCGAGTTCTTTGCCCAGTTTGCGATGATCGCGCCGCTTCGCCTCTTCCAGTTTCCAGAGATATTGCTCCAGTTGTTCCGTCGTTTCCCATGCCGTCCCATAGATGCGTTGGAGCATCTTGTTCTTTTCATCGCCGCGCCAGTACGCGCCCGCCACCGACATCAACTTGAAAGCGTTCGGGTTGATCTCACTTGTGTTCTGCACATGCGGACCGCGGCATAGATCAATGAACGTATCGTGCTGATAAATCGAAATCTCCGGCTTCTCAGCTAGCGGATTCCCATACTCATCGAAGCCGCCCTTTTCCAGGCCGTCAATCAACTCCAGTTTATAGGGCTGGTCTTTGAAAATTTGACGCGCTTCCTCGGCGGAGACGACTTTCTTCTTGAATTCGTGCTTGCCCTGCACGATCTGCCTCATCCGCTTTTCGATTTGTTCCAAATCCTCCGGTGTAAGATTGCGTGGCAGATCGAAGTCGTAATAAAACCCGTTTTCGATCGGCGGACCAATCGTATATTTCGCCTCAGGGAACATCTCAACCACCGCCTGCGCCATGACATGCGCCAGCGAATGGCGGATGCGATAGAGTTGCGTCTCTTCATATTTTTCTTTGATTTGCTGCACCATTTTCGCTTCCTTTCTTGACCTTGAGTTGTTACCGTCAAATGAGCCTTGGCGCGGCTCGATACAACAAACAGCCATTAAAACAGAACTCGCCCACAACACGGGGCGAGAATTCCATTCACGCGGTTCCACCCGATTTGTAGGGCGAGATAAACCTCGCCATACATCTCTTCAGCCTCTAACGGAGCCACCCGTTCAACTTACTAGATGAGCACCCTCAATGGCGATGCTTCACTGTTCAGTCTCACGCTCGCGAGGGGTTTTCGGTGATGCTCCCTGGAAGAGGTTCTCAATCACAGACCTCTTTTCCCTGTCAGGGACTTGACCACCTACTCGTCTCGGTCATCGCGTTTTTACCTGTCACTGCTTACTGATCAAGTGGGCGAGACAGGGCTCGAACCTGCGACCTCTGCTATGTCAAAGCAGTGCTCTAACCAGCTGAGCTACCCGCCCGATGGAGTTATTATAACGAGGAGCGGGGGATTTGACAACTATTTCCCAAAGAGGGATCAGCACTTCCGAATCTCAGGCTTTGGAGTTATCACAGCATGATAATAGATTGTGGAAAAAAATAGCCTATCGCGTCTTTGCTCAAAATACGAATCAAAAGGCGACAGGGTCTTCAACCTGTCGCCTTTGTTTTTCTCATACCACGATACTCACCAATCTTCCCTTTGCCACAATCACTTTCTTCGGCTCTTTGCCATCCAGATATTTTTTCACGATCTCGCTCGCCAACGCGGCGGCTTTGATCTCTTCCTCGCTCGCCCCTGCGGGGACAGTGATGCGGTCACGCACCTTGCCGTTGATTTGGATAGGCAATTCGATCATGTCCTCCCGCGCGGCTTCTTCGTCAACCTGAGGCCAGGATTGTTGATGGATCGAATAGGGTTTGCCCAACTGATTCGTCCACAACTCTTCCGCAATGTGCGGCGCGACGGGAGCCAGCATCTTCAAATAGATTTCGGTTGCCTCGTCCCATTCGGGGGTTCCCACAGCACCGGCTTCCCGCGCTTTGTACATGTCGTTCAGCAGTTCCATCAGGGAGGAGATGATGGTGTTGAACTCGAAATTCTCGAAATCGCGCGTCACGCGTTTCAGTGTTTGGTGAACGCGTCGGCGGAGAGTCCGTTTCGTTTCAACGGAGGCAGAGGCGGGGGAGTCCGAAGCGTCCGTGAACAATGCCCAGATACGTCTCAGCCAGCGCGCAGTCCCATCAATCCCTTGGGGGTTCCAGGGTCCGCCTTCTTCCCAACGATAGGCAAACATCAGATAGGTGCGCAGTGCATCGGTGCCGTATTTTTCCACCAATTCATCGGGCGCAACGACGTTGCCGCGACTCTTCGACATTTTCTCGTTGTCTTCGCCCAGAATGATGCCTTGATTGCGCAGTTGGATCATCGGTTCATTGCCTTTGACGATGCCGGCGTCGCGCATGGCTTTGTGGAAGAAGCGCGTGTAGAGCAAATGCATGGTGGCATGTTCAATGCCGCCTGTGTAGGTATCAACAGGCATCCAGTAATCGTACTCGACGGGGTCGAAGGGACCCTTGTCGTAATGTGGGCTCAAATAGCGCAGGTGATACCATGACGAACACATGAAGGTATCCATGGTGTCGGTCTCGCGCACGGCAGGCTCGCCACACACAGGGCAAGTCGTGTTCTTCCATGTTGGATGGAATTTCAACGGCGATTCGCCTGTCGGTTTCCATTCCACATCGTCGGGGAGTAGCACAGGCAGTTGATCTTCGGGAACGGGATTCCAACCATCCTTTTCGCAGTAAATCATGGGGATGGGTGCGCCCCAGTAGCGCTGGCGTGAAATCAACCAATCTCGATAGCGATAATTCACCGCCTCTTTGCCGATGCCCATTTCTTCCAGCCAGTCAATGACCGCGCTAATGCCGGGGTTCTTTCTTCCTTTTTCTGCGTTGACTTTTGTCCCGTCAAAGGGTCCTGAGTTGATCATGACGCCGGGTCCCACGTAAGCGGCTTTTAACTCGCCCGCTTCGCTCTCACCCTCGGGCTTGATCACCTGAACGATGGGCAGATCGTACTTCCGCGCGAATTCGAAGTCGCGCTCATCGTGTGCAGGGACAGCCATGATGGCACCCGTGCCATAACTCATCAACACGTAATCTGCAATCCAAATAGGAATGCGTGCATGGTTGACGGGGTTGATGGCATAACCGCCGGTGAAGACGCCCGTTTTTTCTTTATCCACTGCTTCGCGTTCGATATCCGATTCGCGCGCGACCTGTGCCCTGTACGCTTCAACTGCTTCGCGTTGCTCTGGCGTAGTGACTTTGTCCACCAATGGATGTTCGGGAGCAAAGACCATGAACGTGGCGCCCCAGAGTGTATCGGGGCGGGTGGTGAAAATCTCGATGGGGTCGCCGGCTTCGGTTCGGAAAATGACCGAGGCGCCTTCGCTACGTCCGATCCAATTAGTTTGCAGGACTTTGACGCGCTCGGGCCAGTCGAGTTCATCAAAGTTCAGCAGTTCATCGGCATATTTGGTTGTTTTAAAGAACCACTGCTCCAAGTTCTTTTTGATGACGGGCGTGCCACACCGCTCACAGACGCGGTTTTCGCCAACGACTTGTTCGCGCGCCAGTGTTGTGTTGCAGGAGGGGCACCAATCGACGGCAGACATTTTGCGGTATGCCAGTCCCTGTTTGTATAACTGGATGAAGAACCATTCGGTCCATTTGTAATATTCGGGGTCGGCAGTGATGGCTTCGCGCTCCCAATCGAACATGGCGCCCATGCTTTTCAACTGCCTGCGCATGTTTTCGATGTTTTTGTAGGTCCATTCTTTGGGATGGATACCGCGCTTGATTGCCGCGTTTTCAGCCGGTAGGCCGAAGGCATCGAAGCCAATGGGGAAGAGCACGTTGTAGCCGTTCATGCGTTTGAAGCGGGCGCGTGCATCCGAGGGCGCCATGGGATACCAATGACCAAAATGCAAGTCGCCGGAGGTGTAGGGCAGCATCGTCAGCGCGTAGTGCTTAGGTTTACTGTAATCAATCACGGCGCGGTATAGTTTATCTGCTTCCCATTTCGCTTGCCATTTTTGTTCGATGGCTTTGGGATCGTAGGAAATATCCCTTACGGGCTTTGCCGTTTTTGTGCTTACCGTCTTCGACTTCGCGGAGGCTCGCTTTGTAGTAGTCTTCGACGTTCCTGTTTTTGGCGCGGCTTTCTTTGCCGCTTTCACAGTGACGGATGTTTTCTTTCCAGCAATGGTCTTTTTTACGGCTTTCGTTTTGGTGGTCTTCACGGTCTTTTTGACAGTGGATTTCTTTTTTGTGTTTGTCTTTTTCTTTGGAGTGGCCATTCTTACCTCTCGAAAATAAGTTTCAGGTTCTAGATTCAAGCTCAAGGTGTCAAGTTTGTGCTTGACTTTCGATATTTGAGTTAGATTGTTTTTGCCGAGAGACGCGCGAGAAGGCAGGATGCTTCCTCAAGCATAAAAATTGGTTTCATGTCCATATATGCCTCCTTTCACGCATTCCTTCTCCATGAAGGAGAGGGTATAAAACAAAAAATCCTTCATCCACACAGGGACGAAGGAACAACCTCCGCGGTACCACCCGGCTTCGTCGTTAGCCTTAGAGTCAATGAGCGTAAGCCGTGACAATGCGGCTAACCGACGCACTTTCACCGCTATAACGGGCTTTCCCGTCGCTGACTACTTTCCCGGGAGGGGTTCACCAGCGCAGTCTCTCTTTCGAGTGGACAGGCGAGTTCGATCTTCGATCGGCATTCCCGTGTGATGCCGTTGAAGGGCTTCCACCTCACTTTCCCTTCTCGCTGACGGGATGATCTACTACTCCTGCCATGACTTTTGTTGGGCAAGTTTGAAACTTGCTTTACATTTGTGGACCCAGGGGGATTCGAACCCCCGACCTTCTCAATGCCATTGAGACGCGCTCCCAACTGCGCTATGGGCCCAGTTTTCAGCAATCAGTTATTAAAGTGACAGTATTCACTTGGACAGTGACTGACAACTGATAACCGACAACTAATAACTGATCACTGTCCAGTGGACCTGAGGGGATTCGAACCCCTGACCTCCTCAGTGCGATTGAGGCGCTCTCCCAACTGAGCCACAGGCCCTAAGGATTTTTATAAAGCGAAAGGAATTCTACTTGAGGGAGTAGGGGATGTCAAGCAAGGTTTGGTTGTAAAATAGAGGCATCTTGATTGCAAGGGAAATCTCATGCCGGAAGTCACCCCCAAACCCGTTTATCGCATCAGAGACCTGCACGCATCGGAGCGTCCGCGCGAGCGACTCGCTTCGCTAGGACCCCAGGCATTGACCAACGCTGAATTGATCGCTATTCTTCTGCGCGTCGGCGTGAAAGGGGAAAATGCAGTGGAGGTTGGGCAGCGATTGCTCAACAAATTCGGCGGGCTGACCGGGCTTCACCGCGCGCCTTTCGTGGAACTCAAAAAACAGCACGGCGTAGGCGATGCCAAAGCCGCGCAAATCAAGGCGGCCATTGAACTCGGCAGAAGACTGACGCTCGAATCTCCCGAAGAACGCCCCGCCATCAATTCCCCCGCCGACGCCGCCGCGCTGGTTTCCTACGAAATGTCGGCCCTGGAGCAGGAACACTTGAGGGTCATATTGCTCGATAGAAGAAATCGGGTTTTGGAAACGGTGGAGGTATATAAAGGCTCGGTCAATTCATCGCAAGTTCGAGTCGGCGAAATCTTCAAAGAAGCGATTCGTAAGAATGCTTCGGCAATCATTGTCATTCACAACCACCCCAGCGGCGATCCGACTCCCAGCCCGGACGACGTGGCTGTCACCCGCGCTATCGTGCAGGCAGGGAAATTATTAGATGTGGAAGTGCTTGATCATCTGGTCATCGGTCAGGGCAGGTGGGTGTCGTTGAAGGAACGAGGGTTGGGGTTTGTGCAATAAATTACCCACTCCTCCTCACCCCAAATTCTCTAAATTCTCCCGTCGGGTTCTCCCACTCCACCTTTGACTCATCCACCCGCGCCGTGCGCGGACCTTCCTTCATCATTTCGATGAAGCGTTCCACCTTGGCGCGCTCCCCCTCCGCCACCGCCTCGACGGTGTCCCAGCCCACATTTCGCACCCAGCCGGTGACACCGATTTGCCGCGCGTAAAACTCCACATAGGCGCGAAAGCCTACGCCCTGTACACGTCCCTTCACCCACACATGTGCGCGGACTGTTTCGTCAGCGTTTTGTATAGGCTTGTCGCTCATTGCCTTTTCCTTTTCTTTGAACTTTAACCAGTAAACCCGCAAGGGGAATGGAAAGCACCAGACACAATAAAACCAAATAAGGGGCCAGATTGTCAAGGACGATGCGTACAGGGCTTTGACCCAGCACGGTGGCACGCCAATTCAACTCCAGTTTTGCAAGTGAGACGCCAAAGGCACGTTCAACGCCATGTTCACAATCCACACCGTTGGCGTATATACCAGCAAGATTCAACAGTCCGTCCGAACCGTATAAGCCGCGCAGATAGCGGATAAAGGACGCGGCTTGGGCATAGGCTAGAAACGCCTCCCCCGCTTCGGCTGGGAATGAAGCGCATAAGTCTTCGAACGGAATCAGTTCATTCCGCGCGCCCGCGTTCGCTAAGGCGCGTTCATATTCGGGATTCGGGTAGAGTTCTACTTGCGTAGCCATCCCTTCCCGAAGCCAGGCAGGCAGGTTGGCATATCCTGCACCAAGATGACGATAAAGCATCACGTGCATGAGTTCGTGTGGGATGCGTTGTTCCATGTTGATCTTTTGATTGGCGCCCGGTTCGATGACTACCACTGCAACGCCCAACGCAGGGTTGGCATGACCCGCCAGCCAGATTTCGCCGCCGAGTGACAAATGGGGAGGCAGTTCTGCTTGCGTCGGATAAACATAGATATCAATAGGCTGTGAAAGATCGAGCGGAACATATTGGGCAATGGAAGCCAGCCCTGCTTGAGCAGTATTCAACATGCTTTGACCGAACGCATCATCCCCCTGATGCCAAAAGATGCGAAGCGGACCGGCTTCGACGCGCTGCCATGCAAAACGGTTGTCGTCGTATCGAAGGAAATAATTTTCGCTTTGGAAGGTAGTTCCATCGGCAAGCGTGATGCGGTAATGCCAACGTACAAAGGCAAAAGGACGCAGGACCATTTGATTGACATCCAGACGATATTCCGAGCGTCCATTGGCATCGAATGTGATGGGTCTGCCCTGGGCATCATCCTGAATGAAAATGAAGGCCTGACTCACCTGAAGGGGAGATTTGAGCTGGGCGATGAAAATGATTTGTACCCCGAATTGATGAGAAGCAGTGGCGTCTAGTTCAATTCCGGTTTGTGCCTGGGTGTGCCGCACAGCGAAGGAAAGCGAGGCAAGGCTGAGTGCTACGACAAGAAGCGACCAACGGATTTTACGCTTCAATCTTACCTCCCTAAAAAGACGAGTAGCGGTGTAAGCGTCAGCGGACTGAGCAGGGTACTGACGAAAACAATCGAGGTGACGAGTTTGGTATCCAGTTGATATTCGGTCGCGAGAACAGTCGCGCTGACCATGCTCGGCATGGAGGCTTGTATGATGCTTGCCTGACGAGCAAATCCTTCTATGCTGAACGCTGAGCCAAGCAGGAAGGCGGCAAGCGGTGCGACCAGCAACCGTAAGGATACGCTCAATTGCAATGCGCGCAGGTTGCTCGAAATTTCCATGTCCGTTAGTTGAACGCCGAGCAGAATAAGCATGAGGGGAATGGTGCCACCCGCCGCCAATTCCACCGCCCTGAAAAGAGGCGTGGGTATCTCGATGTTCCAGACCCTCACCAGGGCAGCAAGCAGAATGGCATACAACATCGGTACACGGAACGATCCCAGCATGGCTTGACGGAAATTCATGTGTCCAAGTGAGGCCAGCAATACGCCGAGTGTATAGAACAGGAGAGTAGAGGTCACGAAATAAATGCCTGCATAGGATAATGCTTCCTCGCCAAAGGCAAAGGCGACGAGGGGTAGCCCATAGTTGCCGGTGTTGGCAAACATGGTTGTAATCAGGATGGAGATCAAAGCGGCTCGTTCGATTTTGAGAAAGCGACCGATGAGGTATGTGAATGTTCCCATGAGCAGAATGATGAGAACGGTAAAGACGATCACGCGCGCGGCGTCACTCAACGTCAATCGGCTCGTCACCATGAGATCGAAGATCAGGATGGGGCTGAAGATATAGAATACAACGCGTCCTAAACTGCGCGGCTCAATGGGGAGAAATTTTCCAAGCGCAAAGCCTGCCCCACTCAGCAGAACTATTGGAAGAATATTATTGGCAAAGGCAGATGCGAGCAATGCTAACGACACAATGATTCTCCACCAAACGAAAATCACGGAGATTATAACGTCTCCGTGATTTTACAAAGCAGGCTGTGAGTCTCCAATTGTTTTCAGGAAAAGAGATTATTTCCGATTATGACCGTTGTCCTCATCCTCCTCATCTTCCTTAATGAGGTCCTCGACGCTTTCAGGGTCGAATGCCATCAGATCGAAACGAGCAAGGTCTTCGGTGAAGGCGAGGTTATCCAGAGCGTCTTCGAGAAATTCCATCTGGTCTTCGTCATCAGTTTGATCGAGCATGCTTTCGAGGTAGGTGCGCACATCCTCGCCGCCGATTTGGGAAAGCGACCAGATGGCTGCGCTCAGAATCTCGTCGTTCTCCTCTTCTTCCAACATTTGCAGCAAGATTTTGCGCGCAGATTTCAGCGACAATTCACCGGCACTCTGCACAGCCGCCTTGCGGATGTCGTCATTTTCATCGAGCAGTGCGCTGACGACGTAATCATCCCAACGGTCATCGGCGGAGCGTCCCATGGCGATTAGCGCGCTGACTTTCCAAGCCGGGTCTTTGCGTTCGAAAGCGGATTCGATCAACTCAACAACTTCGGGTCGCGACGAGAAACCCAGCGACTCGAGCGCGTAACGACGGACGTTCGCATCATCCTCCCCGTCAACTGCTTCCAATAAAGCATCCTCGACCTGGCGATGGGCTTTTTCTGGAATCTCCTCCAGTTCGCCAAGATCCACAAAGAGGTTGAGGGCGCGCGCGGCTTCTGCGCGGACATTTACATCTGTATCGTGCTTGAGCAGATGAATATAGGTGGGAATGAGTTTTACATCTTCGCATTCGCCAAGCAGTCGCAAGGCATGAACGCGCACCGGCGCATCCGGGTCATTGAGGAGGGCGCGGGCGAAGTCATCGAAGGAGACGAGGGTATCGGCTTCGAGCAGAGACTCAAGTCCTTCGAGCAGGGATAACTTTCGGTTGAGATTGACGCGGGGCCAGACCTCCAGAACGGTTTGGAGTTCGAGCGCGCCGAGGTCCGAAAAGTGACGAAGATAGCGGCGTGGAAAATCTTTACCCGCGCCTTGCAGCGCATTCAATACAAATTGAAAATCTTTTGAAGTATTCATGTTCAAGGCAGGGTAATGGTAACCGGGTTAATGAAATCCATGATGTTGATGTAGATCATAAGAGCCAGTAAAAGCGCCATACCCAAACCATGGATGAGATTCTCGACTTGATGAGGGACACGGCGGCGGAAGATGAGTTCGGGAAGGACAAAGAGGATACGTCCACCGTCGAGAGCGGGAAATGGCAGCAGGTTGAAGATACCAAGGCTGATGGAGAGTGAAGCCAGGAGGTTGAGTGTACGGATGGGCTTATCGTAGGGGTTGGAGGAAGAAGCAGGATTGGCGCTGGCTTCGACATCACGGGATACGCTTTGCGACATGATGTCATAAATACCTTTCAAGCCGATAAGCCTACCCTGTTCGGGAGCGAGTGTGCCGCGCAAGATTTGCGCCGGCAGAGCGATCAGCGAACGAGCGCTGTAGAAGGTGGTGGCAATTCCCAAGGTGGTAGTTTGAGTCCATGATTCGGGTCGTTTGAATGGAACGCCCAACCCAACGCCGATGAGAACACGCCCAAGTTCCTCGTTCATTTGCGGCGTGACAATGAATTCCATCTGCTTGCCGTTTCGATCCATGACGAAGACTACAGGAATATTGTTTTTTGAATCGAGGATAGCGCGCAGGTCTTCGTAGCTCCTGATGGGTTGGCCATCGCCGCTGACAAAAATATCCCCAACCTGCAAGCCGGCTCGCTCTGCGGGACTGTCAACAAGGACCTCGGTGATGAGGAGGCGCTGTCTATCCGGTACACCGGCAAGATGGAAGATCAGGGTGAAGATGACTACAGCCGCGAGGATGTTCATCAGAGGACCAGCGGACAAGACCGCCAATCTCTTCCATGGGCTTGCAGCCGCCAAGCCTCCCTCCACGTTCGGATCATTTTCACCTTTCGGGCGGACGAAGCCTCCCAGCGGGAGCCAGTTGAGGGTGAAGCGTGTGCCTTTCCATGTAAACAATGTAATCGCTCCCGGCGTGGGCAGACCGATACCGAATTCTTCCACTTCGATTTTGCACAGTCTTGCAACGATAAAGTGCCCGAGTTCGTGGATGAGGATCATCCCGCCAAAGGCAAGGATGAAGACCAGCCAAGTCAGAATTGTTTCGTTCATTTGAGTTTCCTTCGTATGTGCATTATATCGCCTTTTGGGTGGACGATTCGGGAAGGTAAGATATTTCTAACCTGAATGCGCGGTAGCGTATTCCGAAACCGATGGGTGGACAAAATCGGTTTATTAAGGATAATACAGGCTGAAGCCGATCTCGTTCAGGGTGCAAGGCGTTGATGGTCAAAGCCCGACTTATTTATTTCACATCCCATTTCCAAGGATACAAACGCCATGACCAAATCGTGTATTTTTTGCAAGATTGTTTCAAACGAAGCCCAAGCAACTATTGTCTATCGCGATGAACAGGTGACCGCTTTTCGCGATATCCATCCCGTCGCGCCGACGCACATTTTGATCGTGCCAAACCGTCACATCGAATCGGTCAACGCGCTCGAAGCCGCGGATGAGCAGTTGGTGGGTCATCTCTTCACGGTGGCAGGTGAATTGGCCAGGAGAGAAGGGATAGACAAGAGCGGCTACCGCCTGATCACAAATACCGGCGCGGATGGGGGACAGACCATTTTCCACTTGCATGTCCATCTGATCGGCGGACAAAGGATGCGGTTTCCGATGGGGTGAAAGAATGAGGCGAAAAAGAAAGCCCTCCAACCGTGAGGGCTTTGTTATCCTGTAACTGCCTACTCACCCTTCACCTCTGGCCACTCTCCTTTTGGGAGAGGATCAGGTTGAGGCAAGCAATTACGTTATCTTGCTCTGTTACAAACATTGGACAAAGGATTGTCATCAGCATTGCTTCTCGCCCTGACCCCTGCCTCTCTCCCACTGGGAGATAGATTGGGGTGAGGGAAAGCGGGGATGAGTACTCCGGTCCATTTATCTTCACAACAGAACAACGTTATCTCTTCATCAACGGACTGTCTTTTAGTTTGTTCGTTGGGCGGTTAGAGCGATAGGCATAATAGCCAAGCCCAACTCCGGTAAGCAGAAGCAAAAAACCAAACAAACCGAGCACGGGCGAACGGCCGGCACTGCCGCTTTCGGCGCTTTCGTTCAGAGTCGTCGTTTTGGATTGAGCACCAAAATCAACCGAAGCGCGATCGCCGGCTTTGACGCTCAAAGTGTAGGTTACTCGCATGGTTGGGTTATAGCCATCGGGAACTGCCATGCTGATGTTATATTCACCCGGCGGCACGTCGCTAAAGCAGGTGCGAACTGGTTCGAGTAGATCGGGGTCTACGGCGGAGGTGGTAATTTGAGTTTGGGAATAGGAGCCGTTCAAGTTGGTGAGACTGACTGCACCACCTTCTATGCCCAACTCTGTTTCCTGGCGCAGGGCATCACCGTTCATATCGTTGAAAAGCAATACGCAGACTTCGGTGGTCCCTTCAAATGGCGTGGGTGTGATATTGGAGAGATCGGGGGTGGGAGAAGGAATGGGTGTGGGACCCGGCTGCGGCTGGGCAAGACCGACGACGATCTGCTGTCCAACGACGAGGGTGCAGTTTTCGTCGAGGCGGGTGTTGAATTGCCGCAATTGCTGAAGTGTAATTCCATGCTTGAGGGCAACGCTGACACAGTTGTCTCCATCCACAACGGTATAGAGGATGCGTCCATCAGGTCCCGCTGTGGCGGTGACAAACCCCTGTTGATGCGGCGCGGCGT
>DATLZK010000052.1:0-19954 GCA_035574015.1 Anaerolineales bacterium
CCGAAGCCATGGTGGACGAGGCGAAAGCGGTCACTGCCAGCGAAGCCCTCGACGCCAACCTGATTGACTTTGTTGTGGACAACGTGGACGACCTGCTCGAAGCGCTCGACGGATTCACGGTTCAAATGAGCGACGGTCCGCGCACGCTCCACACCGCCAGCGCCGTCACCGAACCGTTCCGCATGAGCCTGATCGAGCAGTTGCTGCTCTTCCTCACCGACCCGAACATCGTCTTCACCCTGCTCTCTGTGGGCATCACCGCCATCCTGATCGAAATCTCCAGCCCCGGCGGATGGGTGGCTGGTTTCATCGGCGTCACGTCTTTGCTGGTGGCGCTCTACGGCATCGGGCTGCTGCCGGTCAACTGGTTTGGCATCCTGTTTCTGCTCACCGCCTTCGTGCTGTTCATCCTCGACATCAAAGCGCCCACGCACGGCGCGCTGACAGCCGCCGGGGTGGCGTCGTTCATCGTCGGCGCGCTGGTGCTGTTCAATTCGCCGGGGGTGCCGGAGTTTCAGCGCGTCTCGGTGCCGCTGGTGGTCGGCACGGGCATTGCCATCGGGCTGATGTTCCTGGCGATTCTCATGTTTGCCCTGCGTGCCCTGCGGCGTCCCGTCAGCGCCGGGGTGGAGGCGTATATCGGGAAAACAGGAACCGTTGTCGGCTGGGGAGAAGCGGGCGGTCAGGTGCAGTTGCAGTCCGAATTGTGGAGCGCGGAAAAGGCGGAGCCGTCCGAAAAAATCCGTAAGGGAGACCGTGTGGAAGTCGTCGAGGTGAAGGGTTTACGACTGAAAGTCCGCAAGATAAAATAACGCCTCATCAAATCCCTCGATTACGCTTCAGGACAAACCTATGCCTGTTACACCAACGAGAGACCGAATCATCCCCGAAACCGATGCCCGCCCGTTGCGCCGCCCGGAGTGGATCAAGGTGCGCGCGCCCTCGGGCGAGACGTATGAATGGCTGCACAGCCTGATGCGCAAGAAGGAATTGCACACCGTCTGTGAAGAAGCCATGTGCCCCAACCTCGGCGAATGCTGGGGGAGCGGCACCGCCACCTTCCTGATGCTGGGCGATGTTTGCACGCGCACCTGCGCCTTTTGCGACGTGAAGCACGGCAAGCCCGCCCTGCTGGACTGGGGCGAAGCCGAGCGCGTGGCGCAAGCCGTGAAAGCGATGAATTTGAAGCACGCCGTCATCACCTCGGTGAACCGCGACGAACGGCGGGACGGCGGCGCGCCGATTTTTGCGATGGTCATCCGCCGCATCCGCGAGTTGCTGCCGGGCTGTTCCATCGAGGTGCTGATCCCCGACTTCAAAGGTTCGCTCGAAGCGTTGAAGATTGTCATGGATGCTCGTCCCGAGATCTTGAATCACAACGTCGAGACTGTGCCGCGCTTGTTCAAGATCGTTCAGCCGCAAGATAAATATGAATGGGCTGCCGCCATCCTATCCAATGCCAAAAAACTTGACCCCGATGTGCTGACCAAATCGGGCATCATGGTTGGCTTGGGGGAAACGATGGAGGAGGTCAAAGCCGTGATGCGCGACCAGCGCAGTTGGGGCGTGGACATCTTGACCATCGGTCAATATCTGCAACCGAGCAAAAAACACATGCCCATCGCGCGCTATTACACGATGGAAGAATTTGCCGAACTGCGCGAATACGGTTATTCGATTGGCTTCAAGTGGGTCGAGTCGAATCCGCTGGTTCGTTCTTCCTATCACGCGGCGGAACAGGTGCGCGCGCTGAGCGTGGTACATCGCAAGTTGTATGGGGAAGCCTTGCCGGTGGAGGGTGGAAAATAGACCCTGGGGATGGGGAAAAGAGGTTTGGAAAGACAAAAGGAGATGCCTGCTCGGTCGAAAGATCGGCAGGCTTTTTTAGTTAGCGTGGATAGACGGCGGTTCGACTAAAAACGCGTCAAAATACTACGCTTTCGACTTCACGGGTTGCACGTGGTATTTTTTCAGTGCCTCCCATCCCACTAGCCTTTTCTCTTTCTCATCCCACAGTCTGAAATGCAAGGATTTCAAACTTTTGCGAATCGTCAAGGGTTCGATTTGCAGTTCGGGATTTTCTCGGTAGCAATGTTCCAGTTTGTAATTGGGGATTTTGGGACTGAGATGATGGATATGATGAAAACCGATATTGCCTGTGAACCACTGCAAGAGTTTGGGCAACTGGTAATAGGAACTGCCGTCCATGCCGGCGTTGAAAAAATTCCAATCCTGATGCCGTTCCCAATAAGAGGGATCGAAGTTATGTTGGACATAGAACAGCCAGACGCCCGTACTGCAAGCGAATAACAGAATCGGAAACTGAACGAGCAGAAAAGCGCGCCAACCAATTTCGAGCATCAACCAGCCGATTGCCGCAACCAGCGCGAGGTTCGTCCAGATCACGCTGCTGCGCTCACGCTTGCCCGCGCTTTTTTCGAAGAAGCGATGCCGAATCACAAAGACGAACAGCGCGCCCACGGTGAACATAACCAGCGGATTGCGCCCGATGCGATAGGCGAGTTTCTTCCACCAGGGCGCCGCGAGATACTCCTCTACAGTCATCGTGTACACGTCGCCGATGCCGCGCCGATCGAGATCGCCCGCTGTCGCATGATGAATGGCGTGACTGTGTTTCCACTGATGATAGGGTGTAAAGACGAACACGCCGAGCACCAGTCCAAGACGGTCGTTCGCCTGTTTGCTCTTAAAAAACGAGCCATGACCGCAATCGTGGAAAATGATGAATAACCGCACCATAAAGCCGGCAGTTGGTAAAGCCAGAAGCAACGTCAACCAGTAACCGATCTCGAGACTGCGATACATCAGATACCACAGGGCGATAAAGGGAATCAATGAGTTGCACACCTGCCAGAGACTGCGCCACGTTTCAGGATACGCGTACTTTGCAACGATCCTTTGCCATTTAGCTTTTTCTGTGTCCATATTGCCTCCAGTTGGATAGTTTTCTCTGCGCTCTCAGCGCACTTCGCGTTGAAAATTGCATCTCAGCCTCACATTATTTTATGAAGTCGCGCAAATGCAATTCCGAAAGCGAGGGGAGAATTACATCTGCTCCTTCGAATTTCAATCTGGCGGTGAGCGGGTTCGGAACAGCGACGACGAAGAGGCCGGCGCGCTTTGCCGCTGTCACACCGTTTGGAGAATCTTCCAATGCAATGGCTTCATTTGCCTGCACGTGCAGGCGACGCAATGCCAAAAGGTAGAGATCCGGGTGGGGTTTAGTTCTTCCTATGCCCACCTCATCCGAGCAAATGATCGCATCAAAGTCATGGAAGATGCCCAGGCGTTTTGCGTGCCCGTCCACCCATGCGTGATTGGAGCTCGAGACGATGGCGATCTTGAGGTTCATTTGCCTGGCTTCGCGGATGACCTCCAACACGCCGGGCAAAATGGGGGAAGCCGCGATGACCGCCTCACTTTCGAGGCGGTGGCGGGCGCGCAGGGAAACGGAATCCAGCCGTCCCTGAGAGAGAAGCGCGAGGTGTTCCGCCGCGTCGAAGGTCGAGATCCCATATCCGCCAATGACTTTTTCCCATTCCTGGAATGGGAGTTCATATCCGTATTCGCGATAGATGGATTGCCAGACGTGATATTCGGGAGTTTCTGTATCGAGGATGAGTCCGTCGAAATCGAAGAGGATGGCTTTGAGCATGATTCTCTTTCAAGCAGGTGGGATAGTTTGAAACTGTATTATATATGATCCCTCATCAGCGACATTCGGTGATGCCGATTGCAGATTGATTGTTCCGAGTATAGCATCTCTCAGGTTTTACTGTGCCGTGTTTCCACCGTCCACCAACAGTAAATGACCGGTTACAAAGGACGAATCATCGGAAGCAAGAAATAACACAGCCTTTGCGATTTCTTCTGGTTTTCCAAAGCGGCCCATGGGAATATAGTCACTGGCTTCTCGGATGGCTTCTTCGAGTGTGACAGGATCGGAGCCTTCGAAGTATCCCTTTTCCAGCCAGCGTTCCACAAAGGTATCGCCCGGGCAAACGGCATTCACGCGGATGTTCTCACGTGCATAATCGAGTGCCATGGCCTTTGTCATCATCGCTACTGCGCCTTTGCTGGTCACATAGGGGAAGGCATCTCTACCTGCCACCACAGACCAATCTGAGCCGTTGTTTACGATCACACCTCCACCCTGCCTCCTCATGATGGGAATCACAAGTTTGCTCATGTGCCATACGGCTGTTACGTTGATGGCGAATGTCTCATTCCAAACTTCATCGGAGGTGGTTTCTGCTGTTCCGCTTGTGACGATACCTGCATTGTTGAAGAGGATGTCCACACGGTTGAATTCGGCGAGGGTACGCTCGATGACGCGGGAACAATCTTCGGCTTGAGAATGATCCGCTTGGACGAAGACGCCTCGCGCGCCCCGCCGCCGGATCTCGTTTTCCACGCGCTGACCCAATTCCGCGCGGCGTCCCGTGATCACCACGTCCGCGCCTTCTTCTGCAAAGAGTAGCGCTGTGGCCTTGCCGATTCCCGATGTTGCGCCGGTGATGATCGCAACTTTGCCGGATAGTTTTCCCATTGTTCCTCCTGAAAAGTGAACTCTTGTGCTGGATGTGAAGCGCGCTCGAAACATTCTCCCTACTTGACAACCTGATTATATTCGCACTAACATACCTCTATGAACTCGAATCATCGCATCCAAGCCATTTTCTTTGATCTTGATGGCACGCTCCGTCACAGTGTGCCGGAAGGAGGACAGGTCTTCGATGAATATGTCCTTTCATTAGGATACTCTCTGACAGAAGAGGATCGTCTGCGCGCGTTGCGCTGGGAGCATCTTTATTGGGCAAATTCGCCTGATTTGCGAGACGATTTACTTGCCCATTCTGCCGATACCGAAAACTTTTGGATCGAATACAGTCGCCGCCGTTTAATCGCACTGGGCATCTCGAACGATCAAGCGCTGGAACTTGCTCCGAAGGTTTCGGCGCACATGGGCGAGGTATATGCGCCGCAAAGCGTTATTCCTGCGGATGTGCAGCGCGTGCTACCCCAGTTGAAAAGGGCGGGCTATCTCATGGCGGTCATCTCGAATCGTGATGAGCCTTTCGATGATTTGCTCGAAGCGCATGGCATCCGCGAGTTCTTCGATTTTTCCCTTGCGGCTGGTGAAATCAACATCTTCAAACCCGACCCCGGCGTTTTCACGCATGCGCTTCAGCGCGTGAACGTAAATGCCGAGGAAACGATTTATGTGGGCGACAATTATTTCGCGGATGTGGTTGGCGCGCGTCGCGCCGGCCTTCACCCCATACTCTATGACCCGAACGGAATCTTTCCTGAAGCCGATTGCCGCGTCATCCAGTCTTTCGATGAGTTGATTTCCATCCTTAATGTCATATAATGAGTCTATTGCAAAATTAGAGTGCCTGAAAACTGATGTTTTGCCAGCAATTCCAAATCTGAATCTTGTTTATCGCAAAGTAGGCTGTCTTGCTCCGCAAACCATCCGTGCATCACGAATGCGGCATGAATACTCGAATGCGGGCAGCTCTATTCGTGAATTCATGGACGGTTCGACAAAACGGCAAAACGTCAGACACAGTTTGTAGCAACCACATGAACTTTTCGGACACTTTCTTAGTGCCTAGTCCTTGTAAAAAATCTTTCCTCTCATGGGGGGCGAGAGAGGAAGACTGCCTAAGATGAGGTTTGATTTCTCGAAAGGATGCAGCCTATGGCCTGGGAACGTAAACTGATGCGGACAATCCGCGTCCGCAATGAACAGAAAGTCGGCACACTGGCGCGTTTGCTGGGCGCCATTGCCAATATGGGCGCAAGTGTGGGAAGCATTGAACTAATCACCGAAACTGCGCATTCTGTTGTACGCGATATTACCGTGTATGCCGATGATGCTGAGCATATGGATCACGTCATCGAAGCCATGCGTGCCAACGAAGGCACGCGCGTCCTCGAGATTCGCGATGAAGTGCTTGCGCTCCATCAAAAAGGAAAGATTGCCATCCGTTCGCGCTTCCCAATTGATTCCATTGCTACCCTGCGCCGCGTCTATACGCCCGGCGTGGCAGAGGTCTGTTTGAAGATTGCCGATGATCCTGCGCTTGCTCGTCTGTATACCAGCATCAGTCACATGGTGGCTATCGTGACGGATGGGACCGCAGTGTTGGGCCTGGGCGACATCGGTCCGCTTGCTAGCATGCCTGTCATGGAAGGTAAGGCTATGTTGATGGAGACTCTGGTTGGCCTTTCGGGCGTACCCATCCTGCTGAACACACGGGACCCCGATCAGATTGTCCAGGCAGTGGCAACCATCGCACCGACTTTTGCCGCCATTCAGTTGGAGGACATCTCCGCGCCGCGCTGCTTTGAGGTGGAACAGCGCTTGCAGGAGATGCTCGACATTCCCGTCATGCATGATGATCAGCATGGCACAGCAGTTGTCAGCATAGCTGCGCTGATGGTCGCGGCACAGCGCACCGGCGTGGACATCGGTAAGGCGCTCATTGGGCAGATCGGCCTGGGCGCGGCGGGCAACGCCATTGGAAAAATGATCATGCATCTGACTGGCAATCCGGTTTTGGGCGCGGACCTGAGCGAAGACGCCCTCGAGCGATTTGCACGCGCAGGTGGACGAAAATCCAACTTGAAAGAAATCATGTCCGAGTGTGATATTGTCATCGCAACCACAGGCGCACCGAATCTCATCAAACCCGAAATGGTACGCAAAGGGCAAATTATTCTGGCGCTCTCCAATCCCAATCCTGAGATTGATCCCGAAGTAGCGCTGGCGCATGGTGCCGCGTTTGCCGCAGATGGAAAATCGGTCAACAATGTATTGGGCTTCCCTGGCATCTTTCGTGGTGCGGTGGACTCGAATGCTCCGCGCATTACACAAGAAATGCTGATTGCCGCGATGGAAGTATTGGTACGCATGACCCCCGCAGGAGAACTTATGCCCAATCCGCTCGATAAAAAAGTGCATCAGGAGGTCGCACGCGCCGTTGCTGAGACTGCCATCAAACAAGGGATCGCCCGCGCCGAATATGTTCCCTATGTGGAGGGATGAGAAGGAGAAATCATGAAAAAGGTCGCCCTTACAGTGCTCATGCTCACTTTCTTTGCGCAAGCCTGCAACATTCCCTCCACGATTCCTATTACACCCTCTCCTACCGCGCCGGTTCTACCCTCTCCTACCCAGCCACTACCAACCAATACCGCTACGCAGACCCCTTCTCCGACCGATACGCCGCTTCCAACTCTTACTTTCACGCCTGCGGTGCCTGTTGCATTTCCGAAAGATGTGGCGGTCAATTGCCGCTTTGGACCGGGAACGGCATGGGTTGTCCTCAGCGGTTTGAATGTGGGGCAGAGCGCACAAATTCTGGGCAGGAGCACGGATGGGAACTGGTGGTACATCGTTGATCCGTTTGGCGCAGGCAGGAATTGCTGGGTCGCCGCGAGTGTAGTCAATACGGCCGGCAACGTCACGCTTGTCCCGGTTTTTGAAGCGCCCCAAGCGTCTGTGACAAACGTCAGTGTAAGGGTGAAGCCTGCGGTGATCAGCATTGCCGGCTGTGTCGGACCGGTTCCTGTCCTCGAAATCGAAGGCACCATCGAGACGAACGGACCGACAACCGTCAAATGGTATTTCGAGACTCAACAAGGCGGAGCCATGTCCACACGCACTTCGGACTTCGATACCTTCGGCGCAAAAATCTTTTCTGCAGATTACACGCCCATCCTTGCGGCAGGCACTTATTGGATACGGCTGATTGTCACAGCGCCCAATCCCATTCAAGCCGAAACCACCTATCGCATTGAGTGCCCATAAACATCCCATACAAAATTCATGATGAATCGCCGAGCCTCTCTCATCGGTCTGCTTATAGTTGCTCTTCTTGCCCTGGCGTGTGGGATGCTAAATCTCCCTTTGCCAGTGGTTGTTTCTCCCACCGTTACTCTCACTTCCACTTCAACTCATACGCCCACCGCTACGGCGACTCCGACGGAAACGCCCTCACCGACGATCTCCCCTTCACCGACCCCTTCGCCTCACGCGACCCGTGTCTTGATCCTGTCCATTGACGGTCTTCGCCCCGACGCCATTTCCCTCGCCCCGATGCCTAATTTGCTGGGACTGATGCAAAACGCCGCGTATTCATTGAACGCGCAAACCGTTTTTCCCAGCGTGACCTTGATTGCACATGCCTCCATGCTGACGGGAATGTGTCCCTCCAAACATGGCGTAGACTGGAATGATTACCTTCCCGAAAAGGGATATGCAAAAGGAACCGATTTGTTTGACTTGGCGCACGCCGCCGGTTTGCAAACGGTGATGTACGTCGGCAAGGAGAAACTTCGCCAGATCACTGAGCCATCCAGCACGGATGTCTTCGCCTTCATCAATGATCGCGATTTGGTCATTACAGCACACCTGCTCGAAAACTTCCCGCAGGATTTTGGTGTGCTATTCATTCACTTTCCCACCCCCGATTGGATGGGACATCTTTATGGCTGGCTTTCTCCACAGCAGATCAGCGTCATTCAACGTGCGGATGAAGCGTTGGGTCAAATTCTGGCTGAGTTGGATGGGAGGGGATTGCGCGAGGAAACTCTCATTATCGTTACAGCCGATCATGGCGGGCATGACACGACTCACGGCTCGAGCATGCCTGAAGATATGACCATTCCCTGGATTGCTTCGGGTCCGGGCATTCAGCCAGGGCAATTGACCACGCCGATTCACGTGATGGATACTGCCGCAACCGCCGCATTTGTGCTCGGTTTATCCATTCCCCCCGAATGGGATGGTGTGCCTGTGTATGAAGTGTTTGGTTTGCCTGTGGAGAGACAGTCTGTACAGTGTCAATGATGACTACAGTGCAATGGGTTCGAGTTCATGGGCGTATCGTTCAGGGGTATCGCGTCGCTTCGGGACCGTCGAAGGATTATCCCTATGGCACGTTGGAGAAACAGCGCCCTCTCTTTGCCGCGCGCGGGTTGGATCTGAGCCGTTACTTCAACGGCACGCTCAACATTGATATCCGACCGTATGTTTTTCGATTTCTCAAACCTGAATTTACTTTTTGGAGCGTCGCCTGGACGGATTTACACCCGCCTGAGCATTTTTCGTTTTCGCGTTGTCGGGTCGTTTACCGGAACATCGAATATGACGGCTGGGTCTATTATCCGCATCCTGAGACGAAGCTGCGCCATTTTCAAAACCCTTCCCTGCTGGAAGTAATCGCTCTTCCCATCCCAGGGATCGGTTATGGTGATGAGGTGGATGTTTTCCTGAATTTGGAGGAAATTGAGGTCGTCCGAGGGGAGAACCCGGTTTGATAGAAGGTCGCTTGTTTTGCCTCTCTGCTTTCGTTAGGTGGAGTTCACAAGTGGGAACTTTCTTTCATGTAATGGGGATAGGATGTCAAGATCGAATTGGGGAGGTGTGATAATGAGGAACTCAAAATGCTCTGTTGCGAAGATAATAGACCTAAGTATTCATATCCGCTTTCCCTCACCCTACCTTCCCACTGGGAGAGGGGCAGGGGTGAGGGGGACAAGCCATGCCGACGACTATCCTTTGTCTATGTTTGCAACAAAGCAAACTCAAAATGGTTTATAGAGGGGGCCAGGGAATAGCGCGGCGGTCGCGGGGCGGATGAGGGAAGATTCCCCTTTGAAGGATGGAGGTGGCACGGGTGCAGAGGGCTTCGATCTCGCGCGGGCTGAGATAAGGCTCAAGGTCAGCGAGCAGGCTTGGGCTGAGCGAGAGGCGGGCGAGTAAGTCCTCCGGAATCTTTTGCCCGGCAAAATCCCACAACACAGTGCGCAGTTTGTCCTGTTCGTGAAAGCAAATCCCGTGATCAATTGCCCAGAGTTTGTGCGTCTCTTTTTCAAAGAGAACGTGACTGCCTTTGCGATCTGCGTTGTTGACAAGGAGGTCAAAGAGCACAACAGGCTTCAGGAGTTGTTTGTCCTCTTCCGAGAAATTGAAGTAGTGATAGTGTGGATCGTATTCGATGTATTGTTGGAGTGAGCCTGCTCCGTGAGGTCCATCTTCACGCAGCATAGTGAAGGGGACAATGTGAAAGCCCAGCGCCTCGCTGACGAGATAAGCGGCTACCTCGCGCTTGGCAAGTGTGTTTTCGGGAAAATCCCAAAGAGGCTGTTCACCGCGCGTGGGTTTGTAAACGGCTTGATACGTTTTCCCCTCGTAGTGAACGTCAACGAGGAAGGTGTAATTCGAACCAAGCATGAACTGACCTTTGAGTTTAAGGTCGCCATGCTGGAAGGCTTGTTGAAGTGCGTGCATACTCCATAGCGTTTACCCGCAATAAAATGTATTGGCATCGAAGGACACGAATTGACCAAATTTTTTCGAGAAATTCGCGTGAATTCGATGCAAAAAGACCAGCGAGTTATTGCAGATAATGTCGGTCGGCATAGTGTGTACTGGCATAAAGCCTTTGTAGTAATCGGCAATCTGTTAAATTGAGCATTGCGGCTCTTATGTCGAAACCACTGCCAACAATATTTTGCAAAAGAAGTTGGTTCTTAGTCGAAGCTTGGTGTTCTTGCGTGACTGAATAAAATTTCAGCATTAGTGCAAATGTCCGTTCTTTTTAGGACAGAAATGCCCCTCCGGCTCCATCGGTTGACCGCACTGCGGGCAGATGGGGCGTCCGCGCGAAACAACTTCCACGCCCCAGCGTGCCAACATGCGCATTTGGGTGCGTGTTGCCCAGAAGCGGATGACCGCCGCGCTCTCCGGGTCGTCCTCCTCGCTCAAAATTTCCTTGACGAACAACACTACCAGGTCCCGTTCCCGGTCATAGCCGAGACCGATCTCGCCAACGCGAAAGAGCGGGTCAACGGGCGGGTGGATGTGCATCAGCTCCTCCACGTAATCGCCGGAGGCTTCGGGCAGATTGGGATTCTGATTGCTGATCTGGGAAAGGAACTGCTCGATGCCTATGGCGAGCGAGTGCAACTGTGCTTTCTCAATAATGACCGTGATAGTGCGCTGATTTTGAAAGGCTTGAATATAAAATACCCGCTGACCGGGCTTGCCGATGGCGTCGGCGGTGATGTGATCACAAGGGTCAACGTCAATCTCAAAACGCGGCATAGTTACCTTTCAAAATGAGTATACCAGAAGTGAGAAGTGGAAAGTATAATCGCAAACAACCTGTCAAAGGAGTTGCCATGTACGACAAGACGAAACTCGAAGAATTGAAACAATCTCTTACCCAATGGGAGGAGACTACCCTGAAAAAGTCCCTCTCCCAAATGCCGGAGCGCGCAGACGAATTCATCACCACTTCCTCCGAGCCAATCAACCGCGTCTATACTCCCCTCGATGTGGCGGACATGGACTACGCTTCCTCCCTCGGACTACCGGGGGAATATCCCTTCACGCGCGGCATCCATCCGACGCTCTATCGCAGTAAACTCTGGACGATGCGCATGTTCGCCGGCTTTGGCACAGCGGAAGAGACAAACGCGCGTTTCAAATATTTGCTGGATCAAGGACAAACGGGACTCTCCATCGCCTTTGATCTTGCCACGCTCATGGGTTATGACACTGATCAGCCTGAAGCGTTGGGAGAATTCGGCAAATGTGGCGTGGCGGTCTCTTCGCTAAAGGACATGGAAATTCTGCTCGATGGCATTCCGCTCGACAAAGTCTCCACGAGTATGACGATCAATTCTCCCGCAGCCATCATCTGGGCTATGTACATTGTCGCGGCGGAAAAGCAGGGTGTGCGTCCCGACCAATTGCGCGGCACGATTCAGAACGATATTCTCAAGGAATTCATTGCACAAAAGGAATTTATCTTCCCGCCCGAACCTTCGATGCGGCTGGTAGTAGATACAATGGAGTTCGGCGCAAAGCACGTGCCGCAGTGGAATACTATTTCGATTTCGGGGTATCACATCCGTGAGGCAGGCTCCACCGCCGCGCAGGAACTGGCGTTCACGCTGGCAGATGGCATGGAATATGTACGTTGGGGTATTGCACGCGGCATGGACGTGGATGAGTTTGCACCGCGCCTTTCGTTCTTCTTCAACGCGCACAATGACTTCTTCGAGGAAATTGCCAAATACCGTGCTGCACGCCGCATTTGGGCACGTGAAATGCGCGAGACCTTCAAGGCGAAGAATCCGCGCTCATGGCTGATGCGCTTCCACACCCAAACCGCCGGCGTGAGCCTCACGGCTCAACAGCCTATGAACAACGTCGTACGAGTGGCAATTCAAGCGCTGGCGGCTGTCTTGGGCGGCACACAATCGCTTCATACCAATTCACTGGATGAAGCGCTGGCACTTCCCTCAGAACAGGCTGTCACTATCGCGTTGCGCACGCAGCAGATCATCGCCGAAGAGTCCGGCGTGGCGAATACAGTGGATCCTCTTGGAGGCAGTTACTTCGTCGAAGCACAGACCAATCGCCTTGAGAAGCAGGCGTACGATTACTTCCGCCGCATCGAGGAACTGGGAGGCGTCATCCCTGCCATCGAAAAGGGCTTCTTCCAAAGCGAAATCTCCGACGCGGCCTATCGCTATCAACGCGAGATTGACGAGGGCATTCGCAAGATCGTTGGTGTGAATGCTTACGTGGACGATAAGCCTGTCACCATTCCGCTCCTCGAGATGGATCCACAAGGTTATGAACGCCAAGTGAAGCGGCTCAAGGAAGTGCGCCGCACGCGCGATAACGGACGCGTTGGCCAAACTTTGGATCGTCTGCGCATTGCTCTGCAAGGTACGGAAAATACCATGCCCTATATCCTGGACTGCGTGCGCGCTTATGCGACTTTGGGTGAAATTGTCCAGGTCATGAAGGAAGTGTTCGGCGTCTATGAAGAACCGACGATGATTTAGATTGCACGAATCGAACTTTGCAAGCCCCCCACCTCGCCGCCCTTTGCGAGAGGGTTTGGGAGCAGATAATTGCCTTTGCAGGAAATAAGAACTCCGATGGCACGTTGCCATCGGAGTTTCCTTTATCGCGCCAACATCTTGGCCATCTCGTAATAATTCAAGGTTGCAGAACGCGCGTGGGTGGTGACCTCTTCGAGCGGCACTTCCACAATACCCATGCCTTTCAATCCAACCATAAGATCGGTTTTCCCCTCGAGCAATAATTCGACAGCCTTCGTTCCCATGCGCGCCGCAAGCAGACGGTCAAAGGCGGTGGGGCGTCCGCCGCGCTGGATGTGTCCCAGAATCGTGACGCGCGTCTTGAACCCGACATCCATTTCATCTATGATGCGCGCTAGGTCCGTCGTGCGAATGCCGGCGCCTTCCGCAACGATGATGATAGCGTGTGCTTTGCCTCGACGGTAAGCATCCTCGACGGCGTGCGCCACCTCTTCCGCTGTACAGGTCACCTCAGGCATCAAAACAATCTCCGCACCACACACGATACCTGCCATCACAGCCAGATAGCCTGAATTGCGTCCCATGGTTTCGATCAAGAAAGCGCGGTTGTGTGAGGAGGCTGTATCGCGCAATTTATCCACCGCTTCCATGATGGTATTGAGAGCAGTATCCACGCCGATTGCCATGTCGCTGCCCCAAATATCATTGTCAATGCTGGCAGGGACGCCGATCACTTTAGCCCCTTGCTGTGCCAGAGCATGTGCACCTCGCAAGGAACCATCTCCACCGATGACGATCAACCCATCTATCCCTGCCTCATTCATGCGCCGAATCGCCTCGCGTTGTCCCTTTGGATCGTAGAAGCGCTCACTGCGGCGCGTTTGTAAAATCGTTCCCCCGCGCTGCAAAATGCCTCCCACGTCCCGCGCGCCCATGGGTCTGAATTCACCATTGAGCAGACCTTCATAACCGTTCAGGATTCCAAGAACCTTTGCATGATTGGCCAGCGCCGTCCGCACCACGGCGCGGATGGCGGCATTCATCCCCGGCGCGTCCCCGCCGGAAGTCAAGACGCCTAAAGTGAAACTTGTTCCACCTATCATACTTTCTCGTCTCTCTTGATTTGAAAAATGTCAAAATCCCGCGCCACACTCACATTCGGAAAGACCTCCTGTGCTTCCTGAAGCACCTCCTTCTCGCGGTAGCGGCGTGAGATGTGGGTCAGGATCAATTTCTTCACTCCAGCCTGTGCGGCAAATTCCGCGGCTTGACGCGCTGTGAGGTGTGAAAACTGGCGCGCCATCTCCGCTTCTTCCTCCAGATAGGTTGCTTCAATGACTAGCGCATCCGCGCCCCTGCACACTTCAAGCAGATCGTCCGTTCGACCGGCATCCCCTACAATGACGAGTTTCACGCCCTTTTGCAGTGGACCCAACACATCGTCCGGCGTGACGCGCCGGCCGTTCGGCAGAGTGATGCTTCTGCCCTCCACCAGCTCGCGTCGTTCCGGCCCAAACGGGACCCCGAGTTCATCCGCCTTAGCCGGCAGGAAGGGGCGACGTGCCTTCCCCTCGAAAGCGTAGCCCAAACAATCCGGTCCACGATGCGTGACCGGAAACGCAGTGATGGTGAAATCATCTGCCTCGAAAAACGTGCCAGGTTTGATCTCATTCAAGCGCAACGGCATAGGCGGCGGGTTGCCTCGCAAGACGACGCCATATAAAAAATCATGCACGCGGTCGAGCGTCGAACGGCCACCGAAAATGTCAAGTTCATCAATGGCCTCCCAACGCATGAATGTGGACATCAATCCACCCAGCCCAAGGATATGATCCAGATGACCATGCGTCAGCAGGATGCGCGTGAGATTTTTGAAGCCCACGCCTGCTTGCAAAATTTGCCGTTGCGTCCCTTCACCGCAATCAATCAAAAAACGATATTCGTCATGCTTGACGATCTGGGCAGAAAGACCGCGCCGGGCAGAGGGCGCGGATGCAGAAGTGCCAAGAAAAAGTATTTCGAACAAAGAGATTCCTCGAACGCTGAAAAATTCGCGCCTCCATTTGGCAGCGCGTAGAGCAGGGCAATTGTACCTTAAAAGAAAAACAGACCATTTGTGCTATACTACACCTCGAGGCTATGCCACTCAAGACTCCTCTCTCGCCACCGAACAAAGGCGCAAAACCAAAAGAACGAACGGTGACCGCTTCGCGCGGGAAGGATTCGACTCAAAAACCTGCCTCGCGGCGAAGAGCAACACACGCATCACACCCCCCACAGCCTGCTTCCGTTAATTGGTGGGATTCCCTCACCCCTGAGCGTAAACTGGATGTGATTGGCGCGGGCATGGCAATGAGCGGGTTTCTCCTCGCGCTGCTCCTTTTCTCTGCGCAGCGCAGCGCGGTGACTGAAAGTCTGATGAGCCTGCTGGGGCGTCTTTTTGGCTGGGGGATTTACGTTTTGCCGCTCACCCTAATCCTGCTGGGATTGTGGCTCGTCTTGCGGCGCATCGAAAAACTCCCTCCCTTCTCGCTCGAGCGTGCCACTGGCATCCTCATTCTTTTCCTGTGGATTCTCACAGCAATGCATTCCATCATTGCCTCACCGGAGATGGCAGAACAGGCCGCCCTCGATGGTGCAGGCGGTGGATACATCGGAAGCCTATTTGAGCGCTTCTTGTTCAATAGTTTTGGTGCGGCGGGGGCCGTCGTAGTGTTAATTGCCTGGCTCCTCGTGGCACTGAGCATGACCTTTGATATTTCCATCGAGGACCTTTTCAGATGGTTTGCTCCACTTGTTGCGGCGATGCGCGGTTGGTTTGTATCTCGAACGAAGAGTAAAGCAGAGATACCGCTTGATGAAGCCAACGTGACCTCGAATGGCTTCACCCCTTTGCATCGCCCCGAACCCGTGGTCGAACAGCCTGCAACGGTCAAACCGGTGACGATTGTCAAAACGGCAGAACCGGTCATCCATTGGCAGTTGCCAGATATCAAGAATATCCTCAATTCGGGGTCTGCGCCGGCAGTCAATGAGGAATTCATTCAGCAGCGTGCCCGCCTGATCGAGGAAACCCTGGCTTCCTTTGGCGCGCCTGCTCAGGTGGTGGAGATCAATCGCGGACCAACGATCACACAATTTGGCGTGGAGCCGCTTTTCGTCGAGACGCGAGGCGGACGTATTCGCGTGCGTGTCAACAAGATCGCCTCTCTCGCCGATGACCTTGCGCTTGCGCTGGCCGCGCCGCGCATCCGCATTCAGGCGCCGGTACCGGGGCGTAGTTACGTCGGTATCGAAGTTCCCAATGAAGAGATGACTCTCGTTGCTCTGCGCGATATTATCGAAAGCGAGACTTTTCAGCGCAACAAACATCCATTGCGCTTTGCCCTGGGGCGTGATGTGACGGGACACCCCATCAGCGCCACGCTCGAATCCATGCCACATTTGCTCATTGCGGGTACAACCGGCTCAGGTAAATCTGTATGCGTCAATGCCATACTGACCTGCTTTCTTTTGCACAACACCCCCGATGATCTGCGATTGCTTTTGATTGATCCAAAGCGTGTGGAGTTGACCGGTTATAACGGCATTCCACATCTGCTTGCGCCGGTGGTTGTGGAAATCGAGCGCGTGATTGGCGCGCTGCAGTGGATGACGCGCGAAATGGACAAGCGTTATCATCTGTTTGCGCAGGCCGGTGCGCGCAATATCACCGATTACAACGCGCGCATGAAATTGCAAGGACAAAAGAAACTACCTTTCCTCGTGATTGTGATTGACGAACTCGCTGATCTGATGATGATTGCACCCGGCGAAACCGAACAGACCATCACGCGCCTTGCGCAACTGGCACGTGCTACAGGGATTCACATGATCCTTGCCACGCAGCGCCCCTCGGTGGATGTGGTGACCGGACTGATTAAGGCGAATTTCCCGGCGCGCATCGCCTTTGCCGTCGCATCGAATACCGACAGCCGCGTCATCCTCGATCAGCCCGGTGCAGAACGACTGCTTGGACGTGGAGATATGCTCTTTCAAGCACCTGATGCGCCGACGGCTATTCGTTTACAGGGTGTATTTGTCTCCGATAACGAGATTCAAAATCTCGTGGAGTTTTGGCGTGCACAACTTGGTAGCACGAGCCCTTATGCGGCCGCGGCGATACCGGTAGATATGCCAAAATCCGACGCTTTGCTCAAGCAGGTGCCGCTATTTGAGGATATGACCCCCGAAGAAACGAATACGGACCCACTGCTTTCTGAAGCCATTGACCTAGTGCGCCGCGAGGGGCGCGCTTCGGTATCTATGTTGCAACGCCGTATGAGAATCGGCTATACGCGCGCCGCGCGCCTTGTAGATATGATGGAGGAGCGAGGAATCGTTGGTCCGCCAGAAGGCACAACACAGGTACGCAAGGTGTTGGATTACGGTCCCACTGCACCACCAAAAGAAGAATAATCTTTTGATCTGATGACGCTCTGTTGCGAAGATAATAGACCTGGGTACTCATCCTGGCTTTTCCTCACCCCAACCTCTCTCCCAGTGAGAGAGGGGCAGGGGTGAGGGTGAAAAGCAATGCCGACGACAATCCTTTGTCCATGTTTTCAACAGAGCAATCTGATGATGATATAATCCGTGCCGCAAAAGCCCCGGTAGTTCAATGGACAGAACAAGGCACTCCTAAGGCTTTGATGTAGGTTCGATTCCTGCCCGGGGCACTTAGTCTATTCGGTTGTTAAGGTGCCACTACCACCTTACAGCCAATAGGCTCATCGTGCAAAAGCCCTCAGCCTCACCTGAGGGCTTTTGATTCTCACGGATGCCTAGGCGGTCCACCTAAAACCCACAGCACAACAAAAAGAAACAAAAAGACACCACTCAACAGGTTATCCCTGTTTGTGATGCCTTCCTGATCCTTTTCCTCTAGCCATGCGCTCACGCGCTGCCAAAATCGCCCGAACATCTGACTCCCACATCAGCCATACGCTTTTCATGCCAGGCGTCACTTTCCACGCACGCAACACCCCACTATCTATCATCCGCTGAACTGTACGCTGAGAGCATCCCAGCATCTTTGCTGCTTCTGCCGTCGTTATCGTTCGACTTTTCATACGGTCGAGTTTACGACAGTTGCGCCACTATGTCAATAGAACAGTAGTTCTGCTCAATATAATTTCGCAAGCCCAGCCGCCAGCAAATCATCACTCAAATTCTTCCCCCTCGTCCTGATCTCATCCACTGATTGAGACCCCGGCAGATACAAAATCTCTGCCAGCCACCGCCCGAATTTGTCCGCCTTGGATATTCTCGCCACCACAACAGTGCCAGGTCCACACCGAGACAAAACGAACTCTTTAGCGGGATCACTAACACCCCGCGCGCTAAATTCCACCGTCTCCGGCGCATTGATCCGTGCCAGACGCACCCGCACATGATAATGCAGGTAAAAGCCGGCGTCCACGTCAAGCGTCAATGTGTCGCCATCAATGACTTCGAGAACAATCGCTTTATATTCGTACATCGGCAATTAGCCCCCCAGCGCATCCCACCGCTGAGGGGCTCCCGTTTTGAATCAACGCGCCCGCGCTCGCGCCAGTGCGCTTTGATTGCCAAAGAAGAAGCCCAGGACCAGCCCAAAGCCTGCCGAAATCCAGTCAGGCACAGGCACACCCAAGGCAAGCAGAACAAAGCAGCCAACAGTCACGAGAACCGCGATAAACGCCGAGACCTTCTCAGATCCATCCATCATGTCCTCCTACGGCGTGTTATCCGTCCACTCAGCGCCAACGGTAGCCGCGTTCGTTGCGATGGGCTGAGACAGGCTAATCACCGCCCCAATGCGCTGAGCAATGTCATACACAGCCGACGCCACGCAATAAAGCAGTTCGCCGTCTGTCTTCACAACCGGGACCACCAGATCAGCCGTAGCCCAAGCGGTTTTCTCCGCCGTGCTGAAAGCCGCCCACTCCGCCGCATAAGTATTGTACGCAGCCTGGTCATTTGCCATCAGCTCACCGATGATCAGTGCACCCCAGCGATACCCAAACTGACTCTTGAGTTGATTCCGCAGCACGGACCCCATAAGTTTAAGTTCACGCTGGATATCGCCCAAAGAGTTACGCACAGTCATTTGATTCGTCGTCTGCGGGTTCGCGGGTATTACGTACTTCCGCACGTACCCACGCTTGTCAAAGGTCATCATGTGACCCAGTTGACCCGACGCCGTACCCGAAAGCAAAGGATTAATTACTTTTGCCATCTTACACGCTCCTTTCTACACCCTTTTCTAACCCCATCCTATCTTTTTTTGTCAAGATTAAAACCCGATTAAACCCCAAAGAACTTCTGACCCCAAAAGCCCGCGTTCATTCCGCTCGGTCTCTCCAACCCCGCCTCAACCCCCTGTAACTGCTCATAATACGAATTAGCAAGCATCCAGAGATACATGCCAGGTGTAGCTATAATCGCAGTTTGCGCGCGCACAATAAACGCAACCATCGCAGCATTATATAGATTACCCCCCGCTCGATAAACATCAAGCACGTTGACAATAGACGATGTACTACCCTCCCTCCTCGCACACACCAAGCCTGCCCCGCCGGCCGGGACAGACAAATCATCAACAAGAGTCCAACCACTATCGAGAAGTGGTTCCACAGGAGCATTATCCGCATCTGTCATCAAATACAGCAACGTTATATCCCCCTCGCCAGGCGAAGCAGTCAAAGTCAATGAGTAAGATCCATCCGGGATTTCATAAGTACCCGAAGATGCCACACCATAAATACTACTCTCGCCATCATCCCCGCTAATTTGCACAACCAACACAGCCCATGTGTACACTTGCTCATTGTTATCATCATTCAATGTAACCGACATCTCCAAGTCAGATGAACCCACGCGCGCCGAAAAGATAAATAACCCATCCGACCACGAAGACTCTCCCCTAGCCGACGCCACTAATTGCCAGGACAATCCGCCCCCACTGACATTCGGAATTCCAACATCCCCCTCCCCCCACTCTATCATCACCGACACAGCCACCAGCAAACGA
>DATLZK010000053.1:0-36900 GCA_035574015.1 Anaerolineales bacterium
GAGGCGATGTCAGCTTACTGGAGATGACAGCCGCTTTCTCCGTTTTTGCAAATGGAGGCAAAAAAGTCCCGCCGGTTGCTATCCTAAAAATCACAGATTTTGAAGGGAATATCATCTACGAATACCAGCCTCCCGAAGGTGAACAGGTCATTCGTCCCGAACATGCCTTCCTGATTTCCTCGATCCTCTCCGATAACGAAGCGCGTGCATGGATGTTCGGGCGCAATTCGGTTCTCAACCTCCCCTTCCCCGCCGCCGCAAAGACCGGCACCACCAACGACTTCCGCGATAACTGGACACTCGGCTACACCCCTGATCTTGCAGTGGGTGTTTGGGTAGGGAACGCCGATTACACCCCCATGGTCAACACCACCGGGTTAACCGGCGCCGCGCCTATCTGGTCGGCATTCATGCAATATGCTGTGCCGATTGTCAGCAACAATTCGCCCACACCTTTTGTCATTCCACCGGGCATTACAGAAAAAATCATTTGCTCCCTTTCGGGAACCGAACCCTCACAATGGTGTCGCGGAGGTCAGCGAAGTGAATTTTTTGCTAGTGATCAACCTCCTCTCCCTAGCAGTCAAGACCTTCTGCGCGAGGTCAAGATAGATACCTGGACAGGCTTGATCGCCGGAAACGCGTGTGAAGACTTTGCAAAAACCGAACTGGTCATGAACGTCTCTGATCCCTGGGCGCGCAAATGGCTCAAGACAAGCGAAGGCAGACAATGGCTCGAAGAACACAACCTGCCGCGCAATCCCTTCTTTGCACCCGAACGCGAATGCAACTCCACCGACCCGCGTCCCATCCTCCAATTTACCAACCTCAACGATAACGACCTCATTACAGATTTCTCGCTTCCCATTCAGGGTGTGATTGATGTTCAAAACGGCACCTTTACAACATGGCGTCTCGAATATGGCTTGGGCGATGATCCCTCCAATTGGGAACTCCTTGCCGAGGGAAGCAACTCCTTTGCAGAACCATCCCTAATCTACAGATGGGATTTGAAAGATGTCAGCGGCGACCGAATCACCCTCAGGCTTTATCTTGCCAATGGAGAGGACTACTATGCCGAACGGCGCATCACCCTACGCCTCAGCCTGCCTACCCCGACACCCGCGCCGACCTCCACCCCGACGCCGACTCCCGTAATACCTACTGAGACACCCATTCCTCCCACTATTCCTCCTACGCCAACCGAAACACTTACTCCCTTCCCAACCCCCTCACCTTCAGAGACAGCCACAACAGGACCTTAATTTTTTCATCCAAATGGTCTGCTAATTCCATAAGCGGCTAAACGTCTTTACCACAAAGCACACGGAGATCACAGAGAAAGCCTGAAAGATCGTGTGCCTGTGGTACCTCAGTTCGGGATAGGGACTTTTCATCATTAAGTAACTTGATGATAAATTTTCCACCTTGCTCTGTTGCAAACAAACGCTCATGCTTCGCATCGCTTGCCACCCCTCACCCCTGCCCCTCTCCCAGTGGGGTGAGGGAGAGCGCGGCTACCTCAAACCGTTTATCCCGAATTCAGGTTAGTAGACTCTCAGATCATCACCCCTTTTGTCCACGTATCCCGCGTCAGGAACCTGCCATCGCTCGGCATGTAATACCTCGCCCGCAGATACACCATCCCGCTGGGATCGGTGAACTCGCCCGTGAATCCGTAACTGGTCTGTGCGCTGCCTGCGCTCTGGGCAAGGACTCCGTAGGGTTCGTACGCGTTTGCCAATGTGACCTGTCCGCTGGCGTCGGTCAACTGGCGCATGGAACCCAGTGCATCAGTGAGGAAGTAATCCCGCAAGGGGACGATGTCAGTGACCAGTGTGGAAGTGTTCACTTGGGCGATTCTACTAGCCTGTCCTGAGCCTGTCGAAGGAGTGAGCGGCGTCCCAAACACATGAAAGTGTGAACTCCTTTCGGAGACCCACAAAGGGGTTTTACGGGCTCGCCGCTCATATCCATTATACAACCAGAGTCAAGCGCGCCGAGAGGTGCGATGTGTATGTATTTGTCTGTTAAAGTACGATGGCTCTTGCATTTAGCCGAGTTGAGGGTACAATCAGGTCACCCCACGAGAAGGCGAGCTGAACTGTCTCCAGTTTGGTTCGTCTTTTTGTTTAGGGGAAAGTCCGCAAGGCAATAACACGCTCCTACTTCGTTATGAGGAATGTTGTACCTGGGACCTCACTTACATACTCTTCAAGTTGGCTCACTAGACCGTCGAAGACCGACTCGGGAGCAGGTTGCCGATTAATTACATCTGAAAACGCAATGTGATACTCGTTTGCTAGACTCACACCTGAAATGATAACGTCTTCCCGCGTCATGTAAATTTGAAATTCCTCGTCGCTTGAGGACAATGTGTCTATAAGTATAGTAAAACCGTTTGCCTCAGCGAATTTATTCAGCTGATCGAAAAACTCCTGTCGCCGATTCAAGTCGATGGTTATTACTACGCCCCTTCTGGCTTCCTGCCGGTTGTCGTTTATGAACGGGAAACCACATCCCAAAACGACGATCAACAACAAAAACCCTGCCCCAATTCTGACCCATTCGACTGACATCATTCGCTCCATTTCATCAGCGCTTTCGATGCGTGGTGTGGTTGTCGTCTTAGCAATCAAGACCTTTGATCCAATTTAGGATGTGAGCGGCCTCAAGATATTGGCGCATTGCCCAATCCACGCTGGTGAAGATTCCTGCTCCCGTTTCCTGATTCACAATGTCCATTGCAAAATAGATGTTATTTCCGGTCCCATGGGTCACAACATACCAAGCCTTCCCGTCTTGAACAGCATATCGGTCAACTTGTCCTTTGTGGAAGATGTGGGTAGGCTCAGATACATTCCTTACATGTAACCCGTTGAAAAAGACGAATGATCGAATGGCGCCCAGGTATTCAACAGGTGTTCCACCCAATTCAATACCCCTTCCCGCGAGCCAACCGAATGGAGCAACGAAACTCTGCTGACCGTCTTGTACCGGCTTGAGTGGGTTCTGACCCGGAAATGTGAACCTGGATAGAGCGTCCACAACTTCTTCTTTTGAACAATTGAGCCAGGCGGAACACACCAGGTTGGCTGACCAATATTCGTGCCAATGAGGTTTATCTGGCGATATGGGTCCTGAATGATCCTGGCAGGGACCGACGATTGGATACCCCCAAATCCGCCACTCCCATTCCCAAGGCCGCCACTTTGGAAGATCCCCGGTGTCTTCATAGCATTGCCCCGAAGGGTCATTGCGGTTGACAGGATTCCCCTCCACATACAGCCACCGATTCAGCGACAGCAGACTGTTGTAATCCCCCATCCACGTATCCCTCGTAAGGAATCTGCCGTCGTTGGGATTGTAATACCTCGCCCGCAGGTACACCATCCCGCTGGGATCGGTGAACTCGCCCGTGAATCCGTAACTGGTCTGTGCGCTGCCTGCGCTCTGCGCAAGGACGCCGTAGGGTTCGTACGCGTTTGCCAATGTGACTTGTCCGCTGGCGTCGGTCAACTGGCGAACGGAGCCGAGTGCATCAGTGAGGAAGTATTCGGTAGTGGTATTCACTTGGGCAATTCTACCAACTCCGTAGAGGTATTGGTTTGTTCCATCATTCAGAACCTGGGTGAGGCCAGCGTTCAGATCGAGCGTGTAATTGATTCCGTTTTGCGAGAGCCTGTCGCCGAGTCCGTTGTAGGCATACGTGTTCACACCGTCATTGAGCAGGCGTCGCGCTGAGCTTGTCGAAGCGTTGCCGTTGTTATCCCAGGTGTAAGCAACGCTGTCTACGCTGGTCAGGTGATTTGCTTCAAAGCATATTCGCGTTTACCAACACTCTGAATTGATTCTGCTACGCGTTTAGCAAATTCTAATTGCCCGGCTGCAAATAACTCTTTTGCAATCTCTACTAATACAGTAGACGAATCAATATCGTAGTTTTGAGCCACCTGAGCTATTTCTACTGCCTTACCCCAAGTTTCCAATGCAGAATCCAAGTCTCCTATTTGCAGAAAAAGCTTTGCGGCCCGGTTAAAAATTTCCGCTTTTTGCCAAGGCCAGACTTCATCACTGGTAATTTCATTTACAGAAGTAATGATCTCATTTAATAGCTCAACAGTTGTTTGCTTCTCCTGTTCCTTTGCAATTCGTTCAGCTATGGTAATTAACGCATCCGCTCTGTCATAAAAACCCGTTGCGGACTTTGCTAATTTCAAAGCAATATCCCAACGTTTAGTAGTAGCAATTTTTTTTGCAAGTCGGCTTAAATACCAACTGCGGAAATCACTATCTTCCAAATTCTCTGCAATTTGCACGGCGACTTCAGCATCCTTCACACTTAGGTGTTGCTCATCTCTGAGCAATAATTCGAGTTTTTCTTTCTTTTCTGTATCATTCATTATATGGCTCCTGATATGGCTCCTGCCTAGTCAATTGCTTGAGATATTAAAATACTTCTTTGCAAAATCCGCCAACTGGCGTTTGAGATCATTTACTGATAGTCCGCCGAAATTGACTGACCAATGTTCCGCGCCAATAGCAGGATTTCCATGGTCGGGTGTATATAAGGCTATACCACCCCCAATGTATATTTGTCCATCTTTCAGAGCCCCGATCACGGTACCTGTCGTCTGATATGGAACTTTCTCACCTTTATACGTAATAATAAACGGCAACTGGTATTTGTAATTGGCGTACAGAATCTCAAATACAGAAAGCCCACCTAACCAATCGTCGCCTGATGGCGGATCAATGCGGAAGTCGCTTGGGGAAGTTTTATTCATGCCCCGATATACTAATACAGTACGATATCCTGGGGTTGATGTCGAAGTTGGTGCAGGTGTTGATGTTATTTGTATAGGAGCGGGTGTTGAAGTAGCAGGCTGAGGAGTGACAGTTGGCGTTGCATAGGCTTGTTGGAAGATACTCGTCTGATCCTCACAAAACAGCCAGGTAAGTTCCTCGGGAACGGTGAAGATGAAACCGCCTCCTGGTAGAAATTCAAAAATCGAGAAACTACAAGTGCCATTCGGATTTTTTACCCAACCTTCTGGGCATTGTCCAGTTGGATCAGTATAGTTGATCGGATTCCCCTCCACATACAGCCACCGATTCAGCGACAGTGGACTATTGTCATCCCCCATCCACGTATCCCGCGTGAGGAAGCGTCCATCGCTCGGCATGTAATACCTCGCCCGCAGATACACCATCCCGCTGGGATCGGTGAACTCGCCCGTGAAGCCGTACCTCGTTTGCGCGCTGCCCGCGCTCTGCGCAAGGACGCCGTACGGTTCGTACGCGTTCGTCAAGGTGACCTGTCCGCTGGCGTCGGTCAACTGGCGCACGGAGCCGAGCGCATCAGTGAGGAAGTATTCGGTGGTGGTGTTCACTTAGGCAATTCTACCAACTCCGTAAAGGTATTGGTTTGTTCCATCATTTAGAACCTGGGTTAAACCAGTGTTGAGATCGAGCATGTAATTCGTAGTGACTCCGTTCACGGTTTCGACAGGCTCAACCCAACGGTTTGACTGAGTCTATCACCAAGTCCGTTGTGGGCAATGCCCTGAGCATTTCAAGCACAGTCTCCCCACAGAGGACGAGCCGAACTAGGAACAATTTGGCTCGTTTTTTGTGAGAATGCCATCACAAGGATTCTATATGCAGAGCACTCCTTACAACAACTTGCTTGAATTCATAATTCTTTTACACGCAAGATAAAGAGCTGCTTGCTGTCACCCAATAGTACCGACAATATTTTTAATTCCTCATCAAAGGCAATTTCAAATTGCTCCCATGGTTCATCGTCGCTAGGAAATTCGGGTGAGAAATTTGCCAAGATTGATTGTCTGCCGGTTGCCTGTTGGATCGCCACTAATTCCTCTTCATTAGTCAATGCAAACAGAACATTCCAATCCGATGAGTAAGCAATATTACTGACAATATGATCATCTGTTTCCCAAAGTATTTTGCCTGTTTTTCGATCAATGCCAATAATAGCTCCATGTGTCCTGCCGGTCCGCATAAATATCGAGTCTTCTGTAAATATGGGTGCTAATCTTATATTGCTTGGCAGCTCCATATGCCAATATAGTTGACTCAGATCCTTCGATCTTGACTCTATTCCAAAAGATCTTACATAACTTCTGGTGTCTGTGCTAAAAATGATCTCTTCACCTTTTTGTTCTTCAATTATATTTCCAGTATGTTTATCCAGTATTAGGAATCTCGCTGGTTGCATGAAAAGTTGGATGTGGTTCTCATCTAAATATGCATATACTATACTGCTTCCGGTCAAAGAATGAGACCAGATCGAGTTACCAGCAAGGTCATATTTTTCAATTCCTGGTCTGCCACTGTATGTTATGTAAATTTCATCAGGAGCAACTATTACCCCTGACGCGGTACCAATATCTCTTTCCCAATTTAGCTTTCCCGTAAGGCTGTCCAAGCAATTGATTTTTTGTTGTGGAGGGTATGTTATATCACCTAAAATGCACACTAATCCAGATGATGCTGCAATAGTTGGCTGAAAATCATTTTGAATCGCATATATAGAATCTAAAATCTGCAATACCTCGATTTCCTTGGTAGTGCTGATAGTGTGAACGACCAAGGATTTTTCAGTGCTAGTTGGTATGCAACCTAACAAGAAAACCATGGATGTCAGGATTTCTATTCTGAGAAGAATTCTATAGAGCTTGTTTTTACGGGACAGTAGTTTCATACTTGATCTCCTCGTAAACATTTGCATAATGTAGTGCCATGACCGCTACAACAGCTCTAAATGAGGTTATCGTAGTGTCATGTACAATAATTGTATGTTTGCCAGTTAAAATGTCACTAGCCACCTGACAGTTTGATGTTAGAGGTAGGTACAGAGCGGAACGGAGATAGAGAGATCATTGATTAACCTCAGTTCGGGATAGGGACTTTTCATTATTGAGTAACTTGATGATAAATTTTCCACCTTGCTCTGTTGCAAACAAACGCTCATGCTTCGCATCGCTTGCCACCCCTCACCCCTGCCCATCCCAGTGGGAAGGGGATTGAGGTGAGGGAAAACGTGAATGAACTGCTCCGTCTATCATCTTTGCAACAAAGCAATGGGATAAAATTATACAGACCTGTTCTTTTCCCCAATTTACAGCATTGTTGAGGAGTGATTGTTGACTACCAGGCGTTTTTGGTTTGCGAGGAGATAAATTCCATTCATGCCAGGATGGCAAAGGTCTTTTGCGGAAATGCCGTTAGAATAGAGCCGTGATGAAACGTATCATTACCCTGGAGTTGCTCGCCATTTGGATGCTGACCTCCTGCGCCACCTTTACGCCGCAGGAGGCAGTGCAATACTATCGCGTCAAACATGACAATCAACTCGAACTCTACAATTACAAGTCGCGCACGGCTGATGAGAACTGGAGCGGTGTAGGCTACCAAACCCCGGAGGTCGTCCCCCTTTTTGTACAACCCAAGCCCTCCTCCGGCACGCATCGAACAAAATTGAACGAAGAGTGGGAAGCCTTTATTGACGCGCTGAACGGCTTCGATGAAGGGAAACTGCGATATTTGAAAGCCAATAACACAGCCCTTTTCAACAATGCCGGTTTTCCTCAATTGGAAAGTTTGACCATGGGAGGGAATGTCATTATCGTGGAGGAAATTCAGGGCGAATGGGGCAGAGTCAAAACTTTAGACCCCGGTCAGAGCCTGAATGCAGAAGAGGTCAATTACATTTCCAGGCCCGACTTGATTCATAAATTCGTCGTTGTTGGCTGGAATAAAAACTCGGGCGAGACCTATTGGACGGATCCACCGCGAGGCGACATATACTGGCCCCTTGTTTCGAGCCGCCCGGTGTGGATTCCGCTGGATCGCCTCGAGAAGTTTCCGGACCTGCCCATAACAGTCACTGCCAATACAACCCTTTACATCCAAGACCACCCCGATATGTTCAACAATCCCACCTCTTCACAGATCAAGTCCGGGGAATCCGTTCAAATTGTGGAATATTATCCTTCTGCTTCGAATGTTTGGGGAAGGCTGAAACATGGCGGCTGGATCGTGCTACTCTGGTATACCGACAGAGACAAAGGTCCTCAATATCCCACCTCATGGAAAATGGAAACTCTCCCACCACCTCCTTGAAGTAAACTTGGAAAAGTAAGCAGAGCAACATCTCTTCGCAACAACGAGCCAAAGTAAATGACAAGTCCCGGACAAAAATTATTGATCACTTTCGCGTCGCTTCTCCTGATATTGGCATGTGCGCCATCTTTTGCTGTTCCCGCTCCTCCCACACTCGACCCTCATGCAATCAACCTGTTCATCGCGCAGACAGCCAACGCCGCTTCTACCCAGACGATGGCGGCGCAGCCCACCCTTACCCCTACTGTCGTCACCCCCACGCCGCGCCATACGGATACCCCTGAGCCTACCCCAACCCCTCCGACCGTCTTTCTCTTTGAAAGTCCAACACCTGCGGCAAAGGTCCAATATTTTCGCGTTAAGCACGACTCACAACTCGCGCTCTATAACTATCGGTCACGCACTGCCGCCCAAGACTGGGGAGGGGTTGGGCTTCATACTCCCGAAGTCTTTCCCCTCTTCATCCTGCCAGATCCTACCTCCGGCACAAATCGGACCCGGGTGGATGGAGCATGGGAAACTTACATCAATGCCCTGAACAATTTCGATCAGGACAAGTTGAGATACTTGAAAGCGGACAATACGGCATTGTTCAATGGCGCTGGTTTTCCCCAACTCGAAAGTCTGACCATGGGCGGCAATGTGATCACCCTCTATGAGATTCGCGATGGTTGGGGCAGGGTGCGCACTTTGGATTACAGTAGTCCCCCAAATGCCAATTCCGTCAATTACTTCACCCAACCTGATTTAGTGCATAAGTTCGTAGTAGTAGTTTGGAATAAAGACACCAAAAGCACATATTGGACGAACCCGCCAAAAGGAGATTTATACTGGCCCCTCGTATCGAGCCGCCCGGTTTGGATACCCATGAATCAACTCGAGGGATTTCCCATCTTGCCTATGACAGTTACAGCCAATACGGTGGTGTTAATTCAAAGCCGCCCGGAGAAGAACGATGCGCAGATCATCGGTCAATTATCCGCAGGCGAGACAGCGCGGATTATGGAATATCATCTCTCGGGTTCGAGCGTATGGGGCAGAGTGGCAGGCGGAGGCTGGATCGTCTTGTTTCACTACACGAGCAATGGGCCGGAGTATCCCACGTCTTGGAAAATGGAAACCCTTCCTCCGCCTCCATGATAATTGGAGGTTATTCTTCAGAGAGCATTGGTTTACAGTGCATAGAGTCACTTGCGGTAAATTTTCTCATGGGGTAGCACATTCTGACTTCGCGTCCATGCAAAAGTGGTAACACAATTCCCACAGGTGTACTATAGAGCCACGCCGCCGACAACTCTTGAGTGCACACTAGAGGTACCCAATTTCATGAGGCTTTCAAAAAACGACTTGTGGTCATATAATGGAAAACACACTTGCGGTTAACAGAAACATTTACAGTTTACAGGAGCCAAGATGACAATCAAATATGAAGGTACGGTCGTGTGGCCCAAGGGCGCTACGGAGCGAAAAGGTCCCGGCATCCATTATGACTCGGTTGGGGTACTGGCACAAAATACGGTTATTCAGGGCATTGGTCTCTACGTCGAAGAAGAGGGGCTAAAAATTTGGATGCAGTTGCCAAATGGGAACTGGGTAGCAGTAAACTATCCGGACAGTAGCGGTGTACCGCAAGTTCGCGTCGCCTATCGTGAGGTGGGAGCGCCGGATGATGTGGTCATTACCTCCGTGGTAGTCCACTACACCGTAAACGGGCAACCGTTCTCGAAAAGATTTACACAATGACTACCCTCAACGTCTCTCTCGACTCGGTGACCATTACAATCGGGAATCGAACCGTGACGTTGAGTACGCCACCACCTCAAACGGTGCAATATTATCGCGTCAAACACGATAGTCAACTCGCCGAATTCAATTTCATGTCTCGCACGGCGGATCCTAAGTGGGGCGGCGTAGGTTTGCAAACCCCCGAGGTCGTGCCGCTTTTCGTACAGCCCAGTTTATCCTCCGGCACGCATCGAACAAGGGTAGATGGCGCATGGGAAACGATCATAGATGCTCTGAATAAGAACGATGCTCGCAAACTCACCTACCTTAAAGCGGATACTACGGCATTGTTCAATACAAGTGGTTTTCCTCAACTCGAAAGCCTGACCATGGGCGGCAACGTTCTCACACTTGAGGAAATTCAAGGGGAATGGGGCAGGGTCAAAACGTTGGATTACAACCAGATTCCAAATGTTGCTGAAGTCAATTACGTCTCCAGACCCGACGTGATTCATAAATTCGTCGTTGTCGGTTGGCGGCAAACCACGCGCACGACCTATTGGGTGAACCCGCCCGTTGGAGAATTGTATTGGCCCCTTGTATCTAGTCGCCCTCTTTGGATCCCGCTGGCACGCCTTGAAAAGTTCCCGGCGCTTCCGCTCAGCGTGACTGCCAACGTCACCCTGAACATCAGAAAAACGCCTGAAGTGGCTGATAATCTGACTGGCCAGCATTTGTCTGCGGGAAAATCGGCGACTATTGTGGAATATCGCCCTGTTGCGTCGAGCGTATGGGGAAGGATCGAAAACCTGGGATGGATTGCTTTGCTTTGGTATCCTGAATATAAAAGTCCGCCGCGATATTTTACATCCTGGCAGATGGAAACCGTCCCGCCTCCCCCTGGTGAATGAACTGGTTCCCCTTCCTGGCATCAACTTGAAAAAGAAACATTATCAGCAATAATTTTTGGGCATCGAATGTCTCGAATTGCGCGAACTCTTCGGCTCATTCGTGCAAATGCGATGCGACAATCAAAAACCTCTTGCTTCTTACCGACAAAGTCTAAGGAAAACAATTGCGCTGAAGCCTCCCTAAAACAAAAATCCTCGCTCATATTTGGGCGAGGAATTTGCCTTATTTTTCCGCAGGACTGGATGGAGAGGCTGATGCCATCGCCCGACGGGCTTGTTCTTCCTTTACCAAGCGAATACCGTTATTGACCTGATTAGCAATACGTTCTAATTCCGCTTGAAGCTGGGTGAGGCTATCCAGAACATAATCATCTGCTTCGGCACGTATGGTTTCCGCATCTGCCCGTGCCTGCGCCAGAATTTGTTCAGCGCGGCGCTGCGCCTCCTGAACGATCATGTCCTTCATCACCAGTTGATCGGCTTTCTGGCGCGCAATCTCAAGTGTGCGGTTAGCCTCTTCCTGCGCCTGCGCAAGGATGCGGTCGCGCTGCCCCAATAGTTGCTGTGCCTTCTTCACTTCTTCCGGGATGGCGATGCGCATCTGGTCAATAATGTCCAACATGCGGTCTTCATCCACCATCACGTTGCGCGTGAGCGGAATGGACTTACTTTCGTTGAAAAGTTCCTCCAAACGATCTATCAATTGCAGAATGTCCATAGGCTCCTCCGCATGATTGCTTGCGGCGGCGTTTCCGAAAAATCGGTGGAAGCGTTCAAGATGAAAGCAATTCTAGCACAATTTAATCGCGCAAGGCATTAGGCGGGGAATTTCCATCATCCAAATGGCGGACTTTTGCCTTGAGCGCCTTTTCGACATGGGGAGGAACCATGCTGGAGACATCCCCATTGAGCATGGCGATCTCGCGCACGGTTGTGGCTGAGAGGAAAGTATGTTCCTCCGCCGTAATCAAGGCGACAATTTCAATATCGGGGGCGAGGCGGTGATTGGCAAGCGCCATACGGAATTCAAATTCAAAATCCGAAAAGACACGCAAGCCGCGCACGATTACCTGTGCACCGATCTTGCGGGCGAATTCAACGGTCAAACCGCTGTAACCGGTGACGCTGATACGAGGATTCCCTTTGACCGCTTCGCTGACCAACGCCATCCGTTCCTCAGGGGTAAACATGAGCGATTTCAAGGGCTTATCGTACACCGCCATCACAACTTCATCGAAAAGGCGCGCGGCGCGTTCGGCAATGTCAATGTGGCCGTAATGGATGGGATCGAAGGTTCCCGGAAATAATGCTTTGACCATTTTCGTTTTGGGGTCTCCTAGTTATGTGAGTCATTGGGTCTTACAGATGGAGTGGCAATCTTTGAACATGGCAAGCATGCAACTTATGTAACTTACATGCTCGATAGCAAAGATAACAGACCTGCGTGCTCATCCCGCCTTCCCTCACCCCAACCCCCCAGCGGGAGAGGGATAGGGATGAGGGCGAAAAGCACTGCCGACGACAATCCTTTGTCCATGTTTGCATCAGAGCATAACGTACATCATGCGGGTTAGACAATCAAAGGATTTCAGTATGTTGCCTTCCTGCTCGCTTTCCCCTCACCCCGGACGAGAGAGAGGATGCGGAACATCACTCATTCAACTAACATCTCCTTTGCCATCGCCCCAGAAGCGACGAAGCGCGTCTGCTAGCAGAGCATGTTCCGGCTGAGAAAGATCGGGGTCTTTCTCGAAAACTTGCTGTGCATGCAGTCGCGCTTTCTCGATCAATTTCACATCCGTGATGCTGGCCATGCGCAGACCTGTGGCATAGCCCGATTGGCGTGTGCCCAAGAATTCGCCAGGACCGCGCAGCTGCAAATCTTTTTCGGCAAGGAAGAAACCATCGTTGGATTCGATCATGGCTTGCAGGCGTTCGTTTTCGGCCGAATCCTCGTGTGTGGGAATTAGCAAGCAATAGGATTGATCCGAGCCGCGTCCCACGCGCCCACGCAGTTGATGTAACTGCGCCAGCCCAAAGCGATCCGCGCCCTCGATCAGCATCACGGTTGCGTTGGGGACATCCACCCCCACCTCGACGACGGTTGTTGAAACCAGAATGTCATATTCTTTGTTGCGAAACTTGAGCATCACCTCATCTTTTTCGGCGGGGCGCATGCGTCCATGCAGTAAGCCCAGCTTCAAATCCGGGAAGATTTCCTTCGAGAGGGTATCGTAATCGTCCACGGCGGCGCGTGCTTCGATCTTCTCGCTTTCTTCGATCAGCGGATAGATGATGAAGGCTTGTTTACCGCTTTTGATTTGAGAGCGGATCAAGGTGTAGGCACGTTCACGCTCTTGCGGCCTCAACAGGTATGTGTTGACCGGTTGTCGTCCAGCGGGCATTTCATCCAGGACGGAGAGGTCGAGGTCACCATAGAGGGTGAGCGCAAGCGAGCGCGGGATGGGAGTAGCCGTCATCACAAGCAAATGGGGATTCGTGCCTTTACTGCGCAGTTCAGCGCGCTGTTCCACGCCGAAGCGATGTTGTTCGTCAATCACAGCAAGCTGCAGATCGGCAAATTGAACCGGAGGTTCGATGACCGCGTGCGTGCCGATGACAATCTTGATCGTGTTATTTGCAAGCCCGGCGCGAATTTCTTCCTTCTCCGAGTCGGGTGTGTCGCCGGTGAGCAAGCGAATTTCTCCAGGTTGGAGGATGTCCTTGAGCAGATTGGTGAAGTTACGGTAATGTTGTTCAGCCAGGATGGAGGTAGGCGCCATGACGGCAACTTGCGCGCCGTTGGAAATGATCATGCCGGCGGCTAACGCGGCGACGACCGTTTTACCCGAGCCAACATCGCCTTGTAGCAGGCGGTTCATGGGCTTGCCCGAGGCGAGGTCGGCGCGGATTTCGGCCAGGGCACGCTGCTGGGCAGAAGTCAGGGTGAAGGGGAGGCCGTTTAAACGCGCGCTCAACCATTCGTCTGAGATAGAGAAGCGCCGCCCTTCTACCGATTGCCAATCTCGTTTTTGGCGAAGGACTCCCATTTGCAGGTAGAAAATTTCGTCAAAGGCAAGGCGTTCGCGCGCGGCTTTGAGTTTTTCCTGCGAATCGGGAAAATGTATCTGCAGCAATGCTTCCCCGAGCGGCATCAGGTTTGCGGAGGTACGCACACTTTCAGGAAGGGCATCAGGTACGAGAGGCGCCCAGTATTCGACAACCTGTTTCATTTGTCTGCGTAGCCAGCGCTGCGTGATGCCTTCGGTAAGCGGATAAACAGGAACGATGCGGTTGGTATTCAAATTTTCGACATCAATCGGTTCCCATTCCGGACTGTTCATCACAAGCCGCCCCAGATATTGATCCACCTTACCCGAAACCGAAATGGCATCCCCGGCTTTCATACGGTTGGCAATCCATGGTTGGTTGAAATAGGATAAGCGCAAGGCGCCGGTGCCATCGCCAAGAATGACCTCGACAAGTGAAGCCTGCCCGCCTCGTATTTGTCGGAGGGTGACGCTTTGTACGGTGCCGATGACGGTAACGGTCTCACCGTATTTGAGGTCTTTGATCGGTTTGAGTTGAGTGTAATCGTCATAACGGCGCGGGTAGTAGTAGAGCATATCGCCGAGGGTGTGTAAGCCAAGTTTGGCAAGTGACTCGGCGTTGCGCGGACCTACTCCCTGAAGCACGGTGAGTTTTGCATCGAGCGCGGCGGGTGTGGCAGAGATGCGTGCGCCGGGGACGGTTTGTGCGCGCGGCGGCGCAGCAGGGCGCGCTTTGACGCTTTCTGCCACAGGCGCGACTTTGCGCTGTTCTGGTACGCTTGCACTTCGGATGGATTTTGGGGAAGAGGATTTTTGCCGGGCTTCGGGGTATGTCTCTCCGATGCGCTTCCATAATCCTTTCAGCGCTTCAGCGCGGGACTGGGGGCTGAGTCCGTCATAAGAGCGGAGCCGCTGCACAACGGCTTGAATGATCTCCTCCTGAATGCCGTCGGCGCGGGCTTCGCCTTCCCAGTAATCGAGCATTTTGGCAAGCCCGCCGATGATGGCGCTGTTGGTGTATCCGTTTTCGTGTTCAAGACGAAAGAATTTGCGTAATTTTTCCAGTGAGGGCTGCATGAGGGGTATTTTATCATGGGGAATCACATCCTCACTGCCGCAAAGCCCAAGCCGTTCGGACCAACATGCGCGCCGATAACTGTCGTTACATTGACCATCAATATCTCGCGCGGCACAGATTGGCTAGCAGTCTGCATCACGCTGTTCAGGAATTCCCTGGCGCGAGGTTCTGCGCCGGTGTGGAGAATCGCCAGTCGTTCAAGCATGCCACCTTGCAGTAAAAAGTTCAGCATCCTTTCATTGGCTTGTTTGGTTGTGCGCACCGCGCCAATGGCTTTGACTTCGCCATTTGTCAGTTCGATCAGCGGTTTGATGGAAAGCAGTCCCCCCAGGGCGGCGACTGCCGCCGGAACGCGCCCACTTCGCCTGAGGTATTCCATCGTGTCCAGTGCGGCGGAAACATGCAACCTCCTGCGCGTGGATTCGATGGCGGCGAGCGCAGCCTCCAACCCCTGTTCCGCAGCTTCCGCCGCGGCAAGGACCTGAAAGCCAAGCCCCAAGGAAAGGGAGAGGCTGTCCACAATCGTAATCTTTTTGGGAAAATCCTGCGCGGCTTGACGCGCTGAGTTGATGATGGTGGTCAGCGTGCTGGCCGCGTGGATAGAGAGGATGTGATCACAACCGCGCGTGAGCAGGGAATCGTATCGGGTGGAGAAATCGCCAATGGAGGGCGCGGCCGTGGTCGGCGGAGTCTGAAGCGAGGGCAGACGTTTGTAAAAGTCCTCGCGCGTGATGTCCCTCCCATCCACATATTCTTTTCCGTTCAAAACGAGGATGGAGGGAACTACTTCGATTTCATATTGTTCGACCAGATAGTTTGGGAGGTCCGATGTGGAGTCAGTGAGGATGCCAAGTTTCATGTGGTGAGTATAGCAGGAAAAAGAACTGCTTTTCAATCCCCGATTCTCCACGTACAATCAGACGCATGTTGAACGTTCATCCACCTTTCGATGCGGCAGGACAAGCCTATCAGCAAACACGCATCGCACACTGGGATGCCGTGGCGCGCAAACGCGAGCATTGGCGCGGCATGGGCATTTGGTATCACCGCCGTCTTGCGGAAATTTACCGTTTTCATGTGCCGCCTGGATTGCGCGTGCTCGAGCTCGGCTGTGCAGAAGGCAATTTGCTTGCCGCGCTGCAGCCGGCGCGCGGTGTGGGTGTAGATTTCTCCTCGGAAATGATTCGCCGCGCGCGGGAACGCCATCCGCATCTTGAGTTCATTCATGCCGACGCGCACGATCTTTCCGCGCTCGATGAAACATTCGATGTCATCATTTTGTCTGATCTCGTCAATGATTTGTGGGATGTACAACGCGTGCTGGAACAGGCTCGGCGATTGTGTGCGCCGCGCGCGCGCCTGATGCTGAATTTTTACAGCCGCTTGTGGCAATTCCCGTTGAGCATCGCGCAAAGTTTGAACCTCGCTACGCCAAATCTGCCACAAAATTGGCTGACGCGTGAGGATATGAAAGCACTGCTCAGGCTTTCTGGTTTCGAGCCGGTGCGTGTGACTCATGAGATTCTCTTCCCTCTTCCGCTAGGCAAATTTGCCAATCGTTTTCTCGTTCGCTTCTGGCCCTTCAACCAACTGGCATTGTCGAATTTCATGGTAGCGCGTCCTCTTCCCGAAGGTGCGCGGGAGGCGAGTGTTTCGGTGATCGTCCCGGCGCGCAATGAGGCGGGTAACATCAAAGCGATTTTCGAACGCGTGCCGCGCATGGGATGTGAGACCGAACTGATCTTTGTAGAAGGGCACTCGCGGGATGACACCTACGCGACGATTGAACGCGAGATCGCAGCGCATCCTTCCACCCGTAGCCTGTTACTCCGACAATCGGGCATTGGCAAAGCCGACGCGGTGCGCGCCGGCTTCGCCCGTGCCAAAGGTGATGTGTTGATGATTCTCGACGCCGATCTGACCGTTCCACCTGAGGACTTGCCACGCTTCTATGAAGCATTGATCTCCGGCAAGGGTGAATTCATCAACGGTGTGCGGTTGGTTTATCCTATGGAAAAAGAAGCCATGCGAACGCTTAACTTTTTAGGCAACAAATTCTTCAGCCTGGCTTTTTCGTGGCTGTTGGGGCAACCCATCAAGGATACGTTGTGCGGGACAAAGGTCTTATGGAAAGAGGATTACGAACGGATTGCGGCGAATCGTTCGTACTTTGGGGACTTCGATCCCTTCGGTGATTTCGACCTGCTCTTCGGCGCGGCGAAACTGAATTTGAAGATCATTGACCTGCCCATCCGTTACCGTGAGCGGACATATGGCACCACTAACATCTCGCGTTGGAAGCACGGCTTGTTATTGCTGCGCATGGTTGCTTTCGCCGCGCGGCGCATGAAGTTTGTGTAACTTGCCTGAGCGAGAGGGGAACAGAACATGCTCTGTGGCGAAGATGATAGACCGGCTACTCCCCTCGCTTTCCCTCGCGCCAATCCCTCTCTCAGCGGAAGAGAGGCAGGGGTGAGGGCGAAAAGCAATGCCGACGATTCTCCTTTGTCCATGTTGGCGGAGCACAAAAAGAAAAATCGTTTCAGTTTTCAGCCGATCATGGACATTGCCGCTCGCCTTGCTGCGGCACATAGAGGGCAATCTCGTCTTCGGGGAAGAGGGTGTCAAGGCGATAATTGCAGAGGATGTGTTTCATCACGCGCCGCACCCACACATTGTTCTCCTCCGCAAAACTCCGCCTGCTGGTCATGATGTTGAAGTTCAGTGGGTCCACCACGATCAGGGCAAAGCGTTGTGCCTCCATGTCCTTTCGGAATTGGGTGAGATATTTCGTGTTATTTCCCATGGCCATTTCCATCAGGTCCTCACGTTCATACTCAGGGACGAGCGTGACGTTTTGGAGCATCCCCATGGAAATGAGATGCCGCTGTGTGATAAACAGAATCTCGCCGCCCTGCGCGCTGACCTGATCCACGCGCTTTTGCAATTCGGTCAACACTTTCTGCGTGCGGGTTTCGTCGTAGGTCACGAAGCCGGCGTTGAAGCGCATTTGTGACCAGAGGGGCATGGCGATCAATAAGATGACGAATGCCCAGGGGAGCGCAGTCGGCGCAGGAAGATTTCCCTCTTCACGGCGATACCGAGCGAAGACCAGATAAGCAGACACGATCAGCAACAAAACGAAATACGCATCCAGATTGTGCAAGTCCGCGCCGCCGCCAATTTTGAGACTCACCACCAGCCCACCGAGAAAGAGAACGAGTAAGGCGGCAAGAAGGAATATCAGCCTCAGAGGGTGCCAACCTATTCTATCTGCTCGAAGTGTCCGATACATCACGATCCATATCGGGAAGGAAGCCAGCACAGCGCCGGGCAGAATGCCCAAAAAGAAGGACGCATTGGGTAGAAGCCGATACCACAACAGATCGGACGAAAAACTGGTGTAAAAGAATGCACTGTCTGGCACACCAGAGATGAGGATATAAAATCTCTGTGAGGCAAACGCAATCAACGTGCCGGTGAGGAACCAAAGCGCCGGTTTGAGCAGGTAACGCCAGAAGCCTTTGCCCATGTATGGCGTCTCCAGCAGATAGAGGACGGCCGCGATCATTCCCGGCACCGGATACCAGTTCACGCGGCTCCAGCCACACCAGAGAGAGGCAACAATGAGGACGATCCATGTGCGGCGTTCATTTTGTGATGAGAATCCCAATAGCATAAGGATGACGGGAACCGCAAGATGGAAGTAGAGGGGACCCATGAATAGGTAGAGGAACATCCACAATGCGACAAGCCAGCGCGTCCCTCGTTCTTCGATGGAAAGACGCTTCAGCATGAGCGGGACAATTGCTCCCACGAGGACGAGTCGAATCGCCGCCTGCCAGAATCGGTGTGCCCAAAGCGGTGCATTGAACAGGTAAGGGGGGACGAGGAGTAAATGCAACGTGGGATGCAGGATGGGCAGTGGAAAAGATTGACCGTAGATTTTCTCCGAAAGAAAGAGCGAGGGATAGTAATAGCGGCTGGTTTCAGACCAGCCTCTGGCAAAAGGATAATCGGTTATGCCAGACAGGTTCACCATGAACAAATGAAAAATTCCCTGACCCAGGGCAACAGCGAGGAATGCAATAAACCAGTTTATCGGTCGGTGAATGGATTTGAGCGCACATAAGCCGATGAGATTGAAGAGCCAGAAGATCAAAAAGCGAAACCAGCCCTCGCCCCCGAATATTTCACGGATGAATGGGTGCATGAAGACGAGTGTGTAGCCGATGAGGGCGAGGATAAGAATTGGCACGCTGAGGAGGCGAATAGGGCGGGGAGCGCGTTCGGGGAATTCGAGAAGGGTGAGGAGGCGCTCACGATAACGGGACCCGGTGACGGGTAGGAGAAGAAGCGGGATGAGTCCCATCAGGCTGAGTCCCGCGAGGAATCCAATCCATGAAGGGCGGGAGGGAACATCAATTCCCAGTCGGTTTGCCAGTCCCAGCAATTGCCAGACGGATAGAAAGGGTAGCCCCGCACTGAGCGAGAGGACAAAGCGCCAGAATGTGAGGCGTGAAGGAGGAATGAACATAGTCAGGCAAGGCGTGGTTTGGCGGCGAGGACGCGGATCAACGTCACATCGTTTTCCTCCACGTTCTCGCTTAGGAATTCGGGGCGGATATACGGCTGGATCCGTCGAAAGGCTTCGGTGTCGCGCGCGAGGATTTTGATTTCCACCTCATTGAAGAATTCCTTGAATACTCTTCGATAGTCCCACAAACGATAACGGTTATGATGGCTGGATGGATTCAGCCAGTTTCGCCATGTCGTTTCGGAGAAGCGCAACATCTCGAAAGGATATTTGAAAAAGTGGTCGCGCAGGTCCACGTAATGGATGTGTAAGCCATTGGGTTTGGTGAGGTGCGCCAGTGCGCGCGTGATGCCTTCCACGTCATCGAGATGTTCATAAACCGAACTGCTTAGTACGATGTCCAATGGTTCAATTTCATGCTTCGCTTGCACGTCGCGAATGTCCGCTTCGATGAGGGTCATCCATTCGGGGCGCGGGCGGATGCCACCACGCTGGAACAGAAAATATTTTTCTTCCGCGGCGAACATCTTTCGGTTGTGCGCTTCGTCTGGAGGCGCATACTTGTCACAGAGAATAACGTGCGAGGCGCCCTCTTTCAGCAACCCGAAACCAATGTCGAATCGCCCACCGTATCCAAAGACCATCACTCGCTTGCCGTGAAAAGAGACACCGCGCTCGGCAAGCACGTCAACGTAACGCTGTACAGCCTGAAAGGGGTTGCTTGTTTCCATGCCCGGTTTGATGAAGATACCTCGCAGGAGCAGGGCGCGCACGACGCGCTCGGGCAGAAAATGACGGATCAAACGAGGGATGAGGTAGAAGAGGTTCAAAGGGAATTCTCCGATCAGGGCGTATTCGAGAGAGGAAGAAGATGGTCGCAGGGGGAGGCGTTTTTGCGCGGCACGAGGAGTTGGACTTTGACTTTTTTCAGGGTTTCCAAAGGCTCGTAATAACACAAGAGCGGGGTAGAGACCCACTTGACCCAGGCGTTGTTTTCCTCGCCAAACTCATCTGTCTCGGTCTGAATGCGCTCGTGCAGAGGATTGGTGATGATCAGGGAGAAACGATGGGTGGCTAGGTCTTTGTAGAAACCTTCAAAGTATTGGGTATCTTCGCTGAGCGCTTTGTCAATCAGCAATTTCTTGTCGTAATCAGGGACAAGGGGAACGCCTTCAATGTAACCAAAGGTCAGTAACTGTCGCTGATCCATGAAGAGGATTTCGCCTTTGGGCGCTTCGGCTGAGACTGCATTTTGAATCTTTTCGAGCGCTGTCTGAACATCTTGTTCGGAGGGGAGGATTTCGAGAGGAGTGCCAGGGGGAATATCAGCCAGGATCATCATCCGCGTCAGATCGCCGGAGATCGAAATGGGCTTCAGCACCATGAGGGAGTGGTAACCCGGTAGAGCGATGAGACACACCAGAAGGATGCGAAGCCATAGAGGAGAGGAGGAGGATTGTTCGATCCATGCCCGCCCGCCATGACGCCAGGCAATCGCACCTGTGAACATCAGCCCAATGAGAAACATATCCAGATTGTGCAGGTCACCGCCTCCACCGATCTTGGTGCTGACGATCAAGCCAACCACGAGAAAAGCGAGCAAGGGGAGGAGAATGGCAAGTTTCTGCCAGAGGTTCAAGTGCCAGTGGCGGTTCTTTGAAAGATACACGAGAAGCGCAACCAAGGGAAAGGTTGCCAGTAACAAGCCAATAAGGATACCGTAGCCGTACGTGGCATTAGGAAAGAGACGATACCAAAGCAAAGGTTGGTCGGAAACCGATGAAACGATGGTGTCAGGGGTAATCCCTCCGCTAACTGGAATCTCGCTCGAGGTTTCAAACCATGACCTTATCCATGCGAGCAACATGGGACCATAAGAGGGAATCAGATAGCCGCCTGCCAAGCCGGCAAGTCCAATGGTTATGGCGCGGATCCAGGCATGGCGGCTAAGTTTGCCATTTTGCAGGGTGGCTCCGCTCAGTTCCAACATGCCCGCCCACATCCCCGGAGCAAACATCCACGTGAAGCGGCTGATGTTCGCGAGATAACCGGCAATCGCAACCAATGGTATGGCAAGCCACAATGAGCGCCGCCAGGCAAAGGCAACAAGCATGGCACACACCAGGAGCGGAGGATGAATGGGACCCTGTTTTACAAAGGTAAATGCCCAAACTGCCGCCAGGGCAACATATCCAAAATCCTTTCCAGGGAGTCGAAAAGCAAGCCACCCCAGGATCAAATAGGGGACACTGTTGACCAGCGACAGCCAGAGACGTTCCTGCCAAATCGTAAGACCGGGGAAAAGAAAAGGAATCCCGCCAATCAATTGCCGTCCGGCATCCAGAAAGACGAAGATGTCACGATCTGCAGGGTAGTCATATCGCTGGCGTCCAAACATGATGGAATAATCCCAGAGGCGATTTCCCTCAGACCATCCCAGAGAAAACGGATAATCGGTGACCTCCGCCAGGGTAGAAGCAAAGACAAACGAGCCTGTGATCAGCGTAAGCGCGGCGAGAAAACCATTCCAGGATAGGAAGGTCTGCCTCTTTCGGGTAAGGAGACTTCCCAACAGAAGGGTGGCAAGCGCCCAAATCAGAATGCGAAGTCCAGGTTTGGATACGATCCATCCCCAATCCGTAAATTGAAGGAACCATGCCGGGACAATCAGCAAAACAAACGCCAATACCCAAGTAAACCATCTCAACCGATCGCGGAAAGCAACCAGCCGCTCGAAGAAAGGGAATATTTTTTGAGGGCGAAAGAGAACAAGAAAAACCAGCGTTTGGATAAAGACACAAAAAACAACAAAGCCCAAAAACAGGAAAGCCCATTTTGCAGAAAACAACCCTATCCACTCTCCTGTGCCCCAGGCGATGTGATAGAACTCAAGCCCTGCCTTATAGAGGACAACGCCCGCTGTCACAAAGAAGGATAGGTTGAGGAAAAAAGAGGATGGCTTCATAAGTCCTTTCAGTCGAGAAGGAATGTGCAAGCAAGAGTGTTCGGCTCTGTAGCACAACTCCCAGGGGTTGTGCTACAACTTTTGCGAGGACATCGAGAAGGATTTTTTCATTTTGTCGGTGGCTTCTGAAGGAAACGTAACATTAGCTGTAAATATCTTTCGCACATGCGATCAACAGTGTAAATATGCCCGATTCGCTGACGAGCTGCGTTACCCATTTTCCGCCGCAACTCCGGAGCGCGGGCTAATTGTAATATAGCGTTTGCCAGGGCAGGCGCATCTTCTATGGGGACGAGCAACCCGTGTTCACCCTGTTCTATTACTTCATCAACTCCTTCCACATGTGTGGCCACAACCGGCAACCCGGTGCTCATCGCCTCCAATAAAGCAATCGGCAGACCTTCCCAGTGAGAGGGCAGCACAAAAATATCGGCAGCGGCGAGAAATTTTACAACATTGTCACATTTTCCCAGCAGTTTGACCGTGTTGCGCAAACCCAGCGCCTCAATTTGCTCTTCCAAGTGCGAACGAAGAACGCCATCGCCGCAGATTCTGACTTTGACATTTGGACATTCCCTCAGAACGAGAGGCATGGCGGCTAAAAGCACCTCATGCGCTTTTTGATAAACCAACCGTCCCACGGAGAGCAGAAGGATATCCTCTTCTTCGACCCCCGCTTCTTTTCGGACCTCGCGCCTGCTTACGCCTTCGATGGAGAGGGGGGCAATCCCATTTTGAATCACGAAAATCCGATGCGGGTCTACACCTTCCTCCAGGGCGTTCTGGCGCGTCTTTTCTGAAACGGTTACGAGAAGATGCGCAATGTTCCTGTTGATGATCCAGGTATGAAGCTTCTCGCGCCAGCGCGGGAGTTTATCCACTGCGCCATGATGGGTGGCAATGCGCAATGGGACCCCCGCCATCCATGCCACTGGCAACCCCAGGAGATTGCTGTCATGGGTGAAGGTCTCGATCACATCGAATCTCTCGCGGCGGATCAAATTCCACAACCGATACAGCCCGGTGAGCAGAGAAACAGTATTGACGAGCGTACCTTTTCCTGGATGAAACGAACCCAGATCATAAATCGTAAAAGGAAAAGCATCCTGCCATTTGCGATGCAACTTCTCTTTGTCATAAAAAAACGCGGCGACCACTTTGTGTCCATGCTCATGAAACCAGCGCGCTTGATCCAGCAGAACCTTCTGCGCACCACCGGTCGCCATTTGAGTGCCAAGGAGGAGGATGGAAATCGAATTCATTGTAACTGCCTGCCCGCCCTCACCCCCAACCCCTCTCCCCTCGGGAGAGAGGAGTAAAACGCAAAAAAATTGTCGTTTTCTGCCACAAAATCTTATTGTGGCTGCCGATTTCCTCTCCTTTTGGGAAAGGGCTAGGATGAGGACAGGTAATTACGCTCATTTACCCTCCGCAAGGATTTGCTCGAAAAATGCCAGTCGCGCTTCTTCTTTTTTGCGCTGATCCAGGTAGGGTGCGAGAATGTTGACGTCCACGCGTTTTCCCATCATGTTATAGACAAAGGTGCGAATGCGCTGGGCGTTTACCATAACATTATCCTCTGCATTGGGAATGCGAAGAATCGTCTCGATACTTACTCCCTCTAAATCTGTATCCTTATAGGCAATGATGGTAGGGATTCCATAAGCCAGAGATTCCCTTACCTTTAGTGGACAAGCCTCATTCATGTTCTTACGGTGCAATGCTAATGTACCACACGCCACATCAGTCTCCATAAGTATTTCACGTAGACGAGAGGAATGCACAAAACCGTGCAAAGTTACGTTGCCCGGGACCGGTAAAGCAAAGTCCGCTGAAGAATAGCCAACGATATTTATATGGATATCTGGATTGATTTCAGCAAAATCAACAAGTTTGTCCACGCCGTGCCAGTCCATGCCAGGGGAGCCGACCAGAGTCATCACCGGGCGGGTATGTTGAGGAGGGGGGAGTGGAGAGAGGTTACTCAGGTCATATCCATTTGATATGACACATACCCGTCCGTTCTTTTTATAGGGAGGAAGAATGGAGGTCAACTCGTAGGTGGGGGTAACAATTCCAGAGGCGGGGGCAAAAATCAGGTTGCGCGTGAGGCGGTTCATCCAATAGAAAAATCGTCCCCGCGTTGCGTATTCTACGATGTCATTCGAATTGATTTCCAGAACGACCGGCGCAATCCAAAAGAGACGATGCAAAGGATAAGAATACAGTCCAAAACGCAGGTAGATGAGATCGGGGCGGTATTCTCGAATGGCGGCAAGCATTCGCTTCAACGCCGACATGCGGTTGAATTCGCGCCGTGGCAGGTTGACATCCGCGTCGAAAATAAATTGATGCTCATTGGGAAAAGGAACCTCCACGGGAGTAAGGCTGAACAGAGCGACGGTATGCCCTTGCTCGCGCCACATGGTGATCTGGGTTCGGATTTTTTTTCCTACGCCGCCCTGCATAATCTGCGGCGCAACGTGAACGGTGACATAAGCGATGCGCATAAATATCTTTTTTGATCAGGATTTATGGAATTGGCGCAACCACAACTCAAGATTGATCCAACGCCAAATCATAAAGCCCAAGTCTCGTTTGTTGGCTTGATGTTCGGCAAGCAGCGCAGTTACCCTTGAAGCATCTAGGTAGGGGTTGGCACGGAAGGATGCGGAGTGAAAAATCTCTTCAACCCAATTCTTTAAATCGGTTGAAAGCCAAACCTTTTCCGGCGTAACAAATCCCATTTTATCGCTTCGAAGCCGAATGGGTTCTGGTAATATCCCTTTCATTGAATTGCGCAAGACGACCTTGGTGTATCCATTGCTGATTTTCTGGTGATCTGGCAGGGAAAAAATATATTCAACCAATCGGTAGTCCAAAAAAGGTACGCGCGACTCGATGGAGTGTGCCATTGAATTGCGATCTTCATAGCGCAATAAAGCGGGCAAGCTGGTCTTTGTTGTGAATAGATAAAGGCGTTTCGATAGCAAACCATCACAAGAGGCTGTTGTTTCATCAAAAAAACGGTGTTTATATAAATTGGCAAAATCGGGATTCAAACTGTGTGCGACTCGCTGATAGCGAATCCATCTTTGAAACGAGAGGGGCGAAAGAGCGAAAAGGGTATGTTGAAAGATATGGAACCAGGAAACACCTTGCAACCGTCGGTACGCAGACCACTCGTTTATGAGCGTGCCTAAATTTCCACGCCTGCCCAAAGTCCCCCAATAGGCGTCAAAGAAAGGGATGTATCCTGCAAGCATTTCATCGGGACCTTGCCCGTCCAGCACGACGCGGATGCCATGTTCTCCAGCCAGTTTCATGACACACCATTGGGCGTATATGCTGGTGGAGCCAAAAGGCTCATCCTGGTGTCTCATCAGTTTGGGCAATTCCTCCAATAGGTTTTGGGGGGAAGGGAAAACATAATGGGACTCTACGGAGGTTGCCTCTACAATCTTACTTATGTATTTTCGCTCATCAAAGCGGAGATCCTCAAAGCACGAGGAAAAGGTCTTTTGTCTGCCATCAAGGACGCTCGACGAAATGGCACTGCTGATTAACAGCCTGTTGGTCATGCTTACGATGGAGGACGAATCGATGCCTCCGCTCAAGCAACTTCCGATGGGGACATCGCTTCTCAGGTGGATTCGTATGGCATCTTCGAAAAGGTCAAGAAATCGCTGCGCATATTCTTGATTTGCTTTTTCTCCAGCGCCAATGTCCATCTTGTTCTGAGGATCAATATCCCAATAACGCTGAAGGACAAGATGTCCCTTTTCGAGAATCAGGTAGTGTGCAGGTAACAGTTGTTTAATGCCTTGGTAGAAAGTTTCTTCCGTGTGATCGAGTATCCCATATGCAAGGTAATCATAGATCACAGGGTCGTTTGGACGGTGAGGGATAGTGGGGTCGGTCAACAAAGCCTTAATTTCTGATGCAAAAACAAAATGCTCTCGATCAAAATAATAATAAAACGGCTTGATCCCCAAACGATCGCGGGCGCAGAAAAGCCTGTTCTTCCTTGAATCGTAAATTGCAAATCCCCACATGCCATTGAAGCGCTCGAGGCAAGATATACCCCAGGCATCATAAGCATTGAGGATCACCTCTGTATCGGATTGGGTGCGAAAACGGTAACCTAATTTTTGCAGTTCACTGCGGAGTTCGATATAGTTGTAAATCTCTCCATTAAAAACAATCCAGAGTGATCCGTCTGCATTGCTCATGGGCTGATGCCCGGCAGGTGATAAATCAAGAATGGATAAGCGGCGAAACCCAAATAGCAAATCGTATTGGGGGCTATAGCATTCTTCGATCCGCCTTAGACTCAATTGGGGAACACTAGAGGGTCCCGAACAAGGAAGGGTGACGCGCCTTTCGGTATCAGCCAGCAAATATCCCTCATCATCCGGTCCTCGATGCCGAATAGCGTTCAGTGCATCCTGGATCACCTTTAATTGAAGTGGTTGTTTCTGAATGTTCCAAATACCGAAAATGCCACACATGGCTTTTAGCGTTTCCTTATCTCGATCAGTTTTTGGGCAAACGTTTCGAAATTGATTTCCGCATTATATCGTTCCTGCCATAGTTCACGGCTACCTGCGCGTTTTAGCAATGCTTCTTCGCGATGGTCGCAGATATAGAGTAGCATGTCAGCAATTTCATCGGGAGTAGGGTCCTTGCTCAATAACCATCCATTCTTCTCACGGACAATTTCCACATTGCCACCTACTGCGGTAGCCATGACAGGGATGCCACAACTGATGGCTTCCATGACGGAGACGGGGGTTCCTTCGGTAGAACTAACGTTAGCGAATACGTCTACTGGATTTTCTAAATAGAAACGGATAAGATGCTGTCGGGATTGATAACCGGGAAAGTGCCCCACAGCATTAGGAGGAAATTTCTGTGAAGCGTATTGGCTCAAACTCTGCCGTTCCTCACCGCCTCCAAAGTGAATCCATTCGAACTTTTGATGGCTTCTCTTTCGTGCGGCGGCGGCAATACCATCACACAAAAGGCCCAATCGCTTAATGGGGTTAATCATCGAACAGGAAACAATTCGAAAGACACCATCGCTGGAAGGCTTTGAAATCCCCCGCGGATCCGGAACTCCCAGAAGCGCTGTGACATATTTATCCCTGAACTGAGGATATTTTTCTTGAAGATATTTTGTGCCAATATCTGAATCCGCAAACAACCCGTCCAGGAGAGAAATAGATTGAGGGCGGAGTGGCCATGGCTTGTACAGTTCTTCATACAAATCATAACCGTGAGCACGGGAAACAATACGCAAGTTTGGGAATTCCAGTTTTGACCACCCCAGTCCCATGGTAATTTCTGTGAACCAATAGGTGTATCCTATCACTTCCTGGGGTGAACATCCTGCCTCTCGTAACCAGTGGATAAACCACTTTTGCGCAAGCCGCGCACCGGAGAGAAAAAAGAACATTTTTTTCAGGTTGTCAATCGAAAGAGAACGCGGCAAGCGGCTCCGAAAATCCAGAATGACTTCATGCAAGAAAAGAGAAGAAGCAAATGCGAGGATTTGCCGCGATAGGGTAAACCTCCGCGAAAAATCCGGGCGCACCTCCACGCCTTTTGGAAGCGGAAGCAGTTGCCCTTGCGGCTTTTGCGGAACGAGGATGATGCGGTCGAAATATCGAACAAGGATTGGGATTTCCTCTGCAAGAAAGTTTTGCTCACCCGTCGCATCGTAGGGATACGTGTTTGTAAAGATAAGCAAAATCATGTCATTCCATCTTGGGGCAAAAACGCTGCGCGATTTTTTTCAAAGATCTCTATGGCACGCTCATAATCGTCATGCCTGCCAATGTCCAGCCAATAACCATCGAAGCGGAAAACATTGACCTTTTTGTTGTTACGCGTCAATTTGAGAACCAGGTCAGGCAAGTCAAGATATTGGCCCTTTGGAATATAGTTTAAGACTTCGGGTTCAAACAGGTAAATGCCCATGCTGACCGAATAGTGGTAGGTGGGTTTTTCAATATAATCAGAGACCCAGTTGTCGTCATCTATTTGGATAACGCCGAGGTCTATTTTCACATCGCGCTGGTAGCAGGCAACTGTAGCCAGCGCGCCGCGCTTGCGGTGATAATCCAGCATCATGGTGTAATCAATGGTTGTCAAAATATCTCCATTCATCACAAGAAAGGTCTCGTTTAGGTTAGGCACGAGCGCCAGGGGTCCTGCGGTACCGAGAGGATGATCTTCATGAGAGTAAGAGAGTTTTACGTTGAATTTGCTTCCATCGCCGCAGTATGCCATGAGCAGTTCGGCGAGATGCCCTGTCGCCAACGTGATGTCGTCAAAGCCGCTCTTCTTTAATTGACGAATGACAATTTCCAAAATTGGCATGTCGCCAACAGGCATAAGGGGCTTGGGAAGAATGGTTGTGTAGGGCGCAAGGCGCGTACCTTTTCCACCAGCAAGAATCACTGCGCGCATCTTACACCATATATTGATTGGGTTGATAGAGATCGAGGTGATTGGCAATCCATTCGATGGTGAGCTGTAGACCCTCATCCAGAGAGATGCGAGGTTCCCAGCCCAGCAAACGTTTCGCCTTCTGATTCGACGCCCATAATTTCATCACTTCACTTTTGCCCGGACGGATGCGTTGGGGATCAATGATGATCTTGGGAGACTTACCGATGAGATTGAAAATCCTTGTTGCCAAATCGCCAATGCGAATGGTGTTGTCATTGCCGAGGTTGATTTCCTCACCTAGCACACCTTCTGCTTCTGCGGCTTTCAAAAAGCCCTGAACGGTATCTTGGACAAAAGTAAAGTCACGCGAAGGTTCAAGACTGCCGAGTTTGACTTCATCGCGGGTAAGGGCTTGAGCGATGATCGTGGGAATGACCGCACGCATGGATTGACGCGGACCAAAGGTGTTGAAAGGGCGTAGAATGACCAGCGGCGTTTCAAATGAACGATAAAAACTTTCTGCAATGCGATCGGCGCCAATCTTGCTCGCCGAATAGGGAGATTGCCCCTGCAGAGGATGTTTCTCATCAATCGGCACATATTGAGCCGTGCCATACACTTCACTTGTAGAAGTATGAACGAGGCGGCGAATGCCAAAGTCGCGCGCAGCCATCAGCACGTTTAGCGTGCCCATGATGTTTACTTCTATCACTTCGCGTGGATTGATGTACGAATATGGGATTGCAATCAAAGCGCCGAGATGAAACACCGTATCCACACCGCGGACAGCGCGGCGCACCGCTTCGTTATCGCGCAGGTCACCCTGGATGATCTCAACTTGCGAGAACACCTCCGGGGCAATCCACTTCAACATACCCAGGTCGTTGCGCGAGTTGTAGCGGACGAACGCCCGCACCTGCGCGCCTTCTTGAACCAAACGTTCTACAAGATGGCTGGCGATAAAACCGCCTGCACCCGTAATGAGTACTTTTTTACTGTTCCAATACATTTTTGCTCGCTTCCCAATAAAAGTTATCTTAAGTTACATCTTTCATTCGGCTCCGACCCGTTCGCGCCAATCATCGAGTAGATCCGATAAAGATTGTTTTAGCGAAATACGCGGACGCCAACCCGTGGCTTGGCGTATTTTTTGAAAACTCCCCACCTGTATCGTCACATCATTCTGCTGGAAGCGCGTCACATCCTTCCTCACAGAGAGCGGTTTTCGCGACATAGACATCAACAGCCTCAGACATTGTTGCATTGTTACAGCACGACCCGAACAGATATTATATATCTGCCCTGCTTTGCCTTTTTCTGCCAGCAAAGCCAGCCCGCGCGCGGCATCGCGCACATCTATAAAATCACGGCGTGCATCTAAGTTTCCGGTGACAATTTCAGTTTGTTCGGTTTTCTCTGCTAATGCGATCTGACGCGCAAATGCTGAGCAAGCCAACTCGGGCGATTGACCGGGCCCCACCAGGTTGAACATGCGCACGATAATGACAGGTAATCCAAAAGCATAATGGTATCGCAGTGCCGCTATCTCTTGTGCCACCTTGCTAACAGCATACTCTGTCAACGGACGAAGAGGGGATCGTTCAGTAATCGGCATTGCCCCGGCGGTCAAACCATAGACAGCACTGGAACTGGTTAGGATAAGCCTGGGGAGCATTTCCATTTGCATGATTGCACGCAACAGGCTCAACGTACCAAACAGGTTCGATTGGTAATAGGCTTCGGCAACATCCGACTTGATAACACCTGCAAGATGAAAGACTGCATCGGGCTTGCTTTCAGAAAGCGCCCATCTCAAGGCAGTAGCGTCGCTCAAGTCGCCAACAAAAACATTTTTCCCCTCAGCATGCCTGTCAAATCCATAAACCTCCCACTCTTCGCAAAGGAGTTGTTTCCAAAGATGCCTGCCGACAAAGCCAGAAATACCTGTGATCAGCGCTCTTTTCATCTGTTACTACAGACCTTCTTCAATCCGTTGAACGTGCCTCGCAAGGCGTTTCGGTTGTGGAGATTGACCACCACCAGACCCAAGATTGCCCAATAATAAGGCAACCAGCGCCATCTCTCCTTGCTCCAGTTTTTGCGGAAGAGGTAATCATAATTCACCACGCTCATCTCTGCCCATCGCTGAACGCTCAAACGATTCATAGGGCTTACGTTGTGAATCAGAGAGGCAGTGGCTTGGTAGTAGATTTTATAGCCCGCATCCAGAGTTTGTTTGGAAATGTCCGCATCTTCCATCAGGCCATACTGAGCCAGTTCCTCGTCGAATTTCACTTTTTCAAAAACCTCTCGTCGAAAAGCCATACAACAACCGGAGAGGCATTCGATGAATCCGCTCGGTTGATTTGGGTGTGGGTGTGAGGGCATGCCGCAGGGGTAAAACCTTCCATTATGGGTTCCGACAACGCCAAATACGAAACGCAACATGCGAAACACAAAATATTCAAGTCTGTGGCGTATGGATCGTGCGTTTTGTGCAACAATCTTTCCACCCACAGCGCCGATCTCGTGCTTTGTGTCGTTTGCAAATACTTTTTCTACTTCGGCAAGATAGTTCACATCCAAATCTACATCATCGTCAAAGAAGAAGATCAGATCACCTGTGCTTTCACGAATGCCGCGGTTACGTTGCCGCGTCAAGCCTGGCTGAGTATGAAAATAACGAACAGAGAACGGCAATCTGAGAGAACCGAGATACGCTTCGATCTTTCTCTCCTCAGACGAGTCAACGACGATCAACTCATCCGGCGGGCGGGTCTGTGCTGCGAGGGAAGGCAAAGTCTTGATGAAATCGTCAAAGCGATTGCGGGTGCAAATAATAACAGATATTTTCATCAGGTATCCAAGACTTTCTCAAGAATTTCCTTATGCCGCTCAATGAACTTTTCCAGCGAGAACAGTTCCACTGCTCGCCAGCGCGCTTTTTGCGAAAACTCTTCGCGGCGAGAATAGACTTGCATCACCGCCTCTGCCATTGCTTGTGGGCTGGGCAGGTTGATTTGATTCCAGTCATGCTCCACAACGACGCCAATGCCCGCCTCCCCAACCAGTTCTGGTACGCCGCCGTTGTTCAGGTGGACGACCGGCATTCCCAATGCCATCGCCTCCAAAACCAGGCCTGGCGATGGGTCGGCGTATTTGGTGTGCAGTAAAAGATGAGCCTGTGAATACAACGTCGGTGCTTCTGCCTGTGTGTACGTTCCTGTGAAAGTTACATAGTCTGTCAGATTCATCTCGCGCAGGGCTTGTTTAGTCCATATTTCGGCTTCATGGCGCGGAAACCAGAGGTTGCCCGTCACAATCAACCTGGCATTCGGCATGTAAGAATGAAGCGCTTTGAGCGTCCGTAACGCTAAGTCAAGGCGATATTTCTCGTATTGGTTGCCGCCTAAAAGCAAAGTCAAGGCTTGGGGTCTCGCCGAGCAGGCATCGGGTGAAAAGAAGCGGGTATCCACCGGGTTGTAGATAATTTCGTTTGGCACATCCGGCGGGGAGAGATAACGTTCTGCGCTGTCCTTACAGAAGCGGCTTTGATAAACGATAAAGTCTGCAACGTGAAGGATTTGCTTCGCTCGCAAATTGATCTTTTCATAATCCTGGCCTGCCCATGCTGGAAAGGCAACGCCATTCTGATTGATGATGATTTTTATTCCTTTACTTCTTGCTCGAAAAAGAATTTCCTTCTGGAGAGGATGTCCAACGCTGCTGACCGTGTAGAGCACGTTCGCTTCCGGAAAGCAATGCGGAAATACCTCGGCAAGATAAGTTAATTTGACTGCGCCGCCATGGGCAAATTCCCTGCGCGTGGCGGGGCGCTTCGGAAAATTTGAAGTCAGGTAGAGCAGGGAAGGAAACCTCTCGCTTTTCCGTAGTCGCAAAATCTGAAAGCGACAAAGAAAAATGCGCCATGCCTCGCGCACTTGAAAAATTGTTTTGAAGATGCGAGGGAAGCGAGCCTTGAGTGTGTTGAGCCATTTTCTGCACATATTATTTTTCGGGGATGCACTCTGCCCAAATGTCGCCCCAGCGAATCTCAAAGTGGACGATGGCTAAGCCTGCCTGCTGCATTTCATCATAAAACAACTGCGGCGTGTACTCGATTTCATGAGTGTCATCCGTATAAGGGAATAAACCAAGTTCTTTCTTCAAGGCGGCCGCGAGAGAACGTTCAAACGTTGGGACGCGAATCAGAAATTTTTGTGGGCCGAAACGTGTTCTTAGATTTTGAAGAAATTGCGGGCGTTCCTTCAAATGCTCCAGTACACTGGAGAGTACGATCACATCGAAGGAACTGTCTTTGGGGATGTCGGTAAGTACATTCCCTACAACAAATCGAATACGAGGGTGAGCAAAGCGTTTTTGCGCAAAGGCGATTTGTGTCGCATCGAAATCCATAGCCAGGATTTGGGCATCAGTATGTACAGCAATGTCATATGCTAATGCGCCATAACCACAACCCAGGTCAAGAACCGTAGAACCTTGAGGGATGCGTTCGTAAAAGAAAGAATGAATACCATCCATGATTTGATGCTTGATATGAATACCATCTCCCCAGCGCTTGCATTGAGTATCAATTGCATAATTCACCTGATCGTAGATGCCTAGCAACCAGCGCACCGCCTCGCGTGGATCGGCATATTCTTCCGCCCCAAGCATGAGTTTGATGAGAAAGCGGCGAAGCGGTCGCGGCAAAATAAGATAAGCAAGTCTGTTTAGCAACGAGCGCATTCGACAAATCCTTTCATGAACGCAGCCCAAAGCGGAGTCTGGGCTTCATAACAATTGGCTTCGGCTGTGGCACGTGCCGCGTTCAACACCGGCATAAGCGTATCCTCACTCGCCCGAGCAATTTGTACAGCATAAGATGCCAAGGCCTCCACATCCTCCACATCCACCATCCATGCATTCTCACCGTGTTTCACCAAATCCATTGCCTGCCCCACCCGTGTTGTGACCAAAGGAACACCACTGGCCATGCTTTCCAAAACTGCCTTGGGACCACCTTCTTGACGCGAAGCCACGACGTAAAGATCCAATGCTTGGAACAATTTGGCAATTTCCGGATAGGATCGCACATAGACATGCCGATAGGGAATCTGCCCTTCTTCCAATCCTCTCTTCACAAATCCGCGCGCGGGACCGGAAAGCAATACAAACAATTCAGGAACATCCTTTTTCAAACGCTTCATGGTCTCCACGAAAACATCAGGACCTTTGATCCTCTTCGGCTCCAGCCCCTCTCCCCAGCCCACACCATCCTTTTGAAATGAGCCGACCACAAAAGCGGTTTGCGGAATTCCAAGTTCGGCGCGCGCTTCCGTTTTCATAGCCGGAGTGCGGAACGGAAAAAAATCCAAATTGATTCCAATAGGGATGAGAAACACCTTGGACGGATCAATGCCCGATTCCAAAACCACATCGCGCATTTCCGTATGCGAAACCTGGACGCGCGCGAGTTTTTGATGATGTTTCTGCAACGCCCGATACACGTTGTCGAAATCCTCATCCCCTGTGTTCGGCAAGCCATGAAAATATGCCAGTCCAATGCGATGCGGAAGCAGATTCATCCAATCGTCATTCTGAAGAAAAAATTGGTTCGAGAAAAAAATGGACTGGGGGTGACGAGCGTGTTTCCAGAGCGGCTTCGCAAGCCGCACACCAAGTCGTTCGCAGATGCCCTTGAGTTCACGCATCTCCCAATCCAGCACCCATCCCGCGTTGTCACCATACAAGATCAAACGTGAGTAAGGCTTCCAATTCCACGAAGCCGCTTTGAGAATATTTTTTGCAACGCCCTGCATCAATGATTTCATGAGATCAATTCCAATACCTTCAAGTATTCTTCGCTGACTTCCCATAGAGATGGGACAACGATCCGCGACTGAAACGCTTCATACTGACCCGTGACTTGATCCAGCAAATTGGGGATTTCCTCCGCCGCTTCGAACCCCACCCCGGCCTGTTTCACAATTTCGGGGTGACCTCCACTCTTGAGGTAGATTGCGGGGAGTCCGCAAGTCAGCGCTTCGATGAGCGAATTGGAGCACGGGTCGTTGCGGCTGGCGGTGATGTAAATATCATGCTCGCGGAACAACTCCGCCATGCGAAAAGAATCCACAGGAGGAAGCATACGGATATTCTTGAACGTCACAGAACTGCGCCCAACAAAAGTCATTTCGAAACGCTTCCAATCCAAATGCTCATCCAACCACTGATAGACCATCGCACCCTTATTGACGTTATCCGACCAACTGGAGGCGATGAGGCGGGTCTTGCGATTCCGTGAAAATTCGATCCGTCCATGTGCGTGGAAGATGTCGGGATCTGCCGCGTTCATGATTACGACGGGATTCCGAAATTCCATGCCGAGTTCACGATGCTTTTCCAGACTGTAGTGCGATTGAAAAATCGTTTTGTCGGCCATCTTCTGGTTGATGGCAAAGATGCCCCGATCCACGCCGTCTTCTCGCCCACGATAAACATCAATGGGACCGTCCACGCGATGAACATACAACACGCTATTCCGTTTCATTCGGATCAGGCGTTCTTCATCGAAATTGAACGAGTTAAACAAACAAGCGCGCGTGGTACGAGAAATCCTATTATTTTCAACTCTCAAACCGCGTCTTTCTGCTTCCTTCCAAAATGCGCGTAGGAACTGATGCCCTCCACCGGATGGCGGCGGCTCGAACTCATGGAAGATGGACAGATCAGCAGACGTAAAATTTCCTACAATCAATGCCGCCAGATTTGAGAGAGTCCTGCGAATGCCTAGTCTCATATTATCTGCTCGAGGGTTGGCTTTTCTTTCGCGCTACCACCATCAGCATATGCCCAAGATGGGCGCTGACATACGGAAGGTACTTACTCAGGCGCATGATCATTGTTCTCACAATAGACGGCATTCTTTTCAACCCGTGCAATTCCTGCGAGAGGGTATTTTGATGGGCATAGGAATACCAGGTTGTGATCTCGTAGCCTGCCTCTTCGAGGAGATGAAAAAACTCGCGACGGGAAAAAGCATACTGATAAAAATCCAAGCCACTTACATCATCCTGGTAGGCGCCGCGCCCAGCACGCCATTGACGCAAAGGATTGAAATACGGGACGGAGATCAATAACATGCCATTCGCCTTCAAGATGCGATGCATTTCCCTCAGAAATGGCTCAGGACCTTCGCGGCGATGTTCGACAACGCCCAGGGAAATCACAGCATCAAAGGTATCGTTTGCAATGCCCAAAGCGGTCAGGTCACCACAAGCAAGCGGCAATGCTCCCACAATTTTCCTGGCACGCTGGAGGGCGCCAAAGGCATAGTCCAATCCAAAGCAATCATAGCCATTGGCGCGAAGTGCCACCACGAACTGAGCAGTTCCACAACCTGCCTCAAGTATTCTCCCCTGCTTGGGTAAATGGCGTTTGAAAATCTTGTCGAAGGTAAAGAGGCGACCCGCCTGGAATGGCTGGTAATATGCGTTTGTTGTATATGCTTTCCATTGCGATTCCCAAAAATCCTTATCAGCGGCCTGGTGATAATACACAAGCCGCTGGCCCTCCACACGCCGATTACCATCACGATTGGACATGCGTTTTTCCATTGCAAGTTTCCTGTGAAAATGGGTCACAACTTTCCCAACGCTTAGCGGATAGCCTTCACAAAATATCCCGTAGTAAACTTTTGCCAAGACTCGCTTTCCTTGCCAAAGTTTGCAAGATCCATCCAGCACAAGCCGCGGGAAATCCACTTCATTGCCCAGCGCGCAAACTTTTTGGAAAGCGATCTCCCCTCCAGGCCGTGAAGGCCAAGTTCAATCATCAGTCCCAACACACCGGTATACCCTCCCATGGGATATACCTCCACTACCTTGAAACTCGAGTTTAGACAACAGACTTTACCCTGACCGTTACGTCAGGGTGAGAAAAGCACCTTATCAATCCAATTTCAAGCGGTTTTGGCAGTGGAGACGCCCTTTTTGACCACTTTGTGACGTTCTTTGGGCGTTCTTGAC
>DATLZK010000054.1:0-73779 GCA_035574015.1 Anaerolineales bacterium
CGGCGCATGAGCCAAACGCGCTGCAAAATATCGGGACCCAGCAAGAGGTCTTCGCGACGCGTGGAGGAGCGTTCGATGTCCACGGCGGGAAAGATGCGTCGCTCCTGAAGCCTGCGCGAGAGATGCAGTTCCATGTTGCCAGTGCCTTTGAATTCTTCGTAGACTACATCATCGAGGCGCGAGCCGGTATCCACGAGACAGGTCGCGATGATGGTCAGTGAACCGCCTTCCTCGAGGTTACGTGCCGCGCCGAAGAAGCGTTTGGGTGGATATAAGGCGGAGGGATCCATGCCGCCTGAAAGTGTGCGCCCAGAGGGGTTTACGACAAGGTTGTAAGCGCGTGCCAGACGTGTGATGGAATCCATCAAGATTACTACGTGACGTCCAATCTCCACCAGTCGCTTGGCGCGCTCCAAGGCCAATTCTGCCGTGCGCACGTGCGAGGTGACCGGCTCATCGAATGTGGATGCCACGACTTCAGCCTCCACCGAGCGATCCATATCGGTCACTTCCTCAGGGCGTTCGCCGATAAGCACGACCATCAGATGTACGTCGGGATATTTGGTTGAAATGGAATTTGCAATTTGCTTGAGGATGGTGGTTTTCCCCGCTTTGGGAGGCGATACGATCAGTCCGCGTTGACCACGTCCAATGGGAGCAATCAGGTTAATCAATCGGGGGGCAAGGGTGTCGTGATCGGTTTCGAGGTCGAAGCGCTTATCGGGGAAGATCGGGGTGAGGTTTTCAAAAATGGGGCGTCTTGCGGCTTCCTCCGGGTCCAGCCCGTTGATCGATTCGACTTTCAACAGACCGAAGTGCCGTTCGCTTTCCCGCGGCGGGCGCACCTGACCGATGACCAAATCGCCTGCCCGAAGATCGTGCCTGCGGAGCTGCGCCTGCGATACGTACACATCCTGATCGCTGATGCGGTAATTGGTGGCTCGCAGGAAGCCAATGCCCTCGCTCATGATCTCAAGGATGCCGCCGCGCAGCTCGATGCCTTCTCTCTGCGCCTCCGCTTCGCGGATCATCATGGCGAGCGTCTCTTTTTTCAAGCGATGGGCATTGGGAATGTTTAGGCTCTTCGCAATGCCGCGAAGTTTTGAGAGAGGTTCGTTCTCAAGTTCAAGAATTTTCATTTTCTTTTCTCGTTTTTGGATGGAGGATGGAGATGGAAACTGAACCAGCGCCTTCGAAGGCGGCTGGAGGATGTCCCTTCATTTGTGTGTGAGGTTTGGGTTTGTCTTCAAGTTCGGGGTCACGCGCCACCCGTGCGGGGTTGGATTGCCGCGCAGTCGAATGACACAATCTGTAAAGTAATCGGGGAAGTGTCAATATTATAGCATGTTCAATCAGGTGTGACAAGCAGAGAACGTCTGTTTTCCAGGCGAACTTTCAAATTTGTGAGTAGTGCTTCTTGAGCGTGACGCGCCTGGGAAATCACAAAGCGTTCCAGAAATTTATTCAGACGTACAAATTGTACAGTTTCGGAGATCTGTGTCTTATGAGGGGTGAGGGACTGGAATGTGAAAGTGAAGAGAATTTCGATGCCTGGCTTGCTGAAGACTTTGAATTCAAGCACCTCTTTTGGATGAGTCAGTCGAAGGATAGAGTGAATTCGGTTGTGAAAGACAGGCAGGCCGGCGAGGCGAAATGTTTCCACCGATTCGAAAGAGCGCTGGACGATCCCTTGTTCATCGCTTTGCGCGTCATGCACAATCAGTTCTGTCAGCAGGGGTTGTAAGCCGATCAGGTTTAGAGGGTTGGAAAGATGATCGTACACCTGGTCGCGAGGACAGTTAATCAAAGTGGTGAGTTCAAACGAGTGCATGTTTGCTCTATACCTCAATTCAGGATAAATGCTTGTGTCCAAAAACTCTATAGCCAAGACGCTGGGTTTGTCGAGGTTTTAGGTTTTCTCAGCGTACCCTGTGTCTCTGCATTGGGAAAGTCTTATCCCAAAGTAACGTTGTTTTACTTGCTCTGTTGCAAAGAATGGACCTGGGTGCTCATGCCTGCTTTCCCTCACCCCAAACCCTCTCCCGACAGGAGGGGTAGAGGTGAGGGCGAAAAGCAATACCGACGACCATTCTTTGTTCATGTTTGCAACAGAGCCTTATTTACTCCATTTCGAACAGAATTTGATGCTGTAGTTCCCATAAGCGTCGGTATAGCCCGCTGCGAGCGATTAAATCATTATGCTTGCCGCGCTCAATGATTCGCCCGTGATGCATCACAAGGATCTCATCCACATTTTCAAGCCCAACCAGACGATGGGTAATGAGCAGGGATGTTTTGCCTCGCATAATTTCAAAGAGTGTCTCGATTACCTGCTTCTCTGTGAGGGGATCGAGGTTAGCGGTGGGTTCGTCGAGAAGCAAAATCGGCGCGTCTTTCAACAGCGCTCGCGCAATTGCCAGCCGCTGGCGTTCGCCCCCGGAAAGGCGTACACCTTGTTCACCGATCAAGGTGTCGTATCCTTTTGGCAGGCGCATGATGAAATCATGGATTTGGGCAGCGCGTGCGGCGCGCTCCATTTCTTCTTCGCTTGCCGATGGACGTGCTAGTTTTAAGTTCTCGCGAATGCTGGTATTGAAGAAGTAACTGTTTTGTGAGATGAGAGCGCATCGTTTTCGGACCTCATCTTGATCCAGCGCCTTGAGCGATTCGCCGCCCAGGGTGATTTCTCCCGAATTGTAATCCCAAAACTTGAGCAGCAAATTTACGATAGTGCTTTTCCCTGCGCCGCTGGGACCGACAATGGCGAGCGAGGCAGAGGGCGGTAGGGTGAAGGTCACGTTATCGAGGGCGGGGATGGAGGTGTGAGGGTAGGTAAAGGAGAGGTTAGTGAATTGGATGCTAGGGGGGTGGGAGAATGGGGGGGTGGGGGATTGGAGGTTGGAGGATTGGAGGTTGGAGGAGTGGAGATTGGAGATTAGTGTCTGGGTTGAGCGACTTTTGGAGGGTACATCCACTACATCGAATAATCGTTTTGCAGCTTCGCGGGAGGCGTTCCACATTTGGGCAGCAAGGGGCAGGGGGGTGACGGCTTCGAATGAGGCAAGTGTCATCAAGGCAAATGTGCCGAGCATCACACCTTTGATGTCTCCTTTTGTCACTTGCGGAATGATGAGCAGAAGAACCAGTAGAATGCTTAGATTGGTAATGAATGTCGAGAGCGCAGAATGAAATCCGCTAAGGCGCGCCATTTGTTTTTGTGCTGTGCTGTATTGATTGCCGAGGGAGGCAATTTGCTGAGCGCGATCCTTGCCGCGCCCGAATGCCAGAAGGTCAGCGAGTCCTTGTATCCCATCCACGAGTTGGGTTTGCAAGTCGGCGCGTCGGGTAATGAGCGTCTGCCCGGGCTTGCGGCTGAGGAATTGGGCGAGAAGGGGCAGGATCAAGCCTAGGGTGAGGAAGAGGCTGATGAGCAGGAGAGCCAGCGCGGGGTCGTATGAAGCGAAGAAGAGGGATACGCTTAGCGCGATGAAAACGGCGGTCAATGTTGGCGAAATCACGCGCACGTAGAAATTTTCCAATGTCTCCACATCACCAACAAGGCGCGCAAGTAGATCGCCGCTTTTGTATTCCATCAAACGAGCAGGGGCGAGAGGTTCTAGTTTTTCGTAGAACCAGACGCGTAAGCGTGCCAGCAAGCGGAATGTGACGTTGTGTGAGATAAGACGTTCAAGATAACGAAAGACGGCGCGCGTGATGCCGAAGAAGCGTGTCATGACAATGGAAACGCCAAGATCGGCAATGGAGGTAGCAATGGCGGCAGTGGAGATGAGCCATGCAGAGGTGCCGATGAGCGCGATGCTCGATCCGATGGTGAGTACGTTGAGGAGCACTGAGAGGGCGACCCAGTTCCAGGAACCGTTGAGGAAGCGCAATAATCTCCAGAGGATGGGTTGTTTGGATGTTGTTGTCGGTGGTTGGTGATTGGTAACTGGTCGAACGTCGAACGTTGAAGGCTTACTCTGGGCAATGTCGAAGGGTCGAAGGCTCGGAATGTCTGACTTTTGACGTTTGACGTTTGGTTCAGATGTTTTGTATGTCTTGACCATCTTCGCATACACACCGTTGCTAGCGAGCAGTTCGCTGTGCGTGCCTTGTTCGAGGATGCGGCCGTTTTCGAGGACGATGATGTGGTCTGCTTTGAAGATGGTGTTGAGGCGGTGGGCAATGGTGATCACAGTGCGTCCTTGCATGAGGCGGTGGGTGGAGTCTTCGAGCAGGGTTTCTGTTTCGGGGTCAAGGCTAGAGGTGGGTTCGTCGAGGATAAGGATTGGCGCGTTTTTGAGGAAGGCGCGCGCGAGGGCGAGGCGCTGGGCTTGTCCACTGCTGAGGCGTGCGCCACCTTCACCGATGATTGTTTCGTATTGTGCCGGGAGTGTTTCGATGAATTCATGGAGATGTGCGGCTTTGGCGGCTTCGATCACTTCTTCTGGAGAGGCATCCGGTTTGCCGAGGCGGATGTTGGCGGCAATTGTGTCGTGAAAAAGGTGAGGGTGTTGGGGAACCCAGGAGATTAAATTCTGAATTTTGAATTCTGAATTCTGAACTTTGGGTTCAAAGGTGATCTTGCCAGAAGATGGTTTGATGAATCCCAGCAATAGATGGATGAGCGTTGATTTCCCTGCTCCCGTTTTGCCGACTATGGCAATATGTTGTCCCGCTTGGATTTTTAAGTTGATGTTTTCGAGGGCAGGTGTTGTTTCATCGGGGTAAGTAAAAGACACATTTTCAAATTCAATGGAGGAAAATTCTTTATCCAATTGATCGCTGGGCACTGGCATTTGGTTGCTTATTCCTGGTAACTGTCCAGAGGGAAGTGGCGTATCCAGGATCTCATAAATCTTTTTCGCCGCGGTTGTGCCAGACATTCCTGCATGAAAGCGCGCGCCGAGCATTCGCAGGGGCATGTAAAATTCGGGGGCGAGGATGAGCAGGAAAAAGGCTTCGCGGAATTCCATTACTTTGTAGAGCAGGCGCAAGCCGATTTCAACGGCGATAATCGCTGTGCTAAGGGTGGCAAGTAGTTCAAGCGCAAGGGCAGAAAGGAAAGTAATTTTCAGGACGCTGAGGGTCACATCCCGATATTGTTCGCTTGCTTTGGCGATATTTTTCGCATGCGACTTGGACCGCCCGAAGAGTTTAAGCGTGGTGAGTCCTTGAAGGCTGTCGAGAAAGTATGCAGAAAGGCGCGAGAGGGTGTCGTATTGCCGTTTGGTGACGATCTCTGCGCCTTTGCCGATGATGACCATGAAGAATGGAATCAATGGTGCAGTGATGAGCAGGATAAGCCCTGAAAGCCAGTCAAGCGGAAAGACAACAATGAGGATGCTGATGGGGATGAGGGCGGTGATGATCAATTGGGGGAGGTATTGACTATAGTACGCGTCCAGCGCTTCGATGCCTTCGACGACAGCGGTGGTCAGTTCGCCGGTGCGTTGTGTGCGCGTGTAGGCAGGACCAAGGTTGAGGATGTGATTGAAGAGGCGTTCGCGAAGGTCTGTTTTGATTTTTACTGCGATCGCGTTAGCACTCACTTCGTTAACCCATACCAGGAGGGCGCGTCCTGCAATGACGATGAGGAGGAGGCGAAGCCAGCCTGCCACATCCGAAAGCGTTTGCTTTTCGAGGAAGACGCTAGTGACGGTATTGCTGAGGAGCCAGGCTTGGCTGATGGTCAGCAAACCGATCAAAAGTCCGGTGAGAATCGTGATGAGGAAAGGGAGGCGGGCGTCGCGGGTGAGGGTTAGAAGACGGCGGTGCATGGAGGAAAGGGAAGGTAGAAAGTTAGTTTAAATAAAAAGGTTGGAAGGTTGAGGAAATGATCCATCAACCTTCCAAAATTATATAGCGCTAGGCTCAGTAAACAAGACTCTGCCTCTCGGCTGTGATGCGTTTGCGGAACATGTAATACGTCCAGCCCTGATAGGCAAGTACGATGGGGACGAAGATGAGGGCAACAATGGACATGACCGTGAGCGTGTATTGTGATGAGGAGGCATTGTAAATGGTGAGGCTGTAGGCGGGGTTTGTGCTGGAGATCATGACGCGCGGGAACATCAAGGTGAAGAAGGCGATTTGTGTCAGGATGATGTGTGCGCCGGTGGCGATGAACGCCCAGCCTTCCATTTTGCGATTGATGAAGAGGATGGTGATCAGCAAAACGATGACGGAGGCGATGGGTGTGCTGCCGGGGTTGATGCCGATCTTGGTGGTGATGTCTGTGTAAATGTATGTTGTTATGGCAAGAAGGATCACCGTCGTTGCAGCGGCGATATATAGTTTCTTGGAGAGTTCACGGGCACGCTCGCGCAGTTCGCCATCCAGCTTTAGCGTGAGGAAGTTCGCGCCGTGTAGCAGGAAGACGGAGACCATCGTCGCGCCGCCAATCAGACCATAGGGGTTGAGCAATGTGAAGAGATTGCCAGTGTAGTTCATGTTTGCGTCAATGGGCAAGCCCTTGGCGAGATTGGCAAAGGCAACGCCAAACAAGAGCGAGGGCAGGAACGAGCCGATGGCGATCATCCAATCGAAACGGTTACGCCACTTTGGGTTGGGATCCTTCGAGCGGTATTCGAACGAGATGCCGCGCAGGATCAAACCGATCAAGACAAGGAATAGGGCGAGGTAGAAGCCACTGAACATGGTGGCGTACCAATGCGGGAATGCCGCGAAGGTTGCGCCGCCTGCAGTGAGGAGCCACACTTCGTTCCCGTCCCACACTGAGCCGATTGTGTTGATGATGGCGCGGCGCTCTTCATCTTTCTTGCCAAGGAAGGGCAGGAGCATTCCCACGCCGAAATCGAAGCCTTCGAGGAAATAGAAGCCGATCCAAAGAACGGCGATGAGGATAAACCAAAGGGTTTGCAGAAATTCGTAGGACATGTTCTTTCTCCATGTTATTTATCGAACCGTAGAGATGAGGAATCTCGCAGGAGTGACTGGGTGTACGTGAGTTTAGTCATCTGCGCTGACGAAAGAGGGAGCCACATCAACCGATTCGTGCAGGGCGGCATCGGGACCGGCAATGGCATATTTTTTCATCAGGTAGAACATTGCGCCAGCCAGGATGCCGTAGATGACGACGTAGCCGATCAATGAGATCAAGAGATCGAGTGTGGTAAGGTTGGGCGAAACAGCGTCCTCTACCTTGAGCAATCCTTGGACGATCCAGGGCTGACGTCCCATTTCGGTCAAGATCCAGCCGCTGGTATTGGCGATGTAAGGCAAGGCGATAACCCAAGGAACCCGTTTCATCCATTTGGCATTTTCGAGTGGTTTGCGCATAGCAAGCAAAAAGAGGAAGGAAAGCAGTATCATCACGAACCCAATGGTCATCATGATGCGGAACGTCCAGTAGGTGACGACCATGAGTGGAATGTAATCGCCGGGACCGTAAAGCGACTCATACTCTGCCTGAATATCGTATACGCCGCGCACCTCACAATCGAAATTGTTGCAAGCCAAGAAACTCAATACTCTGGGAATTCGCCACGACCAGACTTCGCGTTTTCCTGAAAGATCGCCGATGGTCAAAATGGAGAAGGATGCGGGTTGCGAGGTTTCCCAATGTGCTTCGATGGCGGCAAATTTCATGGGTTGTGTCTCATACATGTATTGCCCGTTTGTGTGACCTCCGAGGAAGACCAGTGTGCTGGAGACTAACCCAACGATTGCTGCCATCTGGAAGGAGGCTTTGAAGATTTTCAGGTTTTGTTTGCGGGCAATGTGGTAGGCGCTAACGCCGAGGATGAGGAACGAAGCGGTGGCAAATCCGGCTGCAATCGTGTGCCAGAAGAAGAGCCAGCCCTTGGGATTGGTCACTAGAGCAAAGAAATCCACCAATTCTGCGCGCCCAGTCGCTTCGTTGATGACATAACCGACGGGATGCTGCATCCAGCCATTGGCCAGCAGAATCCAGAGCGCGGACAGGTTCGAGCCGATTGCCACAAGCCAGATCGAAGCCAAGTGTACTTTCTCTGGCACGCGTCCCTCACCGAAAATCCAGATGCCGAGGAAGGTGGATTCCATGAAGAACGCCAGCAGGGCTTCAATCGCAAGCGGCGCGCCAAAGATGTCGCCCACGTAGCGAGAATACTCCGACCAGTTCATGCCAAACTGGAATTCCTGGACAATACCTGTTACTACGCCGATGGCGAAGTTGATGAGGAAGAGTTTTCCCCAGAACTTTGCCATCTTGCGATAATCTTCGTCCCGCGTCTGGTAATATCGCGTCTGCATATACGCGACGAACCATCCCAATCCCAGCGTCAAAGGGACAAAAAGGAAATGATAGACGGTTGTGAGGCCAAATTGCCATCGAGAGAGTGTAAGTGGATCCATAAGTTTCTCCTTAGGGTTGGAAAGATGTACGCGATCCTCTGTGCGTACGAATTCACAAAATCGGATTTGTCATCGTCATTGGAACGCCAGCCGCTTCGCGCGCGAGACTTTCGAATGTGATGGCGGCCATCTCGCGCAGCATTGCAGCCTGGACTCGCCCCCACTTTGAGCGGACAGGGCAATTGACCAGGAAGGGACAATCGTCCTCGCCCTTTACTTGCAAACAGGCGGAAAGCAGAATAGGTCCCTCGAATGCCTCCACCACATCTTTGAGCGTGATTTGCGAAGCAGGCCGGGAGAGAGATAGACCGCCCTCGCGTCCTGCATAAGTGATCAGCAATCCTTCGCGCGCGAGTTGAGCCACGATGCGTGCCATCAGCGCTTTTGGAATCAACATCTCCTGTTGGATTTCTGCACTGGAGAGGCGAGCGCCTTCGCCACGTTTGGCAAGCGAAAGGATCACGCGCACGGCGTAATCAGTTTGGCGGTTGATTTTGAGCATGGCATCGCTTTCTCGAATTCTCTTACAATCAAAGTCAACGTTGACTCCAATTGTAAGGATTTGGATTGTACTGTAATGTGTGATTTTTCACAATTTAGAAATGACAGAAGTAATAAATGTAATCCCCTCTATTTAGGAAAAAACGCAAAACCTTAGACGATATTTTCGGCAGCAGGCAGTATAATCCAGAAAACTTTTCTTTGAGGTGTCCATGATAGACCCTGTTATTTTCACAATCGAACTGTTCGGCAGGGAAATTTCTCTGCGCTGGTATGGCGTGCTTGTGATGGTGGGCGTGATTGTCGGTTCGTTGATTGCCGAACGCGAACTCAAAAGGCGCGGCGAGAACGGCGATTACATCTGGGATGCGCTGGTATGGTTGTTGCCCATTGGCATCGTGGGCGCACGCTTGTGGTTTGTTGTCAATGCGATTTTGGGAGGGGACAAGAGATTCTTGGAAGACCCTGTGGAAATCATCAGAATTTGGAATGGGGGCTTGCACATCTTCGGTGGGTTTCTGTTTGGAGCCGTGGCGCTTTTGCTCTTCCTCCGCCGCCATAAACTCGATCCCTGGCTGTTTCTGGATTCCGCTGGGCCTGCTGTTCTGATCGGGCAAGCCATTGGGCGGATTGCGAATTTCATCAATCAAGAACTCTATGGACCACCGACAACGCTCCCGTGGGGGATTCCTATCGAGCCTCAGCACCGCCTCGCTCAATATGCCGACTTGAACTTGTATCCGTTCGAGACGACGCGTTTTCACCCGACCTTTGCCTACGAGATGATTTGGAATATTGCCGCGGCAGGTCTTCTACTGTGGTTATCGCGTCGCTATGAGAAGGAACTCAAACCTGGAACGCTCTTTGCAGGCTGGTTGGTCTTGGCAGGAATCGGACGAACGTGGATCGAATTCTTCCGCCCTGATCAACCTAAAATCGAGGCGTTGGGTATCAGTTACTCAGCCCTGATCGCGGCGTTGATGGCGCTGGCAGGTGCGGTCATGCTGTTGGCACGCTACAAAGCGATTTATCTGGCATTCGCAGAAAAGTGGGAAGAGGCGTATCAAGTCTCTGGGCAAGGGAACCAGATAAAGGCACTTGTCGCGGAGGAGGAAACTCCATCGGTGAAGAAGGTTACGAAGAAGTCGAAGCCGGTGTCAGCAAAGAAGCCTGTGTCAAAACGTTCTGCGAAAGGAACTTCCACAAGTGTAAAAAAGACGACGACGAGAACAAAGAAGAGAATGTGAACAAAGTCGCCCGAGGAAAAATCCTTGGGCGATTTTGTTAATCCCTTGCGGGGATTTGGGCGGCTTTCACCTGTGCCGTTTCGTGTTCGCGCTTGTCGAAGCCGAAGCGTTCGAAGATGTCGGCGTATAACTCGACGATTTGTTCCCGCGTGAAGCCCATCTCTTCATAAGAGTAGGAGTGGTCGCTGCGGAAGGTGAGGGTCTCTTTGACGGCTTCGTCCACGAGCAGTTCGAGACCGGGTTTGTCGGGGTAGCCGAATTGTTCGTAGAATTTGCGGATGACCGCCTCCGGGCGTTGGATCAGGTCGTCGTAGTTCAGGATCAGGTGGCGGGGGGATGGATGCGTGTCGAGGTAGCGGAGAGGGTAGCGGTACCAGTGCTGGGTGAGGTCCACGATTTCGTCAATGTAGAGCCACTTCTCCGGAGGGTCGGTGAATTGACGGCGGGCATAGTTGATCCACGAGATGGTGGAGGGGAGCATATCGAGCGGGTTGCGGGCGAGGTAGATGATGCGAGCGTCGGGGAAGAATTCGACCAGCGTTTCGATTTTGGGACTGAAGGCGGGGTTCTTCGCCACGAAGTATTTCTTCCCGCCTGTTGCATACAAGTGCCGCTGAAGCATGGACTTGTAGAAGGTCATGATGCGGCGCTTGTGTTCGGGGCTGAGCGCTTCGTCGAAGTGCTGGTAGTTGGGGAACTCGTCCATGAAGGGGAAGAGGAAGGTGACGAAGTAGCCGTCCCAGATGTGCAGGTGGATGTTCTCGTCCTCTTCGGGCTGGAAGAAAGAGACAGGGTGAATTTTGATTTTGCCGAGCGTGGCGCGGTCGAAGGCGTAGAGGACGCGGTGCAGGAAACCGCCAAGGTATTTTTTGTCGAGGCGGGAGACGAACTGCGTGATTTTCTTTTGCGTGACGGAGGGGGTGAGGTAGATGTCCCAGGTGGTGAGACTGGTGAAGGTGCCTGAGTCGCGCGAGAGCAGGCGGTGCAGGAAGGTGGAGCCGCTTCGCAGGTTGCCGAGGATGAAGAGCGGTTTTTCGATGGGCTGGTCTTTGTAGGCGGGGAAGAGGAGGTCGTCGAGCCAGAAACAGAACCAGTGGAGGAGCGTGCCGGGAATCCAGACCAGATAAAACAGGAGCAGGAAGATCAGTCGTTTGCGGGTGAGGCGGGCAGGGGTGTTTTTCGAGCCGAAGAAGGAGCGGTAGAAGGTGCGCCAGAACAGGCGGAAGTTGTACTGCATGGATGAGTTTTTTTCCTTTTGCAGCGACGGTTGTCGCTGCGGGATACATGGAAGAAGCCCGTTGAAGGGCTTCTTCTTCGGCTATTCTATCACGGTGTTGTTTTCGACGAACTGTTTGATGCGTTTGAGCATTTCTTCATGGGCGGCGCTTGCCTGCTGAAAGGCGTAACTGAAGAGCAGGTCGGGCGCTTTGAGCGTGATGGTTTCGTGCAGGAGTACGCCGTCGTCCTTGGGCGTGACTTTCGTGATATTGGTGACGTAGGTGGCGGGGGACTGATACGCCTCGGTGTGAACGGTATCTTCGGTGACGGCGATGATGTCGGCGCGGTATTTGATTTTGAATTGAAAAGGTCCCCATTGCAGGCGGTCGGTGATGTAGTAACGGCGCACGCCGGGCGGGGCGTCTGCCGCGCGCTCCACTTTGACGATGAGCGGATGGATTTTGTGATGCTGGCTGTAGTCGGCGATGGTGCGGATGACGGTCCCCGCGTCGGAACGGATGAAGATTTCTTTTTCGAAGGTTCCCTGTCGCATGCGGCGATTATACTTGCGCCTCCCCAAAAGTCGGAAGGTTATGGTGAGACCAGGACGCGGATATAAATTGGATCGCCGAAGGGTTGACCGCCTGGGTCGAATGCCTGCCAGGCAGATTCGTAAACGCCCTCCTCGAACGGCGCTGTGAAGAGGATTCGAATGGTCGCCTGTGTGCCTGCTTTGGCAGGGTAGAGGGCAATCTCTTCGGGCGCGCCGAGGATCGCTCCGCCAATGTGTTTGAGGCGATAGCGTGAATCCCAGTTGCAGGTTCCGCTGTTCAGAACAAGCCACTGTTTATCTATGATTGAGCCATAAGTAATAAATGTGTCGTCGGGGATGGTCAGGTCTGCCAGGAAGGAGAGGTCATTGACGCATTCTGTTGCTGTAGAGGAAGGTGTTGGAGGAATGGTTGGGAGGGGAGAGGGTTGAATCTCCGGGGTTTGTTTTGCAGGATTGATGATGAATGTTGGTTCAATGAGAGGAGGCGGGTTGGTGGGTGGGATGAAGGGTGTGGGAGTGGGCGCGGAGGAACAGGAGGTGAGAAAAAAGCAGAGAAACGGGATCAGGCGTGGGCTGAGAAAGAAGCGGAATCTCATCGTCGTAATGAAAAGGGCGGAGCATTGCTCCGCCGTTCTCACAATTCGTCTGGTAGACTTCCACCCGAATCGTCGCCGCTGATTTCGAGGGGAAGGGTGATTTCTCCGCTGAGCGCTTTTTGGCGGATGATGGTTTCGATTTCAGCCATAAGATCGGGATTGGCGCGCAGGTAATCTTTGGCGTTTTCGCGTCCCTGACCGATGCGAATGTCGCCGTAGGAGAAGAAGGCACCTCGCTTCTGTATGACCTCGAACTTGGTCGCCAGATCGAGGACATCGCCTGCCTTTGAGATGCCTTCGTTGAACATGATGTCGAATTCGGCAGTGCGGAAAGGAGGCGCAACTTTGTTTTTGACGACCTTGACGCGCGTGCGACTGCCGATAACTTCTTCGCCCAGTTTGATGGCTTGCACGCGGCGGACGTCGAGCCGCACGGAGGCGTAGAACTTGAGCGCTTGTCCGCCGGTGGTGGTTTCGGGGTTGCCGAACATGACGCCGATCTTCTGGCGGAGTTGGTTGGTGAAGATGACGGCGGTTTTGGTCTGGTTGATGGCGCCACTCAGTTTGCGGAGCGCCTGCGACATGAGGCGCGCCTGTACGCCCATGGTGGCGTCACCCATATCGCCTTCGATTTCGGAGCGCGGAACGAGCGCAGCGACCGAATCAATGACTACGACGTCCACGCCGCCGGAACGCACGAGGGTTTCTACGATTTCGAGGGCTTGTTCGCCTGTATCTGGTTGTGAGACGAGGAGGTTGTCAATGTCCACACCGCAGCGCGCCGCGTAGACCGGATCGAGGGCATGTTCCATGTCAATGAAAGCGGCGACCCCGCCCATCTTTTGCGCTTCGGCAACAATGTGCTGGCAGATGGTGGTTTTGCCGGAGGATTCGGGTCCATAGATTTCGGTGATGCGTCCGCGCGGAATGCCGCCAACGCCAAGGGCAATATCGAGAGAGAGCGAACCAGTGGGGAAGACTTCAGTTTGCATGTAATGGGCTTCGCCGAGGCGCACGATGGAGCCATCACCATAGCGTTTGAGGATGTCGCTGACGGCTTTATCCAGCACAGCGCGTTTTGCGCTATCAATGTTTGCGGCGGGCGCCTGCTCTTCGGCGGCTTTTGATTTTCGGGGTGACATATTTTATTCTCCAAATCCAAGTTTAAGGTCGAAACGGTGTGTGGTCGAGAGTATAGCACAGATGTTCTGAAAGTCAAGGAGAGGGCGGAAGCGGCAAAGTATAGGTTATCCCCATGGAGGCGTTGCGGTCGTTCTTACGTGGTGATCGGTTCTGTCGTTGGTCGTTCAATGCCTGGACCAGTGAAGGGAACGAATGCCACATCGCCGATATTGTAGGCTTGTAGTTTTCCGTTTTGCTTGATGAACTTCCACAAGTTTTGATACCAGCCTGCCGGACCGAGAGGGATGACAAGTCGCCCGCCTTCAGCCAGTTGTTCAATAAGTGGCGGGGGAACGCGATCCGGCGCGGCAGTGACAATGATCGCATCGAAGGGTGCAAATTCGGGCCAGCCGTAATAGCCATCCCCTTGCTTTAGTTGGACCTTGTTGTAGCCTAATTCCTGTAATCGTTTCGCGGCAGTTTCAGCCAGTTCGGGGATGATCTCGATGGTGTATACTTCCGCCCCCAGTTCGGCAAGCACTGCCGCTTGATAACCGGAGCCGGTTCCGATCTCGAGAACCTTTTCACCGGGTTTGAGGTCAAGCAGGGAGGTCATCAATGCAACGATAAACGGTTGTGAAATGGTCTGTCCGTATCCGATAGGAAGAGGGCGATTCTCATGTGCGTGATTGAGATATTCGACCGGTACAAATTTGTGGCGTGGGACGGCGCGCATGGCGCGCAGAACTTCTTTCTTGATCATGTCAATACCTTTATCGGGGACAATCTTTAGGTGAGGCAGAGGAGAGGAGATGTTCGTTGTTCTATATTATAAGCCAGAAGAAGGTGACCTTCTCGATATAAAGAAGATTTTCAATCCCTCTTTCGATGTGTGCTGAGCAATCCTGTAAGCAGGCCGGCCAGCAAGTCCCAGCCGGTGGAGTGGCCAATTCGTGTGAGTTGTGCGATAAGCGAGTCAATATTGTGCGGGGGTGTTTTACTGAGTATGCCATTGAGGATGTCATGGAGGGGTTCAATGGCGTGTCCGTTGGCGTGATCTTGTAGCAGGGCAAAACTGATGGGGTGGGTGCGTGCGCGATAGGGTTCGAGGTTGATTGCGTATGCTGTACATTGATTTGGATAGGCAGTGTGGAGAATTTTCAGGGCAAATAGCACACCGCCTAGAAAGTCATCGCCCGAGGGGGTAAGCCCGTTGCCGAGTCCAATCAGGGCATCGAAGTTTTGTGATATGTGAGAAGGCTGGTTTGTCAGGCAGGCATGTGCAATATTCAAGATAAAAGGGCGTGCACGGGCAAGGATCAGATCGTGGGATGGAGAAGGGAGATCGGTAGGGTTATTTTGTAGGAAGCGAAGAAGAGCGGGTATAACTTTGCCGAAGCCTTTTGCTTGAGATAAATCCAGAGCAGAGAAAAGAGTTTGAAGGCGTGTGGGGATTTTGGTGATCTCAATGGTATTTTGGGGATTGATCTGCGGCTCATGCCAGATCGAGGCAGTGCCGAAGTCGAGGAAGATGTCGGGATCAATCGTCAGCCGATGATTCGCTGTCTGAAACGGTGATCCGCTTTGGGGTCCGGCAGGAAGCGCAGGGGTCTTCAAGGCGCGTCGGTGCATGGACTGGTTATCCGATACAATCCAAAAGAGTTCAGCGTCATCCGTTAAAAGATAGATCGTATTTGAGAAGGTCGCCAGAATTTTTCCACTTTGAGGGACACTGAGGTTTACATGTGCCCATGCGCCGATGGTGGTGATTGCTTTTGAGTTCATAAGAGATGGAATTGTAGTTATAACGTCAGTTTGGGATATTGATCCTTCTGACAAATTCGTCTGACAGTCCTTGCCACTTCGACAGACTCGGTGCGGTGTCCCAACCCCTCTCTCATCGGGAGATGAGCAGGGGTAGGCTTTAGTTATATCTTGACATTCCAGTTGTTGGAAGGTGTAAACTTGAATTGTGCCAAAGACTGTTGTCGAAACGAATGTTTGGAACGTCATTTTCCAACCAGTGATGAACACAGATGAAGTGACTTCAAAGGTGATTTCATTGCGGGTTTCATCAAAATCAGTATTCATCTGTGTTGTTTTGTGGTGACTTTCGATTTCTAAAACATTCCCTGTGGTCTATTGTAAATTTGATTTGGAGGTCAAATGAGCGAACAATTCGATCTTGTGATTCTCGGCTCGGGCTCCACTGCTTTCGCGGCGGCTATCCGTGCGGCGGAACTGGGCAGGACTGTCGCCATGACTGAAATGCGCACACTTGGCGGGACATGTGTCAATCGCGGCTGTCTGCCGAGTAAGAATCTTATCGAGGCAGCGCGCATCGTGTGGGAAGCGGCGCACCCGCGCTACCCTGGTCTGGCTCCCGTCAAAATCGCCGTGAACTTTGCCGAACTCATCGCGCAGAAACGGGAAGTCGTCGAAACCTATCGCGGCAAGAAATATCAATCTATCCTGACTGACGACGAAAACATTCAAGTCTTCGAGGGCAAAGCGGAACTCGTGGACGCACACACTGTTCGTGTGAGAGATGTCACGTTGCGCGGCGACCAGATTCTCATCGCGACGGGAACGCGCCCTGTCATCCCGCCTATTGAGGGTTTGGACCGCGTCCCTTACCTGACCTCTGATCTGCTGACCGTCAACGAAGACATGGAACTTACCGAATTGCCCGACTCGATGATCATTGTAGGAGGCGGATACATTGCCCTTGAACTGGGGCAGATGTTCCACCGCTTTGGGACGAACGTGACGATTTTGGAACGCAGTGCAGTCATTCTGCCACGTTACGAGCCGGAAGTGTCGGATGTGCTGGCGTTCATTCTGCGCAAGGAGGGGGTGAAGATCGTCACCGATGCGCAGGTCGGGCGCGTTTCGCAGAAATCCCGAAATGAAATCGAAGTAATGGCGAATGTGAATGGCAAGCCGCAAACCTTTACTGCACAGAAACTGCTCATCGCCACAGGCAGAGAACCGAACACGGATGGAATCGGTTTGGAGAAAGTGGGTGTGGAATTAGACGTGCGCGGCTATGTGAGGGTAAACGATGAACTGCAAACGAATATTCCCAATATCTGGGCGGCAGGTGATGTGATTGGCCATCATACCGAGAGCCAGCAAGCCACACCCGTCGGCGCGCATGATGGTGTGATTGCGGCAATGAATGCGCTGACAGGCACGCATCGTAAAGTGGATCATCGCGTCATCCCGCGCACGATCTTTACCGATCCACAGGTGGCTATGGTTGGACAGACAGACGAAGAAGTGGTTGGTTCGGGCATTCGTTGCTGGTGCGGTACGATTCCGCTGGAACTCGTCCCACGTGCAGGCGCGACGTATCAAACCGATGGCCTTGCCAAAATTGTCATCAATAGAGAAACGCAGGAAGTGCTGGGCGTCTCGCTGGTTATGCCGAATGCAGGCGAAGTCATCCACGAAGCGGCGATGGCGTTACGCTTCCACGCCAAACTCGAAGATTTCATTGAGATGATCCATGTCTATCCGACGATGGCTGAAGCGTTGAAGATCGCGGCGATTTCGTACTTCAAAGACCCATCGAAGTTATCTTGCTGTGCAGAATGAACCGAAGGCTTACCGTGAAAAGAAGATTTATCCCATCATCAATTTTGGACGATATTGGAATGTCTCTGCTAAGATCAACACGCTATCTCTCGACCTGGCTGTAATGAGCCTTCGCCCGTCCAAACTCCGCCTTCCGCGGTGAAACGCTGGAAGTGGATGAAGTAACGTGAATTCGGGATAAACGTTTTGAGGTAGCAGCACTCTCCCTCACCCCTTCACCCCTCCCACTGGGAGAGGGGCAGGGGTGAGGATGGCAAGCGATGCAAAGCATGAGCGTTTGTTTGCAACAGAGCAAGGTGGAAAATTTATCGTCAAGTTGCTCAGTGGATGAAAAGTCCCTATCCCGAACTGACGTTAATTTATCAATGAGTATGAGGCGGTTTTGTCAGAAAATTGTCAGCACATTGTCACAATCGTGAAATCAACGCTTGTCTGTATAATTCTGTTGACAATGAAAGTGGATCGTCCTCCTGCCCAATTGTTTGAAGTGACTGTTATCTCTATCCTACTGAGCAAAACAAGACATCTGCGGTGATGAGGTTGATTTGATACTCCTTGCTTTTGTTCTCGCTGCACTGTTAGGGACAGGCTCGCTAGCGGTGGGATATTATCAGGCCGGATTGTTCGATCCTGCGCGCTGGTGGGTGTGGTTGGGGATTGTGTGGCTTCTCGCGTATTGGCGCAAATATTATTGGTTTTCCTCCATCGCACTCTTGCTCTCGGTTTTTGCTGCGGCGTATGGTGTTTGGCGTGAATTTCCCACTATATGGATGTTACTTGGCGCGCTGGGCGCTTTGCTTGGCTGGGACCTGTCGGATTTTACAATGCGCCTGCCTTATGCCGCGCCGACAGCCGATGTGAAGGACATGGAACGGCGGCATTTAGCGCGCGTAGGCGTGGTTGCCGCGCTAGGCGTGGGACTTGCAGTCTTGAGCTTGTTTATTCGCGTCAGAAGGCTTGCATTCGAAATAGCAGTAGGGCTTGCGTTGTTAACGGCGCTCGTGTTGATAAGGGTCCTGATGAAGTTGAGAAAATTTTGAGGCTAATATTAGCAAAAGAAATGCGGTGAAATTTCAGAAAATTCGATTTTAGAGGTGGCATTGATGGAACAAGGATGGCTGGATCCGGAAAGTCCATTTTCAACGTTTGATGTTTGGAACGATTACATCCTTGAGAAGAGAATAAGATTCAGCGAGCTATGTGCTATGCTTTTTTCCGTTCAGCCCTCCACAGCGCACGCGCGATCTGCGCCGCGAGGCGGGCGTTGTTTAACAGGAGAGACAGATTGGCGCGCATGGATCTGCCTTGAGTCAATTCATTGATGCGCTGGAGGAGAAAGGGTGTGACTTCCTTGCCATGGATGCCTTTCTCGCGCGCCTCCTTGTTTGCCTTTTCGATCAGCGGTTCCAACTCGGACCTCGGGATTGCCTCCGTTGTAGGGACCGGATTCGCCACGAGGACCGCGCTCTGCAATCCTGCCCCCCAATGTGCTTTTGCAAATTCGATGATCTCTTCCGGGCTGTTGAGACTGACGCTCACCTCCAGCCCGCTCTCGCGTGAATAGAACGCAGGAAATTCATCCGTACCGTAGCCCACGACAGGCACACTCAGCGTTTCGAGATACTCGAGCGTCGCAGGCAGATCGAGAATAGCCTTTGCTCCTGCGCACACGACGATCATAGGAATCGTTGCCAGTGCCTGCAAATCTGCCGAAATATCGAAGGATGTTTCGCGATGGACGCCGCCGATTCCACCTGTGGCAAAGACCTTGATATTCGCATGTTTGCAGGCGAGCATAGTCCCCGCGACAGTTGTGCCTCCACAAGCCTCGTTGGTGATGACCGTGGCAAAATCGCGCGGACCAACTTTGTAGACATCCTTCTCATTTGCGAGTCTTTCGAGTTCGGCATCGTTCAAACCGATGTGGAGGAAACCGTCCAGAAAGCCGATGGTGGCAGGCGTTGCCCCCTCCTCGCGGACCGCACGCTCCATGTCCCGCGCCAATTGCAGATTATGAGGCTTCGGCAGTCCGTGGGTAAGAACAGTCGTTTCGAGGGCGACGATGGGTAAGGCAAGCTTCATCGCCCGTTTGACATCGTTGGATTTAATAAGGTAATTCTCTAGACCCATCACTCACCTTGCTTTCACAGAGAAAAAAGATTCGAGAGAAACAAGCGTCATTATAAAAAACTTCGACCCATATTATGGGCAATATCCTCCGCGTATTGCTACATATATTATGGGTTTCTGAACTCATTCATCTTTTGGCGGGGGATTTCCTACCCCATGTGATGGATAAAGACCTGTAATTGCTGTAATCGCTTCCTCAATTTCGCTTGGGACAGATTCTCCCTTTGAAGTTTTGAAATCCCTAGCTTCGATCAATTGCTTTCGAAATGCCAAGAGCAAAGCCCACATCCTGTGGTCATGTTTTTGGTATTCTTCCATGGCTTTTTGATAGGCAGCGAGTGGGACATCCTGTATCAGCGCTGAGAGTTCCTGGACAATGATTTCGTTTTCGAAGGCTTCCATGGCTTCAGGACTGCCTTTGCCCAGATTCTCGCGGCTCAACTTCCATGCCTCGATGTGCTTTTCGGAGACGATGTCAATGGTTTTCCACGTGCCAACACCTATCCAATGCAATTCCACGCCGCGGTCGCGGGCGTCTTTTTTGAATTCCTCTGAGAATTCAGAAAACAGGTCGGCGATTTTGTAGCGCGGCACGAAATCTGTAAAGGGTTTGAGCGTCTTTTCTTTTGGTAATTCTTCTTCGGGTGAAAGAGCCAATTCTCGTATGTATTTGTTAATGACTTCTTCTTCCAATTTTGCCTTTTCATATTCCGGTTTGCCGTAAGTAGCGAGGAAGGTTACGAGATTCCGGTTGTTCATGAAGCTGCCCAGTTTTCCGCGAATGAGATTGGCCATATTGTTGATCCAGGCGAATGAGTAATGAGATGGATTTTCTTGTCCACTGGTTACCTGAGAGGCGGCTTTATAGACCAACCTGAGGAGAGCATCCTGATCGAAGGTATAGGGAATATTCTTCCCATTCGTCTTTTGTCTATCGCGAAGAACGCTGAACACAAATTGAACATCGGTGGCGCTGACAGGTATCCCATCCAGACTGCGACTCTTGATTTCTGAAGCCTTGCCGGAGGGATCCCGCAGCTTGATCATGTGATCACGCAAGTCAATGGATTCGCGTAGGCGCTCAAAACCATCCAGCTGAGCCGCTTTGCCGGTTTCCTTGCCTGTCGGACCAATGACATGTGGGGTACCATCCGCCCTTTCGAATATGGCCGCCGAGTCGAGGTCCACGATGACCCTGCCGGGACCGCCGATTAAGTAGACGGGGGACGTTCGATGTTCTTCCAAGATTTCGCCCTGGGAAATACGAATCTTTTGACCGGCGCCTGAAAGCGCAACGTCCCACACAAACGTTTGCGCGATTCGAATTTCGGAAAGTTCGAAAATATCGGTAAGGTATAAAGCCGCGCAGTGCCACGCGATGAGGAACGGTGCAAGAAAGATGGGAAGGTATCGCAGGATGCGTGGATCGAACAATACGCGCAGGACGAACACGGCAAGGTTAAGGAACGGATTCCCCACATAAGATTGAGCATAGGTGGGATTTAGTAAGTATAGGAAAATATCCTGAATGTAAGATATCCATAGTGTCAGTGGATAGTATCGCAGACTGATGCAAACACCGCTGAGGATAAACAGGATGCTCAGGCAAATCATGCGATGCACAGCGCTTTCTCGACGAAGATCGAACATGCGGTTCCAGATCGAATCAAGCAAGCGGCCGGATAACTCTCTGAACTGCCGCAATTCCCTCCGTAGCGGGGTTTCCCCTGATGAGGCTGCCTTTGAAGAAGACATACTCATCTCCCGTTTTCCTCTACCCATTTCAGGATGTTCTCGATTTCCTCCAATTCCGCGCTCATGCGTCGCCGTAGTTGTTCGCTGTGGGGTCCACTGCGAATCATGGCGCGTATGCGGATGAGGAGCGCTTTGAGTGCTTCCTTGACGCTGAGCTTTCCCTCGCGCTTAAGCCTGTTGATTTCTCGCGAAAGATGCACGGCATAATTGATCAGAGTTTCCTCTTTTTGCTTTGTCTCGATAATGCTCCGTTTACGTTCTATCTGTTCGCTTTCGTATTTGGCTTTAGCCAGCCAGGTTGCTGACCAATTATCTATGAGATGTTTGTCCACAGCGGGAGCGAGGCGTATATTGCTAATGCTCACATTTTGTACAATAAGTCCCCGTTTTTGCAATGCATCATATTCTTTGCTCTGGATTTTTTCCTTACCGCGTATGCGGCCATAATCGTCGAGGTCAGCCACTTCGGCTTGAGTCAGACGGGCTTTGACCATGCTTGTAATAACTTGTAATGCCGTCTTTTTTTCCTCTTTCTCTTTCTTTTTTACATTGGGCATGGGGGAGGAGGGAGGTGTTTTCTTTACGGCATCCTCGCGTTTGGGTTCGAGATGTTGGATTACCATTTTCAAGAAGTTGTTGAACCTGCCCAGCACAGCAACAAGGCTGACTTCCCATCTTCTATCTTGGGAACTATGCAATACTGGCTCCTCCACCGCTTCGATCTCCTCTTCGGTCGGTTGAGGAGGATCTACAGGTGAAGGTGGAAGTTCAAAATCCTGCTTGAACAATTCATCCAGTGTGAATTTGGCGACATATTCGCGCCAGACGTCCACTGCAAGAGAAGCAGGGAGTTCATTCCAGGCTACGCGACGAAGCGCAGGCTCATTGGCGTAGGGGTTGATGCTTTCACCCAGGATGGCTTTGCGTATGGCTTCTTTGTCTTTCTCCTCATTCTCTTTATCCTTTTTCGTTGGACCGGTTCGGTAACCGAACCGTGAGCCGGGCTGCCCCTCCTTGGGGAAGCCGGTGTTCAAGCGGAAGGTCACGGTGATGTTGGGTACAACTTCGATTCCGTCGCGCGTCCAGGCGCTGACCTGTTTGCGGCGATCCTGGATTTGTTTCCACTCCGCATCGCTCATATTCTCTGGTTTTTCACCGAATGGTTCATCTTCATCTTTTGGACCAAGTCTGTGGGTTTGAATGTGGAGGTCCACAGTGCCGGCGATGAATTCTCCCTTCTCCAAAAAATGCACACCTGGACCGAGCGTTTGTTTGATCTCAACGGCAGTGCGTGTCACGGCGCCACTGGCCGAATCGAGCCAGACCACGCCGGGACCTTTTTTCAGCCGCTCTCCAGAATGTTCTTTAACAACACCGTTTTCAACGAATAGAGCAGGTCCGTGTTGACCAAATAGATAAGCGATAAGGCGTTCGAAGATTTTTCGCCGATCGTGGAATGTCCGCACTGGCAGCATGAATTGCGAAAAAAAAGCCATCCAGATAAGGAGAAAGACGGGGAGAATGCACAACCAGTCAGAGAGAATAGTTGTAAGATTGGCTCGTATTCCACCCATGCGGACGATTTGCCAGCCATAGAAGATGAGCAAGATGACCAGCCATATTGCGATGTATCGCCACTTCCTGAAAGAGGATGTTTCGTCCATGCTTTTGAATTTTATAACAAAACACTTCAATATGCCAACAATCTGATGCGGGTAAAATGGGGCCTATGCTTCGGGTTGAGTTTCACTGCCATACCATCGCTTCAAGGGATTCTCTCACGCGCCCGCGGGACCTGGTGGAAGTGTGTCGGCGCAAAGGCATTGACCGTGTGGTAGTAACCGATCACAACACCCTGGCGGGCGCGCGGGCGGCTCAGGCGCTGGACCCGGAACGCGTCATCGTGGGCGAGGAGATTATGACCACCCGAGGGGAGATTCTTGCCGCGTTCGTGACGGAGGAGGTCCCGCCGTATCTTTCACCTTTGGAAACGATTCAACGCTTGAAGGAGCAAGGGGCGTTCATCAGTGTTTCGCATCCCTTCGATCGGCTGCGAGAGGGTGGTTGGCAGGAGGAAGATCTGCTCGAGATTTTGCCGTTTGTAGATGCCATTGAGGTGTTTAACTCGCGCTGTTTGCTCTCGCGCTTTAATCATGAGGCGCAGCGGTTTGCAGAGAAGCATCATCTTGCTGGGACGGTTGGGTCGGACGCGCACGCGGCGTTCGAGTTGGGGAGAAGCATCCTTTTGCTGGAGCCGTTCGAAGGTCCGGATGAGATGCGAAGAGTCATCCAAAAGGGAATCCCACAAGTGAAGGGATCGCCTCCGTGGTTTCATTTGACCTCCCGCTACGCCTCTTTATACAAGAAGATTAAAGATGGTCTTGACATCAATATTTAGGCGTGATAACCTTGCGTGCGTCGTGCCCGGTTCGCCTTAAGAAAGCGTAAAGGCGACGGGCGCAAAATTTTTTTCAGCAGGAGATGCAAGATGTCAGAACGATATATTGGAACGGTCAAGTGGTTCAATGCCACGAAGGGCTACGGTTTCATCGGCCGTGAGAATGGCGAGGATGTGTTCGTCCATTACAGCGCCATTCAGACCGAAGGATATCGTAAGCTGGAAGCCGATCAGAAAGTGGAATTCTCCATTGAGGAGGGTCCGAAGGGCTTACAGGCTGCTAACGTTGTGCCCCTTTCGTAAGACCAGCCTGCTGGCTGTAGTTTTGCGAATATCGAACAGGGTTGCCGTGAGGCAACCCTGTTTTATTTTCTGTATTGTTTGCTTAACACATGCGGCAGGAAGCGATTTTGAAACAGGCGGGATATGCTAATCAACCTCAATTTGGGATAAACGCTCGTGTTCGAAAACTCTATGGCTGAGTTCACAGATTTTTGGGTTTTCTCACTGCGCTCAGCGTCTCTGCAGTAAGAGGGTCCTTATCTCGAACTGACGGTTAATTATTCAGCGCTCCTTGATTGATCCAGTCAATGATGGTTTGGACTTGAGGGGGGGTCAATTTTGCTCCGCGCTTTGGCATTTTTTGTGTCACGATCAATTCAACCAGTAGACTGTTTTCTGCATCCCCTGCGATGACAACGGGTCCATTCTCGGAGCCGGCCATTAGTTCTTCGTAGGAGCGCAACAAGAGTCCTTCTTCCACGCGGTCGCCTCCATGACAGTTGACACAGCGACTTTGCAGAATGGGCAATACATCATTTGCAAAACTGACCGTCGCACCTGACGATGCTGGATCGGTTGTGGGCTGTTCGCTGGGCAGGGCAGTTTCTGTTGGGATCGGTGTGTCGGTGAGGGATGGGAGGGTGGCAGTGGCTTCGATAACGGGAGCAGGCTCTTCGGTCGCGGGAAGCGATGGGGGAGTGTCCGCTGTTTGGCTTCCGCACGCGGCGATCAACAATCCCATCACAAAGAGAAAAGGAAGTTTTTTGATGTTCTTGGTATGCATTTTTTCTCCTAGAAACCATATAAGATGATAGCACCCAGAAATGCAAGCACAAGTGCGATGCCAAAACTCAATCCATAGCATGCGATATAGAGGATGCGGTTGCCTTTTGTGAATAATTCCGGGTTGCGGTAGCGGATGATGCTTGTAGCGGAGGTGAGGATGAAGAGAAGAACAGCAAGCGTGATCTTGGCTTGGGCGTTGGGGGCAGTGCCTTCGTAGTTGTTGATGTTGTCCAGGATGCCTGTGAGGCCCGCGAAAATGGTGCTGAACGCGGCGAGGGCGAGGTTTGCGAACGCGGTTTGTTCGAGTGCAGAACTGTTTTTCCAATGGGCAAGTAAGATGAAGAGAAATGCGGCACCGGTGAGCGCGATAGGAAAGTGTACGAACATGGGATGGATTGGATGAAGTTCGGTTAAGGCATAGATGATGCGGTTGATCAAGTCCATTTCTTTCTCCTCGTTTGATTGTTTGAACAAAACCTCAAATGTTCAGAGGGCTTGCTGCCACTTTAGTCAGTCAGACGAAAGGAGTGCGGCAAATATTACTTGATCGCGAGGTCTATCAAACTGGAAAAGTTTCGGTATTTGGGTGAGAACATGTTGTATTCTTACTAAACAAAAGACCCCGCCAGGCGGGGCTTTCGTGAAACTGCCGATTCAGCACAGGATTATAAACCACATACCAAGAACGTGCAATTCCAAAAAGAGCGCGCCCATTTTTGTTAATTTCAAATCAAACCTTGATTGTCAGATATTTTTACTTTACAATTGCCTCAGCAGGAAGCAAGTACTGAAGCGAGGTGAAACCGTCATGAACGAGAAACACATCCAGCAAGTACTTGAAATAGAAAAGCGGGCGCAGGAGATTTATGATGCAGCGGTGAGGGAGGCACAACAATTGCCGCTGGCCGCCGAACAGGAGGCACAAGCCTTGGTGGAAAAAGCCCGGCTTGAAGCCCAGCAGGAAGCGCGTCGGATGATCTCTCAGGTACAGGCAGATGAGGAAAGTGCCCGCATTCTGGCTGAAGCGGAGGAAAAGAACCGTCAATTCGAAGCGCTTGCAATGAGCAATTTTGATCGTGCGGTTGCTTATGTGATTGAGCGTGTTATCGGCGGGGAGTAGCGCCATGGCTAGCGGCGTTTCCGGGTATGCGGCTCTGAACGCACGGGTACGCGCAATGTATTCGTCCTTGCTTAGCCCGCAGGATATGCTACGGTTGAGCGAGGCGACAGATTTTCCGTCCCTGATTGCCCTGCTCAAATCCACCATATACGGTTCCTATCTCGAAAACTTGAAGGAGAAGGAACTCACCCCCCGTCGTGTTTTACTGCAAATCAAAGGTCGGCTGGCAGATGCCTATTTCAGTGTCATTCATATGGCGCCTGGGCATGCCCGCCCGTTGTTGATGCAACTTTACCGATACTATGAGGTGGGAAATTTGAAGGCGATTCTGCGCGCAATTGTAACGGGACCTGTTGCCGAAGGTGAATCCTCGCTTTGGGATCAGGTTAGCGATGTGTTGTTTCCGATGGGTTCCATGAGCGTTTTGCCTGCGCGCGCGATGGTTGAAGCGGGCAGTGTGGCGGCGGCTGTGGAATTGTTGCGCGGGACGCGTTACGAAGAAACGCTCTCCTTTGCGATGAAGCGTTACAGCGCGGAACAGAATCTCTTTCCCCTCGAAGTGGCATTGGATTTGAACTATTGGCGTCAATTATGGCGAGAGGCTAAACGCCTCTCAGGTTTGGATCGTGAATATGCTACCCGTGTGATCGGTTCCCTGCTCGATATGAACAATTTGATGTGGGCGATCCGCTATCGGGTGTATCATCAGCTTTCCGAAGAGGAATTGATCAACTACACCTTGCCCTTTGGGTATCGTGTTAAGGATGATGACATCCGTGCCATTGCCGCGGGAGCAGATATTGCCGCTGTGGTCGGGCGCATCTATCCGGCTATTACGGACATCAACGAATTGCTTGCGGATCCTCACCGTGGTTTGCCGTTGTTGGAAGCGCGCTTGAATCGCTATCTCGTCAAGCAATGTTTTGCGACATTTACTGGCAATCCCTTCCATATTGGCATTCCGCTTGCATTCCTGATCTTGACCAATCTTGAAATCGAAGACCTGACGATATTGATCGAAGCCAGATCATCTCAGTTGCCCGATGAAAAGTTCCGACCGTTCTTGTTGAAAACTGCCATGCTGTAGATTGAATGCCTCGCGAGCGCGAAACCAAAGGCGTTCATTGAAAAAGGAGATTACATGTTCTTTCCGAGAGCGATGACCGAGATCGAACTGGTGGTTCCTTCCAAGGATCTCCTTGCGGTGACGAAGATTTTGAGTCGTCGCGGTGTCTTTCACCAGGCGGATAGCAATTATCCGGGCGTGGATACCGGCGCGGCAAACACCTGGCAGGAGACAGCGGCCGCCTATGCGGCGCTCGAGCGGCGGCTTCAACTGATGATGCAAACATTAGGCATCGAGGAAGGTCAGCCGCCCTCGGCTGAGTTTGAAGCGGTGCCGGAAATCGAAACAGTCCGCTCGGCGGTGGATGAGATCGAGGCAGAAGTCAAGAGGGTGAGCGATCAACTTTCCGCCGAGAAGAAGCGGCTGGAGCAGTTGCAGAGTGATCTCCGTCAACTGGAGCCGCTCGCCGGAGTGGATGCAGATATCGGTTCGCTGCGCGGGTCGGGTTATCTGTTCTCGATGCTGGGGCAAATCCCTACGGCGAATGTGGACAGATTGAAGACCAGTCTGGCGCGTGTGCCGCATGTCTTCCTGATCCTGCGCTCCGACTCGCAAAAATCGGTTGTCTGGCTGACGGGGTCGAAGAATAATGCCGACGTGCTCGACCGTGCTGCGCGAAGTGCTTATTTGAACCCGATTGCATTACCTACAGAGTATAGGGGGACGCCTGAGAAGATCATCAAGAACATCCACGAAGCTATCCAAACCACACAACAAAAAATTTCTGAATTGAACGGCGAATTGAAGAAATTGGCGGAGGCGCGCCGCGAGCGTTTGCAAAGATTGCTTTGGGAAGTTCATGCTAGCCGCGTCACAGCGGATGCTATCGTGCGCTTTGGTCAATTGAAACATACCTACGTGATCGTCGGCTGGGTGCCAACGGATGATTTGGAGGTCCTCACACAGCGCCTTAAGCAGGCTTCCAAAGAGATTTTGATTCAGACCGTGCCGATTTCGCGCGCAGGTCACAATCAACATGTGCCGGTGGCGTTGTTCAACAACAAATGGCTCAAGCCGTTCCAGATGTTGGTCAATACGTATGCACGTCCGCGCTATGGCGAATTAGACCCTACCATTTTGATGGCATTTACATTCCCTCTGTTATACGGTGCAATGTTCGGCGATCTGGGTCAGGGATTGGTATTGTTCATAATGGGTTTGCTCATGCATAACGGCAAATTCCTGAAGAGCATGAAGAGTTTGGGACTGCTGATTGCGTATTGCGGCGCTTCAGCCGCCATTTTCGGCGCGCTGTATGGAAGTGTATTTGGATTTGAAGGCGAACATTTTTATCATACATTCGGCTTTGAATTTCATCCGCTTTGGATTAGTCCCCTCCATGAGATTTTGAAGGTTGCGCTTCTAGCCATTGATGCCGGCATCGTGCTGCTGAGCCTTGGGTTTTTGCTTGGTATCTTCAATCACATTCGCTCACGTGATTGGGCGCATTTGACCTTTGGGCATAATGGCATTGTGGCTTTCGTGCTCTATCTGTCCTTTTTAGGGATATTGGGGAGACTGGATCTGCCCGTGATTCCAAATCTGGCGCGCGCGCTGGGAACCTTGCCTGTTCCTTTCACGGCTTTGGGAATCGTCACCGGCCTGGGCATTATGTTCTCGGAGGTGTTCAGGAACCTCATCGAAGGTCATCGCCCATTGATTGAAGGTGGAATTGCCACATACGCCATTCAAGCGCCTATGGAGTTGTTCGAGGTGATAATCAGTTTCCTGAGCAATACATTCTCCTATGTGCGTGTCGGGGCGTTCGCGGTGGCGCATGGTGGTTTGAGTCTTGCCATCTTTTCGCTGGCAGGCGAGGAACATGATCTCGGCTTCTGGCTCACGATCATTATCGGCAATCTGTTTATCATCGGTTTTGAAGGCTTGATCGTTGGTATTCAAACCATGCGTCTCCACTACTACGAATTTCTCGGCAAGTTCTTCACCGGCGGAGGTATGCGCTTTGAGCCGCTGACCCTCACTCCTTCGAGCGAGGAAGGATGAGCAAAGAAGGCACTTCTGATGGTGCAGTCAAGGATTGATCAAAATTTCAACATACAAGGAGATAAACAATGTTCGTGGTTTTCGCTGTTCTCGTTGGTTTGATCCCGGTGATACCCGCTGTCATTTATATCATCCAGAACGGGAAGACCAATCCCTCCCAGGCGCTTTCCCGCTTGATCACCGGCTTCAATGCCTTTAACTTTCTGGTGGGTATGATGGCGGCGGGACTTGCTGTAGTGTGGTTGGCTTCGCCCTCTTCAGTCCTTGCCGCGGGGGCGGCTCAGGAAGGCGGTACTGTGGATCAATATGCGACCCTCGCGGCCGCGCTTTCCACAGGGCTGGCTTGCATCGGCGCGGGGATTGCTGTGGGCGGTTCCGGCGCGGCGGCGGTCGGCGCGACGGCCGAAAAGCCCGAGTCCTTTGGTCGCTCGTTGATTTTCGTAGGTTTGTCGGAAGGCATTGCCATCTACGGTTTGATCATTTCCTTCCTCGTCCTTCCGTAGCAAACAGGACAGACTTTTATGAAAGTACTGGTAATTGGACATCCGGAAGCCGTGCTGGGATTTTCCCTTGCTGGCGTGCATGGCCGCGTGGCAACCAGTGCGGAGGAAGTAAACCGTGCGCTCGACGAGGCGCTCGCAGCCAAAGATGTTGGCATCATCCTGGTCACACAGGATGTGGCATCAATGATCCAGCCGCGCATGGATGATCTCAAATTACACAGTACGATTCCTCTTGTGGTTGAAATTCCCTCCCCCGCGGGCGTTCCACCCGATCAGCCGTCGCTGGGTGAAATCGTGCTTCGCGCGATAGGGATCAAGTTATGAACCGATGTGTGTTGTCATTGCAGGACCTCGGAAGAGTTCTCCCCCAGAGCGACTGCAATGATGGACGATAAATAGGTGACAGACTATGAGAATCGAAGAAGACATCGAACGACTTGAAAAAGCCATCCTTCAGGAGGCGCGCGAGGAAGCGGAACAGGTCAAGGCAGAAGCGCGGGCGAAGGCGGCAGAAATTCGTCAGCGCGCCCAGGCTCAGGCTGAGTCGGAACGAAAGGCGATCCTCGCGCGAGCGCGAGAGGATGTCAATCGTCTGCGTGGACAAACGATCGCTGCCGCGCAATTGAAGGCGCGCACCTTACAGTTGGAATTTCGGGAAAAGGTTTTGGATAAAGTATTTGAGGCGGCACGGCAAAAACTGCCGAATGTCCGACAGCGCTCCGATTTCAGCAAGATTGCGAATCGGTTGCTGCGCGAAGCCCTGATGCAGTTGCGCGTGGACGCGGCTGAAGTGCACGCCGATGAAGCCACGCAAAAAGTTTTGGCGCTGGATGAAATTTCAAAAGAACTGAATGTGCGCCTCACGTTGGGAAGCCCGCTGACAGAAGGGATTGGCGTGGTTTTGGACGCGGCAGGAGGCAAACTGCATTACGACAATACACTGGGAACACGCCTGGATCGCTTACAAGGCGCGCTTCGCTCTTCTGTATATCATGTGTTGATTGGAGAACGACTATGAGCGAAAGGGTCGGTACAGTCATATGGATCAGCGGACCGGTCGTGCGGGCGCGCGGGTCTCGCCATGTAAGCATGTTGGAACTTGTAGAAGTGGGCGAGGAGCGACTGGTCGGTGAAGTGATTGGTCTGGAGGGCGATACGTTTACGGTACAGGTTTATGAAGAGACCTCCGGTATGCGCCCCGGTGAACCGGTCTTTGGTACAGGATTGCCGCTTTCAGTGGAATTGGGTCCCGGCTTATTGAAGAGTATCTTCGATGGCATTCAAAGACCTCTGCCATTGATCGAGATCGAAACCGGTTCATTTATCGGACGCGGCATGAAACTGGACCCGCTCTATCGCAAGGATCGCTGGAGATATACGCCAAGGGTGAAGGTTGGCGATGTAGTGACCGGCGGTACGATCTTGGGGATCGCGATGGAGACGGAAACGTTCGAGCATCGCGTCATGGTCCCGCCGGGGATTTCGGGAACGGTTACACTGGTGGCCGCGGAAGGTGAGTACACCATCGAAGATCCCATCGTTCGCATTCGCCTGCCGAATGGCAAGGAACAAGAACTCACCATGCTACAGCGCTGGCCTGTTCGACAGCCGCGCCCCTACAAAGCGCGCTACGGACATAGCATGCCTTTGATCACAGGTCAGCGCGTACTCGATACATTTTTCCCGGTCGCCAAAGGCGGCGCGGGAGGGATTCCCGGTCCCTTTGGTTCAGGCAAGACGGTTACGCAACATAGCATTGCGAAGTGGGCGGATGCAGAAGTCATCGTCTATATCGGATGCGGAGAACGCGGTAATGAGATGACAGAAGTGTTGCAGGAATTCCCGCATCTTGTGGACCCGCGGACGGGTCGCCCTTTAATGGAGCGCACCGTGCTGATCGCGAACACCTCCAACATGCCCGTTGCGGCGCGCGAAGCCAGTATTTACACGGGTATCACCATCGCCGAATATTACCGGGATATGGGGTATCACGTCGCGCTGATGGCCGACTCGACCTCCCGTTGGGCAGAGGCGTTGCGCGAAGTTTCGGGACGCTTGGAGGAAATGCCCGCCGAGGAAGGATATCCTGCCTATCTGGCGGGACGTCTTGCGGAATTCTATGAACGCGCCGGCTATGTGGAAACGTTGAATGGGCGGCAGGGTTCGGTCAGCATCGTCGGCGCGGTATCACCGCCTGGTGGAGACTTTTCCGAACCGGTCACACAGCATACCAAGCGTTTCATTCGCTGTTTTTGGGCACTGGACAAATCACTTGCCTCCGCCCGTCACTTCCCGGCTATCAACTGGCTGGACAGTTACAGCGAATATCTTGAAGATGTGGCGGATTGGTGGCGTGAACAAGTCGGCGTGGACTGGCTGGAGATGCGCAACAAAGCCATGGCGATCTTGAGCGAGGAAAACCGACTCTCGCAAATTGTGAAACTCGTCGGCCCCGATGCACTGCCGGATGAAGAACGGTTGATTCTCGAAACTGCCCGCTTGCTGCGCGAGGGTTTCCTCCAGCAAAATGCCATGGACCCGGTGGATGCGTATTCGACGCTTCACAAGCAGATACGCATGCTCGAACTGATTCTGCACTTTCACGAGCGCGCGCTGCGCATCGTCAAACATGGCGCCCCCATCTCCGTCATCCACAATCTGCCAGTCGTAGATGCGCTGATTCGCATGAAGACCACCATTCCTAACAACGAACTCGAAAAATTGGAAGACATCAGAAAAATGATTGATGAACAAATGACCCAATTGGATTCGGAGTACAGATGAGCACAATCACCATACCTGGCGGACAAGAAGTCTTGGGAGTGAGCCGCATTGCCGGTCCTCTCGTCGTTATCGAAGGTGCAGCAAACGTCAGTTACGATGAAGTAGTCGAGATTCAAGACTCGCTCGGTCAGGTGCGCCGCGGTCGCGTGTTGGAGGTGGGGGAGGGCATGGCGGTTGTGCAGGTGTTTGCAGGTTCTACCGGCCTGTCCATTGATGGCACGCGCGTGCGCTTCTTGGGCAGTACGCTTCGCATGCCCGTGACCGAGGAGATGCTCGGACGCATCTTCGATGGTTTGGGCAATCCGATTGACGGCGGTCCACCGCCTCTCTCCGATAAATATGCCGATGTCAACGGCGCGCCGATCAATCCCACCGCGCGCGTTTACCCTCGCGACTTCATCCAGACTGGCATCTCTTCCATTGATGGGATGAACACGCTCTTGCGTGGACAGAAGTTGCCGCTGTTTTCGGGAGCCGGTCTGCCACATGATCAACTGGCTGCACAAATCGTGCGGCAGGCGACGCTGGGTGCACCAGTGGGTTCACCCCCCTCGAAGTCGGAACAATTTGCCATCGTATTCGCCGCCATGGGCGTCAAAAATGACGTGGCAGATTTCTTCCGCCGCTCCTTCACTGAGAGCGGTGCTCTCAACCGCGTGGCGATGTTCTTGAACCTTGCAGACGATCCTCCCGTCGAACGCCTCGTCACCCCGCGCGCCGCGCTCACCCTTGCGGAATATCTGGCTTATGAAAAGCAGATGCACGTTCTGGTCATCCTCACCGATATGACCAATTACTGCGAAGCCCTGCGCCAAATCTCGAACATTCGCGGTGAGGTGCCGAGCCGCAAAGGATATCCGGGCTACCTGTACAGCGATCTTGCCTCGATTTACGAACGCACCGGGCGTATCCGCACGAGTGAAGGTTCGATCACACAAATTCCTATCCTCACCATGCCCAACGACGACATCACTCACCCCGTGCCGGATTTGACGGGATACATTACCGAAGGTCAGATCGTGCTTGCTCGAGATCTGTACTACGCGGGTATCTATCCACCTGTGGCAGTTCTGCCCAGCCTCTCTCGCTTGATGAAAGATGGTATTGGAAAGGGACGCACGCGCGAAGATCACCCTCGCCTTGCCGCGCAACTCTATGCGGCCTATGCACACATGCAGGACGTGCGTGCCCTTGCCTCCGTCATTGGCGAGGAAGAGTTAAGTGAGGTAGATCAAAAGTATCTGCAATTCGGACGCGCTTTTGAAAGAGAATTTGTCAATCAAGGTCCTACGGAAAATCGTACCATCGAACAAACCCTGAACATTGGCTGGAAACTTCTCTCGATGCTACCGAAGAAAGAATTGACCCGCGTAACGTTGGACGAAATTGCAAAATACTACAAAGGCGAAGATGCCGACCATTAATATCGCTCCCACCCGCACAAACCTGATACGCCTCAAGAAGGAATTACGCTTCGCGCGCGAGGGATACGAGATTCTCGACCGCAAGCGTGAAGTGCTTACCACCGAACTGGTGCGCGTTGCAAAAGAAGCAGATGCCCTTCAAAAGGAAGTGTGGAAATTGTTGGAGACCGCTTACGAGGCGATGGAAAAAGCGCGCCTTGTCATGGGGAGTGACCATGTAGAGTGGGCGGCTCTTGCCGCCAACAAAACGGTAGATGTGCACATCAAATTGCGCGGCATCATGGGCGTGACGATTCCGGTCATCGAAGCGCGCGGGGAGCCGCAAAAAATGCTTTACAGTCCGGGGGATACCGCCGCGGCGTTGGACGAAGCGAGCGCGGCATTTCGCGAGGTGTTGATTCGCATCCCGCAGCTTTCCATGCTCACGACAACGGTCTGGCGGCTGGCGGGTGAACTACGCAAGACGCAACGGCGCGTGAATGCTCTCAAATATATTTTCATCCCGCAATACGAAGCGACGGTGGCTTTCATCGTCAGTTCGCTGGATGAACGCGAACGCGAAGAAACTTTCCGCTTGAAGTGGCTCAAATCAAAACTTTCAAAGGAAAAGGCTTCGCCGAATGCCGTTGCTTGAGATGGAAACCAGCAAACGGCTTTCACGAAACTTTCGAGCGTTTGGATCTATCGAGAAACATACAAAGCACATAAGGAGTTCATTATGAAAATCGGGATCTTGGGTTCGGGAGTCACCGCACAAACAATTGGCTCCAAACTGGTGCAGCTCGGACATGATGTGATGCTGGGCTCGCGCGATTCTGCCAATCCCAACGCGGTTGCCTGGGCAAAGGAGGAGGGGCATCATGCTCTGTATGGGACGTTTATGAACGCGGCATCCTTCGGTGAGATTGTTTTCAACTGCACCTTGGGAGCGGCATCACTGGATGCCTTACAGATGGCGGGAGCCGAGAATCTCAAAGGCAAGATCTTGATTGATACCTCCAACCCCCTCGACCGTAGCAAACACCCGTGGACACTTCTTGTGTGCAATACCGATTCCCTGGGCGAGCAAATTCAGCGTGCATTCCCCGAAACCAAGGTCGTCAAAACGCTGAACACTGTCAATGCCAACGTCATGGTGGAACCCACCAAACTGCTCGAGCAGACACATATATTCGTCAGTGGAAATGACATCGAAGCAAAAGCCACCGTCACCATGATCCTGCGAGATTGGTTTGGATGGAAGCACATCATTGATTTGGGAGATATTACCACTGCACGCGGCGTGGAAATGTTCGTCATCCTCTGGCACAGCCTGCGGCAAGTTATTCCCGAACAGCGCTTCAATATCAAGATTGTCACTTCATAAGTTCTTCTCTTTTTGCGCAGGGGGGATATGTTAGATGAGCATAGATGAAAACGGCATCTTGCCGATGAGCAGATGCCGTTTTTGTGTGAGAGATTACCTTTTTTTATGCAGGTCTGGTGGCATTTCTCGCGGCTCGATCATGCCCCAGCGCGAGGCGCCAAGATAGAGGATTTCTAGAATCAAATCTTCATAGCGAATCCCTTCAGCCTGGGCTTGCAGGCACAGGTCGCTGTAATTGGGTGTGAGGCCGGGGAGGGTGTTGATCTCCAGCAAGCGCGGATTACCCTCTTCATCTAAACGGATGTCGGTTCTGGAAATATCCAGTGCGTTGATCAGTTGGTGGGCACGCAAAGCGAAGTGCTTGAGTTTACGCTCCAGCTCCGGGTCAATCTCTGCCGGACAGACGTAACCGGGCGCACCCTCTTCACCGATCTCCTTCGATTTTGCGGCTTGACTGTAAACGTTGGGTGTAACCGAACATGAACTATCCAGTTCCAGAACGGGAAAGCGATGAAACCCATCTTTTTCGTACCACTCCGGGTGGCGGGAATATAATTTAGCGTCCGGGCGCCCCATGATGCCCACAGTAAATTCCCGGCCGGGTAAAAATGTTTCGACGAGCGCGGGCTGCTGGTAAGTATTGATGATATAAGCCACCCTCTCGCGCATCTCCTTTTCATTCTTGACAATGGCATTGAGATCCACACCCATACCCGTTCCCTCGCGCGCGGGTTTGACGAAGAGAGGAAACTTTAATTCGGGACGGAGGGGTTCATCACCGGTGATAAACTCTTGAAAGGGCGCAACCGGCAAGCGTCGGTCACGCCAGATGCGTTTGGTTAGGGTTTTGTCGAGGGAAATGCCGTTCGTCAGGACGCGCGACCCGGTGTAGGGAATGCGGAGCAACTCCAGCAGGGCAGGGACTTGCGCCTCGCGCGCGTCACCGCCAAGTCCTTCGGCAATGTTGAAGCAAATGTCGGGCTTCACTTCGCGAAGCGCATAGGGCAGTTCCGCATCGGCGGGGATAAAGACCGTCTCATGCCCATCCGTTTCGATTGCCGCGCGAATCGCCTCCACCGTCTCGATATGGTCAAAATCAGCAAATGCATCTGGCGGAACACCCTCCGGCTTGGGCTGCGATTCGTCCTTGATGTTTGCCAGAACAGCCACTTTCCAATAACGTTTTCGGTTCATGGCAGACCGTTCATCTCCTCCGAGGAGTAATTTTTTGCTTGTAGTATAGTACAAGCCTGTCTGATGACAAGGTTTTTGAAGTTAAAAATATTCTAACTAGACAATGACGGGGCTTTCAGGTATCATTGGCGCGATTGTAGAAAATTACACATATTGCCCGGATAAGCCTTATCCGGGTTCTTGCACCTAAATACGAATATGGAGGCTAGATGACAGATTTTATCCAGCAGATTACAAGCGATCTGCAAAAGCAAATCGAGGGATTCAAGCCTGAACTAAGCATCAGCGACATCGGAACCGTGCTGGAGGCTGGTGATGGTATTGCCCGTGTGAAGGGGCTTGCGAATGTCCAATCTCAGGAGTTGGTGCAGTTTGCCAACGGGATCATGGGCATCGCGTTCAACCTGGAGAAGGATAACGTCGGCGTTATCGTGATGGGCGATTATGAGGGGATCGTGGAGGGGATGACTGTGCGCAGCACAGGGCGCATCGCTTCGGTACCCGTAGGCGACGCGATGATCGGACGCGTGGTCAACGCTTTGGGCGAACCCATTGACGGCAAGGGCCCGATTGCAACGACCGGCTTTCGACCGATCGAACGCATCGCGCCTGGCGTGATACAGCGTCAAGATGTGGATACGCCGGTTCAAACGGGCATCACAGCCATTGATGCCATGATCCCAATCGGGCGTGGACAGCGTGAGTTGATCATCGGCGACCGTCAGACCGGAAAGACTGCCATTGCCATTGATACGATCATCAATCAAAAAGGCAAGGATCTCATTTGTATCTATGTTGCCATTGGGCAGAAAAAGGCGGCCATTGCGCGCACGGTCGGCATCCTTGAACGCTATGGCGCCATGGAACACACGATTGTCGTCTCTGCCTCGGCGGATGAACCTGCCGCGCTACAATACATTGCGCCCTATGCAGGTTGTGCCATCGGTGAAGAGTTCATGGAAACAGGCAGGGATGCCTTGATTGTGTACGATGATCTTTCCAAACATGCCTGGGCATATCGTCAAGTCTCTCTGCTCTTGAGGCGCCCCCCCGGTCGTGAGGCATATCCGGGTGATGTGTTCTATCTGCATTCCCGTTTGTTGGAACGCGCCGCGCGTCTTGCCAACAAATATGTTATCGTCGGAAAGGACTTTGCCGAGCCTCTTGCCTCTGCGAAGGATGGCGTTGACGGCAAGGTATATGGAGGCCCGACGGCAAGACAGGACGCGGAACATGCCCTCAAGAATCTTCAAAACCCGGATGATTACAAGATCGTCAAAGTCAAAGGTACCGGAGGGTCGCTCACTGCCCTGCCGATTATCGAGACCCTGCTCGGTGATGTTTCGGCTTATATTCCAACCAACGTCATTTCCATCACAGATGGGCAGATTTATCTGGAGAGCAATCTGTTCAATGCGGGTATTCGTCCTGCAGTGAACGTGGGTATTTCGGTCTCACGCGTGGGAGGCGATGCGCAAACCAAAGCGATGAAGCAAGTCGCCGGGCGTTTGCGCCTGGATATGGCGGCATATCGTGAGCTTGCGGCATTCGCCCTCATGGCATCTGATCTCGACAAAGCCACGCAACAACAACTCGGGCGCGGTCAGCGTATGCAGGAAATTCTCAAACAGCCGCAGTACAAGCCGATGTCACTTTCCGAACAGGTCATTTTGCTCTTTGCCGGCACAAACGGCTATGCTGATCAGGTGCCCCTCAACAAAATGGAACAGTGGCGGACCGATCTGTTAAGGTTCATGGAAACTTCCTACCCTGAAATTGGGAAGGACATCGAAGAAAAGAAAGTCATCACCGACGCAAATCGCGCCAATCTCACGAAGGCGCTTGATGCCTTCCTCCATACCTGGCAGGTGTAAAACATGGCGTCCGCTCGTGAGATGCGATTACGCATCAAAAGTGTAAAGAACATTTCACAGGTCACGCGCGCGCTCGAAGCGGTGAGCGCGGCAAAAGTTCGTAAGGCCGTTCAGGCCTTGATGGCCACGCGCGCCTACGCGGCAAAAGCCTGGCAGGTGCTGACGCACATCACGAGTCAGCCCGGACATGTGAGCCTGCACCCGTTATTGACGGAGCGCGACAATCCCAAAGCCGCCCTGGTGATCGTCATGACGGCGGATCGCGGGCTGGCTGGCGCCTTCAACACGAACATCATCCGTTACGTGTTGCAACGTTTTGATAAATATCCTGTTCCCGTTAAGTACATCAGCGTTGGGCGGAAAGGGCGCGATCTGCTCGTCCGCATGCGGAAGCCTCTGCTGGCAGATTTCAGTAACCTGCCCTCTGCGCCAAAGTTTGGCGCGGTCTCGGCGATTGGACGCATTGCCGTGGAGGAATTCCTCAGCGGAGAAGTGGATGAGGTCTTTCTGGTCTATACCGACTTCGTCAACATGGCGCGGCAGGTGCCGACCATGAAGAAACTGCTTCCGCTCGTTGTGCATACACGCGAAGAACTCGTGGAGGACTTTGGCGAGCATCACAAGGCTCCGGCCGCCGCGTATGAATATGAGCCGGATCAAAAGGATATTCTTGACGAAATGATCCCGCGCTTTACGGCTTTGCAGGTGTATCAGGCAGTGCTCGAATCACAGGCAAGCGAACATGCGGCGCGCATGATTGCCATGCGCAACGCGACGGACAATGCCAAAGAACTCGTGGGCGCGCTGCAATTGGCTTACAACAAAATTCGTCAGCAAACGATTACGAACGATATCTTGGATATTGTAGGCGGCGCTGAAGCGCTGGCTAAGGAATAAACTGGAGGATTCTCAATCATGGCAAATGCAACAGGCCGTGTCGTACAAGTTTTGGGGGGTGTGGTGGATGTGGAATTTCCCGAAGGGGAGGTTCCCAAACTTTTCGAAGCGATTCAGGTCGAACGTCCCGGCCAGGAACCGCTTGTTCTCGAAGTTCAAAAACATATCGGAAATAATTGGGTTCGCACCGTAGCGATGGATACGACCGATGGACTTCGGCGCGGCGTTCCTGCCGTTGCCACCGGCGCGCCCATCATGGTGCCGGTGGGGCAGGCCACACTGGGACGCATTTTCAATGTGCTCGGCAATCCCATTGATGAAAAAGGACCGGTCGATTCTTCGATCCGTTATCCCATTCATCGCCCTGCGCCTCCCTTCGAAGAGCAGGCTACCCGCGTGGAAGTCTTTGAAACTGGCATCAAGGTCATTGACCTGATTGCGCCCTTTACCAAAGGCGGCAAGACGGGTATCTTCGGCGGCGCGGGAACCGGCAAGACCGTCATCATCATGGAACTCATCCGTTCGGTTGCCACCGAACACGAGGGCAACTCCGTCTTTGCCGGGGTAGGTGAGCGCACTCGTGAAGGTACACAACTCTATCGTGAGATGCTCGAATCGGGCGTGATGAAGGACACCGTTATGGTGTATGGGCAGATGAACGAACCCTCAGGTGTTCGGTTGCGCGTGGCGCTCACGGCGCTATCCATGGCAGAGTATTTCCGCGATCAGGGCAAAGATGTTCTCCTCTTCATTGACAATATCTTCCGCTTTTCGATGTCCGGCTCGGAAGTCTCTGCGCTGTTGGGGCGTATGCCGTCTGCAGTGGGATACCAGCCTACGCTCGCTACCGAAATGGGTGAACTACAGGAGCGCATCACCTCTACCCGCACTGGTTCGATCACCTCGATGCAGGCAGTGTATGTCCCTGCCGACGACTACTCCGATCCCGCGCCGGTGGCAACCTTTACCCATCTCGATGCGACCATTGCCCTCGAACGTTCCATCGTGGAAAAGGGTATCTATCCGGCGGTGGATCCGCTTGCTTCGACCTCTCGTATTCTCGATCCCAATATCGTGGGCGAAGAACACTACCGTACCGCGCGTGAGGTCCAACGCGTTCTTCAACGCTACAAAGACTTGCAGGACATCATTGCCATTCTCGGTATTGATGAACTGAGCGAAGATGACAAGTTACTTGTGGCGCGCGCGCGCAAGATCGAACGCTTCTTCTCACAACCGTTCTTTGTGGCGGAGCGCTTCACCGGCACGCCGGGACGCTATGTCCCGATCAAGGAAACCGTGCGCGGCTTCCGAGAGATTCTGGACGGAAAATGCGACGACCTGCCAGAACAGGCATTCATGATGGCAGGCACGATAGATGATGTTCGTGAAAAAGCAGAACGAATTGCAAAAGGCGCATAATGACCATACGTTGTGAAATTGTCTCTCAGGATCGCACCGTCTTTCAAGGCGATGTAGACATGATTATCCTGCCGGGTGTGGCAGGTGAAATGGGTATTCTGCCTCATCATGCACCTGTGCTGACACTGCTCAAGTATGGCGTGATCAAGATTCGCCGCGGGGGCAAGGAAGAATTGTATACGGTGGCAGGCGGTCTGGCAGAAGTCCAGCCAGATATTGTCACCATTCTTGCAGACGCGGCGGAAAACATCGAAGAAATAGATATTACGCGTGCAAAAGCCGCCAAAAAGCGCGCGGAAGAGGCGCTCGCTAAACTCTCGCGTGAGACACAACCCGATGAGTATTTGAGAATGGAAGCGGCGCTGCGTCGCTCCAATCTGCGACTTGATGCTGTTCGCAGGTATCGCAAAGTCAAGGAAACGTATACCGAGCAGGATACCTCCATGTAGTCTGCCGATCCAACGCGGCATACATTACCGGAAGCAGGAACTGTGGCTCTCTTCTCGAAAGACCTGGGCATAGACCTCGGCACCATGTACACACGCCTTGCCGACGGCACAAAAGTGCTGTTGGAAGAACCGACCATCGTCGCCATTGAGGTGGAAGACCAGAAGATGGTGGCAGTGGGTCAGGAGGCGCGTGATATGTATGGGCGCGTGCCAGAAACCATCGAGGTTGCGCGCCCGATGAAAAATGGGGTGATCGCTGATTATGAGATCACCGAAACGCTGCTTTCCTATCTGCTTCACCGTGTCAGCGGATCCATGCGCATCTTTCGGCCCCGCGTCATGATCACCGTCCCGTACGGTGTGACCAGCGTGGAGCGACGCGCAGTCTATGAAGCGGTGCTCGAAGCCGGCAGCCGCGAAGTTTCCCTCATCCAACAACCGCTTGCCGCCGCTCTTGGCGTAGATTTGCCAATTGGCTCGCCCTCCGGCAACATGGTCATCTGTTTGGGAGGTGGGTGTACAGAAGCGGCAGTGATGGCGATGTATGGCATCGTCTCTGCGGAGACCTTGCGCGCCGGTGGGATGGATCTGGATGAAGCCATCATCAATTACGTGCGCAGAAAATACGGCGTGGTCATTGGTCAGGCGACCGCTGAACAACTCAAAATCCGAATTGGAGCCGCTGTCCCACAAGATACAGAGAATAGCATGGAAGTGCAGGGACAGGATCAAGTCACAGGATTGCCGCGCCCGGTCACCTTGACGACAGGTGAAATTGTAGACGCGCTGCAGGAACCACTCAAAGCCATCGTAGAGACGGGACGTCGCGTGCTCGAAAGGACACCGCCTGAACTTGTGGCGGATATTATTGATCGCGGTGTGGCATTGTGCGGTGGAGGCGCCCTGCTGCGCGGGGTGGACAAATTGCTGACCAAGTCACTTGGTATTCCTGCTTATCTTGTGGATAATCCGCTGACTTGTGCGGTGGAGGGTGCAGTCAAAGCCTTGCCTATGTATAACATTTTGCGGCGCAACCTGCCGCAGGTGTAAAAGCAAACATGACCTCTCCGCGCAGGAGAGGTCATGTTGGTTTAGGCAGTTATGTTAACGTCGGTTCGGGATATTACATGCTTCTGGAGAATTCACCTGATCATCTTACCGCTTCGACAGACTCAGCGAGATGCTTCAACCCGGGGTGAGGGAAAAGCAGGCGGGAAGTGCAACATACTGAAATATTTTGATTGTCCAACTCGAATTCACGTTATGTGAGCCCTGCCTTGAATTCAAGAAGAAGCCAAAGGTGTTCGGCGGGACGATAAATCAGCCGGGCATAGCCGCAATCTCCAAAGCCAAATGCGATGCCCTGTTGGTTAACGGAGGGCTGTGTACCGACAATGGTTCTCATTGCAGAGTTGAGAATGCCGCCGTGAGCAACAACCAAATAATTTCCGGTGCCGCGCCGAATTATTTTTTCGACTGCCCTTGCCCCTCGACAATATATTTCCCAGTTACTCTCCCCTGTGCCACAAAAAGGTTCGTATGGATTGCGAAAAATGGGTCGAGGGTATCGCTCTGCCGCCGCCTCTCGGGTTAAGCCGGCAAGGGGTCCATTATCCATTTCCATCCAATCGGTGTCTGTTTCTACGGGAGTATTCAACAATTGACTGATAATGATTGCCGTCCCGTAGGCGCGCTGAAGCGGGCTTGATATGATTTTGTCAAATTGAAAATAGAGAGAGAGAAACTCTTGTGCACGGGTATATGCTTGGGAGCGCCCAACTTCCGTAAGGGGAGAGTCATATCTGCCCTCATGGACTCCTTCATCATCCGCGCGTGAACGCCCATGGCGCATGAAGATTATGTGAATTTCATCTTTCATTTTTGTGCCTTCATCTTCTCAAAAAGTGGGCTGACGGCTGGGTTCAGCCGCGCAGGAGCTTGGTAGATATGCCTTCCTGTTGAACCTACTTTGCTCATAGAACAACCTGTTTTCGCTTGTTGCTATCGTTAGGCAGCCTAACGAGACTGTCGAAAAACTGCTTGCCTGAAAATATTCACAATAAATCTCCCACTTGAGGGCTGAAAAGTCGCCAAAATGCTGCTCCGCGCATGAAAAATATAGCGTTTTTGACGTTTTTGTTCCACTTTCAAGTGGTCCGTTTTTGAGAAGGGACTTTTTCGACAGTTTCAACGGTTTACGTCAGCACATAGCTGCTATCCGCTGCAAACGGTGTTAGCCACCGTTTTATTGAACCGAAACTAACTCAAAAATCAAAACTGTGTCCGTTCCATGCTCTGATTCTGCCAAAACTTCGCCGTCTGGGTTAACTATCATTGCTCCACCAAATGATGCTTCAGGGAGTGACGATTCTTCCAACGAATTTACAATCAAGCCAGTGATGCTAACCTTCTTGACTTCATCTGCATAGGCTTGGCGTTCTTCATTCAGCCATTTTTCTAGATCAGGCGACTTTCCGTCAAAACTACGTGCCAGCGGCAGTATCAAAATATTGGTGTCTCGGTTTATTTTGGCTTTTACTCCATCATTAAATAAATCGCCGCACAAGAGCACAGAAATTCTGCCAAGTTCGGTATCTATTGCCTTTACTTCACCGCCAGTTGCAAATGGAGGCTGTTCGATAATTTTCCGATGCACGTGAATAATTTGACCTGACTTATCAATCAGAACAGCGGAACTATAAACACCTTCCTGCGTTTTCTCTAACATTCCAAAGCAAATATAGCATTGATGTTCTTTGGCTAGCCTTGAAACAACTTCAGTAGTCTCTCCAGGAATTGACTCAGCAAACTTTTCAAAATCCTGTTTTTCATACAAATACCCTGTAAAAGCGCACTCTGGTAAGCAAACCAAGTCGGGTTGATGTGGGGCTATTTCTTCTAGCCTTGCTTGAAAGCGGCGTAAACTTTCCGCAGGGTTTCTGACTTCAACCTTCAAGGGGATAAGGCACACTTTCATACTGGCCTTCTGTGTAGGTGACTGGAGCAAGATGTTGGGCGGTCACTACGTTATTACGCGAATCACAGGAGATTCCATCTCTGCAAAAGCTCAGCCAATCGATCGGGCTCCTTCAGCTTGTAATAACGTCTTTGCCTATCTCTTGCGGTGTCATCTTCTTGCAGAAAACCAAGTTTTGCCAAATGTCTCAACTTGGACTGATGAAACCTAGCGCCAAATCTGTCCTGGTAGAGACGAACTACCCAACTATAACAAATAGCTCTGTTTTCAGGGGGCAATATTTCGCGCTGCCAATATTCATAGCACGCCCAAAGCACCTTCTGTAGCTCGGGATCGTTTTCAATTCTGTTCACTTCCATAGAACTTACTCCTGAGACCTGCGTCTGCTGCACTACTTTGCTCGCAGCCAAAGAACAATAACCACAATGATGATAGCAATGACGGCAACTGTAATAATCGTCTCAATGCGTTCCCGCCGAATTTGCTCATCATAACAGGAGGAGCACAGATTGACAGTGTGATAGTAGACTCGAAAACTTCGGCCAACGCTCTAGCCCGTTTGAACGCGATGCCGGTGCTTGAATTTGTTGTCAAATCTTTGCCCGCATCGGTAGCAGGTGAAAGTGCCTTTGAGTTTTGCGGGTATTTCTGGCTGTTCTTTGCCCATCGTCTGTACCGTCTATCCTGTTATAGGTTGCTTGACCTATACTGATTAAGTTTGGTGTCTAACGAGACTGTCGAAAAAGTCCTTTTTCAAAGACGCGCTGCCAAGGCGGAGCGGTCTTTTTGGCTAGGTGGTGATTATAACCCCTGCCATTTTCCCTATCGAGAGGCTAATTCGACCTCCCAAAGGCGTGGATTTTGCCGAGATGGGGAACCATTGCATACAATCTCCACTGTACATCCACCTTTGGCTTCGTGCGGAGCGCAAAGCGGTGCATGCATTTCTGCCAATCGGCCTATTGGCTCTTTGCCATGAAAGTAACCTAGCAGTGCGTTGGTGCTGAGATAAAAAGCGGCTGAACAAGCCCAAAGTACACCTACTGCCGCGGATATTCCTCTAGAGTGAACTGCTACATCTTGTAGATTGTCGGCTATTATAGTGTCAATCGAAACTTGAGAGGTTGAATACTAATGCCGATGGAGTCTATGGTTGTGACTACCCCTAAGTTGGTGAATATATACCCATAAGAACTTGTGTTATACAATCACGCAGAGCATGAAAGCCTCTGGATTGGGATGTGTAGCAAACTTATCCTACCAGATTTGCCAATGCTCATCCTCTTGTTTTGGCGAAACTGTAGTTGTTGAATATGCCGATTATGCAAAATATCGTAATAGCGAGTCCGCCGACAATATATCCATAGAATTCTATTTGAGTGCTATCCCAAAATGATTTCAAACGAATAACGCCAATAACATTCAAGATGCCTTCACTTGCTAAAATGGCAAGAACGGGGCGAACCCCGCTTATGGATTGTGGCGTACTTATTAAACAACGCAGAACCTGCTAAAATCCAGCCACCAATGACCTGTGATGTCAGCGGTGTGAGAGACCACATCCCCTCAGGATTGCTTCTGCTACGCTACACAAAGTCTTGCAAAGATTGGATCAAACATAACCTCTCTTCTGCCCCTCCTTCGAACCAGCAAAAATGACCTGCGCATGCTCTGTTGCGAAGATAATAATAGACCTGGGTACTCATTTCCCTCACCCCCAACCCCTCCCAGCGGGAGAGAGGCAGGGGTGAGAGTGAGTAGGCAGTTACCTTAGCGCAGGGAAATAACCTGACGCCTCGAAACATCTTTACGCTAAACCATCTATACTCCTTTTCGAACGAGACAAAGAAATGAACACATTCTCATTCAACTCACGTCGTTCCCCTATATTTAGCAGGAAAGGCATTGTTGCCACCTCGCAACCTCTCGCCACTGCCGCCGGACTCGAAATCCTGGCTAAAGGAGGCAATGCCGCAGATGCCGCGATTGCCGCCGCGGCCGCCCTCAACGTAACCGAGCCGACCTCCACCGGGATCGGTGGGGACATGTTCGCCCTCTATTATTCAGCAGACACAAAGCGTGTCACTGCTCTCAACGGATCGGGGCGTGCACCCGCCGCCCTGACGCTTGAGCGACTCGAGAAAGAAGGTCTCTCCAAACTCCCCCCGTTTCACGCTTATACGATCACTGTTCCTGGAGCGTGTGCAGGATGGTTCGACCTCCTCGAAAGACATGGATCGCTTACAATGTCGGACCTCCTCGCGCCCGCTATTCGGCTTGCCGAAGAGGGATTTCCTGTTGCACCCATTACTTCCTACTTCTGGCAACGTGGTGTAGAACGGCAATTGAAGTCTGCGCCGAATGGACACGAACTAACTCTCAACGGGCGCGCTCCCAGGCCGGGCGAGATCTTTCGTAACCCCGGTCTGGCGCGCACGTTCAAGACCCTCGCCGAGAAAGGCGCGTCGGCGTTCTATCAGGGCGAGATAGCGGAATCCATTGTCGGCGTCATCAAAGAAGCGGGAGGATGTATGTCGCTTGAGGATCTCGCCTCCCACGTTTCCACTTGGGAGGAGCCGATCTCGGTTGAATATCGCGGCTATCGCATCTATGAATGCCCACCGAATGGGCAGGGCATCACAGCATTGATCGCATTGAACATCCTCGAAGGCTTTGATCTGACCTCGTTCGCTTCTCTCTCGACCGAACGCCTGCATCTCGTTATCGAAGCGTTGCGCCTCGCCTTCGCCGACGCGTTCCACTACGTGGCTGATCCCGAATTTTCGAAAGTCCCCGTTCGAGAACTATTATCGAAAGAATATGCAAGTGAACGCCGAAAATTAATCAACCCGCAACGCGCAATACGCGATGTGCTGCATGGCACACCGATTGCCTCCTCCGACACGGTGTATTTGAGCGTCGTGGATCAATGGGGAAATGCATGTTCCTTCATCAACAGCAATTACATGGGATTCGGCACCGGCATTGTTCCCAAAGGCTGGGGCTTCACACTTCAAAATCGTGGGCACAACTTCAGCCTCGACCCACATCATCCCAATTGCCTTGCCCCGCGCAAACGACCCTATCACACTATCATCCCTGCAATAGTAACGCGTCCTCCCTCTCGAAAGATTGAGGGTGAGGGAGAATCCCTCTACGCCTCCTACGGTGTTATGGGCGGATTCATGCAGCCACAAGGACATGTGCAAGTCCTCTCTGCGCTCGTGGACGAGGGAGTTGATCCACAATCCGCGCTCGACCGGCCGCGCTTTTGCATTAACGCAGAAGAAAGCGGTGGACAGATTGCTATAGAAGAGGGAATGCCCCTCGAAACCTTTTCAGGTCTGGAAAAGATAGGACATTCCGTCTATTGGGTCTCCGGCTATGAGCGTGCACTATTTGGAAGAGGACAAGTGATCCTCCGTGACACGGAAAGCGGTGTCCTGTGCGCCGGGAGCGATCCGCGCGCGGATGGATGTGCAATGGGGCTAGTTTGAAAGGCACTGCTCACGGTCTCGCTGATCACCGCTCATTGATAACTATAAAACCCTCTTCCCGTCTTTCTTCCCAAATACCCTGCGTCCACCATCCTTCTCAATAATGGAGCAGGACGGTACTTATCCTCGCCCAGATCGCGGTGCAAAACTTCCATGACAAACAAAACCACATCCAGCCCGATCAAATCTGCCAGTGCCAGCGGACCCATGGGGTGATTCATACCGAGTTTCATCACGGTATCAATTGCTTCCTTTGTGCCAACTCCCTCCTGAAGAGCAAAGATCGCTTCGTTGATCATTGGACACAGGATGCGGTTGGAGATAAAGCCCGGCGAATCATTAGCCTCCACGGGTGTCTTTCCCATGCGCTGTGCCAGTTCAAAGACGGTATCTCGCGTTTCGTCGCTGGTAGCAAGCCCTCGAATGACCTCGACGAGCGTCATCAGCGGCACTGGATTCATGAAGTGCATGCCAATGACCTTATCGGGTCGCTTCGTCTGTGCGGCGATCTTGGTAATCGAAATGGACGATGTATTACTCGCCAGGATCACATCTTCCCGCGCGGCGGCGTCCACGTCTCTAAAAATTTTGAATTTCAATTCTGGGTTCTCGGTCGCGGCCTCGATGACGAAATCTGCTTCGCGAATCGTACTCAGATCGCTGACGAATTGAATCGCTTCTGCGTTCGCCTTTTGTTCGGTAGTGATCGTCCCTTTTTCCAGAAGTTTCGCCGTAGATTTGGCAATTGCGGCTTTGGCTTTCGCCAGCGCGGCAGGTGCCACGTCCATGCACGTGACCTGATACCCCGAAGTCGCCGCCACCTGCGCGATACCGTGCCCCATTGTCCCTGCACCAATGACGAAGATGTGTTTAATGGTCATTGTATTTCTCCATGTTAGGATTATAGATATTCATACCATCCTCAATTCTCCACTCCTCCACTCCTCTATCCTCTACTCACCTCACCTACCACCCCTCCTCTCTCTCCACCGCCATCGCCACCGCTTCCCCTCCTCCCAAACACAAGGAGGCAATTCCGCGTTTGAGCCCCCGATCCTTCAACGCGTAGATCAACGTCGTCAGCACACGCGCGCCACTCGCGCCAAGTGGATGACCGAGTGCAATCGCACCACCATTCACGTTGACCTTCTCCCAATCCCATCCTTGATCTGCCAGTGCGTATCCATCTGCAAGCACCTGAGCGGCAAAGGCTTCATTGAGTTCAATCAAATCAACATCTTTGAGCGTCCATCCAATTTTGTGAAGCAACTTTGGAATGGCGTAGGCTGGCGCGGCAAAAAGATATTTAGGTTCAACCGCCGCTTGGGCATAGCCGACGATCTTTGCCAGCGGTCGCAGTCCATGCTTCTCCGCGTAGATGCGAGAAGCAATCACGACTGCCGCACCTCCATCGTTCATCGGCGCTGAATTTCCCGGCGTTACTTTCCCGTTTGGCTTGAAGGCGGGCTTGAGTTTTGCCAGCGCCTCGAGCGACGTATCCTTGCGCGGACCTTCGTCCGTATCCACGATGATCACCTCGCCTTTGCGCCCTTTGATTTGTACGGGAACAATTTCGGATTTGAATCTCCCTGCTTCTTGAGCCTCCACAGCCTTCTGGTGGGAGCGAAGCGCATATTGATCCATCGCTTCGCGCGTGACCTCGTACTCATCCGCGATAAATTCGGCCGCTTCGCCCATTCCCCAATTCTCGAACGAATCCCACAGCCCATCATAGAGCAAGGCGTCGGTCAATTGGGCATTGCCGAATTTCAACTCTCCAAGCCGCCCATTGATGAGATAGGGCGCGCGGCTCATGGACTCGAATCCGCCAGCGACGAAAAGATGCGCATCCCCCGCACGAATGGCTTGCGCGGCAAGCATGGCGGCTTTCAACCCCGAACCACAGACTTTGTTGATGGTGCTTGCTCCAACTGCCGCCGGAATACCGGCGCGGATGCCTGCCTGGCGCGCCGGCGCCTGACCTTCGCCGGCCTGCACGACGTTGCCCATGATGACCTCTTCGATGTCTTGCGGGTTGATGCCGGCACGTTCGACCGCGGCTTGTACCGCAATGGCTCCTAACTGTGTGGCGGGAACACTGCTCAAGGCTCCCTGAAATTTTCCAATCGGCGTGCGCGCCGCGGAAAGAATGACAGCTTCATTTTCGTTTGACATGTGTCCTCCAAGGTGAAAATCGAACGCTTGAATTATAAGCCCGTTCCTCTGGCTCATCGAAGCGATATGAGAGTGGCTCAATGGGCGAACCAATCTCTCACCACAGAGGTTCACAGCGTGCACGGAGAAAATCGAAAGGAAACGTCAGTTTGGGATCTTACATGCTTCTGGGAGAGTGTCTGAAAACTGATGTTTTGCCAGCAATTCTAAATTCGTGAATTCGTAGCCAGTTCGACAAAACAGCAAAACGTCACACACAGTTTGATGCAGTCGCCTGACCCTCACCCCCAACCCCTCTCCCACTGGGAGAGGGGCAGGGGTGAGGAGAAAGCAGGCAGGATGCAATAAATGCGGCTGTGTTGCACTCAAGAGTTCATGCATGATAAGATTAAACGCGTCTTCGTGGCGCGGGGATTGCGTACTGTCACTCCGAATATATGATGAACGCCACAGGTTGGAAATTGCCCGAAGCGCTATACTCTTCATCAAGGAGCAGGTATGAAACATTTTCTCGCCGTCTCGGACTTATCTTCAGAAGAAGTGCAGGATTTGCTCGACCTTGCCATCAAACTCAAGAGGGAATATTTCGAGCAAGGCAACCCACCCTACTTCAAAGGCAAAGTTCTTGCCATGATCTTCCAAAAACCTAGCCTGCGGACACGCGTCTCATTTGATATGGCGATGCGTCACTGTGGCGGTGATGCTCTGTACCTCTCGCCGAACGAGATCGGGCTGGGCAAGCGGGAGTCTATTGCCGATATTGCGCGCGTGCTTTCCGGTTACGTTCATGCCATCATGGCGCGCACCTTCGACCATGCTCACGTGCTGGAACTGGCGAAGTGGTCGGATGTGCCGGTCATCAATGGGTTGACCGATTACAACCATCCCTGTCAGGCAATGGCAGACGCGCTGACCATTCAGGAGAAATTCGGCAAGGCGAAAGGTTTGAACGTTGCTTTTGTCGGTGATGGAAATAACGTCGCTGTATCGCTCATGCATATCTGCGCAAAACTGGGCTGGAACTTTACGATTGCGAGCCCGGAGGGATATGACATCACTCCAAAGGCGGTGGAACTTGCAAAAGAGATTGCAAAGGAGACCGGCAGCAAACTCACCTTCCTGCGCGATCCGCATGAAGCAGTAAAAGGCGCGCAGGTCATCTATACCGACACGTGGACCTCGATGGGACAAGAAGAAGAAGCCGCGGAACGCGAAAAAGTTTTTCCTCCCTATCAGGTCAATGCACAACTCGTCAGCGAGGCGGACCCGCATGTGATCGTCATGCACTGTCTGCCTGCCCATCGCGGACAGGAACTGACCGATGAAGTGGCAGATGGTCCACATTCGGTTATCTTCCCGCAGGCCCATAATCGCTTGCATGCACAAAAGGCGATTCTGGCTAGATTGTTCGGTGTGGCGTAAGATATTCCATGCACGAAAGGTATGGGTAATATCTAGGAGATCATATTTTACGAAGGCGCATAAAGGAATTAAGGAGTTTTGTGCCTTTTATCATGAAAGGGAATCTATGCAGACAAAAGATTTTATCGCTCTTGAAGAACAATACGGCGCGCACAACTATCATCCGCTCGATGTGGTCATCGAAAGGGCGGAGGGCGTATGGGTATATGATGTGGAAGGGAGGAGGTATCTCGATTGTTTATCTGCCTATTCGGCCGTAAATCAGGGACATGTTCATCCCAAAATTCTCGAAGCGCTAATCGAACAGGCAAAAAAGGTTACGCTCACTTCACGCGCCTTTCGCAACGATCAGTTGCCGCTTCTTTATAAGGAACTCTCCGAGATGACCGGCTACGAAATGTCTCTGCCGATGAACAGTGGTGCAGAAGCCGTAGAAACCGCGCTCAAACTGGCGCGCAAATGGGCATATCGAGTTAAGGGCGTGCCACGCTATCAGGCAGAGATCATTGTGGCGGAAGGCAATTTTCATGGGCGCACGATTTCGATTATCACGTTTTCGAGCGAGCCGCTTTATCGTGATGATTTTGGTCCGTTCACGCCGGGTTTTGTCGCTGTCCCCTATGGTGATGCGGAGGCTATTGCAAAAGCCATCACACCCAATACTGCCGCCGTGCTCCTCGAGCCTATTCAGGGCGAAGGAGGGGTCATCGTTCCTCCTGCCGGATATTTGAAAGAGGTCGCAGAAATTTGCAAAAAAAATAATGTCTTGTTTATTGCAGATGAGATTCAAACGGGTCTCGCGCGGACCGGAAAACTGTTCGCGTGTCAACATGAGGGCGTCCGCCCCGATGTGACCATTATCGGCAAAGCGCTTGCGGGAGGCTTTTATCCCGTCTCGGCTGTGCTGGCTGATCGAACCCTCCTCGGACTCTTCACGCCGGGCGAGCATGGATCCACCTTCGGCGGGAATCCGCTGGGGGCGGCGGTGGCACGCGCCGCGCTGCGCGTGATCCGTGAGGAGAGGCTGGCGGAACGCGCACAACAGTTAGGCGAATATTTCATCGAGCAATTGAGCGAAATCCCCAGTCCACATATCAAAGAAGTGCGCGGCAAGGGATTGTTGATCGGCGTCGAGTTGCACGAGAGCGCGGGCGGGGCGCGTCGTTTTTGCGAAGCGCTTCAGAAGAAGGGCATTCTCGCAAAAGAGACGCACGAACACGTCATCCGCTTTGCTCCGCCGCTTGTCATTGATAAAGAAACGATAGATTGGGCATTGCCGTCCATTCGTGAAGTGTTGAATATGAAATAATTTCCCGTAATTACCTACCCTCACCCTAACCCTCTCCTAACCAGAATGGAGATTTTCGTTGCGAAACGACAAATTCGTTCATTTTGCTCCCCTCCCATCGGGAGGCTGGGGTGAGGGTGGATAGGCAGTTACAATTTCCCTCACTCTACCCCGCTCCCAAAAGGAGAGGGGACCTTTGAGGAGATGGGCAGGAGGTTCCATGAACATAGGCATTCCGAAGGAGATTCGTCCGTTCGAATATCGGGTGGGATTATCGCCGGCAGGTGTGGAGATTTTGTCTCATCATGGGCATCAGGTTTATGTCGAGCATGAAGCGGGCTTGGGCGCCGGATTTGCCGATCGGGAATACGAACAGGCAGGCGCGCGCATTGTTTATTCTCCAGCAGAGGTTTTTGGGCGCGCCGATCTGCTGCTCAAGGTGGCGCGCCCCACTCAGGAAGAATTGGAGTGGTTACGCCCCAATACTACCCTTCTTGGGCTCCTTCACCTGGCCTCTGCGCGCGAGGACAAGGTGAAAATCTTGCTCGAAAAGAAGATTACCTCCATTGCCTACGAACAGATCGAAACTCCAGATGGTTCACTGCCTGTCCTGCGCCCGTTTAGCCAGATTGGTGGACGCATGGCGGCTTCGATTGCGGCGCGGCTGTTGCAAAGCGATGGGGGCGGCAAAGGGATTTTGCTTGGTGGTGTTCCAGGCGTGCCGCCCGCAGAAGTGGTGATTATCGGTGGAGGGGTTGTGGGCAAATGCGCTACAGAAGCGTTTTTAGGATTGGGTGCGCATGTGACTGTCATTGACAAGGATCTCAACGTCTTGCAATCTGTCCATGATCGTTTTCCTTCTGTGGTGACGATGATTTCGACCCGGCGTAATATCGAGCGTTCGACTTCATTTGCGGATGTTGTCGTCGGCGCGGTGCTGGTGACCGGTGAGCGAACGCCCATCCTCATTACGCGTGAAATGGTGCGGAACATGAAGCCGCGCTCGATCCTGATTGATGTGAGCATTGATCAGGGAGGGTTGTCCGAAACTTCGCGCCCCACCACACACGAACACCCAACCTACATCGAAGAAGGTGTGATCCACTATTGCGTTCCAAACATGCCGGGTGTGGTGGCTCGCACAGCCACACACGCCTTCGTCAACGCAGCGATACCCTATATTTTGGAAATTGCAAATCTAGGTGTGGAAGAGGCTATCGCCAAAAATTCCGCGATCGAGAAGGCAGTCAATACGCATCAGGGTAACCTGGTTCATTTGCATCTGCTTTCCGGAGGAGGTCACGATGGATTGGAATAGTATCTACCAATCACGCATTGTGACAGCCGAGGAGGCGGTGCGCGCCGTCCAATCCGGGAATCGTATCTTTCTCACCGGCAACGTATCGGTGCCCCAAAAGATTCTCGCCGCTTTGGTCGAATATGCTCCGAATCTCCACGACGTGGAGATTTGTCAAGCGCTCACTGTAGGTCCCGCTGATTACGTCAAACCCGAAATGGAAGGACATCTGCGCGTCAACACGATCTTCATCAGTTCGAATGTGCGCCAGGCCGTGCATGAAGGACGCGCCGATTTCACCCCCGTCCTGCTTTCCGAATTCCCGCTTTTGTTCAAACGTGGCTATTTGCCATTGGATGCCGCCATCATTCACGTTTCCCCGCCTGATGAACATGGTTTTTGCAGTTTGGGCGTGGAAGTGGGATTGACCAAGACCGCCGCCGAATCGGCGAAGATCATCATTGCAGAGGTCAATCAGCAAATGCCGCGCACGCTCGGCGATTCGTTCATTCACGTCAGCCGCTTGAATTACATCGTACCGGTCAACTATCCCATTGTAGAAATGCCGATGGCGGAGGAGGGAAGTTCGGAAGTGGTTGAAAAGATCGCAGGCTATATCTCCGAACTTATCCCAGACGGCGCTACCATGCAGTTGGGCATTGGCTCCATTCCCGATGCGGTACTGAAATACCTGCGCGACAAAAAAGACCTCGGCGTTCACAGCGAATTGTTCTCGGATGGAGTCATTGATCTGGTCAACGAAGGCATTATCACCAATGCACGCAAGACCCTCCACCCTGGCAAGATCATCGCCGGCTTCATGCTTGGCACAAAACGACTCTACGACTGGGTGGATGACAACCCCCTCATCGAATTGCACCGTACTGAATATGTCAATGATCCGTTCGTTATTGCGCAGAACGAGCGCATGGTTGCCATCAACTCTGCCATCGAAGTAGACCTCACCGGTCAAGTCTGTGCAGACAGTATCGGACCGAAACTCTACAGCGGCGTGGGCGGCCAACTCGATTTCATTTACGGCGCCTCGCGCTCGAAAGGCGGTGTGCCGATCATCGCCCTGCCCAGTACAACCACCCTCAAAGATGGGACACGTGTCACGCGTATAGTTGCCATGCTCAAGCAAGGTGCAGGTGTGGTCACCACCCGTAATCACGTGCGCTACATCGTCACTGAATATGGGGTTGCGGATTTATATGGCAAGACCATTCGCCAGCGCGCCCGGCAACTCATCAACATCGCGCACCCCGATTTCCGCGCCGACCTCGAAAAGCAGGCAAAGGAATTACATTACTTATAGACGTGCCACGACATGTGAGTTTCGGCTTACCGAAGCCCCTCTTTTCGGCAATACGAACCGTGGCGACTCTTTTGCCAAACAGCAACTCCTTGCAAGAAGCGGTGTTCTCGCCCTGTGGTAAGTATAATTTTATCGAGGTAACTTCATGACACGTAAAGCCAAAATTGTCGCCACCATCGGTCCCGCCAGTCAGAGCGAAGAAGTGCTTGAACAACTCATCCTCGCCGGCATGAACGTTGCACGGCTGAACTTCTCGCATGGCACACATGAACAGCACGCCGAGCGCATTGCATGCATTCGCCGCGTGGCAAAACGGCTTGGCATTGCAGTGGGTATTCTTCAGGATTTACAGGGACCTAAGATTCGCGTGGGCGATTTACCCGACCCTGTGCAACTTTCCGAAGGAGAGATAGTGACCTTGTATGCCGCCGGAACTACCCCGCCCGAAAATGGCGGTAAGAAAATTCCGGTAGATTTTCGACAACTCTTCGCTTCTGTGCGGACCTCGGACCGGCTCCTGCTCGATGACGGCCGCCTCGCCCTCGAAGTGCTCTCCGTCAAAGATCGCGACGCCTTGACCGCGCGCGTCCTCGTCGGCGGGCCGCTTTCTTCACATAAGGGAATCAACCTCCCCGGAGTCCAGCTGCGCATTTCTGGCTTCACCGAAAAAGACGAAGCAGACCTCGCGTTTGGCATGTCGCAGGGTGTGGATGCGGTAGCCATTTCCTTCGTTCGCACCGCCGATGATGTCAAACGTGTTCGCTATGCTATGGAACGCTTTGCAGGCGGAGGGCGCTTGCCGCTCTTGATCGCCAAATTGGAGAAGCCAGAGGCGCTCGAAAACCTCGACACGATCCTGGATGTGGTGGATGGCGTGATGGTCGCGCGCGGCGACCTCGGTGTTGAACTCCCACCCGAACGCGTCCCTGCCTTACAGAAACACATTATTCGCGTCGCCAATGCGCGCGCCAAACTGGTCATTACAGCCACGCAAATGCTTGAATCCATGATCTCCAATCCCCTTCCTACGCGCGCAGAAGCCTCGGATGTTGCCAATGCGATCTTCGATGGAACCGATGCGGTCATGCTCTCGGCGGAAACGGCTTCGGGAAAATATCCTGTTGAATCAGTAAAGATGATGGACCGCATCATCGCCGAAGCCGAGGCGCACTTCATGGAATGGGGAACTGAACAGATCGTGAGCGGATTCGAGAAAAGCGACGCGGCTTCAATGGCGCGCGCTGCGCAGGCACTGGCAAACGACAAAAACGTAACGGCAGTTGCCTGTTTCACCACACAAGGGCGCACGGCGTGGCTGATGTCCAAGATACGCCCGCGCGTGCCTATTCTGGCATTTACGCCCGATGAACGAACCTACACACGCCTGGCTTTCATGTGGGGGGTTCGTCCCTACCAGGTGCAGTTTGCAAGTTCACTTGAAGAGATGCTCGACTACGTGGACAATGCACTCATGCGTTTGGATGTAGTGCGGCACGGCGATCAGGTTGTTTTGATCTGTGGCTACCCGGTTGGCGCGGTTCGCCCACCGAACATGGCGTTGCTCCATACGGTGGGGGAGAGGTAAAGCATCTTTCATTTCAGCCAAAGATACTCGTAAGGGGCAAGTTCTAGTTCCATTTGCCCATTTGGGCAAGCGAATTCTCTTTGTGTGAGTAGGTCGCTTTGTATTTTGAGGGGCTCTTTCGTTTCGTAAGAAACCTTTTGGGCATCGCCGCTCAGGTTGTGAAAAACCAGAATGTTTTCTCCTTCAAAGGTGCGGCGGTAGGCGGCGATGTGAGGGTTTCCGCAATCCACCCAGTCGAACTCTCCCCAGCCAAAGGCGCGATGTTGCTTTCGAATTACAATCATTCGCCGGATGGTGTTCCATAAAGAAGCAGGATCCGCGCGTTGTGCCTCCACATTAACTTTTGCAGGACCATAGATGTCATTATCAATGACAGGTGCATAAAGAGATTGAGCTGGCGCCTCCGAAAAACCGGCGTTCGTCCCTGCGTTCCATTGCATCGGTGTACGCACGCCGTTTCGATCCGGCAGCCAGATGTTATCACCCATTCCAATTTCATCTCCATAATAGAGGATAGGCGAGCCGGGCAGTGTGAAGAGAAGCGAGTGCGCAAGTTCTATTTTCCGGCGGTCATTATCGAGCAGGGGAGCCAGTCGGCGACGAATGCCGAGATTCAAGCGCATGCGCGGCTCCGGCGCGTATGTCTCCCACATCCACTTCCGTTCCTCTTCAGTGACCATTTCGAGCGTCAACTCATCGTGATTGCGCAGGAAGACGCACCACTGGCAATCAGACGGGATGGCGGGGGTTCTGTGCAGGATGTTGATCATGTCATCCGCCCGACCTTTTTTCAACGCCATAAAAATACGCGGCATGATTGGGAAATGGAAACCCATGTGAAATTCATCCCCATTCCCAAAATAGGGACGCACATCCTCGGGCCACTGATTGGCTTCGCACAGCAGAATGCGCCCTGGGTAGTGTTTATCCATATAGGCGCGCAGTTGTTTGAGGAAAGCATGGGTTTCGGGCAGGTTTTCGCAGTTTGTGCCTTCGCGCTCAAAAAGATAAGGTACAGCATCAGCACGGAAGCCGTCTACGCCGAGGTCGAGCCAAAAACTCACGACCTTGAGCATTTCCTGCTGAACGGCCGGATTGTCGTAATTCAAATCCGGTTGGGAGGAAAAGAAACGATGCCAGTAATATTGACGGGAGGCTTCATCCCATGCCCAATTTGATTTTTCCGTATCGGTGAAGATGATGCGCGCCTCGCGGTATTTTTGATCGGTATCGCTCCAAACGTAATAATAGCGAAAAACAGAGGCGGGATTGGCGCATGCCGCGCGGAACCAGGGATGCTGATCGGAGGTGTGATTCAGGACAAGGTCGGTGATGATGCGCAAGCCGCGTTCATGCGCGGCGTTGATCAGGGCGATGAAGTCGTCCAGATTCCCGTAGGTGGGATGAATGTCGTAGTAGTTGGCAATATCGTATCCATCATCTTTCAAAGGAGATGGATAGATGGGCAAAAGCCACAGACAATCTACACCCAGTTCTTTGAGGTAATCAAGTTTTTGGGTCAGCCCGCGCAGATCACCGTGACCGTCCCCGTTGCTGTCGAAGAACGCGCGGACGTAAACTTCGTAGAAGACAGCATCTTTGTACCACATAGGTTAAATCGTAAATCCATGATTTGCGATCACGCGGGAGTACCAGTGAGCACTTTGTTTGGGAATTCGTTTGAGGGTTTGATAGTCCACACGGACAAGACCGAAGCGCTTACTATAGCCGCGCTCCCATTCAAAGTTGTCGAAAATACTCCACACAAAATATCCTTTCACATTGGCCCCTGCCTGAATGGCCTCGTGTACAGCCTGCAAATGTGCCTGAAGGAAGCGAATGCGATCCCAATCATTTACGAATCCGTTTTCATCAGGCATATCGGGCATGGCGCATCCGTTTTCGGTCAGATAGATGATTGGGTTGCCATAATTTTCCTTGACGTACATCACTTCATTTTTCAATCCCATGGGATGAATGCCCCATCCCATTTCGGTTCGTCCCCAGCCCGGAGCGGAATACGGCGTCAGACGCGCTTTGTTCAGCCCTCCGAAGAGATCGAAGGAGACAAGGTCCGTGTTGTAATAGTTCAGGCCTAGAAAATCAATGGGTTGGTGAATTACATCGAGATCGTGTGCGTGGATTTTTGGCTGGTGTGCGCCGATATACTCGAACAAAGCCTGGGGGTATGTGCCCTTGAACACCGGGTCAAGGAAGAGGGCATGCGTTTCGTCATGCACTCTTTGTGTGGCTGCCAGGTCTTGTTCACAATTTGAGGCGGGTATCAAGCCATTCAGGTTTAGGATCAACCCGATCTTTCCACCATAATTACCTTGTCGAAAGACCTGAACGGCTCTGCCGTGCGCAAGCAGAAGATGATGCGCGGCTTGATAGGCTTGAGAGTAGTCACACATTCCCGGCGCATGAATGCCCGTTCCGTATCCAAGAAAGGCTGCGACCCAGGGTTCGTTATGCGTTGCCCACAGGTGGACGCGATCCGCCAACAGATCGAAGACGATACGAGCATATACGGTGAAATACTCTACGGTATCGCGGTGTGTCCACCCTCCCAAGTCTTGCAAGGCCTGAGGCAAATCCCAGTGATATAAAGTCACTTTGGGTTGAATGCCCGCGTTGAGCAATTCGTCAACCAGCCTGTCGTAAAAAGCCAGGCCCTTTGGGTTTACCTTGCCGCGTCCCTGCGGCAGGATGCGCGTCCACGCAATCGTGAATCCATAACAGGGAATGCTAAGTGCTTTGAGCAGGGCGACATCCTCCCGGTAGCGGTGGTAATGATCGCAAGCCACATCGCCGGTATCTCCGTTCAACACGCGCGCGGGAAGGCGGACAAAGCGGTCCCAAATGCTTTCTCCCTTGCCGTCTTCATTCCACGCGCCCTCGATTTGATATGCAGATGCAGCAACGCCCCACAGAAAATTTTCAGGAAACTGATATTTCATGTGCGCTTGTTATCCTTTGATGGAGCCGGCCAGCAAGCCGCGCACGAAATATCTTTGCAAGGCAAAGAAGACGGTGAGTGGCAATACCATGCTGATGAAGGCTCCCGCTGTCAGCAAGTGCCAATCCTGTCCTTTTTCGCCAACGATGGCAGCCAACGCGCTGGTGAGCACGCGGTTTTGATCGCCGAGGAAGACCAGTGCCACGAGATAATCGTTCCATACCCACAGGAACTGAAAAATCGCGAAAGAAGCGATGGCAGGGACCGAGAGGGGCAGAATGAGCGATGTGAAAATCGTAAAGTGTGAGGCGCCGTCAATGAACGCAGATTCGAGAATGTCGCGCGGCAGGCTGTGAATATAGTTGAACATCAAGTAAATAGCCAGTGGCAACCCAAATCCGGTATGGGCAAGCCAGATGGCAAGAAAGGTTCCATTGAGATTCAGGCGGGTGTAGTCTTGCAGAATGGGAACCAGCGCAATCTGTAGTGGGACTACCAGCAAGGCAACCACAATAGTAAAGAGAAATTTGCGCCCTGGGAAATTCATCCAGGCGAAGCCATATGCTGCAAAACAGGCTACCAGAATCGGTATGATGGTAGAGGGCACGGTAACGGCAATCGAATTCAAAAACGCGCTGCTCAAATCGTTGCCCTGTGCGCGGACCTCCTTCCCGCTGGCATCGGTATATCGGATTTCTTTGCCTGTCAGCACGTTTTTGTAGTTATCCAGTGTCAGCCTGGTGTCGAACCATTTCCACTGCAATTCCTGCACTTCTACAAGACGGGTGCGTTTATTTCCAACCCAGACTAGTTTGCGTCCATCCGGGAGTAGCACGCCTTCCCTCCACTCTTCGAAGGTATGGCTTACACCTTCGATCTCGATGGGACCGTCCACATTCACTGAAGCATCAATGACGATCTCACCAGTCTTTACATAGGCACGATGAGGAAACACGGTCCACCAACCTGATCGAAAGATGTCGCTACTATCGCGGAACGACGTGACAAAGATGCCCAATGTGGGGATCAGCCAGATAAAACAGATCAGGATGAGCGTAGCATTCACAAGAAAGGCGGATAATGCCTTTTGCCCTTTGAAACTAGTCGTTTTCATTTGAAAGCCCTACTTTCTCTGAACTGGCGCAGGTTATAGATCATGACAGGGATAACTGCAATCAGCAAGATGATGGCAATCGCTGAGGCGCGGCCCGCATGTCCGTAGGTGAATCGCTGGAGATAAAATTCATTGGCAATGACGTTGGTGCCGTTGTTCCCTCCAGTCATCACACGTACGATGTCGAAGAGTTTTAGACTGAAAATAATGATCGTCGTTGTGACGGTGATGAGTGTCCCTTGAATGGACGGAATGATGATGCGAAAGAACACCTGAAATTCATTGGCGCCATCAATACGGGCGGCTTCGAGAATTTCGGATGGAATGCCTTTGATGGCAGACGAAATGATGACCATGGCAAAACCAGTTTGCAGCCAGACCATGATGATGATCAAGAAAAAATTGTTCCATGGCGGCAGTAAAAGCCAGGGCTGTGGCTTGCCGCCCAGTGCCTGAACAATTGCATTCAACAAACCGATTTCGGAGATGCCCGCCCCCTCACCTCGATAGGTGTAGATGAACTTCCAGATTACCCCCGCGCCCACGAAGGAGATTGCCATCGGCATAAAGATAATGGCTTTGTAAATTGTTTCATAGCGGCTACGGTCGGCAAGAACGGCAATGATCAACCCCAGGCTTACACACAAGGATGTGCCGACGATCATCCACAGCAGGTTGTTGCGGAATGCCTCGATCATGACACGATCGGTAAAGGCGAACACGTAATTGCTGAAACCCACGAACCCAGACCCTGTCGGACCACGAAAACTCAGGATGAGGGTTCGCACGACGGGGATGGCCAAGAACCAAAACAGAATGGCAATGCCAGGTCCCACGAAAACAAAAGGTTGGAGACGATGCATCCATTGCGTGGGTAATTTTTCCACGAGCCAGTTGGAAATAGCGTAAAGGGCAGCGCTTCCTCCCACACCCCAGACGATTGCGACGATCACGGTGACCAGTTTCGGGGCATTAGCATCTCGCAGAAAGATGAAGCCTTGCCACAAGACGATGAACGTGACCAGTGGCACGATCAGCGAGATCAGGACGCGCCCCAAGTTGGTCAGTAGCCAATTTCCAACACGGATTGTTTTTAGATTCAGTTCCATACACGCCTCCTGCCATGTGGGAGAAACGGATAAATGACTTCGGAAGTCATAAGTCTATTTTATGACTTCCGAAGTCTTTTGAAAAGCAGATGATTTATTTGGGCCAGGATTCGTCAATTTGCTTCAGCGCCGTATCCAGGTCAATTGTGCCGCTGACGTAGTCCGTCATGGATTTCCAGAACGAACCTGCACCGACCGCGCCGGGCATCAAATCTGAACCATCGAAGCGGAAGGCTGTGGCATTCTTGATGATCTCAGCCACTTTGCGCGTGACGGGATCGCCGTACCAGTTGAGATCGGAGTCGTTATGCGGAGAGATCGCGCCACCCGCTTCGATCCACCCTTTGAGCGATTCGCCTGTGGAGAAATACTGCATGACCGCGCGCACTTCGGGGCGATCATTGAACATGGCATAAATATCGCCCGCGCCCAACACTGGTTTCCCGTAAGCCGGGTCAATGGGAGGCAGATAGAAAAAGTCGTAATCTGTGCCCGGTTCGAGACCTTGCGGGAAGAAGGAGGTGATAAAGTTCCCCTGGCGATGCAGCCAGCATTTCGGCGGGTTATCGAACATGGGAGCAGGAGCATCACCGAAGAAGGTAGTGGGGATGGCGGAGCGACCTCCATAGACATACCCTTCGGTGAACCAGATGTCGGTCACATACTTGATGGCATTGCGCACCTCTGGTGAATCGAAAGGCAGTTCTCCAGCAACCCACTTGTCATAATTTTCCAGCGAGGTCGTGCGCAACATCACGTCTTCGATCCAGTCGGTCATTGGCCAGCCAGTCGCCGCGCCGGATTCGATCCCAATACACCAGGGTGTATCTCCATCTGCCGCGATTTGTTCGGTCAGCGCCATCAACTCATCCCAGGTTTCCGGAACCTTATAACCGGCTGCATCGAAGGCGGCTTTGGGGTAAAAGACAAGTGACTTCCCATTGGCGCGTGCCCATATGCCCGCCATGATCGGTCCATTGGGGCCTTCCATGGTAGCCATATCGAGCCAGGATTGGATGTAGTTTTGTTTGAGCCAGTCGGGGTTTACGACGGTGTTGACGTCAATCACCTTTCCTTCAGCAACGAATGTGGCTAACAGACCGGGTTGTGGAAAATCAACGATGTCGGTCACGCTGCCACCCTCGACCGCGATGCGAATGGAAGCCTCGAACTCCTTGGAACCGCTGTATTGAATGTCAATGCCTGTGGCTTCTTCAAACGCTTTTATAGATTGGTCGAATTTGAGGGCATCCTCGTCTGTGAATGGCCCGGACATGGTGACAACAGTGCCTTTGTACATCCCGGCATACGCGTTTGCTAGTTCCTGCCCTTGCGGGCGCGCCTCTACAGAAGGAGGTTGTTCGGGCGCCTCTGTGGCGGTGGGTGTGGCGGCTCCACCGCATGCCGCAAGGAGCATGGATGCCAGCACAAGAAGGCTTACAAGGGTTAGTTTAAAGCGAATGTCTTTCATTTTCTCCTCTTTCCGTGAGAATTTTGGACGAACGTTTTACGCAAAACAGGGCTTGGTGATTTTTTTCAGACAACCACCTCCTTTCGGATGTAATGAGTATTTATATTGATAACGGTTTGCAGGATTTACGAATGATCAATTCAGTATCAAGAATGATCTGTTGACGTTTGTTTCCGCTGTTTTCCTGAATGAGATCCAGAAGAAGCATACACGCGCTTTGGGCAATGGACTCTGCCGGGAGTTTGACGGTGGTAAGCGGCGGGTCAGAATACTGTGCCCATGGGATGTCGTCGAAACCAACGAGCGATATGTCATCCGGGACGCGCAGATTTGCCTCACGCAAAGCAGATTTGGCACCAATCGCTACATTGTCGCTGGCAACAAATACAGCCGTGAAGCGTTCGCCGCTTTGCAAAAGCGATTTCATGCACTGATAACCGCTCTCTGGATCGAAATCTGCATAGCGGATCAGGTTTTCGTTGACCGGAATTTCAGCCTTGATGAGCGCATTTCGATATCCCTCCACGCGCTCTGGCGCGGCCGTGTATTCGGGAGGCGCGTTCGAGATACAAGCAATGTTTCGATGCCCCAGTCCGATCAGGTAGGAGGTTGCCTTTTCCGCGGCTTTGACGTTGTCCACATCCACAAAAGGCAAATTCGAGTCGGTCACATTTCCCATAAGCACGGTTGGAATGTCCACACTTTCCAAGGCTCTGAGCGCTTTATCATCCAGGCGGGGGGTGGAAAGAATCATGCCGTCTATTCTGTTTGCACGCGCCAGTTCGAAATAGGCGGTGTCTTGATGTTCTGTTTCCACCCAATCAATCAGGATACGGATGTTTTGTTTCTTTGCTGTCGTCAGGAGTCCGCTGATAATCTTTGGCAGAAATGCGTCGGTCGCGATGTGATGCGGCGTGCGGGTCAGCACCAAACCAATCGCCCTTGTGCGACGGCTGGCGAGTGCCTGCGCTGTTGCATCCGGAATGTATCCCAATTCTTTCGCCGCATCGAGGACCTTTTGGCGCGTCTCAGGGCTGATTTGTATCCCCCGTACATCATTTAGCACGAGCGATACGGTTGTGCGCGAAACGCCAACCCTTTCGGCAACATCCTTGCTTGTCACACGTTTACGGTGCAAGGCATTCTCCTTGACTAACACGCGTTAGTAACACGTGTTAGTAGTGTAGCAACTTTTACATCCTTTGTCAACTGCTCCCGAAAATCTTTAAGATTGCTCAGCGCTGGATATGACCAGCCCTATGCCGATCATTATGCCGCCTGCCAAAAAGAGCGGCGTGATTTGTTCTCCAAGAAACAGCCACCCCAGGAATGTCCCAACCACGGGCTGGGCAAAGAAGGTAAGCGAAGCCGCGCCTGCGTCTAAAATGGCAAATGCATTATTCCATAGGATCATTGCCAGGGCTGTGGAAATAATCCCCAGAAACAACACGCCTCCGACTACCCCAAGGCTGATCTCTCCAACCCCAACCGTCTCCAGCTCCCAAACCCCGATGGGCAAAGTCACTGGTAGCCCGCCCATAAATGCGATGGCGCTGAATGCCAGCACATCGAAATGTTGTGTGACTTTGCGCACCAGAACGGAATACAATGCCCATGTCACTGCCGCGCCGAGGAGGAGGAGATTCCCCGTGAAGAGATTCGGATCGAGCTGCGCGCTACGCGGGTCTATCACGGCGACCACGCCCAGGGTCGCGAGGAGAAGCGCCACCAGTCTGCGCGCGGTCACTTTTTCACCTAGCAGAATCCAGGCAAAGAGCAGGACAAACGCCGGCGTGGCAGAAGTCACAAGTGAGCCGTTAGCCGCGGTTGAAAGCTTTGTTCCCCAAAATTGAAGGCTGAGCGAAACTCCATATCCGACAAAACCAACTCCTATTATTTGCCAGAACTGCTTTTGGGATATGCTTGGAAAGCCGCGTAGGACAAGTAGGATCGCCAACGTGAAAATGCCTAAGAGGAGCCGTAGCGTGACCAGTGTGAACGGAGGGATGACATCTAACACCACTTTGCTGACAACGTACATGCCTCCCCAAATGGTTGCCGCTCCCAACCCGCAAAGAAGACCGATGATTTTTCTGTTCATAGAGCAGGGATTATAACGGCATCTTTATTGATTGCCTTGTGTCAGCACAACTCCCCAGAAATTGTGCTATACCGCCGACAACTCTTGAGTGTACACGATTGACTTTGCCCCCTTTGCAAATGAGCGCTCGTGCTTCGTGCTGCTTGCTATTTCCATCATTCCCAACCTCTTTCCCATTGAGAGGGGCAGAGGTGAGGGTATGAAGCAATAATATATCCATCTTTGCAACAGAGTAGCCAGCCTTATGCAAATTGTTCTGCAGGTTATCGTGCTAACTCTTTGGGATGGTTTTTAAGTGTGTTCTTCAATGCCATCGCAATTCCAATGAACGAGAGGAGAATGCTTGTACCTACGAACAGCCATTTGAAGAGCGTGAACACGGCAGAAGCCCACGCCAGTGCGGCAGGGGTGGATGGGTAAACGGATAGCATTCCTGCGATGCCGAAATTTTCGAGTAAATCGAACAGCCACGCACCCAATGGCGTAATGTTCAATCTTTGCATGGGGCTTTCGGCTTGAAAACCGCGCTGGAACAGCCAGGTGATGAACAAGGTAAAGAATAATGTGTAGAGAATCGGATAAACAATGTCGCCGGTCAACTCGAAGGCTCGATATGCCGCGCGTCCCTCTTCGCCGTAGGATGCAACCATTGCATATACCTCTTCCGGCGTGTAGAAGAATAACAGGTCAATGGGATTTGTTCCACCGGAGATATTTCTGAGATTGGCTTGTTGGGCAGGAAAAATGATTGCATGGAATAAGACCAGCCCTGCAAAGAAGGCCAAGACGAGCCAGCCGTTTGCATATTTCCGCAAACTGGTGGATAGTTTGAGCAGCATGAGTTTCCTCGAAGATGAATTTTATCGGTCGCGTGCTGGTATGTGAGAAGAAGCGCATGATCAAATCAGTGGATAAACGCCTCTTTTTGATTTGCAAGTGTATCGAGGATGCGTTCTTTGTGTTTGCCGAGCATGTCGAGATGCTCGATTTCCTCCACAGTGAAGTAACCGAAATCCGTCGTTTCACTGCTCAAGCCGGGTTCCCCGCCGATGATTTCTGCTTCGAAATGCAAAACGACGATTTGATATTTTCCTCCATCGGGGTAGATGGCTAATTGATGGGGATGGCTGTACACGCCGACCAGACGCTTCACGCGGACGCTCAAGCCTGTTTCCTCGAAAACTTCCCTTTCGCACGCCTCGGCCACCGACTCGCCCGGTTCCATGCCGCCGCCCGGCAGACACCATTGATCGTTGTCCGCGCGGCGCGTGAGCAGAATGCGGCCCTGTTTGTCGAATATCGCTGCCGAACAACCAAGGCGCAATTTACCCAGCTTCCCAATTCGCTCACCGTAAATGATTTTTGTCATTTTCGTTTCCTTCAGGCACGGTTTTTTTTATATTCGAATGTTGCTTATTGTATTTTGTTTTGGTTTGCTGTGCACTTTTACAGACTTTATTGCTCTGTTGCAAACAATGGGCAAAGGATTGTTGCCGGCAATGCCTTTCACCCTCACCCCCTGGGTTTGAAGAACATTTTATTGTACAAACGTTTACAGAAGGTAATGCGCGCGTGGCTTTTGATAACCTGTTGATCACCGAGCCGTAGTGTTGAGGAAGCGCCGAAAATGGCAGACGGGAGCGAAACCCCTCCGCTCCCGTTTGTTTCTGTTTCATGCGTCTATTTGATAAATGTCCCATTGCGCAATTCGCGCAGGGTCTGTTGTATTTCTTCGATGGTGTTCATTACGAAGGGGCCATATGGCACGATGGGTTCCTTGAACGGCGCGCCAGCCATGACCATGAAACGCACTGGGCTGTTTTCGGTCTTGACGTGGATGTGGTCGCCTTCGCCGAATTGAATAAGGTGCACTGCCGCCACTGTTTGACCTGCAAAGACTCCTTCGCCTTCGAAGATGTACGCGAGGGCAGTGTGTCCGAGGGGGATGGGTTGGGTCCATTCTTTATCGGGATCAAGCCGAACGTCCAGGTAAAGAGGCGAGGCGGCAATTTCGGTAACGGGACCGGTGACTCCGTCCACTGTTCCTGCCACGACGCGAATCTTGATTCCATCCCTTTCATAAGTAGGGATCGAATTTGCCGAAACTTCCTGATAGCGTGGTTCGGTCATCTTGAGACGGGCGGGGAGGTTGACCCATAACTGAAAGCCGTAGATTTTCCCGCTTGGTCCGCGACGGGGCATTTCTTCATGCAGGATGCCACGCCCGCTGGTCATCCACTGCACATCGCCGGGACCGATAAGCCCGGCATTGCCGAGGCTGTCGCGGTGATGGGTTGCGCCTTCGAGCATGTAGGTTACGGTCTCGATGCCCCGATGGGGATGCATGGGAAAGCCGCGAATGGGACCTTCGAGTGGATCATTGAAGGCAAAGTGATCAAAGAGCAGGAAGGGGTCGAACTCATTGCTGACGCGCGGAGCAATGGAGCGGAGCAGTTTAACGCCCGCACCTTCGATGACAAGTTGTGGTTCAATCAGTTTGGAGATAGTTCTGCGCTGGTTCATATGAACATAGATGGGGTGAAAGGGGATGGTATTACGACTAAAAATCACCTGCCAATTGATTCCGGCTCCCATCATGTACGGCTTGATATTCGCTAAGCATTTGGCATTGATAAAGGAACTTCGCTGTATCGCCTATTGTTGAAAGGACTGGGAACGATCTTACCCCACGACTTGAACAGCATATTCGATGACCTGTTCAAGCGGCATGGAACGGCCCTCCGACCAGTGGTTTGCGAAATTGCCTTCGTCCAGTTTGGCGCGCAGCCGTTTGAGATTACGTTCATATTCCTTTCTGTCAGTTTGAAACAATCGAACGCCAATTTGGGCAAGTTGCGTTTCCACAGACGCCATCAGCCTGACAGCAAGAGCCAACTTTCCCTGTGCCATTGCAATCGCGGCAAAGCCAGCCAAACATGCAATCACTCCCCGTTGGTTATTCACCTCTTGATTGATGCGAAGGCTCTCCTCGCATAAAGTGATGGCTTTATCATAATCCCCTGCGAGACAAGCGAGTTGTCCAAGGCGGCGAAGCAAATAAGCCTGAAAATTTGGGTCCACGGAATCCTTCAGAACCTCAAGCGATTCCTGATACAACGAGTGAGCGCGTTCTGTGTCATTGCATTGCAGAGCGACATCGCCAAGAAATATAAGCGCATTGGCAAATTCCAGTTTGTCTTCGATCCCCTTATTTCTCCATATTTCCAGACTTTGCTCTAAAAACAAGCGCGCTTTGGCATAATTTTCCCGGGTGTATTCCAACAAGCCCAAATTGCGGAGCGCCATGGCAATATTCCGCCAATCCCCCAATTCCTTCCCTATGCTGAGCGCTTCTTCGAATTCGCGTTGCCGGTGAATAAACTCTGCGTCCAGATCCGCCCAATACAAATATCCAAATCCATTAAGCGCCTTTGCGCGCGCCGGGGTATGCGCCCGGCTTTCGGGTCGCGCCAGGACTTGTTGGATGCGCACGTACCACTCAGAAGAATAGTGTCCTCGCGCAAACCAGAAGTAAACGAGCGATCCCAGAATCTGCAGTGCCGAATCTGCCCTGGCAGTGTTTATGGACCATTCGATTGCCGCCCGAAGGTTGTCGAGTTCTTTGTCGAGCCGGGAAAACCAGGAGAGCGATTCCACGCCGTACAGATGCGATTCGGCTTCTTCAGCCTGTTTCAAGTAGAAATTCAAGTGCTCGTCACGGATGGTCATCGCTTCACCCGACTCCAGCAGTTCTTCCAGCGCATATTGTCGAATGGTCTCCAGGAGGCGATAACGCGTCTCGCCGAGATCCGATTCTTCGTGTGCCATGACGAGCGACTTATCTACAAGATGCCCCAACAAATCTGGAATATCGCCACGCCTCATCCCCTGACTGCAAACTGCTTCCGCGGCGGCGAGCGTGAATCCGCCTGCAAAGACGGACAATCTATGGAGCAGGATGCGTTCCTGTTCGGTCAACAGGTCATGACTCCAGTCAATGGTGGCTCGCAAGGTCTGTTGGCGCAGTGATGCAGTGCGGCTGCCCGTTGTGAGAAGATCGAAGCGATCGGTAATTCGCTTTGCGATCTCCGAAGCCGACATCATCTTGACGCGCGCCGCTGCCAGTTCGAGCGCCAGCGGTATCCCATCCAAACGTCGGCAGATCTGAAGCACGGAAGAGGCGTTTTGTGTTGTCAGCGAAAAATGCTGGTTCACTGCTCCTGCACGTTCGACGAACAGATGAATAGCCTCGTACTGCATGAGCGATTCAACGGATGAAGTTATATCTCGATCCGGAAATGTCAATGGCAGAAGCCGGTAAACCACTTCCCCGGTGAGTCCCAGAGGTTCGCGGCTGGTCGCCAGGATTTTCAAATCCATACAGGCAGTGAGCAGTTTCTCCACTGTGAAAGCGCATGCCTCAATCAGGTGTTCGCAGTTATCCAACACAATCAGCAGTTGTTTGGGGTGGAGAAAGTCTATGAGCGTCTCCTCCAGCGACTGTTGAGGCGTCTCTTTCACCCCCAGAACTTTTGCTATCGCGATCATCACCAGCGACGGATCGCGTACTGTTGCCAATTCAACCCACCAAATGCCGTCTTTGAACGAACCAAGAAGGTCCTTCGCCGCCTGTGTGGCAAAACGCGTCTTGCCGATTCCGCCAGTGCCTGTAATCGTTACCAGGCGCGAGCCTTGCACCAACTTCTTTATTTCAGTTAGCTCGCGTTCTCGTCCTATAAAACTGCTGATGGGATTCGGAATATTGTTGGGGGGTGTTTGTTTCGTGAGGGAGGTTGGATTTGGTCCGCCGCGCGCAAAACGCACAAAACTTTCGCGGTCCTCAGGCGGAACCTCAAGACGTTCCATCAAAAGGGCGGCGAGTTCCTTTGATGGACGTAACTGTCCCTCCTCTATTTTGCGGATGGTGATACGCGCGCATCCCACCTGACGTGCCAGCGCGTCCTGCGTCAGGTCCAATTCCCGACGGCGATGCCTCAGCCATCTTCCGAATGATCCGGGCGTGTCCATCGCTCACCACTTACCGCTAAAAACGAGACATCAATTTTATATCACTAATTGTATCTCAAATGGCACTGGATGAGCCCCAAGAATTTAGGGTTAAATCCGAATAAATAAAATTGTGACCAGCCATTGACACATGATCAATCACCTCGAGAAATCCCGGGCGCTTGTGATGGTGCAAAGCATACCCATTAGCCTGAACATAGCCATGGACCGCCATAAGCAGTCGCCGGCAAAAATCTATAAGGCGAAATCATGGATCAACGATTCTCGACAAATGGCATGAGGAGATTCGCACAGGCCCTTTTCGTGCTCTGGTTTGCGATCATCTCCTGCAACCTGCTTTTGCCCTCCTCGCCAGTAGTGAACCTGAGCCAAAGCTCTGTATCGGACCTTGTCACCCTTCTCACCTCAGAGAAAACCCCTCTCGCAGAAACATTCCAAACCACACAGGAGATTCTGGCGCGCGGCGGCATTGCGGTGGGTGACATGCAAAACACGTTCGTGCGCCCTTATTCACCAGCCAGCAGTCTGGTGCTTACCCCGCGCGAAGTCTTACAACTGGCTGAGGAGGCGCGCAGTGGTCCTTCCGTCTGGCGCATGGATATGGCCGAGTTGGGGCAAATGCTCAGCGACCTGGGCTGGCCGTCTGAGCCCGATGGAAAAACTGTTGGCGAACAGCTCACCACGCTCTTGTTCGCGTGGCATGCCGAGGCTGCCAAGAACCCTCAAGACCCGGAGAATTCCACCCCGCTCTTCCTGATGGCTATGGCAAAGTACAGGGCGCCGGATGTGGATTTTTCGAGCGGGGTCGCCGCCCCTGAAAAGATCCGCCTGGGTATGCTGGAAGTTGTGCTTTTCATTGCCGCTTTTGATCGCCTAATCCCGCCGCAAAGCGCATCGAATCCTTCATCTCTACATCTCGCCAGCCTGCTACCCAACAGTGAAGGAGCATTTGTAGCCCAGATCTCGCCGTGCAAGCCCTTCCAAGACTCGCTCTTTGGACGGCTGGCTTATGAGGGCGTAGGCGGATTTCTGCTTCAAACGGCTAGCGGAAAAGCATTTGAGAAAGGTCTCGAAGTGGCCGGGATCAGCGAATGGGGACAAGACAAGATCGGAAAGGCGATGTTTGCTGTGGGGATGTTCTCTCGGGTGATGCGCGCCGTGCTGCTCGCCACCTACGTGAACGTCAGGCTCAGCATTGAAGGGGATAATGCGGTTCACAAACCGCTGGAAGGCGAGCAGCTGCTGAAGGCGTTCCACGCGCAGGCGGGAATTCCACCGCAAGATTGGCAGGCCTATCAGGAGCAATTCGGAAAGAGTTTCCACGGTGCGATGCGGGAGTGCCTATCTTGGCTGGGGGTCTCAACGTATACGCTGGACGATCTAAAGAGCGAAATGGACAAGTGGGCAATCGAGTGGAGACTGGTTGCTGGCTCGCCGGAACACGCCCACTGGTCACCTGATCAGCAGATCGTCCCCGGTCAGGCGCATCAGGGATACTGGCGCACACCGTTGATCCGCTCCGGCGTAGGTGACGTCGTCGGAAAGAGCAGTTTTGTGGTCGAGATCAGAAACGAGAAGGAGAAGGATCATCCCGGCATCCTTTTGGAGGCGCCGGTGAGGGCATGTGCCTATCTGGATGTCGCCCGGTTGCCCACTTTCAGCACCTTCGCTCAGGCTGCTGCTGGTGGACTGGCGGGCGCCGCGGATTCAGTGGTGGAACTCCTGCAGGGCATGATGGAAAAGCTCGCCAAGCCCAAGGCTTGCACAGATCCCAATCTTAAGGTAACGTATCACAAGCCGATATTTGTGCAAGTAAAGATACTGTCGAAATTGGAGAACACAACAGGGGGCATCTATTGGTACGAGGAAGAGCGCGGAGAAACGCTCGTCCCGCTCACTTCTTCTCAAGACGGATCCTTTGTAGGATCAGCCCCAATCGAGATGACTTTAACTGTCGTACAACGTGCTGTCGGAACAGCCGGTGGGTGCGACTCCTCAGGCGCGTGGACTGCCATTGTGACAGCCGAAGGCTCCATCAATTCCCAATCTCGTGAAGTTACGTTGCAACTCACCCTGTCCAATGTGAAAGGGACAATACGGAATGTATGCAGAGGGATAGATGGCACCATCCTCTCCACTGAAGAACGCCCAGTCACTGACAATGGAAACACTATGTTGTTACCCTTTGATCAGCGTATTCCCTTAACTTTTGGCTTGAGTCACACATTTCCCGGTCCACGGGAGATAACAGTAACACTGGTGGAGGAAACGAATCCATGAACTGCAATGCGTTACAGCAAAGAGGATTGAGTTGAAGCGACTTGATTGTTGGATGAGCAGCTATGGCAGGCGGCATTTATGCGGCGGCGGTCCCGTGTCTGAAATGTGCCGGGCGCGCCGACAGAATTTATGAAGGCTTGGAAGACGATTATTACCGCTGCAGCGCGTGCGGCTACGAATTCGGCATTGATTGGTCGTACGCTGGGGCGCCATCAGCGCCTGCTGGCCCATTGCCGAGGCAGCTGGGCGGCGAGGTTGGGCGACACATGTCTTCAGCGCAGAGAAAGGATCCAATGCAGAGCAGACCTCCGATGAGTGTTTAGGAGAGTAGGTCGAAGCAGAGATAGCGAAGAGATAGAGATGTATGGTTGATTGTCTTGTAGAAAGGAGCAAAATCATGTCAGAGAAAGTTATGAGCATCACAGGCAAGAACTTCGATACGCCAGACGAAACACGGCATCCATTCGAGAAAGGCAAGATTGAGGTGATCACTGTCGGCGGGCTGACGTTCTACCGCGAGACCCTTGAACCCGGCTGGCAGTGGTCGAAGCACGTCAAGCCCGTCGTTGGCGGCGAAAGCTGCCAGCGGTTCCACGTGAAGATTTTTCTTGCAGGGCGCCAGCGAATACGGATGAATGACGGTACAGAAATGGAATTTGGTCCGGGAGACGTGGCGATCATGCAGCCCGGACACGATGCTTGGGTCGTCGGCGACGAACCCAATGTGCTGATCGAACTGGCGGACGTCGTCAAACGAGAAAAGGCATAGAGGAGATAAATATGTCCACCAATGTGCACGAAGAAATGCTGGCGAAATCCACGCTCGAAGCGGTTCAACGCTTCAACGACGCCTCCAACCGGCATGATGTGGACGCCATGATGGCAGCCATGACCGAGGACTGTGTGTTCGAAAACACCTACCCGCCGCCGGATGGCGAGCGTTATGAAGGACAAGCGGCTGTCCGTGCCTTCTGGGAGCGATTCTTTGCCTCTTCGCCCCACGCGGCTTTCGAAACCGAGGAAATCTTTGCATGTGGGGACCGCTGCGTGGTTCGCTGGCTCTATCGCTGGGTTGAGGCGGATGGCAAGCATGGGCATGTCCGAGGCGTGGATGTGTTCCGCGTGCGGGATGGGAAGGTGGCTGAGAAGTTCTCCTACGTCAAAGGTTAGGTGTATAAGACAACTCAATGCCGAGGGACAAGCCTTGCCGGATTTGCCTCTCGGTTTGTAGATGGTTCTCTTAAAAGGAAAGCGCCTGGGACCATGACGCTATCAACGACGCGCACCGCGCTGCAGAAGAGAGGCTTGGTTTGAAATGGACAAGATCATTCACCTGACCGTTCACTTGCAATGTTCGCCTCACCGCACCTATGAAATGTTTTCGGTGAACAACCTGCTTGAATCGTGGCTCGTACCAGTAGCGGAGGTTGAACCAACTCTCGGAGGGCG
>DATLZK010000055.1:0-11401 GCA_035574015.1 Anaerolineales bacterium
GTCAAGAACGCCCAAAGAACGTCACAAAGTGGTCAAAAAGGGCGTCTCCACTGCCAAAACCGCTTGAAATTGGATTGATAAGGTGCTTTTCTCACCCTGACGTAACGGTCAGGGTAAAGTCTGTTGTCTAAACTCGAGTTATGATGTTTTACAAAGATAAACGAAACAAAGGCTCGTTTTTACAGTTCGCCTCAACAGCATATCTATAAATTGAAACAGAGGTTTCTATGCGACTTCGTTATCTTGGATTATTGGTAAGTTTGTCCTTCTTGCTGGCGGCATGCAGTTTTCCCTTCGAAGACTTAATCCGAGCCATCGGGCGTGTGCCAACCCCTACACCTAGAGTGGGCACAACATGGTACGTCTCCACCGACGGCAATGATGGAAACGATTGCCGTAATGAAGCCACAGCCTGTCGCACTATCCAATCGGCAGTGGATCGGGCCGCTCCGGGAGATCGCATCCTTGTGGCATCGGGAAGATACTCCGCCAGTGATCAGAATGCCGCGGCGCGCAATGCCATTCTGGTTATCAGCAAAGTGATCATCATCGAACCGCTTCATCCCGAACCCGGCAGAGGACGCCCTGAACTATTTGGCGAGGATTCCTATCCGGGCATCCGCGTCGAGGAAGGCGGGGATTTGCAAATCAATGGCTTTACAATTATGCGCTCCGGCGGCGGAGCAGATGCGCGCGGGGCTATTCCCAGAGGTGTGGGAGTTATCGTCTTTGGGCAATTGAAAATGCGGGAAAGTTCCATCCTGGATAATCAGTATGCGGGCGTGTACAACACCGGCACTGCCAACCTTGTCAATGTTGTAATTGGCAGAAACGGTAATACAGTTGACGGATGGGGTGGAATCGTCAATACAGGAAGCCTTCTTCTTTCCGGCAGTGAACTCTTCTCGAACTATGGAACAGGATTAAGAAATACAGGATTGGCTGACATTCATAATACAACAATCCGCAACTCTGCCTATCGCTCTGATCCCTTTGAAGCGCCTCTATTGGGTGCAGCCATTCAAAACTATCGTGATGGCGCTATGGCAATATCATCCAGCACCATCAGCCACAATGGCGCGCTCACCGGAAGCGGCATAGATATTCCGGCGATAGAGAACAGCGCCAGACTCAGTATCTCCAACTCCACCATCAGCACGAACAGTGGTCCTGGAATTTACAATAATAGTCTGCTGGATTTAAGTTTTGTCACCGTTGCAAACAACGGCTCCTACGGCATCTATTCCACTCACTCTCCGACTATCACCGATCCCCACCGAGGTACTCGCTGGACACCTGGTCTCACCATTGAAAACAGCCTCATCGTTAACAATGGCAACTTGGATTGCTTCATTCTTGCGGGTTTGACTGCAAACTTTCAAGGCACTAATATTTCGGATGGCTCATGCCAGAGCGACAGCAGCAGCGGATTTGTCCGGCCACCCGGAGGATACTTTTTCATTGCTCCGCTGGCAGATAACGGCGGATTCACACAGACACACGCCCTCTTACCAGGAAGCAACGCCATTGATGGTGCGCAAGGAGAATGCAGCAGCACCGACCAGCGAGGGATGCCGCGCCCGGCAGGTAGTCGCTGTGATGTAGGCGCTTTTGAAGCACAAGCAGAGGATCTGGCAGTAGCAACAGCGCTTCCAATTGTGATCGCAGAGCAAACGGCAACGCCCTCACCCACCCTGCCAGCCGTGCCCACCTTCATTCCTACCGAAACACCGACACCTGGGTTGCCGCTGATTGTATTCACGCAAAATGCCAATTGTCGCAAAGGTCCTTCCACTCTCTTCAGGGTGGTAACTGCCTTCGAACAGGGCAAACAAGTTCAGGCATTAGGCCGCAACGCCGAAAATACGTGGCTCATGGTGGCAATCCCGACCGGCGGAGAGTGTTGGGTCTCTGTCTCCCTCATTGAGCCGCTGGATCTATCCTTCTTACCACTCCTGCCCACACCAATTCCCCCACCGCAACAGCCATCCCAATTCGGCTTGGGTGGTTCGCAGTGTAGTCCCAATGGATATACAGTGATCTTGCAGTGGCAGGATGTAAACGGTGAAACCGGATACCACCTCTACCGCGACGGCACGCTTCTTGCTACGCTCGCCGCGAACGCGACCTCCTATAAAGATACCCCACCCTTTGGCGGACCCTACACCTATGCCCTCGAAGCCTTCAGCGCGGCAGGGTCATCTCCCCTCGTACAATTCCAGGCGCCTGAGTGCAAATTCTGATATACACAGCAGATCAATGTAATCTAAAAGGCAATCTCCCCACGATGATATAACTTTCACATCGCTTGTTCAGTTCAGAACAGTTGATCATCAATCATGCTGCGCGCTCTCACCTCTTCCTCTCTTTCCCAATGGAAAAGGGAGAGAGTGAGAAGATTTTGCAATGGAATCAGCTTCCTTTCGTGCGATTGGCTCCAGGCATAAGGGTCATACACACATCCACAATCAGATAATACCTGACAAGCCTATCCCAAATACGCCAGGATACGCTGATGGGCGGTCTCCGCATCCATATCCATGATGGAAATCAATTTATCGCGCCCACTCGCACCAGCCACAATATCCAGTCGAGACTTCGGCACGCCGAGAATCTCCGAAAGATACTCGAGCAGCGCCTGATTGGCTTCATTATCGGCGGGAGGCGCGGCAATGCGAATCTTGATCGTCCCGTCTTCGAGCAATTCGACAATCTCATTGCGGCTGGCACGCGGCGTCACGCGCACGGCAAGTGCAGAACCTTTCTTACCATCATGTAGTTTGAATTTGCGAGCAGACATGATTCACCTCAGAGAAATACTGCCAGAAAGCGAATGAGTAGATTGGCGGCAAGTTGAATCAAGATAATCAGTACCAGCGGACTGAAATCGAGCATTCCCACCAGCGGCACCACACGGCGAATGGGATTCAACATTGGCTGAACGATGCGGTCCACCGCCCGCCGCACGGGATGATACGGGTCCATGAAATAAGAGAGGATCACGGAAACGATAACAAGCAAAACAAGGATTTGTGCCAGCGAATTGATGATTTGGATGAGGAAAATCATTGCGCTTCCTTCTCAGACGTATACGTGCGCGCGCCCAAAATGGCTGTTCCCACTCTGACGAGGGTCGCGCCCTCCTCCACGGCGACCGTATAGTCCGCGCTGGTGCCCATGGAGAGTTCGCGCCAATCGGCCTGGGGGAAGTGAAAAGCCAAATGGTCACGCAATCGCCTCAGGCTTCGGAAGAAGCGCCGCGACTCTTCGGGGTCGGTCCCCAACGGCGGCATGGTCATCAAACCACAAACGCGCAGATGGGGCAATCCTAAAATGGATTCGACCTCGGGCAAAAACTCATCCCAGCGCGATTCATCCGACGCGTCCCAACCGGCTTTGCTTTCTTCGCCGCCCACATTGAATTCGAGCAGGACGGGCAGGATGCGGTTTCGCTCCTCTGCAAAACGATCGAGACGCCGAGCCAGTTTGAGGCTGTCAAGTGAGTGTAAAAGTTCGTAATACTCTGTCACGAGGCGAGCTTTGCGGCTCTGCACGTGACCGATCATGTGCCATTCTACCCCACTTTGCGGCGGGATGGATTGAATTTTCGTAACACCTTCTTCGGGATAATTTTCACCCAGGATGCGCGCGCCCGCTTCGATGGCGGCGAGGACGACTTCGAGAGGTTGAGATTTGGTCACCACCACCAGGCGAATCTCAGCCGGGTTCCGTCCGCTTTTGTGCGCCGCCCTGGCAATGCAATCGAGTACGTTTTGATAGCGTTCGCGAATTGTGGCTACAAGATCGGACATGAGAATATTATACGCTGAGGAGGGAAAAGAGGATCGCAACGAGAGAGCAGACGGTGAAAGAGGGATGAGGTTTATTGAAGGGAAATCAGTGCCCCAAAGCGGCCGGTTTTTCCTTTTTCAGCACGGTGGGAGTACCAGTCGTTGGTGTGGCAGGCGGTGCAAATACCTGCAACTTCGATGTGTTTCACACCGGCACGCTCGAGAAGAAGTTTGTTCGCCGCCCACAAATCGAAATGCACTTTGCCGTTTTTGGATTGGAGCAGAACATCCGATTCGTCACCAAATTTTTGCATGACCTGAAGGATAACATCTGCGCCCACTTCGTAATGATCGGGACCAATCGAGGGGCCAATGCAGGCAAGAATATCCGAGGGGTTTGAGCCGTAATGAGTGCGCATGGCATGGATGGCAGCTGTGGCGGCGCCGCGCAGCGTTCCCATCCAGCCAGCATGGGCAATCCCAATTACGCCTTTGTGCGGATCGTGAAAGAGAATAGGAACACAATCAGCAAAGCGCATGAAGAGGGTTACTTCGGGGCGGTCGGTGAGAATAATATCGGCTTGGCGAAGCGATTCGCCCTCACGCCGCGGCGCACGCGCGCAGACCACATCCGCGCTGTGGACCTGCCACACATCGAAGATCGAATCCGGCGCGCATCCCATCGCTTCGAACAACAATCTTCGATTCTGACGGACGCGCGTCAGGTCATCGCCGACGGTGCCACCCACGTTCAGGGAAGCCCACGGCGCCGGACTGACCCCTCCCTGACGCGTAAAGATTCCATGCCGCACACCCAGCGATGCGAAACGATAGTAGGAAAGTCCGTTATGCTGAACAAAGGGTTCCTGGTTGTTGATGGACATTACGCTCAAAGATCTCCTACTGTGTTCAATGGTTTGCCTTATGAAGCCAACTGCTTCACGTGGGCAAACTTTTTTACGAAAAACTGCCGCGTCTCGGACATGGAGGCTTCTATGGAGGGATAAGCAAACCAGGCAGTCATCAGCCCAAAGAGTGCACCGGTCAGCACGCGTAAAAACGGCGTACTTTCGCGATAGGGAAGAATGGAAGATAGCCAAGGCCATTCCATCTGGCTGAATAATTGAGAAAAACCATCCAGCCCGATGGGGCCCATGCCGATCACGATCCACGCCCACCAAGGGAGGGGGTTGATGCGGCGTCCGCTCAAGGCATATACCACTCCGAAGAAAAGGATTGCGCCCCAGATGGCAACATCCCTTTCACAAAGAGCGAGTTTATACCCAACAGTCTCATTGCCGATGAATTGCCGCGCCTCGAAGCGCGTATAGGAATTGGGGTCGTGCAAATCGTTCAAGCCGGTTGCTTCTTCGAAAGTGATCACTCCTTCTATTCCCGCTTCCTTTAGCGGATAATAAAATTGCTCACCGAACAGGAAAAACGAACGAAAGCCGAACTGATGACAAAGCGGCTTGTAGAGCGTATAAATGAATGTGGCGGGAAGGGGCGCGCCAACCTTCATCAGCACCGGCGCGAGGAAAGGCAAGCCAACATAAAACAACACAAAGAGGTTCAAGAGCGCTAGATAATGCCGTGAGATCCAATACACCACCCGATCTGCGCCGCTGATCTGTTCACCGCGTTGAAGGCGCGCCAGATGCGCTTCTCCGCCAATTTGATCCAATTGCGCGCGACGGTCACTTGCCGCGCCAAGCGTCATCATCAGTTTTTGTCTGTCGAATGGGGATTTGAGGACATAGGGGCCAACTTCGATGACAGGCGCTTCGGCGGCATAAGCCTTTCGCACGCCAGGATCAGCATCCACATCTATTTCCACCAGCCGATGTGGATATTTCTCTTGCAGCGATTGCAGGTCTGCCTTGACCTGAGCGGTTACATGCGAATCCTTGCGTGAATAGAGGGTAACGGTAAGCATGATGATGAGAAAACCTATAAGCCGAAATCAATCCAAAAGAATTGACCTGCTTGAGCAATCCGTTCAAAGATACCAGAAAACAGCATGACGCCAAGCACGATAAGCACCACTCCCATCGTAACTTCAACGTAGTGCATCAATTTACCGTATTTCCGCAGTGCGGCAGTGACCCAGCCCACGCCCAGGGCGGCGATGAGGAAGGGAATGGCAAGCCCGGCCGAATAGGCTGAAAGAAGCGAAACACCGGTCGAGATCGAGCCGCCATTCAAGGCGAGAGTCAAAATCGCACCGAGGACGGGCCCTACACAAGGCGCCCATCCGGCAGAAAAGAAAACGCCCATGAGCGCGGAGGAGAGATACCCCCATTTGCGGTCGGGCAGCGTTTGCACGCGAGTATCATATTCCAAAAAGGGGATACGAAAAACGCCGGTCATATGCAGTCCGAAAATGACGACAATCACGCCGCCCACTTTCGCGAGGAGAAAGCGCAAATCGAACAGCAATCTGCCGAGCGTGGAGGTGGCAACTCCCAGTGTGACGAACACAAGGCTGAAGCCGAGAACAAATGCAAGCCCATGAGTAAAAGTAATGAAGCGATTGTTTTCTGTCACTTCGCCGCCCGCGGCACGCCCACCCAAATAGCCAATATAGGCAGGAACCAGCGAGAACACACATGGCGAAAGGAACGAAGCCAGCCCCGCCAAAAACGATAACCCGATAGTGACTTGAGAGATGTCCATAGAACTCCGCCTAGAAAGTAACTTCCGAGGTAATCACAATTGTACCGTGATCGGGAAGTGAGAGACGAACTTCGCTTTGTGCGAGGGAGACATACGGCGTCGTCCAACGGAAAATCCACTTGGCATCCTCCGGCGTGACATTGATACAGCCATGGGAACGCTTCTCGCCAAACGCATTGTGCCAGAACGCGCCGTGAATAGCGATTCCCTCGCCGCTGATCATCGTCGTCCACGGCACGGCCGGTGTAGAGTAACCGGATTGAAAATTACCGGCTGTCATGTTCAAGGAAATAATCTTCCAATGAGTAAACAGATTCCCCACCGGCGTGGCAAATTTGGAACTGATTTCTCCGGTGGCTGGATCATATTTGAGTCCGCTGGAAATGCGGCAAAAATAAACTTCCGTGTTCCCCTCAAAGCAGGATAAAGTTTGATGATCCAAATCCACTTCGATCCTTTTATCGTTCGGGTCAACCTCCGGGCTAATGGGCGCCACATCCTCCTCGGTCAACACTTTGAACGCCGCACCATCTGCCCAATAGAATTCACCATAGGCACCACCGCCGTAACCATGGCCAGCATCCTCGTTCCAGCGATATTCCACAAAACCATTACTCGTGCGAATCTGGTCAATCCACACCACCTGCCCATAATACAAGCGCGGAGGGAAATTATAGGCAATGTGATCCTGTAACCAGGGTGACCAAATCGCGCCTTCGTGCGCGAGGTCCACATACGGCACAGTCACTTCTGCCCAAAAGCCCTTCTGACCCGCCGGGATTTCCGTAATGGGAGTGTTAGGACGATTGCGTGTGGGTTGCACAACAGAAGCGTACACATATCCCTGCGGGGTTTCGACATAACGCTGATTGGACAATCCCCCCACCACTTTTCCGATCACCTCTCGCTTCCATTCCAAAAGCGTATCGGCGCCCAGTTTGCCAATGGACGTATTCAAACCGGGGTCGTTAGTAGGCGCGCTGCGCAAGTCCACGTCGGGATCCACCACCCGACCAATGATCTCGCTGTTTGGAAAGGCAGGCAGCCGTTTGGGACGCGAGAGCTCTTCATAATTTGGAAGCGCATAAGGCTTGAATGCTAATGCACCCAAACCCACACCGGCAATCTTCAAAAAATCACGACGAGATAGAGTTCGCTTCATTCATTCACCATTACAAGGCATCATGCTTATTCTCACAGTAAGGATACCTGCAAACAAAAGTCAAGTCAACAGCAGAGTGAGAACGTCTTAATCCCCGAAGAAATCCTTTAAGACGCGCAAACAATTCACGCTCACTTTGTGGCCAACATCATCTTCACAATAGGTCACTTGTGCGCCGGCACGTTCGAGCAGCGTGATCGAATGACGGGCGCGGTCAAGCGGCACCAGTTCGTCCCTCGTCCCATGCGTAACGAAAAACGATTTTCCTTCCAACGGACGTTTTGAGATCCATGCATCTAACCCATCTGGGACGAAGCCTGCGAGGATACCCACTTTGCGAATTCGATGTGGATAGTGGAAGGCGAGGACATTGCACATCGCGGCGCCCTGACTGAACCCCATGAGGTCAAACACCGCCGCATCGAACCCAGCCGACGCGGAATACTCGTCCACGAGGCGGATCAACGCCTCAGCTGAGGGCAACAACTCTGCGAGCGCGGGGCGTCCAAACGTTCCGGGACGAAGCGGCCGCCACGAATAACCGCCCATTTCAGCAGGATACGGCGCGCGCGGCGCGATCATCCAATACTGCGAAGGTAAATCCCGCGCAAAGACCCACATGGAATTTTCATCGCCAGTATAGCCGTGAATCAAAAGCAGGAGGCGCGGCGCGGGGTGCGAAGACCTCCGCACGCGCAGCGTCCAATCGTTGAAGTGTATCAGTTCGGTGTCAGGAGCGATTTGCACGTTTTTGTATCCAATCCAGCAAGGTAAGAGAGATGGCAATCAACAGGATGGGCAATAAGCCGGCCAGAATACAAAGCAAGCCTGTAAATGCCGCGCCAGCGCCATAGATAAAATAAATCAAACCGCCGCCAACGATCACGAGCAACAAGATGGCGCCGATGGCAAGGCGAAGGTGGGTTTGCCTGGCATATTTGCGTAAGTCACGGCTCATGTCATTGCTCCCAGCGCGCGGCGCAGACGGCTCTGCCATGTAAACAGACGATGGATTTCGGGCAACATCTCTTCGACAGCCTCTTCACCCAGGCGCGCCACCTCATGAACATCTACGCGGTCGAGAAAGGCAATGTGCGCCACACGCGGACGGATGATGATCTCAGGGCGATCCACCTTGAGGCGATATTCCGTCACTGCGCGGTTGACCATATCGAGCGAACGTAAAAACACATCCATTGCTTGGGCATAACTCAATTTGGTGATCCGTTTGAGAACCGACCTGGGCAAATATTTTGGAAGCGGGAGATTCCAGGATCGCGCCGGGGTTCCCAGAGGCGTTGCAAGCACGACGGCAATGACAGGAAGGCGCGGCGCAAGTGAACGCGCCGGCTCGACCGGCACAGGATTCAACGTTCCCCCATCCACCAGTTCCCACTCGCCGATGCGCCGTGCGGGGAAAATGCCCGGCACAGCAATGGTGGCGAGGATGGCATCTACAAGGGAGCCGTGCCTGAGAATGACCTCACGCCCGCTTTTCAAATCTCCAGCAGTAACCGCGCAAGGAATTTTGAGGTCATTGAACGTGCGCTTGCCGAGTACTTTCTTCAGCCAGTTCGTTGCGCCGGCCAGCCCCATCAAAGAGGGTCCTTCATCCGGCGCGTGGCCATAGAGCTGCGTCTGGTCGAGCGAGGCGAACATGTCTTCGATCTCATCGGGCGAATACCCCATGGCGTAGAAGACCGCGACAATGCCGCCGAAACTCGTCCCCGCGACTGCATTGATTTTGATACCTTCTTTTTCGAGACGGCGGATGACGCCAATGTGCGCATTACCTTTTGCGCCTCCACCACCAAGCGCTAGTGTGATGTTCATTTTGTTTCTTCGATCCTTTGTGTAATGGGATAGGTTTTTACATCAGTTCAGGATAAGAAAGTACTTTATCAAATGTCAGAGAGAATCTTTTCTGCAAGCGCGCAGGAGATGCTCTCTACCATCCACCTGCTTATCCCGAATTCACGTTCTTTAACTTCAGTTCGGGATAAAGACTTTTTCACCGCAACGACGCAGAAGGAACGCCAAGAAAATCAAAAATCTCTGCAAACACAAAATCTCGCCGGTGATTTTCGGATATAAACGTTTATCCCGAATTGAGGTTCTTTATATTATATAACGTCAGTTTGGAACATTACGCATTTCCGAAAAATTTGCCTGACTATCATCACCGTTTCGACAGGCTCAGCGCGGCACCCTATCTCCTCTCCTGGCGGGAGAGGAGCAGAGGCGAGAGGAAATTCAAGCAGTTGCGCTGTTGCATATAAGCACCGAGAAAATCAAGGCGTTTCAGATGGTGTAACGGGCGTGGCTGTTGGAGGGACAGGCGTGTCGGTTGGATGACTCACAACAATTTGAACGGTCAGCGTCGAGCCGAAGGGATGCCCCTGTTGATCGCCGAGGCGCCAGTAGCCGGTATAGGTTCCTGGTTTGGTGGGGGCAGTGAGGTCTATGGAGAGTTGCGTCCATTTGCCGGGTTCGATGACTTTGTTCAATCGCGGTGGTTCGCCTCCCATACGTTCACCACTGATGAAAACCAGTTGATATTGATACACCCAATTGCACGTTCCGTTGTTTTCAACTTTCCATGCCTTGGTAAAGGTCTGCCCTGGAAGCATGACCGTTCCGGCTGGGATTGTTTCATCGCGCAGCAGGCGCAGGTTATTGCATCCATACGCCAGCGTGGAGGGGTTGGGGGTTGGGGTGTATTGCGTCCCAGTCGGCGTTGGGGAGGGATACGTGATGACAGGATTGAAGACGATTGGCGTGAAAGTTGATGATGGAATAGGGGACAAGACAATCGGTGTAGGAGTTGGTGAAATCGTAGGTGTTACTGTTGGCACGGATGGCGGAGCGATGGCTGTCTGTGTCTGAAAGACTGACTCGACCACCGTACCGACCGCCACGGTGAGGATGCTGCTGAGATCAGGCGTCGGCAATACTTCGTTTTGCCCTCCGCAGGAGACAAGTAGCAATCCCAGGAAGATCATCAAGATTATAGAGTGTCGTATGGGTTTCATTTTCACCTTTCGAAATTCATAGAGTGTGTTTTTAAAAAATGTTCAGGTAAGATCAGGGAATGACAGAATCCATCCGAACTTACCCAACTAACCTGAAGTATACCGAATTACGGGATTCTTTCCCTCCTCAGCGAGAGTGCGTCCTCCGAAATGGGACAAGTGGTAGATTCTCATGCGATCCTGTATTGTCAAGAACGTCCGAAAGCAATTCGGCCGGCTTTTGGAGATCGCCAAACGTTTAGAAGATGCTCAGGGCTTTCAAGTTTTACATCTTTGATAGTCAAGTGAACCTTTCTGAATTTCATCGAATCACCTTGACCTGAAGTCCATCGTTTGATACGATTCAAACGAACATTGTAGTTCCGTCCTGCCATGAATGAGAGAGGGGATCAACTTGATTACGAATGTACCTAAAAAATCCGGGAGATATGGCAGAGAGACTCAAAAATGTTCCGCTTTGGTATAAGGCCGCAAGCCTTGTCGTTGTTGGGTTACTAGCTGCATGTGGGGTAGACGAAAAACTTGAGTTAACACCCGCAATGACTACCGCTTGTTCCCCAGCACAAGACACCTTGCCTTATGCGACGAACTTTCGGGCAGGCGCGTCCGCCCCGCTCGGCGGAGAAATCACAGAAACTTCTCAAATCAGCCCCGCAGAGATCCAATCTTTTCAAAGCGAAGTGGAGAAAGCCATTGCCTGTTCTCCCTACCGCGAAGCCATCGAGGCAGCGGGGGGAAGT
>DATLZK010000056.1:0-40517 GCA_035574015.1 Anaerolineales bacterium
GTGTATTTGCGATTGCAATCCAGACACCGATATCTTTGCGAACCTGCTTTTGTTTTACCTGCTTTGTTCTGGCGAGTCGTTTTATGGCAATGTGGACATCTTGTCATATCCCCATTTTAACCCATCTTTTCCGCCACTCCCCGAAAGTTTGAAACTGCCAGCACTTTACTACAATACCCTTTCCACCATTTCGCCAATCTCTTCGCTTCTCTCTTGACCTTCAAGCCAATCCAACCAGGCGAGAAACTCGACATTCCCCTTTGGTCCTCGCAGCGGCGAGCGGATCAAGCCGCGCACGCGAAAATCCTCCTCCTGCGCAAAACCTAATACATCGAGCAGAACTCGCCTGTGAATTTCGGGATCGCGGATAACTCCCTCTCCGCGAGAAACATCTCTTTTTCCAGCCTCGAACTGAGGCTTGATAAGCGCAACAACATCACCTCTTTTGCCCTTTTGTTTTCCTTCCCCAACGAAAGAGGAAGGAGGAGAGAACCATTTACGAACCACAGGCAAAAGGATTTTCAACGAAATAAACGAAACATCAATGGTTACCAAATCCACCGCCTCCGGCAACGATTCGACGTAGCGCGCGTTGGTCCCCTCCATCACCACCACGCGCGGTTCATTGCGCAATTTCCAGTGCAAAATTCCCTTCCCCACATCAATGGCATAGACTTTTGCCGCGCCGCGTTGAAGCAAACAATCGGTAAAACCGCCGGTGGACGCGCCGACATCCACACAGACCAAACCATTGACATCGATATCAAAGGCTTCGAGTGCGGCATCCAATTTTTCTCCGCCGCGTGAAACAAAGCGCGGCGCGGAATCCACTGTCAGAACCGCATCGGCTTCGATAACGGTGGCAGGCTTGAGCGTCGTCTGACCCGCCACGCGCACCTGTCCCGCCATAATCATCGCCTGTGCCTTGGCACGCGACTCCGCCAGCCCGCGCTCGACGAGCAACACATCCAAACGCACCTTGGGCATGAGGAAATTGTACCCAATTCTCCACTCCTCCACTCCTCCAATCCCCTAACCTCCACCCCCCCACTCACCAATCACAACCTTCTGTTATCATTAACCCATGATCTCATCTCTCATAAAAACCATGCGCCCGCGCCAATGGACGAAGAACGGTTTCGTCTTTTTCGCGCTCATCTTCGATAAACAACTATTCATTTGGGAATCCACCTTTCGAACGCTGGCTGGCTTTCTTTTGTTTTGTCTGATGTCCAGCGCGGTTTACATCTTCAACGACATTGCAGATATCGAAGCCGACCGCCAGCACCCCGAAAAGAAACACCGTCCACTTGCCTCGGGAAAACTATCCATCAGCATGGCAAGCATTACAGGCGCTCTTCTTACCGTTCTCTCTGTAACTTTGGGTTATCTGCTCGCACCAACCTTTGCCCTTGCCCTGATACTCTATTTGCTCATCAACCTGCTGTACTCACGCTGGCTCAAACATGTGCCTATTCTCGATGTGCTCATCGTTGCCGCAGGCTTTGTCCTGCGCGTGGCAGCAGGTGTGGCGATCATCACAGTAGAACGATTCTCTCCGTGGCTGTATGTCATCACACTCCTGTTCTCACTTTACATTGGGCTGGGCAAACGCCGCGCCGAAATGAGCCTGCTTGCACATGGTGCCAGCGCGCACCGCAAAGTATTGAACGGTTACACCATCCCTTTACTCGATCAATACATCACCATCGTCTCTGGCACGACACTTGTGGCTTATTCGCTCTACACTTTCTCCGCGCCCAACCTGCCTGAAAACCACAGCATGATGCTGACCATTCCCTTTGTCGTCTATGGCATCTTCCGCTACTTACAATTGATTCAAACCGGTCACGCGGCAGGTGCGCCGGATGAAGTGGCTCTCAAAGATCGTCCATTACAAATCACGGTTCTGCTTTGGGGGCTGGCAGTGATTGCAGTATTCTACCTATCGTAAAACGTGAACCTGCGCGGCTATGACCACTGCCTCTGCGCCCGGAAAGATCATCCTCTTTGGTGAACATGCCGTTGTCTATGGACGCCCCGCCCTGGCAGTTCCCGTCACACAAGTCCATGCGGATGTCGAAATCTCGGACTCAGCCCGCCCAGGAGTTTGGATCCACGCCCCGCAGGTTGACCTCCATACCGAACTGACCACGCTTCCCTCCGACCATCCGATTGCTTCCGTTATTTATAACTTTTTATCCCCCTCGCGCAGATCCCCCTCACCCTCACGCAGGGATAAGGGACTCAATATCCACATCACCTCCACCATCCCCGTCGCCTCCGGTCTTGGCTCCGGCGCGGCAGTGACCGTTGCTCTCATCCGCGCACTATCCACGCATCTTAATCATCCGCTGACAGATGAGGAAGTCAACGCCCTCGCTTACGAGATCGAAAAACTCCATCACGGCACCCCTTCGGGGATTGACAACACGGTTGTGACCTATGGCCGCCCCGTGTACTTTGTCAAAGGACAACCCATCGAAATATTCAAAGTTGGCAAACCATTTACGATAGTCATCGGCGATACCGGCACCCCCGCGCCGACGAAGGAATCTGTGGGCGATGTGCGGAAATTATGGGAGGCGGATAGAAACAAGTGGGAAAAGGTCTTTGACCAGATTGGTGCAATTGTGAAAGAGGCACGAGAGAAAATAGAAAGTGGAAAATGGAAAGAGTTAGGTAGTTTGATGAACAACAACCATACCTTGTTGCAAGAAATGACCGTCTCCTCGCCCGAACTGGACAAACTGATTGAAGCCGCGCGTAAGGCTGGAGCATTGGGGGCAAAACTCAGCGGCGGCGGACGCGGAGGCAACATGATCGCTTTGGTCGAACCGGACAAAGCAAATGACATCGCATTCGCCTTGACAGCCGCAGGCGCGAAGCAGACTTTAATTACCACGGTCGCATGATTGAGATTGTGACAACTTATTGCCTTCAATTCTCTAATCTCCAGGGAGTGGCTAACCTCGCGAACATTTGTCAGTAATTCACCACAAAGCACACGGGGATTTTCTGTGCGCTTTTTGATCTCCATGGGGGTGGAGTGGTTAACTCGCTGTTTTAGCCACACTCAATCCCCAAATCCCTCTCCGCCCACAAGCAAGATCGCATAATGCTCACACGATGACCCAATTCGAGATAAACACTCTTGTCCGAAAAGTTACGCAGAGATTTTTCGGGTTTCTCTTTGCAGTGAGAAATTCTTACCCCGAACTCACGTCAATTACCCACCCTCGCCCTGCACTCTCTCAACGGGAGAGTGTCACGGGCAGGACAAAAAGCGATACCGACACAATTCTTTTCTATGCTTGCAACAGAACAACAAACCCTAAAAAACAAAGGAACAACCTCTGTTGTTCGAGGCTGTTCCTCAATGCGCGGTTACGACATTATTGGCTTGGCTCCATCAATCTGCGGTGCGAAGCGCGCATACAAGCATCCATTACGACCTGCAAACCCGCTTCGCGCGCCCTTTGCGCGGCTTCCTCGTTGACGATCCCCTCCTGCATCCACACCACTTTTGCACCGATCTTGATTGCCTCCTCCACCACAGGGGGAACATCCTCCGGCTTGCGAAAAACCTGCACCACATCCACTTTTTCGGGGATGGAAGAGAGATCAGGATAGGCCTTTTCACCGAGAATTTCACCCGCAGTCGGGTTGACAGGAATAATCCGGTAACCTTGCTTCTTCAAATATTCCACCACACCATAACTTTCCTTAGCAGGGTTGGATGAGACTCCAACGCTGGCAATCGTCCTCGCCGAAACAAGAATTTCCTTCAGCAATTGATCATCGTTCATAGTTTCTCCTGTTTAGATTATAGGTTTTGATATTCGTCTCTTTGTGTATCAGTCCATCTGACTTACATCTTGAGCAGATGGTTCTTTCCTTTGCAGTGGTTCGAACTTCCTGCCAAACCAGAAGGATGCGACCGGATTTGCCTTGATAAACAATTCATAGATCAACACCGACCCTGCCACACCCATGAAGAAACCGATCCAGATGGAAAGCGGTGTGTTTCCAGTCACAGCCAAAATCTTCTGTCCCCAAAAATCCTGTATCGGCACATGGAAGATCAGAATAAAGAGCGAGATCTGCCCAAAGTATTTGAGTAGCGCCGCCAGGCGAATCGTATGCAGTTCGATTTGACGCGAGAGAGCAAGGGTAAAGAAAATGCCGAGAACAGCCTCTATCGTATTGATCGGGAAAGACTCGTAGGTACGCGTATTGAAATCAATGCGTGCGGTGAACAGGTAATTCAAAAGCAAAACGCCGATTCCCGCGCCGAACAAAAGAGGGATATTTCCAAATGTCTTTTCGGATATGACATTCCGTGTCTCGCTTCCTAGTATAAAGAAGAACCCGCTCAGAAGCACAAGGTCGAGGCTGAAGGGAAGACCAAAGAGTTCATACTCCCTGTCAAAGAATGAGAGCGTAAACGGATAGAAGCGTCTCAAAAACAAACTTGAAGCCGCCAATGTCGCCAGGAGGGCAAACCAACGAAGAGGACGATTGTTCCACCTTCGCAGCATGAAAAAGAAAAGGAACGCGTACAGACTAACCACGAACAAATGTGGCAGGAACCACAACTGCACCCAGTCAATGTAATACCCCGTTCCATACAGAGATTTGACAATTCGCTGAAGCGCCGTCCGAAAACTCATCTTCTCGAACGAGACTGATGTGAAATAGATCAGGAACAACGTGAAGAAATACGGCTTCAAGAGCGAGTTGAAGCGTTTTCGCAGAAAATCGAAAAATGGAACAGAGGGATCGAGAAAATAGCCCGAAAGGAAGAAAAAAAGTGGCATATGGAAGGAATAAATGACCTGATAGGCAAACGGAGAAATGAGAGAGAAATCGTTATGTCCCATCACCACCAGCAAAATGCCGATGCCCCTTGCAATATCAATGTATTCAATCCGTTTAGCCATGAGGATCTGCCTCCGCTTCGATTTTACTTGGTGAGGCTTAACTGCGAAATATCTTCCGTTTGAAGTGTGACATGGAAATTAGCCTTACAAACAAACCATCCACGAACAACCGTTTTTCGGCTTTGCGAGATTTGTTCCTGGACGGCATGGCTTTTAACCATCCTTGCGCCACAACAATTAGAACCAGTCACGCTTGTAGAAAATGAAAGTAGCAACGGCAGTCAGCGCAAGGGTCATGCCTATGATAGAAAGAAAGGCATACGGGCTGTCCTGGGCAGGCAGCGTCACATTCATTCCATAGAACGAGGCGACAATAGTCGGCAGATTGAGGAGAATGGTCAACGCGGCAAGGGCTTTCATCACGACGTTCAAATTGTTCGAGATGATTGAAGCGAAAGCATCCATCATCTGGCTGAGGATGTTGGTGGCAATATCGGTCATTTGAATGGCTTGCCGATTTTCTGTCAGCACATCCTCGAGCAGCTCCTGATCCTCCTCGTAGTAGTTGAAGATTTGCGTACGCTGGACACGCTCCATCATCACTTCGTTGGCACGCAGAGCGGTGGTAAAGTAGGTGAGACTCTTCTGATACTTGAGCAGTTCCATCAGCTCACGATTGCGCGTGGACTTTTGCAACTGGTCTTCGATGGCTTCCGTAGCGCGGTTGATTTCGCGTAAATGGGTGAGATAGCGCGTCGCAGTCTCAAGGAAAATATACAGCGTAAAGCGATAGCGTTTACCCGTTTTGAGCAGGCGATACTTGCCGTTTGCCAGCACTTTGAACATTTCCTTGTCATACTTGCAGATAGTGACAATCATATTCCCGAGGATCAAAATTCCCAGCGGGATAGTGGTATAGGGAATGTCGCTTTCGAGTTGGCGATGTGGGATACGGATGAGGATAAACGTATAGTCCTCATCACGTTCCATACGTGGCATTTCATCGAGGTCGAGCGAATAATTAATATAATCAGGATCAATACCCCACTCGGTGAGTTGTTGAATTTCCTCAGTCGTCGGATCAATGACTTTGACCCACACACCGTTGGTCATGGAATCGAGTTGCTCGAGACCGTGCTCGGTGGTTTTGTAGATCGTGAGCATGACTGCCTCCTGCAAGTGGAATCATCACGCAGGAGGCACACTCACCTCCTTCGTGATGTCGTAATCTTTGTCTGGCAACACATCCCCTACCCAAGTGCTTTGACTGGGTGGCTGGCTCTCGGTATTTGCTAAATCACTCTCGTCCGTGTACATCATTTGTCCTTGCCGGTTTAGCGGCTTGCGTATTTTACAACCGATATTTACTTTGCACAACGGATTTACGCAACGAATTGTGCCAAGCAGACGGTTGAAAAAATGGCTGGCACCCTCAAACCCGCCTTGACATGTTTCTCAATCTGTATTTCAATCGCAACTATATGATACCGGGGCTTGATGGACTGCGCGCCATTGCATTTCTGCTCATCTTCTGGCTGCACATCGGCTATTTGCAAATTGGCTGGATCGGTGTGCAGTTCTTTTTCGTCCTCTCGGGTTTCTTGATCACCGGCATTCTGTTGAATATGAAGCGTTCGCTGCGCGCCGGTGAATATTTCAGCAAATTCTATGGGCGGCGTTTCCTGCGCATCTTTCCTCTCTATTATTTCTACCTGCTTTTGATGACAGGGGTTGCCGTCTTTCTGATCTCCATCCCTTACAAGCCTAACTACATGAAGATTTTTCTGGACCAGGTCTGGTATGCAGTTTTTTACTTGTATGATTTCTTTTTTGGAACGATCTTTTTTCAGTCGTCTCATTTTCTAGACCACTTCTGGTCACTCTCGGTTGAAGAGCAGTTTTATATTGTTTGGCCCCTGCTTATCTTCCTGGCGCCAGAGAAACACCTGAAAAAACTGTTCCTGACCTTTATTTTCCTGGGTCCCCTCTTCCGTCTGACTTTTCATTTCATTTACTTTTCAGGGGTCTTTCGTTTCCTGGCCAGGAACGTTGAACTGGCTTTGTACCCACTCCCCTTTAGCCATGTGGATGCCTTTGCCTTTGGAGCATATCTCAGCCGTTATTCCATCCCAAAGGCAAAACAACAATTCTTCTTCTTGCTTGTCGCCATTCCCTTGATCGGTTCCGCAGCACACTATCTGGCAACCGGAGAGTTGGGTTCCCTCTCTGCTCTAGGTTATCCCTTGCTCATGCCCAACGCCTATCAATATATTTGGGGATATTCTCTGCTCAACTATTTCTTCGCGCTTACCATTCAAGTTGTTGTACGGGAGAAACTGTTCCTCAGGTTTCTGGAATGGTCCCCCATGCAATATCTGGGGAAAATCTCTTATGGGCTATACGTCTATCATTTCCCCATTATCTGGTTCGCGGGGCGACTCTTCGGCGTTAATCCACTTGATCTGAGCCTCCCGCCTCACTCCGCAACAATCGCTTTTGCTGCCACTTTATTGATTGCCTCCCTCAGTTATCATTTCATAGAAAAGCCAATCCTCAACCTCAAAGACAGGTTCTTCCCCCTCATCCCCAATCAACATGACGATCGAGAAATTCCTCAAGAAACCCAATCTGCTTCTCACGCGTGAAAACCTTGTCAGCATGTTCATCTTTTTGGCAGGCATCATTTTACGCCTTCGCCAATACCTTACCGGACGCTCTCTCTGGGTGGATGAAGCGATGTTGGCATTGAACATCGTCAACCGTAATTTTGCTGAACTCTTCAAACCGCTGGATTACGATCAGGGTGCACCAATTGGATTTTTACTGGTCGAAAAGATTTTCAACCTGATGTTTGGGAGAAATGAACTTGCCCTGCGCTTCTTCCCTCTCCTCGCGGGTTTGGTCTCGTTATGGACGTTTTATCTCCTGCTCAAGCATTTCACCCGAGAAGCGGGGCTGCTGCTCGCCTTTACACTCTTTGCCGGCAATCCGCGCCTGATTTATTACTCATCCGAAGTTAAACAATACATCGTGGATGTAACAGTAACGATTGCGCTCCTCCTCTTTGCGACACACGCCTTTGAAAATCCATCCCGCCGCAATCTGACCGTTCTTCTGTTCGCCGGCCTCTTGGCTTTGTGGTTGTCACACCCCTCATTATTTATCTTAGCCGCTATTGGGCTTGCTCTCCTCATCTCACATATACAAAAAAAAGATTTTGCCAATCTATGGCTTGTTCTCGAAATGGGAATCATCTGGCTGGCGGAGGTAGGATTGTTATATTTCCTAACGCTGCGCGATTTGCACAGCAACGCCTACATGCGCACATATTGGCAGGATGCCTTTGCGCCCATGCCGCCCTGGAGGGATTGGAACTGGTATTGGACAAGTTTTGTAGAGAACATGGATACCCAATTTGCCGTCACCAGGGCGCCATGGATCATGTTGCTTCTCATTCTGGCAGGTTGGGCTATCTTATCCCGGCAAAAGTTTTCCTTTGCTATCACGCTCGCAGGAACATTCTTCTTCAACCTGCTAGCATCCTCTCTGAAATTGTATCCTTCTCTCGAACGACTGACCCTCTTCCTTGTCCCCATCAATCTTCTGTTAATCGGCAAGGCGGTCGAATGGCTACACCAAAGCATTCGTGCTCATCGGGTGCTTTCCACCCTCGTCCTGTTGGGTTTAGGAGGGATTCTCCTGTCGGGTCCACTGCCGCGCACATTCGAACAATTCATCTCGCCCAAATACTTCCAACACATTCGCCCCAGTATGGAATTCCTCCAAAATACATGGCATGAAGGTGACCTGCTTTACCTCTCGAATGGAGCGGTGCCGGCTTTTGAGTACTACGCTCCCCTGTATGGATTGGAAAGTGTGTCCTACATAGCAGGCAAACGAGAGGACTATATAAACCCAACCATCATCCTCGCAAGGATCGAAGCGCTAAAAGGAAATCATCGCGTCTGGTTCTTGATAACCCATGTGTACGAAAAAGGAGAATTCAACGAGAAAGACTTTCTGCTCGATTATCTCAACCAAATCGGGCATAAGCGACGCGAGTTCCGCCAGCCGGGAACATCGGTCTACCTATATCTTTACGATTTGAGTTCCAGCAAATAACGCTTCACCCTATTCATCTTCATCGTCTTCATCTGAAGCGATGCCCGGCTGTTCCACTCTTAGCACCTCCCCATGCATGTTGATCACGACCTTGAATCCCATCATCCCCAGATACATACGCACATCTTCCGGAATGCCCACTTGCATCAACTGATCGAACTGCTTGTCAATATTTTTCAATTGCTGTTCAATGGCGGCCTTAGTGAACACATCTTCCTGACCGAGCATTTTGGCAGTTTGCTCAGAGATGTATGCCTCGCTCCCCTTCATCATCTCTGCCATTTGTTGAAGCACCTGCCGATCCACCTGTTCGGCGGGAATGTGGCGGCGAAAACCTGCGTCGTTCACAACATAACAAGGCTCGCTTCCCACCCAGGACGATTCGACGGCATTGCCGAATTCATCTACGACAAGTCCCGCAAAAAGAGGTTCTCGAGACATCAGTTATCCTGTTTTCCTTCCACCGCCGCCAGCAGAATTCCCGCCGCGATGCCGAGGCGCCGGTCAAGACGTTGTGCAGGATCCATACTGAAATCCAAATCCAATTCATAGCGAAAAGGATTGAAGCGCTGCCTGAGATCAGCGACACGCGTCTCGCCAAGAGTCAGATCATAGTTCTGAGGTAGCCACGAGCCAAGCAGGAGGCGGCGTAAAAGCGCCAATCCCACACTATCCTCAAAGAGCAGACCAATCACATTATCGTTCACATCCAATACTTCCCACTCATCACGCAGCAGCGAACGCCAGCCCTTGCGCCGTAGCGCTCCAACCTTTTGATTCAGTTCTGTGTCCACTACATCGTACGCCGCGGAAAAATCAATGATCTGCCGCGCTTTGATGCTCAACACCTCGCGCGTCTTACTTTCATCGCTATAGACGCGAACATCCTCGCGCAGCCTGAACATCTTTTGTTCACTGTACATGACCAGATTTCCCATCGGGTCATAGAAGCGGAACTTTCCTGTGAGCGCGATGGCTTGACGTTTGAGTAGATAATGCGAATGTTGAAAGATGGGATTCATGGTTCTCCTTTCGTCCCACAAAATGAACGTCACTACTCAAATCAAAAGATTTGAACCCGCGTGCCCTCACCCGGCTTGTGGACATAATCCGCATCCGGCGGGACCTCAGGCCTGCTCCAGCGATAAAGAAACTTCGCCGCCTCCGAGGGTAAATTCACACACCCGTGACTGCGCGGGCGACCGTAATCGTTATGCCAATACGTTCCATGAAGCGCATGCCCCATTCCTGTGAAAAACGAACACCACGGCACACCCGGCAGATTATAAATATTTTCGAGCGCATCGCCCTGATTGGTCATATGCACAGAAGGTCCTTTGTGATACGTACGAAATTCGCCCTTTGGCGTTTCAGTGCCGCGCGCCCCGCTCGAACAACGCTGTGAGAAGACCAATTTCTCGCCTTCGAAGGCCGTCACCAACTGCGCGGCAAGGTCCACAATGATATGTTTTTCCTCATCTGGCACATCGGGCGAAAGGGGCGTCAACTCTTCAGAGGGGACAAGTCGCATATCATAAGATGGAACATAATAGGAGCGCTTGAGATGGAAATCGTAAATCTCGTACCACATGCTTTTCTCTTCACGTGTAACGACAAAGCGCTTCACCCAGTGTGTGCTTCCATAATATATGCGATACCCGCGTTTTGCATAGATATAAGGCTCCACTTTCGTATCACTGAACGGAACGGTAACTTCTCCAAGCCGCCCGCTTTGAGGGACATCGAAGTTGGGTTTCTGATACTTCGTCTCGACCGGGTACACCCAGCCCGAATACGTATATCCCTCCCCATTGACTTGATACCATACAGAGTTAAAAGGATTCCCCGCTTCGCCGTTCTCCTCCACAGCCGTAATCTTCACCACCTCATCTTTGCCAAAATGATGAATCTTCTTCGCCGTAAACGCCGGAGCCTCATACAAGGGAACGCCACTGATCGTCATGAGTCCCTGCTTGGGCAGGACGGCAAAGGCATGGTCAAGGCGCAGGTCCTTCAGTGCAAAAGCCAGCGCGCCCGAAGCCGCCAGCTTGAGAAAATCACGACGTGAGATTTGGGGGTTAATCATGCTGATAGTTTAACCAAAAAGGATGAAGTTTTGTTCCGTTATTATTTTTTTCTTATGCGCTCCTCTCCTTGAAGCGCTCCTTATTTCTCGGAACAATTTATATTCGTTTATCAAATTTTGATCTCCACCTTCGTTCCCACATAGCCGTAGACCAACTGCTTATCGGGTGGCACAGTGGGGATCGTCCAACGGTAGAGCCATTTGGCCGCCTGAGGCGTCAGGTTAATACAACCGTGACTGCGCGGACGCCCATAATCATTGTGCCAGTATGTGCCATGAAAGGAAACTCCATTTTCCTTGATGTAAATCACCCACGGTACACCAGGTAGGTCGAATCCGCTGGACGCAAGGTCGCCCGCTGCCATGTGTCGTGTGGGACGCTTGTGATAAGTGATGAATTGACCGGTAGGCGTCGTGTACGTCCCGCTTCGCAATCGTCCGCCGGTGGAAGCGCGCGTCGCAAAGACAAGACGCTCCCCTTCATACGCCAAAACCAGTTGATCCTGCAAGCGGACTTCAACGCGCTTCTCCTTGTCAGGCACATGCGGAGATAACGGAGTCAGTTCATCGTCCGGCAGGATACGAATGTGTGATGCGGGGACATAATAGAATTGCTCGAATTTATCGTCCAGCAGATAATACCACGCGCTCCCATCTGCCGCATCCATATGCACCGACAACACCCAATGTACGCTCTCATAATATAGACGATAGATCACCTTCCCATTTGGATCCGGCGTTTCCCGCGCATCGGTAAATGGCACGCTGACTTCTCCTAATACGCCTTTGACCGGCACAGGCTGTGGCTCATTCAAAATCGTGCGCACGGGCTGGACACTTCCCGAATATACAAATCCATCCCCCTCCACCTGATACCACACCCGGTTGTACGCCGACTCGTCCTCACTGATGGCAATATCCGTGATGGGAAGAACCAGATCGCGCCAATATAACTTTTTGCGTTTGGACTTTGGGTTCGGTTCATCGTACGACCACAGCACGCGATCAGCGACGCGCCCTTGCAAAGCAGAGTAGAAATCCTGCACAGGAAAATTCAGAGGAAAGTCTCGCAAAATCATCCCCATCAAGCCACAGCCACTCAACTTGAGAAAATCGCGGCGAGACAATATACCCTTGCTCATAGGAATCCAAAAATCATCTCAAAGCCGGAGTCGGGCTTTCCAATTTCCCAATCTTGATCGCACGCTCTCCCCCAAGCGGAAGAGGAACGAAGGGCGCAGGAGAAAAGCACATAAGAGGAATCAATAATGTATATTCACCAATGTACCAACAGAAGCCCAGTTATATAACCACTCTGCATCTGGAATGGAAAGATTGATGCACCCATGACTCATCGGCGTACCAAAGTTATTGTGCCAGTATGTACCGTGCAAGCCATAACCTTTATAGAAATACATCACATAAGGCACGTTCGGAAGATAATAACCCGGACCCGACATCTTGGCAGAACGATATTTGACATAAATACGATATTGCCCGGTGACGGTGGGGGTAAGCCAGGTACCTGTGGAAACAATGAACGTATTGACAATCGTATCGCCCTCGTAGGCATACACACGCTGGTTGGTCAAATCCACATCAATCCAGCGCGTTCCATTCCCTGTCACAGCGGCGGGCGGCTTTTGCTCAGAAACAGCAGGCGGCACATAAACACTGGTCGGCGTATCTGGCACAATTTCCATAGCCAACACCCCAGGCGTTTCTGTCGCTTCCGGTGTTGCAGTGGGTGTTTCGGTTGGAACTTCGGTGGGTGTTTGGGTCGGTGTATCGGTTGGAAGCAGGGCAGGCGTTTGCGAAGCAGTTGGCAAAGGAACAGGTGTACTCTCAATCTGTTGCGCAAATGCGCTCACATCCAACGGCGTGACCACCGGCTTGGCAATCTCCATCGGCGCCCAAAGCACTTCCGGCGTTGACGCGCGGTTGCCATTCACAATGGAGGCAAACGCAGGATGAATCGCTGCCGAATACGCGGCCGCCCCCAACACCAGACACACCAACACACCGAATGACACCGCATAAAGCCAAAGGCGAGGTTTCGATTTTGTTTCAGGAGGTGGATTGAAGGTACGCGGCATAGAGAAAGCAGGAGAAGCAACAGGCGCTTCTTTCCTGACCCTCGACTGCTTCACCCGATCCTCAGCCCATTCCACGCCTCGACGCGCGCGTGCGCTTTCGGGATTCACCTCCAAAGCCTTGTGTGCATACGCCAACGCCTCTTCGGGATTTGGCTCGGACGCGGCGAGCACGAGCCAGGCATCTTCCATTTCAGGCGCAAGGGATGCCGCCTGCTTGCCAAACCGTCGCGCCGAAACCTTATCCCCACGGCGCAGCGCCTCTCGCGCTTTGAACACATATTCACGGGCTTCGAGAATTTTCCTGTTCATGTCAATATCCTTATAAAGGGAAACACCAACCACTAATCCATCACCACCGTATCTCAACGGTCGTACCGATTTGTGCCCAATCATACAACAAACTTGCTTCATATGTGCCAAGCACTACACAGCCATAGGAGACAGGTCTGCCTAGATATCCTTCCCACAATGTCGCGCCGTTCGGCAGGATGGGCAAACCATGAATGCCATTTTCAAGCCCACCCGACCAGTAAATTCCAAGCCAGTAAGGCATCCAGATGTTCCATGTCGCACCGTAAGCGTTTGGTATCTTGCTTTGCACAGCAAAGGTTCCCACCCGCGTGGAGTTGTTCATGCCTGTAGAGGCAACAAAACTATAGATCAGCGTATCGCCTTCATAAACGTACATGTGCTGTTCGGATATATCCACGAGAATGTATTTCGTCCCGCCGGAGAATGAAATGGGAACCGATTGTTCGGGTTCGTAGATGGGAGTGGGTGTATCTTCGATGATTTCCATGACCAGCGTGGCAGACGATTCGCTCGTGGTCGGTTCTGGCGAAGGCGTATCGGTTGGAACAGTCAAAGGGGTGGGAGAAGCCATCGCAAGAATGAGAGGCGTGGGAGTGTGGGTTGGCTTGGCGACTTCGGCGTATGCCCAGAGATATTCTTGCGTGGGAATGGGGGTGGAGAGAAACAACGCGTTTACCGTGGGAATCGCGAGGGTGAGGGCGATGATTCCGAGAATCAGAATCAGGCTGAGGGGGAGAAGGATGCGTCCGCGTTTCATGGGACAAGGTTTGGGATGGGGGTCGGTTCGATGTTCTCGTTATTTGCAAAGCAAAGGATTCCCTCAACAACACCCTGTGCGACGCGCTCGGTTTGTTTTGTCAGAATTTCACGATCAAGGTTGAGGAAACCAGTCTCGATGATGGCCGCAACAGTACTGGGATCAATTTCGCGGAAAGCATGATATTCGCGCATGTCGGGGGTGATACTCCCCGCGTGGAACTTGAGCCCGGTGACACGCTGATAGCGATCCACAAGACAGGCGGTGAGACGATTGGCGCGATTGATGTCATGTGTATTGAGCGCCGCCGCAACCTTGAAGCCTGTGGCTTGATCGTTGATATATTCGCAAGAATCGTTGTGAATGGAGACGATGGCGAGAGCGCGATAGCCGTTCAAGCGGCTGTCGAACTCGCGTAGAAGATCAACCTGATAGCCCATGTCGGTCAGTTGCTGTTGGACGAGCGCGGCAATTTTGAGATTCACATCCACTTCGGTCAGGGTGACGTTGCCGTTGCCATCCAAACAAACTGCCCCGGAGTCATTACCTAAATGCCCGGCGACAATACCAATGCGCACTTGCGACTGCAAGGAAAGTGGCGCATCTTCAACAGAACGCGGCGTTAGAAGCAAACTCAGGCGCTCATAGAATTCGCCCGATGCCAATCCGCGCGAAGGCAGGGCTGTAAAAAGCGTTGCCAGCAGGATAGCAATGCCGATGGCATTTTGCACCGCGCGCACTTTGACGCGCCGCGCCGGGCGGGAGGGTGTTGAGTCCATACTGATTTCCCAAATAGTACCTTTTAAGGTTTGAACCTGCAAGGGTAGGGTTCTTTGTGTTGCACACAAATACTGTAGCAAATGTAACCCTTTGGGACAACACTTGAAGAGTACTATAACTTTTTCGCCTTCGCCCCAGGATAGGGGTGAGGGAAAGCAGGGATGAGCACCCAGGTCTATCATCCTCGCAACAGAGCAAGTGCGCATTTTTCCTTGACTCACCCCTCCCTTTGCAAGTATGATGAAATTGCTATGGAGAAGAATACCAACATGACAATCGAACCGGAACAACTTCGTCAAGCTATGCGTGCATGGACAACCGGCGTGGCAATTATCACAGCCGTTCATGATTCCCGCCGATATGGCATGACCGTCAACTCGTTCAATTCCGTTTCGCTGGACCCGCCGTTAATCTGCGTCACGCTCAGGAAGCACACCCATACGCACGAACTGGTCGAAAAATCCGGCGAATTTGCATTGACGATCCTTTCCTCTTCGCAGAGTGAATTATCGGATCGCTTTGCCGGCAAGATTCCAAACATTCAGGATCGCTTCGATGGCGTGGAAACCGAAACGCTTCTGCTGCAAGCACCTTTGATCAAAGGAGGACTGGCATATTTCAACTGCCGTGTGGTTCATACCTATCCGGCAGGTGAGAATACGCTCTTCATTGCGGAGGTTGTGGCAGCAAGCGTACAGGGGGAGGGTGATCCACTTGTGTATCACAACCGGCTGTTTTGGAAACTGGTGAGATAACCTCACCGAAGGAGCAAAGAGATTTCATCCTTCGCTGTAGATTATGCAAACGAGCCCCCATGTTTCGAGGAGGGCGCCATGACAAATAAATTGACCCCCGAAGAACAAAAGACACTGCTCCGCCTGGCACGCGAAGCCATCGAACACGCGGTGAGAAGCAAGCCTCTTCCACCTCTCGATCTGGATACGCTCACACCGGCTTTACGCGAATACGGCGCTTCATTCGTCACGTTGACAGAAGACGGGGAACTACGCGGTTGCATTGGCACGCTCGAAGCGTATCAGCCGCTTGCTGAGGATGTGCGCGAACATGCTGTTGCCGCGGCGCTCGAAGATCCGCGCTTCCCTCCGCTGAGGGAGGATGAATTAAACAGAATCCAGATCGAGGTCTCGCGATTGACGCGCCCCGTCCCTCTTGAATATACAGACCCCGACGATCTGCTCGCCAAGCTGCACCCTCATGTGGATGGCGTCGTGCTGCGCGATGGCTTTCGCCGCGCAACATTTCTGCCACAGGTGTGGGAGAAAATTCCAGACCGCGCCGAGTTCTTGAATCACCTTTGCTACAAAATGGGTGCAGAGGAGAATCTCTGGAGAAAGAAGCATCTCGACGTGTTCACCTATCAGGTAGAGGAATTTCACGAGTAGGGTAAAATCTGTGCATGGCTGACGAGGCAGTATTCCAGGAAGCAGTACAAGCCCTGCGCGAGGGGAACAAAATCCGCGCCCGTGAGTTGCTCACGGAACTGCTCAAAGCAGATCAAAACAATGCAACCTATTGGATCTGGATGAGCGCCGCAATGGAGACCGCCAAGGAGCGGATCTATTGTCTGCAAACGGCGCTCAAACTGGACCCTGAAAATGCCACCGCAAAACGGGGCTTGATTCTACTTGGGGCGCTACCTGCCGACGAGACCGTTCAGCCCTTTCCCATCAACCGTCCGCGCGCATGGGAAGAAAAACTGCTACTCGCACACGAAAAGCCCAAACCCAAGGGCTGGGCGGCTGTGAAAGCAAGCCCGCTCTTCAGGCTGGGTCTTCTCATCTTGTTCTTCGGTGTGCTGAGCGGCGGCGTGATATTCGGCTTTATCATCCCAAGCGGCAGGCAGGCTGAACGTCCACCCACGAACACGCCAGGACCTTCACCCACCTTTACCTTGACCGTCACCGCCATTGGCGAACGACCACGCGCCAATATTACTGGCACACCTGCCGGTCCACTTTCCGCCCTGCTGGAAGTTCCCTACACACCAACGCCTTTATATGTGGATACCCCGCGCTCGCCCGTCGTCAGCGACATTTATCGCCTTTTTCTCAGCGCGTATCAGGCAGGAAATTGGGACGAAGCTATCAGAGCACTGCAAGAGATCATCCGCAATGAGCCGGATGCGGTTTATGCTTATTACTATCTTGGCGAGGTCTATCGCTTCAAGGGAGATTTTTCCAATGCCATACAAGCCTACGGAGAAGCCGCCACGCGCAACCCGGCGTTCGGTCCCGCTTATGTTGGAATGGCGCGCGCCCGTTTAGCCATTGACCCAAACGCAAACGTTCTGCCGTTGTTGGATGAAGCAATCCGTCTTGACCCAAACTTCGGCGAAGCCTGGCTCGAGCGCGGTATCGTCAAAGTGAGAGACAACGACATTCAGGGCGCGATCCTTGATTTCGGCGAAGCCAACAAACGCATTCCCAATTCACCGCTTGTCTTCTACCACCTGGCGCGAGCACGTCTGCGCGAAGGAGAACTCGATCTGGCACTCAACGCGGCACAGCGCGCCCAGGAACTGGATATTACCCTTCTGCCTAATTATCGCCTCTTGGGAGAGATCCATGCCGCGCTGGGAAATCATGAGGAAGCCGTGGAGGCGTTGAGCTTTTATCTCCGTTATGAAACAAACGACCTCTCCACTTACCTTTTGCTCGGACAAATCGAATTCGAAAACGGCAACTACGAAGAAACCATCCAAGCCATGAATCAGGTCATCGCAGCGGATCGCAACCGACGCGAAGCATATCTCTACCGCTTCCTCTCAAACGTGGAACTTGGCAGAGGCGACGCGGCAGATGAGGATATTGATCGCGTGATTGCGTTCTATCCCGATTCGTTCGACGCCAACCTTGCCATTATTCGGCTCCATCTGCTCCAGGGACGCGAGGGAAGCGCGCTATTAAGTCTGGAACAAACCAAGCCACTTGCAGAAACAGACGAACAAAAAGCGCTCCTCTATTATTGGGGAGGAATGGTCCATGAGGCGCGAGGAGAGATTGCTAACGCCGCTGAATATTGGGAATTACTGCTTGACCTGCCCACTGACGCCATGACACCCCAAATGCGCGAAGAGGCAGAACAACATCTGCTCGACATTCGAACGCTGACCCCTGCTCCCAGCCCAACTCTTACGCGCACCCCAACGCCAACGAAGCCGGTCACTGCCACGCCAACGAGGACACCGACCCGTACAGTCACCCCTTCGCGCACCCCTACGCCAACGCAAACACCTTAGACGCTGAGTCTACAGAGATTTTTTGGAGTCTTCTCAGCCCTCTCCGCCTCTGTGCGATAAGAAAGTCCTTATCCAGAACAGGCAACAAACTGCCTCCTAAAACTCCTCTGCTATAATCATCAACATGATCCTTGTTACCGGCGCGACGGGATTCATCGGCCGCGCGCTGATTCGTCACCTTTCCCAGACAGGGGAACAAGTACGCGTCCTCCTGCGCCCCTCACCGCGCTCCCCGCGCCTGCCCAAAGGCGTAGCGATGGAAGTAGCGGTCGTCAGCCTCAACGACGAACGCGGCGTGCGCGCCGCCCTGCGTGGCGTGCGACAAATCTATCACCTTGCCAGCGCGGCATCACTTGGTCGGCGAGGCAACCTCTTCACAACCGACATCGAGGGCACGCGCACACTGGCACAAGTTGCCGCCAATGCTGAGATCGAGCGGCTCATCTTCCTCAGTCACATTGGCGCAGACCGCGCCTCGGCATTCCCCATTCACAAAGCCAAGGGGATCGCTGAAGAACACATCCGCCGAAGCGGCGTGCCATATACCATCATTCGCTCCTCCATCGTCTTTGGCCCCGAAGATCGCTTCACAAACAACCTCACGCGCCTCTTGCGCGCCTCCCCCGGCTTCTTCCCCATCCCTGGCGATGGACGAACGCTGCTGCAGCCACTCTGGGTCGAAGACCTCGCCACCGCTCTGGTATGGGTACTTCACAACCCGGAAACCATCAACCAAACCTACGAGATCGGTGGTAGCGAATACTTTACTTTACGTCAAATCCTCGAAATTCTGATGAATGTTTCACAAACACGCCGCTTACTAATCTCCCTCCCACCGCCATACATGCGCGCCCTGATCGTACTGCTCGACACGTTCCTCCCAAACTTCAACATCTCCACCTACTGGCTCGATTATGTTGCCGTCAACCGGACCTGCCCGGTGGAAAACCTGCCGCGCACCTTTGGACTGATGCCCGCGCGCTTTGCCTATCGCCTCGATTACCTTGCCCGCAAACCCCTCATCAAACGAATCCAGGAAGCCCTTCGCGTTTCGCGCTGACAACATATCCTAACGTGAATTCGGGTTAGACAATCGCAGTATTTCAGTATGTTGCATGCCCGCCCGCTTCCCCCTCACCCCCTGCCCCTCTCCCGGCGGGAGAGGGGTTAGGGCGCCACGCTGAGCCCGTCGAAGTGGTGAAGACGCTCAGGCGAATGTTCCAGAAGTATGCAATATCCCGAACTGATGTTATCCTAAACTTGCTGAATAACATGTGCATTGACAATCTCCCTGAAAGCCGCGTCCCCTTAACGCGAAATTCATGAACGATCACAAAACCAACCTCCCTGTTGTTCGTCCACTTTGTATCCTTTTCAATTGAACCTCTTATGTCTGTTCCCGTCATCAGACTTCTCGAAACTCCCGAAGACATGACCGCCGTCGAGGCACTACAGCGCCTGGTCTGGCCCGGCAGCGAAACAGACATTGTCCCTGCTCACGTCCTCATCACCGCTGTTCATAATGGCGGCTTAGTCATTGGCGCCTTCGATGGCGATCAACTTATCGGTTTCGTCTTTGGCTTCCCCGGCCTCGAATTCACGCCCGACGGACCGCGCCCCAAACACTGTTCGCACATGATGGGCATCCACCCCAATTATCGGGATTCCGGCATCGGCTTCGCGCTGAAGCGGGCGCAATGGCAAATGGTCCGTCATCAGGGACTTGACCACGTTACGTGGACCTACGATCCTCTGCTGAGTCGAAACGCCTACCTCAACATCGCCAAACTCGGCGCAGTCTGCAATACCTACCGCCGTTCCGAATATGGTGACATGCGCGATGGCTTGAACGCCGGCTTGCCCTCCGACCGCTTTCAAGTAGATTGGTGGGTCAACACCCGTCGCGTCGAACGAAGACTGAGCAAACGACCACGTCGCCTCCTGCGCCTGGAAGACTTTACCCAAGCCGACCTTCAGCCCCTCTATACGCCTCTTTTCGGGACCGACGGCCTGCCGCGCCCTCCCGAACATTTCTCCCCCCTCGAAGGCAAACTCATCCTCACCGAGATCCCTTATGACTTCATTGCCCTGAAAGAAGCCGATTTCGCCCTCGCGCGCGATTGGCGCTTCTTTACGCGCGAAGTATTCGAGACTGCCTTCGCCGCTGGCTACCTCGTGACCGACTTCATCCGTGAGACGCAACGCAGTTTCTACGTGCTGTGCAACGGCGAAAGCACGCTCGAAACATGACAAACTTATGACGACTGCGCAAGCATGGTAACTATCCTCGATGTGCTTCGTCTTATCAATGTATGAACCAAACAAGATCGGACATCAAAGATTGGTGGGCGGTGGAGGCTATGATTGCCTCCTACAATCACGTCTACCGCGTGACCTATAAAGCGAAATATGAGGAGCGGGGACCCATCGGCATCTCCATTTACGACGGCGCTCCCATCGCATCCTTTCATTACGAATTTCTCGCCTTGAGCGCGGATCTTCAAGCCGTGATGGAGGCGGTGCGTGCCTATCCTATTCCGCCGGGCAAACACTATGTGATAGATATCTTCCATGCCCGTCCCTCCCATCCCGCCTTGAAAGAGAAACTTTCACAATTCGGTTTTGAATTCATCCGCACAGGTCCCATCCTTGCGCTCGATTTGCCACCCAAAAGCAACAACATCCCCGCCAATGTGTATAAAGTCACCACCCTCAAACAGGCAGAGATAGCCAATCACGCGCTGACCACAGAAGGGGAACGCATCCACGCACAGACTTTGCGAGACAAACACATTCATTCGTTTTATGTCAAGTTTGGAGAAGAGGTGGCGGGCTGGCTACAACTGGTCACGATTTATCCGAAGGTCGGTTATATCAATCAAGTCTATGTTTTGGAGGCATATCGCGGGCGCAAACTGGGAACCGCTCTCGTGCGACGCGCCCAGGCACAAGCCATCGAACTGGGATTGAAGCGAATGGTTCTCGTCCCCTCGGCTATGTCTATTCCTCTTTATCGTCGTCTGGGATACCGTCCCTTGTTGTATTTTTCTGCATTTCGCCCCACCGCGAATCACACCTAGTGCTTAGAACACTCAAGACGCGAAAAAACGGATAAATGGAGACAGTCCGAAGACTTCCATGACATGAAATGGCAGAGGCTTTAGCCCTGCTTTAAACAGCATGACGTTCTCTTTCAGTACCACATGCCAAACGATCACAAACGAAAAGCGGGAATTACTTCATCATGCTCTGTTGCAAACATAGACAAAGGATTGTCATCGGATCGCCTTTCACCCTCACCCCTGCTCCTTCTCCTACTGGGATAGGGGTTTGGGGTGAGGGAAGCGGGCATAAATACCCGTGTCTATTATCTTCGCAACAGAGTAACTTCATCAATCTATCTCCATCTGATGAAAATCTAACAAAAAGCAAGTAGTAATGATTCGGCTTCGGGGGCTTCAGCCATCCCATGCCCAACATGAGCCTTCATGGCTTGCATATTTTCAACTCAAGTTTTCTCATTGTTTCAAATCTCCTCGTGAAGCGAGTTGAAACAGGCGAGAAGGAGGTGAAAACCATGAAACGCGACATGTTGCGCTCTTCCCTAAAACAAATTGCCTTCATTGGGAATTATCTGCCGCGCCAATGCGGCATTGCCACCTTCACAACCGATTTATGTGAAGCAGTGGCAAGTGCTTATCCTACTGTTGCTTGTATGGCATTACCTGTCAATGATATAGAAAGCGGCTATGCCTATCCGCCTCGTGTACGATTCGAATTGGCGGAGAAGGACATCGTTTCTTACCACCGCGCCGCTGATTTTTTGAACATCAATGAAGTGGATGTAGTTTGTCTTCAGCACGAATACGGCATCTTCGGTGGACGAGCCGGCAGCCACATCCTTGCCCTGCTGCGCGAATTGCGCATGCCCATCGTGACCACACTCCATACCGTGCTGCGCGAGCCCAATCCCGATCAGCGATGGGTTCTGGAAGAAATTGCCGCTCTATCCGCTCGCCTTGTGGTCATGAGCAAACGCGCCTCAGAGTTTCTGCAGGAAATCTACCACGTGCCGCAGGAAAAAATTGACATCATTCCGCACGGCATCCCAGATGTACCGTTTGTGGATCCAGCCTTTCACAAGGACCGCTTCGGCGTGGAAGGGCGAACCGTTTTGCTCACCTTTGGTTTACTTTCGGCAAACAAAGGAATCGAACACGTCATCGCGGCGTTGCCAGACGTGCTGGCAAAACATCCCAACGTGGTATACATCATCCTGGGCGCAACCCATCCACACGTCAAACGTCATGAGGGAGAAACATATCGCCTGTCACTGGAAAGGCTGGCGCGAGAGAAAGGCGTGGCCGGGCATGTCATCTTTTTCAATCGCTTTGTGACCTTGGAAGAACTCATTGAATTCATCGGCGCGGCAGACCTTTACATCACACCCTATCTCAACCGCGAACAGATTGTTTCCGGCACACTGGCTTATACGGTGGGCGCGGGCAAGGCAGTGATCTCCACACCCTATTGGTACGCTGAAGAGTTGTTAGACGAAGGGCGAGGGGTCCTTGTGCCCTTCCGCGATTCCGCTGCCATGGCAGAACAGATCAATAAATTGCTAGACGACGAAACCGAACGACATGCCATGCGCAAGCGCGCTTATCTTTACGGACGCGACATGATCTGGTCCCGCGTGGCGCAGCGTTATATGGAAAGTTTCGAACGCGCCCGTGCTGAGCGCCGACGCTTCCCCTATCGTGGTTTTTCGGTCAAAACGCTCGATAAGCGTCCGGCTGAACTCCCGCCTCTCAAACTGGATCACTTACACCGCATGACCGACAAAACCGGCATTCTGCAACACGCCATCTTCACTGTGCCAAACTACCACGAGGGATATACCACTGACGACAACGCTCGCGCTTTAATCGTGAGCATCCTCCTGGAGGAACTGGGTCACGAACAAGCCTTCGATCTGGCTTCACGTTATCTTGCCTTTTTATGGTATGCCTTCAACATGGATAACGGGCATTTCCGCAACCTTTTGAACTACCAGCGACAATGGCAGGAGGAACGCGGGTCAGAGGACAGTCATGGGCGCGCACTGTGGGCACTTGGCACCGTGCTGGGACGCTCCAACATTCCATCGTTCCAGGGTGTGGCAGGCAGGTTATTCGAGCGCGCCCTGCCCACCATACTGGATACTACGAGTCCACGCGCCTGGGCTTTTGCACTCCTTGGCATTCACGAGTATCTGCGGCGCTTCGTTGGTGATCGCATGGCAAATCAAGTGCGTGAAGAGTTGGCAAAGCGACTGGTGTATCTCTACCACAACCAACGCTCCGACGATTGGCGCTGGTACGAAGATCGCCTCACATATTGCAACGCTGTCTTGCCACATGCCATGCTGGTCAGCGGTCAAGGCATGTCAGATCGCACGATGATAGAGATCGGACTGGAATCGCTTCGCTGGCTGGCGGATCTCCAGCGCGCGGAGGGCAATGATGGGCACTTCGTTCCAATCGGCTCGAACGGTTTCTATCTTCGCGATGGAACGCGTGCGTACTTTGACCAGCAACCCATAGAGGCACAGACGATGGTCTCAGCCTGTCTCGAGGCATACCGCATTACATCGGATCCACACTGGAAAAACGAAGCCAGCCATATCTTCGAATGGTTCCTGGGACGAAACGATCTGCGCCTGCCCATTTACGATCCAACGACAGGCGGATGTCGAGATGGACTGCATCCCGACCGCGTCAACGAGAATCAAGGCGCCGAATCCACACTCTCGTTTCTTCAGGCGCGGTTGGAACTGCAGCTATTTAATCACACGACCCCATCTGAAAACGAAGAACATCCTTCCCTGGAGATTGAATATGAACAATCGCCATCCTGAACTATTTCACCGCTATGCAGGCAATCCTATCCTCACTGCGGCCCATTGGCCCTATCCGGTCAATAGTGTGTTCAACCCCGGTGCGACGCGACTCGCCGATGGAACCACCCTGCTCCTCTGCCGCGTGGAAGATCGCAGTGGACGCTCCCATTTGTGTGTAGCGCGTTCCGCTAATGGGGTGGACAATTGGCAGATTGATCCTCAGCCCACACTGCTACCCGATCCGGAACATTTCCCGGAGGAAGTGTGGGGAATTGAAGACCCGCGCATCACTTACATCCCTGAATTGGAAAAATACGCCATTGCCTACACCGCCTACACGCGCGGTGGGCCGGGCGTTTCGCTGGCTTTGACAAAGGACTTCCGCCACTTCGAGCGATTGGGCATGGTCATGCCGCCGGAGGACAAGGATGCCGCGCTCTTGCCACGCCGAATCGGCGGTTATTGGGCATTGATTCATCGCCCGGTCGGTTATCTCGGCGCGCACATGTGGATCTCCTATTCCCCAGACTTGAAACACTGGGGAACCCACAGGTTGATGCTGGAAGCGCGGCGCGGCGCGTGGTGGGATGCAAATAAAATCGGACTTTCCCCTCCACCCATCGAGACACCAAAAGGTTGGCTGGTCATTTATCACGGTGTACGCCAGACGGCGGCAGGCTGTCTCTACCGATTAGGGCTTGCTCTGTTCGATTTGGAGAACCCTGAGCGCTGCCTGAAGCGCAGCGACGAGTGGATTTTCGGACCCGAACAGCCTTACGAACGGCGCGGCGATGTGGATAATGTAGTTTTTCCATGTGGCTATACACTTGCCCCCGATGGAGATACCCTCAACTTATATTATGGTGCCGCCGATTCATGCATCGCCCTCGCCACCGGCAGCGTACGCACAATCCTCGACTGGCTCGAAGAGCATGGGCGACCAGTCACTTCCCATATCTGAGCGAAGTATCTCATGCCCCACCAAAACCGACCCTCACCCCAAACCCCTATCCTAGTAGGAGAAGGAGCAGGGGTGAGGGTGAAAAGCAATGCCAACGACAATTCTTTATTCATGTTTGCAACAGGCAGTCTTCCCTCGCTTCTCCTCACTCTAGAAGAGAGGGAGAGGTGGGCGCGCAAGAGGCATTAACAGGCATCCTCCACAATCGTGATTTTATCCTCTTTGTTCGGCACGACGCAGAGAAACTCGAACGGCTCGTCACCCGTGTTTTGATAGGAATGTACCGCGCCGGCTGGAATGAACACTACGTCCCCTGCTTTCACATGATAGGTTTCATTGTCAATTGTGATCGTTGCTTCACCACGTAAAACGTATTGTTCATGTTCCACTGTGTTGGTATGGCGCGGCATACCACCGCCTTTCTGCATGGAAAACTTTCGGAGGGCAAAGTTTGGACCTTCTTGAGGAGAAATCAAGACCTGAATTGTTGTGTCTTTTCCTGCTGCAACAGGTTTGGCTTCCACTTCGTGAGAATGTTTGACAGACATGAAAACCTCCTTCGCTCGTCTTTTTCTCTTTCGTCTTTCTTTATAATCTCAATTCGGGAAAATGCTCGTGTCCGAAAATCTACTGCTGAGGCGCTGAGCTCGCAGAGATTTCAGGCTTTCTCAGCGTTCTCCGCATCTCTGCGGTAAGAAAGTCCTTATCCCGAATTGATTATCATCCTACCCTCTTCCACAGGGAGAAGGAAGCGGACACGAAAAACGATTTTCGTTGCCGAAAATCGCAAAGCTCTCTGCTTTTGCTCCACTCTCCCAACGAGAGAGGGGCGGGGGTGAGGGTAGCGGGCAGTGCCTTTCTTCACAATGTACATCAACATCACAATAAAGGCTAGGGCGAAATAGTATTCGTGGGCCACGGTGTGTACGTGGGCGCAGGGGGCAGAATGACATCCGGCGCGGGGGTCTGCGTGGGAATCGGCGTGGAAGTAGGCAGAGGTGGTGAGGTCACCGTCACAAGCGGGGTGGGAGAAAAGAGCGGGGTGGGGGTCACGCTGATCGTCCGCCTCAGCAGGCTAAAGGTCAGGAAAGATGCGGCGAGAATCAGGAGGAGGAATAAGATTGTCAGGGCGCCAATCATCCACAGCATCCAATCGGTTTTCTTTTTCGGCTTCACACGGAAATCAGAGGGAACGCCGATCAAGATCACTGTGATGTTGTCGTGTCCGCCACGTTGATTTGCCAAATCAATCAGCGCACGTGCCGCTTCTTTGAGATTCGATTTCGTGCGCACGATTTCGAGAATTTCATCGTTCCACACCAAATCGGTCAAGCCGTCGCTGCACAAAAGCAGAACATCATTGGGTTGAAGCGCCGTACCCTGATTGTTCTCGGCGTGATGGGCGCCTTCGCCATCAAACAGGTTTAACCGAAAATCGGGATCAGGCGGGACAGGCGAGCCGAGATAACGGCGGATGACATGGACGTTCGGATGCTGGCGCGCCAATTCAGGTGTGAGAATGCCTTTGTCTATGGCCTCCTGCACCCAGGTATGATCAATGGTCAATTGCTGAATGCGCCCTCCGCGTATCAGGTAAATGCGCGAATCGCCCACATATGCTGTATGTAACTTATCGCCGATGATCCATGCTATGGCACAGGTCGCGCCCATGCCTTTGAGATCCTCGTTTGCCGCGGCATGTGCCGCAATGGCTTCGCTGGCTTCGTTCACTGCCTGTTCGATGACGCGCCGCGAGAATTTGCCGTCGCTGCGCGCCACAGATTGCATGATGTGATTGACTGCCAGTTCTGCCGCCACCTCCCCGCCGCGATGTCCGCCGATGCCATCTGCCAGCACGGCAAATAGGATGGGTGTTTTATCCTGTTGATTCGCGTAGAAGGATGCCACAGCATAGCGGTCTTCGTTGTTCTTCCCTGCCATGCCGGGATGAGTTTGGACTTCGACATTGAGATGCGCGCGTGGAATGCGAATCATAGAGCGTGAGTCACTTCCTGCGGATCACCTTCGGTTCAGACTCAGCCGGGGCCTGTTTCAGATCGAAGCGATACATCCTCCGCCCAAAGTGGATTCGGTCCCCATGCGCGAGGCGAACACCTTCGCGCGGGACGGGTTCATAATTCACCCATGTCCCCGCTACTGAACCATGATCGTAAATGACGAAGACTCCGTCCTTGACTTGTTTGATGCGCGCGTGGAGCGGCGAAATGGAAGGATCATCCAGGACATACATGGACTGTACGGGGTCTGTGCCGAACGTCGTCTCTTTTTCGTGCAGAGGGATGGGCGCAACGCTGGCAGGTTCGCCCCCGTTCGTCAGGCGAATGAGGTAAGCAGGTGCTTCAGGCATACGAGGATTTTTGGAAGGCATCCATCCAGTGAAGCGAGGCTGGGTTTTCGATTTCTTTGTAGCCGAAACCAACGGCTCCGTCAATGCCGCTACGGGTTGGGTCACCGGGTCTTCGATGGCACGACGAGGTTTTGCACTTCTCTGGCGCGTGCTTCCCCCACTCCGAATCAGAATCACCATCAGCGCCATGCCTGCCAAAAGAATGGAACCGAGAATGATATAGGATTGATAACGCGCAAACAAAGCCCGAATGCCTCGCGGGGGGTGAATGACTGTGATGGTGACCGGGATGCCAATGCTCGATTTTTTCAAACCAAGCATGTCCTCTGCTTCGACAATGATTTCGTGTTGCGCGGTTCGATCATAGGCGCTCAAATCCCAAACGAAACGATCAAACGGCTCGGATGTATTCTCAGCAACGAGGTTTCCATCCACATACAGGGCAGTGCGCCTCAAGTCACGTTTGTGCCCATCGGCAAACTCAATGATGATTTCGATAACCTGCTCAGCAGGCTCCAGCACTTCAGCATTATAGGGATCCTCGACAGGAGGTTGACGCGTAATCTGCAAAGGCGGCGAGACGAAGATGGGATTCGGCGGCTGGACGTTGACACTGAAGGTTTTATCCGCGGCGGGGATGGTGGCTTGCGGTGTTTCGACATAAATGCCGAGGGTGTGGTCGCCGGGTGTTGTAATGGCGGAGGTATAAGTCAACAGATAGATGGATCTCAACGGGGTAAAGTACGCCGTCAAATCCGGAAAAGGCTCGCGCCCCGAAAAGGTGAAGAATTCCCCATCCGTTTGCAAGGCAAGCGATTTGAAAGCATTGGCACTGGCTGAGGTGTGAGTCTCCTCCGCGTCCACGAACCAGACAAAGACGCGCACCTTGGAATCTACTGCGCGGCGAATATAGGGCGCAATGGCGCTGTCAATTGCCGGGTCATTCATGCGCGGGGTGATGAAAAGAACGGCGCGCTTCATGCCGGGTTGAGGCGTTGGCGCCAGGGCAGTATCCAGCGCAATATCAAGCGTTTGTAAATTGGGGGTTGTATTGCGAAAATCGGGTTTGAAGGCATTCAGGCTGACAAGCCACTCCTCGAGAGTAGCATGATTGATGAGCGAGCCGGTCAGCGAAATCAGGCTGAAGTTGTCACCCGAATCGGCAGGCTGGGCATTTGCCCAGTCATTGAGCGCCTGCACGACTTTGTCGAAGCGCGCCACACCGTTACCATCGCGCACAGCCAGACCGGGACCGGGATTGATGGCAACCACGATCTGCACCGGCGCGGCAGTTTCGATGAGGGTATCTACCACGCGTGGCTGGCCGTCTTCATATGCGGTCAGATTGGAAGGTTGAAGCCCAGCCATGAATGTGCCTTCCGCGTCGTACACGTCGAGCAATGCAGAGATTTGCGGAAAGTTGCTCGCGTCAATCCACGCGATCTCAGCATACGCGGCGGTTTGAGCGTGCGCGAAGGCTTGGGTCGCGGCGAGCAAGCCAAGGCTTAGAAAGAACGCAAGGAGTTTACGCATTTGCTTCGATCATTTGTGGGGTGGTTCCCCGTGACTGTGTCAAGCGCATATACGTGAGCGTCCATGCAGAGTGAATATATGCCATCAAGATTCCATTCAGCACGAGCAAAACGGGCAAATAAGCCAGGAAGCAAAGACCGGCCATCCACAACGAAGCGTTGTTGCCGCTCGCAATCCCAATGACCAATGGAATCAATGCAATGAGAAGAGGAAGAGCAAGAATAGACCCGATGGTAACACTGATCAAACCCAGGAGGATAGTCATGAGGATGACAACGCCCAGATTGGTTCGAAAGACCTCCCAGCCGCGGCGTAAACTATCCACAATGCCGAGATTCTCTAAAACGATTCCTCGTATTGCCTGCTCGATAATAATGCCCACAACAAGTGCAATCGGAATAAGAACACAGATCATCGGCACCAAGCAAGCCATGCCTAACGGGAAAAATATGCTCAAAACGATGAACGGAGACAAGACGAGCAAAAATGCAAGCCCAATCAGCCATGACAAGCCGAACACGCGCCAGAAATAGGGCATACTTTCGGAGAATAATTCACCGAAGACGAGACGTTCTGCACCCCGTTCGGCTTTATATGTTCCCTTGATGAGAGCGATTCTGCCAATGGCGCTGAGGAAGATGAACAATAGGATCAGCAAAATGAACAGGATTGCAACAACGACTACAACCCACATATTCTCGCTGATCCATTGAGCGATCCGCTCGAAGAGGCGATTATCTAGTTCTCTGAATCCACCTTCTCCGCCTCTCCCTCCACCCCCTCCACTCCATCCTCCCTGACATCCAGTGAGGATTCCAAAGACCCACAAAATCTTATGCTTCCAAATGATCTGCCATGCTCGCGTGAGTACTTCGCCAAAGTTGAAATTCATAAATTCTCCTCAATTGCAAAGCCTCTCACTCCCATTCAATCGTCGCGGGAGGTTTGCTCGTAATATCATACACGACGCGGTTAATTCCGTCCACTTCATTGACAATGCGATTCGCTACTTTCGCCAGCAGGTCAGGGGGCAAACGTGCCCAATCAGCGGTCATGAAATCCTCCGTCGTCACGGCACGGATCGCCGCCACTTCCTGATATGTCCTTTGATCGCCCATCACGCCTACCGAACGAACCGGCAGCAGCACGACAAAAGCCTGTGAGGTCGCCGCTTTTTTTCCCAAAAAGCCGGCTTTGGATAATTCCTCGATGAGGATGGCATCTGCGGCTTGCAAACGGGCGACGCGTTCGCGCGTTACTTCGCCCAGACAGCGTACGGTCAAACCCGGACCCGGAAACGGCTGCCGCCAAACAAGGCTCTCCGGCAACCCAAGCGTCTCCCCCACAGCCCGCACTTCATCCTTAAACAGATACCGCAGCGGCTCGACCAGTTCGAATGGCATATTCTCCGGCAACCCGCCGACGTTGTGATGGGTTTTGATTTTGTCGGCTTTATTTCGATCCGGCGCAGATGATTCGACCACATCGGGATAGATCGTCCCCTGCACAAGGAATCTCGGCTGGCCAAGTTGCTTCGCCACGCGTTCAAAGACGCGAATGAATCGTTCACCGACGATCTTGCGCTTTTGTTCCGGGTCTGTAACACCCTGGAGGGCAGAGAAAAATTCGTCGGAGGCATCCACCGTCAATAATTCGGCATGCAGGTTATTCCTGAAAGCCGCCGCGACCTGTGCCCCTTCGTTCTTGCGCATCAAGCCCGTATCCACAAACACCGCCGCGAGTTGATCGCCAACGGCTTTATGTACCAGCGCAGCCGCAACTGACGAGTCCACGCCGCCCGAAACTGCGGCCAGCACGCGTTCCCTGCCTACCTGTTTACGGATTCGTTCTACCGTCTCATCAACAATGGACTTTGGCGTCCACTCTGCTTTTGCATTGCAAATCCGGGTGGCAAAGTATTCGAGCAATTTTGCGCCATTGGGTGTGTGATGCACTTCGGGATGGAATTGCACACCGAAATACTTGCGCTGCAAATCTCCTATTGCGGCGAAGGGGCTGTTTCCGCTCCTTGCCAGCGCGAGGAAACCTTCGGGCATTCTGGTGATTCGGTCACCATGAGACATCCAGACCTTTGAAAGATTGGCAAGCAAAGGATGAGAGGTAAGCGGTTCAATTTCAGCCTGCCCATATTCACGCTGTGCAGAAGGGTCTACCTGCCCGCCCAGCGCATGGGTCAACGCTTGCATACCATAGCAAATGCCCAAGATGGGCAAACCGGTCTTGAAGATGAAATCCTGAATATATGGCGCGTTCTTTTCATAAACGGAACGAGGCCCCCCGGAGAGAATGAATCCCTTGGGTGCAATGGAGAGAATCTTTTCCATAGGTGCATCCCAGGGAAACAACTCGCAATAGACTTGCGCCTCGCGCAATCGCCGTGCGATCAGTTGCGCATATTGGGAACCGAAATCGAGAATGGCAATGGCATCCATGATCGAAAAATGCTGGGATGTTCAACCACTATGAAGGATCACCAAACACAATTTTATTTTCATCCATCTCTGTAATGCACGCCAGCGAATGGATCGGTACACCCAACGGCTTGAGCGCCTCGCGCCCCCCTTCGAAGACCTTTTCGATCAGTGCACCGATGCCCACGATCTTTGAGCCTGCGGCTTCTGCCAAGCGCGCCAGTCCCAGGATCGTTTGTCCACTGGCAAGGAAATCGTCAATGATCAGCACCCGCTCGCCGTTTGCCAGATATTCGGGCGAGACGATCAATTCCACCATGCGCCCTTTAGTGTGTGAGGGTGCAAGTGTGAGATACACCTGATCGGGCATGGTGATCGGTTTATGTTTGCGTGCATAGACCACCGGTACGCCGAGATGCAGCGCGGTCGTCAGAGCGGGGGCAATGCCCGAGATTTCAGCCGTCAGCACACGGGTCGCGTGAACCGAAGCGAAGCGCCGCGCCAGTTCACGCCCACAGGCATCCATCAAAACAGGATCAACTTGATGATTAACAAAACTGTCCACTTTTAGAATTCCCCCGCCCAACACTTTTCCATCCCGCAAAATTCGTTCTTTGAGTTCTTTCATGCCGCCTCCATCGGACAATTTCCTGCATTGTACAACGTGCGCGGGCGAATTGCAAACTCACTTTCGATTAAGGGACGCTGTGTTAGAATTCTTGTGTGACCGATACGGTAAAACTTGTGCTTGCATCCAACTCGCCGCGTCGTCGTCAATTGCTTGCGCTTGCAGGCTGGATGTTCGAGGTGCGCGCTGCAGAGGTGGATGAGACTCCGCATCCGAACGAATCTCCCGCTGATTACGTCTTAAGGCTTGCTGCGACCAAAGCCCGTGCCATCCCCGCCCATGAAGACCACATCATCCTTGCCTCAGACACAACGGTTGTGGATGGATCGGAGATTTTGGGCAAACCACGCGAGGAGCAGGAGGCCATCGCCATGCTCAGGCGCTTGCGCGGACGCACGCATCAGGTCTACACCGCAATTGCTCTGCTTCGAGTGAGCGACAACCTCCTCCTGACCGATCTCTGCGTTACGGATGTGCCAATGCGCGACTACTCCGAGGAGGAAATGCAAGCCTATGTCCAAAGCGGTGACCCATTCGATAAAGCCGGCGCGTACGCCATTCAGCATCCACAATTTCGCCCGGTGGCCATTATGCGAGGATGTTATGCAAGCGTAATGGGGTTGCCGATGTGTCACGTTGTGAGACTCATGCGGAAGGTAAATATTTTGCCAGACGCAGATGTGCCAACAAATTGTCAGAAGTTTTTGGAATACGAATGTCCTGTTTTTGAATCCATATTAAGCGTCGGTCCGGGATAAGGGCTTTTTCACCGTAGAGAACGCTGAGAGAATCCAAAAAATCTCTGCGAACTCAGCGGTAGAGTTTTCGGATACGAGCGTTTATCCCGAATTGAGGTTACATTAACTCACCGTGCCTGGTTTCCCCTCTCACTCCTTCAGAAGGGAGGGAACTTTGCGGCAAAAAATAGTTTTTGCACCCAGACTCGTGCGCACGCAAAGGTTGTTACCACACTCTCTACCCTCACCCGGTCTGAGGGTGAAAGGCAACGCGAGGACAATCCTTTGTCCATGTTTGTAACAGAGCATTTTGCTCTCCTCATCATGACATGTTGAAAGGTAAAGAATGAAAATTCTCCGCTGGTTAAACCTGATCGTTCTTCTCGCTTTTCTGAGCGCTTGCAGTTCGGGCGGAACAGGAATCTTTCCACCAGGCGCAACGGATACACCGCTACCACCGCCCATCGTGAATGTGACCTCCGCGCCCGATCCGAACGCGGCCGTACAGGCATACCTCGATGCGTTCAAAGCGGAGGACTACAATGCTATGTATGCTCTGCTTAGCAAGGTCACACAGGATACGATCACCCTGGAGGACTTTGCAAAACGCAACCGCGAGGCATTGAATGAAATGAGCGCGGGCTCGTTCGATTACGAGATTCTTTCTTCGCTCGTCAATCCCTACTCGGCAGAGATCGCCTTCCGCGTGACATACCACACCGCTCTGGTCGGCGACATCGAACGCGACATGACCGCGCGCCTCGTCCTTGAAAACAATACCTGGAAAATCCAATGGGACGACTCGCTCATCTTGCCGGAACTGGCAGGCGGGAATGTGCTACGCATGGATTACAGCGTGCCAGCGCGCGGCAACATCTATGATCGCGATGGCGATGTGCTGGCAGCGCAGACCGAGGCATATGCATTTCAAATCATTCCGGGAAACGTAACCGATGAAAGCTTTGGAGTTTTGGTCTCCGAGGCCTCGCGTTTGTGTGGCATTTATGCCGAAACGTTAAGCGAGCAAATCCTCAACACGCCTGCGTTCTTCCCTATTCCGCTCTGTGAGGCCTCAGCGCAGGAATCGGAACGTATTCGCTCCATTTTCCCGAGCGGTTTGGAATGGACACCCTACAGTGCTCGCTATTACTTTCGGCAAGGTCTGGCCTCGCATGTGGTGGGATATACCCAGGCTATCTTTGCCGAGCAACTGGATGAATATCGTCGCCGCGGGTACGCAGGTGATGAGTACGTCGGCGCGGCGGGCATCGAAAAATGGGCAGAGGATTACCTTGCCGGAAAACGCGGCGGCACGTTGTATGTGATCAATCCGACCAGCGGCGCCATCGTCACACGCATTGCCGAGAGCGCGCCAGAGCCCGCCAATTCCGTCTATCTCACTCTGGACGACAATCTGCAATATTACACAGAACAGGCGCTTAGGGGCTTCAGGGGCGCGGCAGTGGTGATTGAATTGAACACGGGGCGCGTCCTCGCCATGGCTTCCTCACCCGGCTTCGATTCAAACGCCTTCCAGCCCGCCAATCCAAACAGCCAGGCTCAAATTTCAGAGTTGTTCCAGCGAACCGACCAACCCTTGCTCAACCGCGCTGCACAGGGGCAGTATCCTCTTGGATCGGTGTTCAAAATCATTACGATGGCTGCGGGGATGGAAAGCGGTTTGTTCGTTCCCGAAACCACCTACGACTGTCAGTACACCTGGACGCGCCTGCCCGACCGCATCCGCTACGATTGGACATATCAACACTGTCAGGACAGGCTTGCGACAGGACGGGAATGCAACACCAGCGATAGCACTCCCTCTGGTGTGCTGACCTTGCCCGAAGGCTTGATGCGTTCGTGCAATCCCTTCTTCTGGGAAATCGGTTATACCTTGTTCGAGCACCAGCGCAGCACTGACATTGCCAACATGGCGCGCGCGTTCGGTTTGGGTCAGCCCACCGGTATTCAACAAATCGAGGAGGAGGCCGGGCAGATCACCGATCCGGCTACGGTGGTGGATGTCGTCAATCAATCCATCGGTCAGGGCGATGTACTGGTCACACCCTTGCAGGTTGCCACATTCATCGCCGCCATTGGCAACGGTGGAACATTGTATCGCCCACAATTGGTAGAAAAGATCGAACGCGTAGATGGAACACAAACGATTCAACTCTTCAAGCCGGAAGCACGCGGCACACTGCCGATCCAACCATTCCGCTTGGATGTCATTCGACAGGCAATGATTGATGTGGTAAAAAACCCGCGTGGCACGGCAAATTTCCGTTTGCGTGGTTTGCAAATCCCGGTAGCCGGCAAGACCGGCACCGCCGAATCAGGAAGCGGTTTGCCTCACGCCTGGTTCGCAGGATATACCATGGCCAATGAATCCACCGGTTTGCCGGATATTGCGGTCGCTGTGATCGTCGAAAACATCGGCGAAGGTTCCGATTATGCCGCGCCGATCTTTCGCGCAATCGTGGAGACCTATTACTACGGAAGTCCGCAAAGCCGTCCCTGGTTCGGTCCTATTGGCGGACCGCTTTTCACTCCCACACCGTTCGTAACAGACACACCAGAACCATGAGAGATACCCTTCAGAAGTTTTCCTGCTGAGAAGTGGAGAATAGAGTGGAGAGCAAAGGTCTGATCGTCAAAGCCCAATCCGGTTTCTTTACTGTGGAAACCGAGCAGGGGTTGGTCGTTTGTCAATTACGCGGTAAATTAAAAAAAGGCAAAGCAAAGGGCGACATCGCGGCCATTGGAGACCGAGTCCGCATTACGATTCTGGCAGATGGAAGCGGGGTAATCGAAGAGGTCGAAGAGCGGAAGCGGGCAATCGTCCGGCTCGACCCGAGACCACAAGGCGAATATCAGCAGGTGCTGTTGGCTAACCCCGATCAAGCCGTCTTCGTCTTTGCCTGTGCGCATCCAAATCCCAGATTGAGGATGCTGGACCGTTTCCTGGTCATCGCAGAGAAACAACAGATTGCGCCGCTCATCGTGGCAAATAAAGTTGATCTTGTGAAAGACCCAAGAAAAATTTTCGGTCTCTATGAAGATATTGGTTATCGCGTGCTGTACACTTCGACGAAAACAAACGATGGAATTGAAGAATTGAAAAAGGCGTTGAGCGGAAAGATCAGCGCGCTGGCAGGCCCGAGCGGCGCGGGAAAATCGAGCCTGCTGAATGCCATCCAGCCCGGTCTGGGTTTGGAGGTGAGAGAGGTAAGCAAAGCGCTCAACAAAGGTACACACACCACCGTTACGCGTCAATTATTTCGGCTCGATGGCGGTGGTTACGTCGCCGATACGCCGGGGTGGAAGTCGCTTGCATTGTGGGACACCGCGCCGGAGGAGGTGGACGCGTATTTTCCCGAACTGCGCAACCTCGTCGCAGATTGCCAATTCAGCGATTGCACACATATCCATGAACCAGGTTGTGCAGTGCGCGCCGCGCTGGCAGAGGGAAAGATTCATCGCGAACGATATGAGTCTTACTTGAGATTGAGAGCAGGAGAGGAGTAAGAATTGGATATTCGAGAGTTGGAGAACTGGAATCTCAGGGGACACAAATGGGCGGTGGAGATGTTGAAGAAGCACATCGTCCATGGAGCCGTGCGCCATGCGTATCTTTTCGCGGGACCTCCAGGCGTGGGACGCCGCACCCTGGCTTTACGCTTCGCTCAAGCGTTGAACTGCCCAACACCCACTGGAGCGGGAATCCCTTGCGGACAATGCCGCGATTGCAAACAAATCGAAGCCATGCAGCACACAGATTTGACCGTTATCCAGGCTGAATCGCAAGGCGGCATCCTGAAAGTAGATCAGATTCGCGAAGCACGCAAGTTGCTGACTCTCAAACCTTATCAATCGAAATACCGCATCGCTTTGTTCCTCCGCTTTCAAGAAGCAAACGATAGCGCCGCAAACGCCTTGTTGAAAACACTTGAGGAAGCTCCAGCGTATGCTGTCCTGGTCCTTACTGCCGACAATCCCGAACAACTTTTGCCCACCATCGTTTCGAGATGTGAAGTGTTGAGGCTGAGACCCCTGCCCTTTGAAGAAGTACAGCAAGAACTGGAAAAGAGAGGTGTGGAACACACGTGGGCAAAACGAATTGCCCACATTTCAGGCGGGCGGATGGGATATGCCATCCGTTTGGTCGAAAACGATACTCTGCTCACAGAGCGCGAAGAACGATTGAACGAATTACAGATGCTGTTATCCACCTCACGGGTGGAAAAATTCAAATACGCCGATCAACTGTCGAAAGACAAGGATACAATGCGGCGGGCACTTCTGTATTGGCTATCCTACTGGCGCGATGTCATGCTACGCACTGCCCAAGCGGCAACTCCGCTCATTAACGTGGATCGCAACGTGGAAATCGAAACCCTTGCGGAGCAATTGGACTTGCCCTCTGCGCGCATCATGGTCACTCGCCTCGAGGACGCGTTGGAAAAATTGGAGAAGAACGTGAACCCACGTTTGCTGATGGAAGTAGTGCTGCTGGACCTGCCAAGGGTGTAAATTTGGGTGCCATACGGACAGCGAAGGCGAAAAACGGCATGAGTTCCAGAACAAGTCTGCTCATCTGTCATGAGTAGCGAACGGTATCACACGCAGTGAGGAAAGGAGCCAATATGTGTCGGAGCATTAAAACGCTACGTAGCATCGAAGCCCCAGCCACGGAAGCAGAAATTCACGCCGCAGCGCTGCAATATGTGAGAAAAGTAAGCGGCTATCGCAAACCCTCGAAGGTCAATGAGGAGGCTTTCAGGCGTGCTGTGGAAGAGGTGGCAGAGGCTACACAACGATTGTTGCAAAGTATCTCTATCAAGCAGAAGTAAATCGTTTCTACCACATCAAAGAGGAGGGGTGAGCATAGGGCTTGACAGGGTATGCTATACTGTTTTTATCACCAGCAAATTTTTCTCAGAGAGCGTCTAAAAATCGATCGCTTCCGCAATATATTCTCTAACACCATCCACATGTGCGAGCCTGCTCTGAGCCTGCCCAGGAAGAGCGCATTCTACATACCAGGACACAAAGAAGACTTTTCAGATTCTTTCTCAAGGCAAATGAAAGCGCGCCTCACGCTCATCCTTTTATTGAACATCCTGCTCGCCTCTTGTGCTGCTGGTTTGAGAAAAAATTCGGAAGAGCCGTTCTTTCGCGTGACAATCAAAGACCCTTCAGATCAAATCGTCATTGAAACAGCAGAACAAGGAATAATCATTGATGTCACTAGCCCAAACGGCATTGGCTCCGCAAAATTTGAACTTACCTCCGGCACCATGCCAGCAGAGATCATCATCCGGCTTCATCTAAAAGGACTTGAGGAGTTTCGGCTGGTTTCCCCCCAAACCACAATTGCCGCATCCATTCCAAGTGGAGTGTTTAAAAACAGTGATCAGAGAATAATTTCACCTGATGGCGAAGCCCCAATTTCCATGTTACATCCCATGTGGCTGGATATTAACGCTGTTACAAGCCAAACTGAGCCGACGATTCCCCTTGAGGAAGGATTTTTCGAAATAAAAGTTCCAAAGACATTTATCTCAAAAACAGGAGACTCCTTTGAGATCCAGTGGATTGACTTTTACAGATAGTCAAGGAGGTCAGCAAAAAATATTCCTACCCCCTCCATCCCCTACCTTATGATCGAGCAGAGCAAGACCTCGCGCCAATCCGTTTATTGTATGAAAAAGGAGAATAATATGTTTAAAAACAGGTATTGGGTCCATTGGGTAATTTTGATAGTAATGATGTTCAGCCTGTCGTTCCCAGCAGAGGCACAAGAACCATCAGACGAAACTGAGGTCTATTTCATCCCAAATGTCTTCGATGTGGAGACACGCTCAAAAATTGCTGAGACAGGCGCATTGATTCTCGAAGTGGGACATGATTACGTTCTGGTAGAAGCGACCTTGCAGGAAAAGAGAGCAATCGAAAGGATACTGAAAACCACAATTTCAAAACCGACCTATGAACAGGCGGTTATCCTTGCCTTCCCCCCTGCCGACTCGGCGTATCACGATTACGCGGAGATGGTCGCAGAGATTCAACAAGCCGAAGCGGATCACCCTGCGATTTTCGATCTGTTCTCCATTGGCACCTCATACGAAGGGCGGACGATCTGGGCGGGCAAGATTTCGGATAACGTAAGCGTAGATGAGGCTGAACCCGAAGTACTGTTCACCCATCACCAGCACGCTCGCGAACACCTCACTGTTGAGATGGCGCTCTATACCCTTCACATGCTCACAGATGAATATGGCGTTGATCCACAGATTACGAATCTGGTAAACAATCGTGAAGTGTGGATCGTCTTTGACATGAATCCCGATGGTGGAGAATACGATATAGCCACAGGAACCTACCGTTCATGGCGCAAGAATCGACAACCCAATCCCGGTTCCTCCTATGTCGGCACAGACCTTAACCGCAACTGGGGATATCGTTGGGGATGCTGCGGTGGATCGAGTGGCTCAACCAGCAGTGAAACATATCGCGGCTCGGCTCCATTTTCTGCCCCAGAGACAGCCGTCGTACGCGACTTCGTCAATTCACGCGTGATCGGCGGCAAACAGCAAATCACAATGGCAATTGACTTTCACACCTATAGCGAGTTAATCCTGTGGCCCTACGGCTACACAACCACTGATGTACCCGCAGACATGACGCTGGACGACCGTAACGTCATGGCGACCATCGGTCAGGCAATGGCTGCCACGAACGGATACACCCCCGAACAAGCTAGCGATCTCTACATCACCGACGGTACCATCAACGACTGGCTGTATGCACAGCACGGTATTCTGAACTACACATTCGAAATGTATCCAAAGACATCTGCACAGGGCGGTTTCTATCCACCGGATGAGGTCATCCCCACAGAAACGGCACGCAACCGAGAAGCAATCCTGTATTTGCTTGAGCAAGCCGCGTGTCCTTATAACGTAATCGGCAAGAGCAATGAATATTGTACTGCCTCCAGCACAGGCTTCAGAAGCCCCGCTGCCCAAGCCGCAGTCACCAGCGGTTCGGGCGATAACAACGGCTTCCAGACCAACGCGGCGAACATGCTCATTGACGATGGCCTGTTTGCCGTGGACACTAACAGTGGCACAGGCACAAGCACCTCCTGCACCAGCACCGCCAAAGACCGGCATACGCTTTCGAATTTCGGATTCAACATTCCGGCGGGCGCTACCATTCAAGGCATCGAAGTCAAATTAAATTCGAGAGTAGATAGCACATCGGGCTCTCCGCGCTTCTGTGTGCAGCTCTCGTGGAACGGTGGCACAACCTGGACTTCCCCCATCACCTCTGCCACACTCTCCACCAACGAAACGATCTACCTCATTGGCGGCGTAACCAACACATGGGGACGCACATGGACCAACACCGATTTTAATGATGCAAACTTCCGCGTCCGCCTCACTATGATCGCCAGCAACACCTCGCGCGATTTTTCGCTCGATTGGGTTGGCGTACAAGTAAGATATATGCCGTAAGATCATCCTGCCGTTTATCATCTCGAGTTTAGACAACAGACTTTACCCTGACCGTTACGTCAGGGTGAGAAAAGCACCTTATCAATCCAATTTCAAGCGGTTTTGGCAGTGGAGACGCCCTTTTTGACCACTTTGTGACGTTCTTTGGGCGTTCTTGAC
>DATLZK010000057.1:0-35654 GCA_035574015.1 Anaerolineales bacterium
CCTTCACTATGTGATTATCAATCGCGGCACCAATGATGGGATCCTGCGCGGTATGCCGGTCGTGACCGATCAGGGTCTAGTGGGACGCGTGGACGCCGTCATCGCGGATGCGGCGCGCGTCCAACTCATCACAGATGCCGCCTCCAATGTGAATGTTCGTTTGCAGAACGCCGGGGTGGAGGCGTCCCTCATCGGCACGGTGACGGGCGATCTGCTCCTTGACTTGATACCGCAAGATGTCGTTGTTGAACCGGGCGATCTCGTCTTGACCTCAGGCTTGGGCGGTGGTTACCCTCCTGATCTCATTGTGGGGCAGGTTGTCAATGTGCGCGCGCGTGATTTCGATTTGTTTCAAAGCGCCACTGTCCAACCGGTTGTGGATTTCAATCGTCTTCAAATTGTCCTGGTCATCGTGAATTTCCGCCCTGTGGATATTTCACCGCTCATTCCTGCTCCCTAAGATGCGCAATCTTATCGCGATCCCTGTAATCATTCTGGCTGTGATCCTGCAATCTGCGGTCGTCAGTCGGGTTGTGCTTCTTTCCGGTTACGCGGACCTGCCCCTTGTCATGCTTGCGGCGTGGGCACTGCATGAGAATGTCGAAACTGCCTGGCATTGGGCAGTGGCAACGGGTTTGTTGGTAGGGTTTGTATCCGATTTGCCAATCTTTGTGACGATCCTTGGATATGTGGTTGTCGTTGCGCTTGCCAAGATACTGCAGCGTCGCGTCTGGCAGGCTCCTTTACTCGCCATGTTTAGTGTCACGTTTTTGGGTACAATTTTCATGAATCTCCTCTCGTTGATTGTCTTGCGACTCTTGGGTGTTTCCTTTTCAATTGGCGATGCACTCGGTTTGCTGACGTTGCCGACGATCCTGCTCAACCTTCTTTTGAGCATTCCGGTTTTTGCGGTGATGAATGATCTCGCAAGATGGATGTATTCTGCTGTGGAGGTTGAATGAGTTCGGAATGGGTTGAAAAGTATCGCGTCCCTACCTGGCGCGTGCTTGTTGTATACGGTTTGATTGTAGCAATCGTTGGGGCGCTTATATTTCGATTGGTGAATTTACAGATTTTACAGAGCCAGGGATTTATGGCGCAAGCGGTCGAAAATTATACGCGCGTAATCAGTGAACCTGCCTCGCGCGGCATCATCTATGACCGTAACGGTTATATCCTTGCTCGTAACATCGCCTCCTATAACGTGGTCATTACTCCCGCCAATCTCCCTGATGATCCTGCCGATATTCAGAAAATTTATCGTGAACTCTCGGCGTTGATTGACGTTCCAGTCAATGAAGGCGATGTGGAATTTGCCAAGCAATTTTCCGCCTGTGTGCCGGGTCCTGGCATTGCCCAGATGGTGGAACTTGGCGAATCCCTTGCGCCGTACAGCCCTGTGCGTATCAAGTGTAATATTGACGAGAAACTGGCACGCATCATTCGCGAAAAATCTGTGGATTGGCCCGGCGTTTCTATTGAGATTGAGCCGGTGCGGGATTATCCGACCGGATCGCTAACGGCGAACATCATCGGATTCCTGGGACCGATTCCCGCGGCGCTCGAGGCGGATTACCGCGCAAGGGGCTTTATCCCCAACCGTGACAAGATCGGTTATGCAGGCGTGGAAACCTCCCTCGACGATATTCTGCTTGGCCGCAATGGGCGGCGCGTCGTGCAAGTGGATGTGGCTGGGCAGGAATTACGTAATCTCGAACCCCCGATCCCTCCAACGCCGGGGAGAAACGTGGTCCTCACCATTGACACGCGGCTACAAAAAGCGGCGGAGGCGGCGCTTGTAGATGAGATCAATTACTGGAACACATACTTTGGCAGGATTCGTATTTCCAGCGGTGTTGTTATCGCCATGAATCCCAAGACGGGTGAGATCTTGGCGATGGTCTCTTATCCAACGTACGAAAACAATCGCATGGCGCGCTTTATTCCGGGATACTATTATGAACAACTCAGCCAGGATCCGCGCCATCCGCTTGTAAACAATGCCATCTCCGCTGAAATTCCACCCGGCTCTGTTTTCAAACTCTCCACCGCGACCGGTGCCTACAACGAAGGCGTGATTGACCTGAACAAAATCGTTCAGACGCCGGGTAAACTCGAATTGTGTGAGCGGTTCTCCCCAAATGATCCATGCACGGCGCGCAACATTCGCCCCTTCGTAGATTGGATTTATGAGCGCAATGGCGTCATCAACGAAGCAGGGTTTGGCGCGCTCGACTTTCTCCGATGTATTGCCTATTCGAGCAATGTTTGCTTCTATAAACTCGGCGGCGGTTTTGAAGACGAAATCCCCGAAGGATTGGGAATTTTTCGCTTGGGCGAATATGCCCGCGCCTTGGGCTATGGCGCACGTTCTGGCATCCAACTCCCTGGTGAAGAAGATGGGCTCATTCCTTCGCCGCAATGGAAGCGTATCAACACCGGCGAAAACTGGTCTACTGGCGATACCTATATTGCCAGCGTAGGGCAGGGATATGTTCTGGCTACGCCTTTGCAAGTCCTGCTCTCCGGCGCCACGATTGCCAATCGCGGCAAGTTAATGCAGCCGACCATCGTGCGTGAAGTATTGGACGAAGAAGGGCGTGTCATTCCCGTGTGGTTTGATCCAGAAGACTTTTCTATTTATGAAGCGCGGGAAGTAACTGACCGACAGGGGCGGACGAGAACAATCTGGGTCAACCTCGCGAATCCAGAGGATACTCGTTCCATGCCGCCTGAAGGTAGTTATCAAATCTCGCCGTTCACCCCCAATCTGAAATGGGATGTTACGCAAACTCCCATGATACGGGAGTTCAGTTGCGAATTTGGATATTGTGATGAAACCGGAAACAAAAAGATCGTCCGGCCGGAAACGATCGAAGCGGTACGAACCGGTACGCGCATGGCAGTTACCGAGAATCCGCTGGGCACGCTCTATCGAGTCTTCAACGAAGAGTATCCACTGCCCATCGCCGTGGCTGGCAAGACCGGAACCGCAGAGTATTGTGATGATGTGGCGCGCGCGGCGAACCGTTGTCAATTTGGCGCGTGGCCCACACATGCGTGGACATTGGCATACGCACCCTACGATGATCCGGAAATCGTCGTCGTCGCTTTTGCCTATAACGGTGGCGAAGGCGGAACGGTTGCCGCTCCCATTGTTGCGCGTGTTCTTCAAGCGTACTTTGAACTCAAGGCTATTGATCTGGCGCGTGGGCTGAGCCGCTGAGATGATTGCCCTTACTTCGTGCTATAATCCCTCCACCAATTACCGATTGCATGAATCCGACCCATTCGCTGATCCAAATTAAGGGCTTGCGCGATGGCTTGCTTATTTCCCTGGACGATGCGCCATGGGAAGAGCAATTCGCCGCTCTGCTCGAGCAGATTGACGCGCAGCCGGAATTCTTTCGCGGCGCACGTGTGGCGTTGGATGTGGCCACTCAGGTGCTACATGTCAATGAAATGGTCGAACTGCGCGATCAATTATCCGAGCGCGGCATCCATCTCTGGGCTGTGCTAAGTGAATCGCCCACAACCGAACAAACTGCCCAATTACTTGGGCTCGCCACCCGCATTTCTAAGCCGAGGCCTGAAGAGCTCCGTCAATTTTCCGTTGAAGACCTCGGCGAAGAAACAGCATTGTTTCTCGATCGCACTTTGCGCTCAGGAACGAGAATTGAGTTTCCAGGTCATATTGTTGTTCTGGGAGATGTCAATCCGGGCGCCGAATTGATCGCAGAAGGCAATATCATCGTGTGGGGACGCCTGCGCGGCACAGCGCATGCAGGCTCGAAAGGGAACAGGAAGGCCGTGATCTGCGCGCTCGATCTTTCGCCTATGCAATTGCGCATCGCCGACGAAGCCTCGACCCTACCGGGACGGCAATCCAGCGTCAAGCCAGAAATTGCACACCTCGACAAAGATGGAAGGTTGGAAGTCGAGCCCTGGATGCCTGGTTGAGATCATCAATCATTGTCTAATCACAAGATTTGGATTTTATAGGAAAACAACATGCCTGCACAAGTCATTACAATCACATCGGGAAAAGGTGGGGTAGGAAAGACCACCGCTGTCGCAAACCTTGCTGTTGCCCTTGCCATGGATGGTTCGAAAGTGGTGTGTATTGATGGCGACATCGGTTTGCGCAATCTCGATGTCATCCTCGGCCTGGAAAATCGCATCGTTTATGACATTGTGGATGTGATCGAAGGACGATGCCGCTTGAAGCAGGCCATGATTCGCGACAAGAAATTGCCTGAACTGTACCTCATTCCGGCCGCGCAAACGCGCGATAAAAGCGCTGTCTCCTCCAGTGATATGAACCGCTTGGTCAAAGACCTGCGCGCCGATTACGATTTTGTGTTGATTGATTCTCCCGCTGGCATCGAACGCGGTTTCAGAAATGCGATTGCCCCAGCAGACCGTGTGATTGTCATCACCAATCCCGAAGTCAGTGCTGTGCGTGACGCGGATCGGGTTATTGGTATCCTCGAAGCTGAGGAAAAGGGACCTGCCTCCCTGATCATCAACCGCTTGAATCCGACGCTGGTCAAAAGCCGAGATATGCTTTCCCCAGAAGATGTTCTTGATTTGCTCGCCATTGAATTGATCGGCATTGTGCCGGAGGATGAAAGCGTCATCATCAGTTCGAATCGCGGCGCCCCCGTCGTCCTTGATGCGAAGAGTAAGGCAGGACAAGCCTTTCGCAACATTTCACGACGCTTGAAAGGCGAGAATGTACCGTTTATGGACCTGGATCACAAGAGCGGCTTGTGGGAACGCATTCAAAGGCTGGCAGGGAGGAAGTGATTATGGGCTTCTTCGATAGACTGTTTGGTAGAAAAAGCAGTGCTGACGATGCCAAAGAGAGGCTACAACTTGTTCTCATCCACGACCGCACGGATCTGACCCCTGCCGAACTGGATTCCCTTAAAGATGATTTGATTGCCACCATTTCGCGTCACGTGGAGATAGATGCCCAGGCCATGCGCATCGGCGTTGAACATGATGGACGCTCTCAGCGCCTGATTGCGGATATCCCCCTCAAACCTGCTGCGCGTCGGCGTGCTGGCAAATCCCGTAAGTAACGAATGCTTCGCGATCTCTCGTGGCGTTATTTTGACTTTTTGCTGCTGGGCGCGGTAGTGCTTGCTACCGCCTTTGGCACGACGATGATTCGCTCGGCTGTGGCGGGGAATGAGGAACTCTTGCCGCTCATCAATCGCCAAATCTACTTTGCCCTCGCGGGGCTGGTGCTTATCTTCATCGTTGCCGCAATTGATTACCACTTTTGGATGGCGATTTACCGTCCTATCTTTATCGTCATGAGCCTCTTGCTGTTTGCACTGTTTCTCAGTGCACAGGCAGTGTTCGGCGCGGCGCGCTGGTTTCAGGTGGGCGTACTGTTCGTTCAACCGACCGAGTTTGCAAAAATTGCTGCCATTCTTCTGCTTGCACGCTATTTTGAAAAAAATCAAGATCGGCCTCGCGATTTGCGCTGGATCCTTGGCGCTTTTCTGTGGGTTTTTGGTCTGGCAGTCTGGATTTTGCTCCAGCCCAATCTTAGCAATGTAGTTGTTCTCATGGTCATTCTTATCTCACTACTTTGGTTCAACGGTATTCAGATCAAGCATGTTTTGATCTTTAGCGTTCTCGGTGTGATCTTGATCGGCACAGTGGTCACTTTTTCACTTTTGGGCATTCGCATCCCTTTTATGCAAGAATATCAACAGGAACGCATTACAAACTTTATTCTGCCCGACCCGGACGCGACCTTTGGTGCCACGTATAATGTGCAGCAAGCACTCATTGCCATCGGTTCCGGCGGTTTATTCGGTCAGGGATACGGACATGGCACACAAACGCAACTGCGCTTTTTGAAAGTCCGCCACACTGACTTTATTTTTTCTGCTGTTTCCGAAGAGTTTGGGTTTGTTGGATCGTTGTTTGTCATTTTCGTCATTATCTTGATCGTCTGGCGATGTATGCGCGCCGCACAGCAGGCGCGCGATGTGGCTGGCATGTCCATTGCCTATGGCGTGGCGACTTTGATTTTCTTTCAGGGCATGATCAATATCGGTGTGAACCTGAACATTGTGCCGGTTTCGGGTTTGCCTCTGCCATTTATCAGTTATGGTGGCAGCGGTCTGACCTCCCTCATGCTTGGTATTGGACTTGTGGAAAGCGTCGCGATGCGGCAGAAGCAGATCGGGTTTTAGCCTCTCTTGATGGATCTAAAAAACTCTACACCAGGAGCAGTCTCGTTGAATCACAAACCTGCACGAACACGTATGGCGCCCTCTCCAACCGGGCGTTTTCATCTTGGGAGCGCGCGTACTGCACTCTATGATTTTTTGCTTGCCCGTAAAACCGGAGGACAGTTCATCCTGCGGCTCGAAGATACCGATCAAAAACGGTACGTCCCCGGCGCCGAAGAGGAAATCATGCGTAGCCTTGATTGGCTCGGCCTCACGCCGGACGAATCGCCTCTGCATGGCGGACCCTATGGTCCCTATCGCCAGACTGAACGTCGAGAAATTTATCACCATTACGCAAAGGTTCTTGTCGAAAAGGGCGCTGCGTATCCCTGCTTCTGCACGCCCGAGCGCCTTGAGCAAATGCGCAAAGAGCAGGAAGCCCGAAAAGTAGACAAGGTTCGCTATGACGGTACTTGCCGCCGCCTCGATCCTGACGAAGCCGCACGCCGTGTCGCCTCTGGTGAAAAACACGTTATCCGCTTCAAGATGCCTTACGAAGGTGTGACCATCGCCCATGATCTTTTGCGCGGCGATATTGTCACCGAAAACAAATATCTCGATGATTATGTTTTGATGAAATCCGATGGCTTGCCCACCTATCATCTTGCTGCCATGGTAGACGACCACGAAATGAAAATCACACATGTTCTGCGCGGCTCCGAGTGGCTTTCGACGTTTCCCTTGCATGTCAACATCATTCGCGCGTTTGGTTGGGAGGAACCGGTTTGGGTTCACCTTTCCGTTTTCCTCAAACCGAGCGGCAAAGGCAAAATGAGCAAGCGCGACACAACGCAAGCATTGAAGGACGGCTATTCCATTTTTGTTGACGATATGAAATCGCTCGGCTACATTCCCGAGGGCGTTCTGAACTGGATTGCTCTGATGGGATGGGGCGTACCGGAAGATGATGTGATGACCCTCGAGCAAATGATCGAACGATTCGATATTCGCTCTCTGACGCCTTCGCCCGCGGCGATCAACTTCCAAAAACTGGATCACTTTAACGGTGCGCACATCCGCCTCTTACCGACCGAAGACCTGGCGCGCCGCATCAAGCCTTTCCTCACCGACGCAGGATTTGCAGTAGATGATGAAACGCTGTTCAAAGTGACGCCGCTTATTCGCGAACGGCTCGTCACATTGGATGATGCGATTCCTTTTGCGGGCTTCTTCTTCAAACAGGATGTGGAACCCAAACCAGAAGAACTCATCGCAAAGGGTCTCGATGCAAAACAATCTGCTGAGATTGTGAGAAGTTCGTATCAAATTCTTGCCGCGCTGCCCGATTTTTCGCATCAAACCACCGAACCGCCCATGCGCGCTTATGTGGAGCGTGCGGGGCTTACTGCCAATCAGGTATTCGGAATCTTGCGCGTGGCTGTGACAGGGCAAAAGGTCAGTCCGCCGCTATTTGAGAGTATGGAAGTGATCGGCAGGGAGAAAACACTTGCGAGATTGCAAAAAGCAATTGAGATATTAGAGAGCATGTAGAGTACTCTCTTGAAGAATTGCTAAACGGTCTAGCTCACCCTAATGTCAGTTCGAGATATTACATGCTGAAATACTTTGATTGCTAACTCGAATTCAAGTCACCTTACGCAATTTCTCCTCGCTTCTTTGCAGTGAGGGTGTGTAGCCTCAGAAATCCGTTTACCGCGCCTCTCTCATCGGGGAGGCGCGGTGCATTTAACGGGATCAGGCTGAGGCTGAGAAAGAAGCGCCTGTAATGATTATGGTTTGAAGCCTTTTCAGTGTTTTTGCTGTTTGTTGACTTGTGCTTTCTCATTTTTTTCTTGACAAAATCCTGAAATATCGTATGATTGATACGAACGTTCGCCCGAACGTTCGCCTTTCTGTGATCAAAGGCTCCTTATGCCCGCGAAATCGCCCACGCTAAAGGATGTTGCGGCGCAGGCCGGTGTCAGTTACCAGACCGTTTCGAAAGTGTTGAACCGGCAGGCGCAGGTTTCCCCCGAAACCCGCCAGCGGATTTTGGATGCTGTAGCGGCTTTGGGCTATCGTCCAAATGCGCTGGCACGCAATATGCGCAAGCAGCGCAGTTTTATGATCGGATATTCGTGGGAGCAGACTCCGTTGGGGCAGGTCAATCATATTCTTGACCAGTTTTTGACCAGCATGGTGCGTGAGGCGGAAGCGGCGGGTTATCATCTTTTGCCCTTTCCAAGTCACGGGCAAGGGTTGCAGGTGTATGAGGATTTGTTTGAGACGGGGAAAGTGGATGGTTTTGTTCTTTCCAGTGTCAATTACAACGATGAGCGGGTGCGATATTTATTGGAGCATCACATTCCCTTTGTGGCATTTGGTCGTTCCAATCCGGATTGGAAATTTCTGTATGTAGATATTGATGGCGCGGATGGTTTGCGCCAGGCAGTGGAACATCTCGTTGGGCGTGGGCATCGCAAGATTGCATTGATAGGCTGGCCCCAGGATTCGCGCGTGGGCAACGACCGTGCGGAGGGTTACATGAAAGCCATGCAAGCCGCCGGGTTGCCGGTTTTGCCCGAATGGGTGTTTCGTGTGCCGGGGGATTATGAACAAGGATACCAGGCGGCTCTTGCTTTGATGGCTTTGCCGCCTGAGAAGCGTCCCACTGCGATCCTTACGCTCAATGATACACAGGCAATAGGAGCCATACAGGCGTTGTGGTCGTTGAATTTGCAACCTGGTCGGGATGTAGCGGTGATTGGTTTCGATGATGCGCCTTTGGTACAGTTTCTCGATCCACCTTTGACTACAATTCGTCAGCCGATTGCCGAGGCAGGACGCAAGTGTGTTGAAATGTTGATTGATTTGATGGAAGGACGCGTTCCTGCTGAGGAGCATGTGTTATTGAAGCCGCTTTTGATTGTGCGAGCCTCTGGGTGAAAAAAAAGCCCCGGCTCGGATGTCGTTGCGCGTGCGCGGGTCACTTTGGCATGGTATCACCGCGCAGCACTTTCCTCTAACCACCTTATTGAAAGGAGGTGAGTTTCCGCACCCAGAAACCGGAGCATCTTTTTTGTACCACATTTTTGTCGTTTCGTCCCTTTCAATTTCCTAGTTTGGCCAAAAGGAGTAGCCATGAAATCGCTTTACAAAACCCTTGCTTTGCTGTCTGCAGTGGTCCTGCTGCTTGCGGCTTGTGCTCCTGCCGCAACACCGACCCCTGAGAAGATCATTGAAACCGTTACGGTAAAAGAGACGCAGATTGTGGAAGTGCCGGCGGAAAAAATCGAAGTACGCCTTTCGGGGTGGGCTTCCAGCCCGGCAGAGACGGCTTTGCTCGAATCCCTGCTCTATCGTTTCTCGGTTGAACACCCCGATATTCTCGTTAAGTACGAACCGATCACCGGTGATTACCGGCAAGCACTGCTGACATCCATTGCCGCCGGCACCGAGCCCGACATTTTCTACATGGATATTTTCTGGTGGCAGGAGCTTGCCAAAAACGAAGTGATTTTGCCCTTGGATGATCTGATGGCGAACTCGGGTGTGACGCGTGAAGAGTTCATCCCGTCGCTTATGGACGCGTTCACTTTCGACGGCAAGACCTATGGCATTCCCAAGGATTTCAACACGCTGGGGATGTTCTACAATGTTGACCTTTTTGATAAAGCCGGGCTCGAGTATCCCACAGATGATTGGACGTGGGACAACTTGAAGGACGCGGCTGCCAAATTGACGGATTTGAGCGATCCCAACAAACCAGTTTATGGATTCTGCACGCCGCCGGATCCCGGTCGCTTCCCTGTGTTCGTCTTCCAGAACGGCGGGGCGATCATGAACGAAGATTACACCGATACTTTGTTGGACAGTGATGCGGCAGTAGGTGCTGCCGAGTTCTATACATCCTTCCGCGCGGAGAACATCGGCGCCATTCCTTCTGATCTGGGTGAGGGTTGGCAGGGCACGCTCTTTGGTAAGGGTCAATGCGCGATGGTGTATGAGGGCGGCTGGCTGATTCCTTATCTGCGCGATCAATTCCCCACAACCCGCTATGGTGTTGTTCTACCTCCTGCCGGTCCTGCCGGTGAGGGTAACCTCATTTTCACAGTGGCGTGGGGTATCTCCGCAAATACCAAGAATCCCGAAGCGGCGTGGGAGGTGGTCAACTTCCTAACCAACGAAGCCAGCCAGACGACCGTTTTGGAAAGCGGCTTTGCATTGCCCTCGCGTGCTGCTTTGCAGGACAGCGATTATCTCAAGAACAACCCGAATGTCTCTGCCATCTTCCGCGGTGCAACCGCGGGCGCGCATCCCTTCTTCTGGGGTGCAGTCGGTTCTGATGTAAACGATCAGATGGGTAAGGCGCTCGAACGGATCTTTAAAGAGAATCAGCCCGTGCAGGATGCTTTGAAGCAGGCGGCTGATGCCATTCGCCAGGCGCTAGCACAACAGTAACCAGTTTGTCCCTTCATCATGGAGAGGGACTCTTGCGAACGGGTCCCTCTCCGCAATGTTTTGAAAAGGCGGTGTGCCTTGTTCGCGGGAGCGCCTTATGAAATTCAGTCAAAGAAAGTTTTTTCAAAGTATCACGGCATATCTTTTTCTTTCACCGTGGCTGTTCATCTTTTTTGTTTTTGGCGTGTTTTCGATCGGATATGCCGTGTATTTGTCCTTCACTAATTACAACCTGTTAAAACCACCGGTCTTTTGGGGTTTGGAAGGATATAGTCGGGTGTTCAGCGATGAGTTGTTTCTGAAGAAGGCATTGCCGAACACATTCAAATATGTGCTGATCGTCGTTCCCATTCAGACCATCCTGAGTCTGGTCCTTGCGTTTGCAATGGATCAAAAATTGCGATTCCGACGCCTCTTCCGCACTATCTTCTATCTACCCTCTGTCACTTCATCTGTTGTCATTTCGCTAATCTTCGTTTGGATTTTCGCTCCACAGGGCGTTTTCAATCAGATCACGCATCTCACGATTAACTGGTTGGATAACCCCGCCACAGCGTTCTATGTCATCATGGGAATGAATATCTTCACGACGAGCGGCACGCTAATGCTGATCTTCCTTGCCGGCTTGCAGGATATTCCTCGCTCCATTTATGAGGCGGCTGAAATTGATGGCGCCGACGCGATCCAAACCTTCTTGTATATTACGATTCCCATGTTGCGCCCCGTTATTTTCTTTGTCGTGACGGTGGGCGTCATAGGCTGCTTCCAGGTTTTCGATCAAATTTATGTCATGACCAACGGTGGTCCGCTCGACTCCACAACGACGATTACCTATCTCATTTACAAGTGGGCATTTCGCGATACCACCATCAAGATGGGACAGGCTTCGGCGCTGGCTGTCATTCTCACCTTGATCATTTTGACCGTTACCATATTGCAACGGCGCATTATTGAGGGCAGTGGTTCCACCGTTCAGTGAGGAGTCGCCATGACTACGTTTGTTTCTTCCCTGTCTGGAGTTTCGCTTCGCCAGCGCACCCTGGCGATCTGGGAACGATTCAAAGCGCCGATTTTTTATGCGCTGCTTATTTTTTGGGCTTTTCTTTCGCTGGCTCCACTTTATTTTACGTTGGTGTACTCACTCAAGCCCGTGGCAAACGCGTACACTCCACCCATCTGGGCGCCAATACCATTTACACTGGACAATTATCGGACAGTTCTCTTATCTTTTGATTTGTTTCCGCGTTGGGTGATGAACAGCGTCCTTGTGGCCAGCACAGTGACTGTCCTACGTGTATTATTCTGCGCCATGGCGGGCTATGCCTTTGCCCGTATGGAATTCCCTCTCAAAAACCTCCTTTTCAGCGGTATGCTGGTTTCGATGATGATGCCCGGTGTTGTGACGTTGATTCCTAAGTTCCTCATCATCGGTCCCGGCGTTATTCGCGGCGGTATCCAACTGGGTGATTTCACCATCCCAACGGGTTTCGGCCTAATTGACAAACTGGCTGGCGTCATTGTGCCAAGTGTGGTGGATGCCTTTGGAGTATTTATGATGACCCAGTTCTACAAATCCTTTCCGCGTGAATTGGAAGAGGCGGCGACGATAGATGGCTCCAGTACGTGGGGAACGTTCTTCCGTGTGGTGCTACCCGTCAGCCAAACGCAACTCGTTACCCTGGCACTGCTCACGTTTCAAGGTGAATGGAATCGCTTTATGGAGCCGTTGATCATTCTGCGAAGCCCCGAAAACTTTACACTGCCTTTGGGGTTGCAGTGGTTCAAGGGTGAATATTACACGCTCTATTCGGTCGTGCTGGCGGGCTCGCTTTTCAACACCCTGCCGATACTGATTCTGTTCTTCCTGTTCCAGCGTTATTTCATACAGGGTATTGCTGCAACTGGCTTGAAGGAGGGTTGACTCTCAATTTATCCATGCGCCTGCCCTGTTTTCTAATTGGAAGCAGTGGTAGGCGCTTTATTTTGATAAGACCCAATGAGGTTGACAATGTGGACTGTTTCGGAAAATATTCTTGATCTTGCTTCGATTCATCACAAGGAGACGATTTTTACAATTGGCAACGGTTATCTTTGTACGCGCGGCGCCTTCGAGGAGTCCTATCCAAATGAGCGACGTGCTACCTTGATTCACGGCGTGTTTGATGATGTGCCTGTCGCATTCACCGAACTGGCCAACGCGCCGGATTGGCTCGGATTAACAATATTTCTCAATGGACAGAAGTTTTCCCTGCAAGATGGGGTGCTGCATCAATACGAAAGAACCCTTGATCTGAAGAGTGGACTGCTTAAGCGAGTCGTGCGCTGGCAGGCGCCAGGCGGCCAAACAGCAACTTTGATTTTCGAGCGATTCGCTTCACTTGCCGATGAACATTTGCTGGCGCTGCGCTGTCGCATTCTCCCTGAATTCGATGGCACAATAGAAGTGCGCGCCTCTCTTAACAGCAACATGGATAATGAAGGTGTACTGCATTGGCGCTTCCTCGATCAACGCTTAATCCCAACCCCACAGGGGCAGGTAGCCGCGCTGCGGGTGCGCACGCGCAAGAGCAAAATTGAACTGGCTTATGCCATGCGTCTGGATGTCAAAATCAATGCACATCAGAACAATCAGCCCGAATACTGGGATGTGGAGAGTATTCCCACTTTGAGGGTTGCCCGGGCAGTGCGCGTTGGTCAGAATGTGGAGATAACCAAGTTTGTCGCGATTGCCACCTCGCGCGATAGCGCCGATCCGATGAGTTTGGCGCTTCGGCATCTCGAGAATGCCTCTGATTTCGAGACGGCTTTTTCCGCTCACACAAGGGCATGGGAAGATGAATGGAATCGTTGTGATGTCATCATCGAAGGCGATGAAGAGGCGCAATTAGCGGTGCGATTCAGTCTTTATCATCTATTGATTGCCGCGCCGCGCCATGATAACCGCGTCAACATTGGGGCGAAGACTCTTTCCGGGTTTGGTTATCGCGGTCATGCTTTTTGGGATACCGAAATCTTCATGCTGCCCTTTTTCACATTTACCTCTCCCCACATTGCTCGTAACCTGCTTGAGTATCGTTATTTGACTCTCCCGGCCGCGCGTGAGAAAGCCCGACGGGCTGGATATGAAGGCGCATGGTTTGCCTGGGAAAGCGCCGCCACCGGCGAGGAGGTGACACCTACCTGGGTGCCTGATTTTCATGATCCCAAAAAACTGGCGCGCGTATGGACGGGTGATCTCGCCATTCATATCTCGGCGGATGTTGCCTATGGTGTCTGGCAATATTGGCAGGTGACGGGTGATGATGAATGGTTCGCGCGCTATGGTGCAGAACTGATTCTGGATGCCGCAAAATTTTATGCCTCACGCGCAGAATGGGATGCACAGCGGCAATGCTACACCTTTAGCGATGTCATCGGGCCGGATGAATATCATGATCATGTTAATAACAACGCATATACCAATCTCCTGGCGCAGTGGAATTTACAGATCGCGTTGGAGACACTCGATTGGTTGAAACAACATTTTCCCACACAAGCACAGACCCTCACTGAACGACTGCGCCTCACCCCTGAATCCCTTGGCAAAATGCGAGATGTGGCAGAGAAAATCCTCATCCTTGAGGACGAAAACGGGCTCATCGAACAATTTGAAGGTTACTTCAAATTGAAGGATGTCAACCTCTCCGATTACGAACCGCGCACGCGCTCCATGCATGAGATTTTTGGTATCGAAGAAGCCAACCATTATCAAATTATCAAACAGCCCGATGTGCTGATGCTGCTATACCTTCTGCGCGAGCGTTATGATCAGAAGCGGATACGCATCAATTATGACTACTACAATCCGCGCACGGATCATACATACGGATCTTCGTTGGGTCCCTCCATTCAGGCGGCAATTGCCTGTGTGATGGGAGATGTGGAAGACGCCTACGAACATTTCCTCCGCGCTGCCCGCGCAGATCTACGCGATGTGCGCGGCAATGCCGGAGATGGCATTCATGCCGCCTCTGCGGGAGGCATTTGGCAGGCAGTGGTATTCGGCTTTGCAGGCTTGCGCGTTCACGGTGGGGAATGGGCTATCTCCCCACGTCTGCCCAAACAGTGGAAGCGTCTTTCTTTTCGATTCTGGTTGCACGGCAAACAACACATTGTGGATATTCCGTAAGGAAACGCGATGACGATTTCGGCTTTCATCTTCGATCTGGATGGGGTGTTGACCGATACGGCGGAATTTCACTTTCGTGCCTGGAAGCGTCTTGCAGATGAACTGGGCATTCCTTTCACGCGCGAAGAGAATGAGGCCCTGCGCGGCATTCCAAGACGTGAGTCGCTTTTGCTTCTCCTCAAGGGGCGGACGTTTCCTGAAGAACAATTGCAGGAGTTCATGGAGCGCAAGAATGCGTACTATCTCGAGTACATTCGCGAAATCACCCCAAAAGATATATTGCCCGGGGCGCGTGAACTTTTGGAGCAAATCCGTGCCATAGGATTGAAAACAGCCCTGGGATCGGCAAGCAAAAATGCACGAGATGTCATTGAACGGCTGGGCATCACTGAACTCTTCGACGCCATTGCCGATGGGAACAGCGTAACGCGTCAAAAACCTGCACCCGATCTATTTCTTCATGCGGCGGCGCTTCTCCATCTCCCTCCGCAGGCGTGTGTGGTAGTGGAAGATGCCGCCGCCGGTATCGAAGCCGCGCGCGCAGGTGGTTTTCGAGTGATTGGCATTGGTCCGCGCGAACGCGTGGGTGCTGCCGATTTAATTCTTTCGAGTTTGGAAAATGTGCAACTGAAAACATTGCTTGCAGAATTGGATCGTTTGCAGTTACCTCGCTGAGGTGGTATCTTCGCTTCACGCTAACCCGTAACCTTGACGCGCTCCATTTAGCCTTTTCTTCACCGACGCCGGATTTTTCGTGTGAAGGTATTGATAACATTTCCTGTCTGCTTTCTCTTGTACTTTTCTCTCCCAGTGGGGAGGGAGTCACCGCGCGGGGTCTGTCGAAGCGGCGAGGATGCTCAGGTGAATTTTTCGGAAGTGTGTACTTATGCAGAACTAGCGTAATAAAGACAATTCTCCGCGCCTCCCTCATTGGAGGGGCGCGGAGAATTTATTTAGCGGGATCAGGCTGAGGCTAAGAAAGAAGCGTTAGTGTCTCGTGGACCAGCGTTCGTATTTGCGCCAGAAGCGTCGGGCGATTTCACCGGTCATCGTGGCAATGCGTTCCTCATTTCGCTCACTGATGGTCATGCCTTTGCGTGTGAGGATCCAATCGAAGATCAAGTGCTGGATTTCATGTGCAACCAGTTCGTGTGCCAGAGGGGAGAAGTTCAGTTCACTCAGGTAAATGTAGCCGAACAGACCGCGGCGCTGTTTTCTTCTTTCCGCGGCGATATAGTAAGCATGGCACCGGTTTTTACGTTTGAACTGGTGGGGATTTTGGGCGACATACACGTCGAACCACTGCTTGTTGTTGTTGAAGTAGACACGGAAAGCGGGCTTGTACATGGTCTGTTCACCTCAGAGGAGTTTTGAAAGTGCGGCAGATTATATAACCGATGTTTGTGCGGTGGAATAATTTAAGATTAGAAAATGGAAATTCTTAACTTTAGGTCGTGTAGTGATAGGGAGAGGCGAGTGGAGGATTTATTGTTTTCGTGTAGCCAATAGAGAAGGCATGGGAGATGGAAAAATAGATGGTCGTGAACCACAATCTATATCCACCTTGTCACCCGCTCAGGTATTCTTTCATCTCCCCATTCATGACACAAGGTCTTCAAACGCGGGTGTGCGCCTTTCCATTCCAAATCTTCGATTGTTTCTGTCAAGGGTACATCTGTGCGCAGGGTGGACAACTCCCGAAACAGCATAGCATCCTTATAATTCTGTTGAAGATTCTCGATAAGCGTTGTTGCACGACTTAAACCAAACGGTAATTTCTTTGGGTCTTTAGGGATTTTCTCAATATGCTTGAACTTCGCCAGCACTGCGGATGCCGACGCCGCGCCCCAGCCCTTGATGCCCGGGTATCCATCCGCCGAGTCGCCGACCAATGCCAGATAATCGGGAATGGATTCGGGTTCGACGCCAAACTTCTCGATGACGCCCTGCTCGTTCAACACAATCTCGCGGCGGCGGTCCCAGCAAACGACGCGGTTGCCGTCCACCATCTGCGCCAAATCCTTGTCCACCGAACAGATGACGATTTGCTCCACCGATTTGGCTTTCTTGAATTTGGCGACCGCTGTGGCAATGGCATCATCCGCCTCGAACTCGACCATGGACCAGACTGTCAACCCCAAGGCGGCGACAGCCTCCTCCGCAAGGTCGAATTGGGCGAGCAGGTTCGGGTCCACGCCCGAAGCGGTTTTGTAGCCGGGATAAAGTTCGTTGCGGAACGACTCGATGACATGATCGAAGGCGACCGCGACATGCGTCACCTCGGGGTTGGAGAGGAGCAACATCATGCTCCGCAAAAGTCCGAGCGTCGCGCCGATTTCACGCCCATCGGGAGCCTTCTTCGGCGGCGCGCCGAAATGCGCGCGGAAGAGTTCGTAGGTGCCGTCCACAAGGTGAAGTTTCATTGGCTCATCCGGGTTTATTTGCTCATCGTATTGAATTTACGCATGGCGACTAAATGCTCATCGTCCTTTCGAGAAGGAGTTTATCCGGTCGCTTTCTTCACGCTGGTTCTCCCTCGGGCAAGGCGGCAGACTCGCCTTCTTCCATGTATCGTTTCGAGAGCAAGCCATAGTATTTCGTGTTCATCGCAATCAGGGTGACAATCAAGCCGATGATACCCGTCAATGTGAAGACGAGGGCGATGCCGCGGTCCGCTCCCGTGCCAAACCAGCCGCCGATCCAGTCCACGCCTGCGCCGGTGGTCATGAACGGGATGAAGATCATTTCGGTCACGGGACCGATTATAAAGGTCATCAGAGGCGAAGCGGACATCTCCACGCTTTGGGCAAAGCCGAAGACACGTCCCTGCCTTTCGAGCGGGACAACTTTCTGAATGATGGTATGTTCCGCCGCTTCGATGAATGGGATGACGCTGATGTAAATGAACATACCAACGGAAAGTAACACGATAGACGGCTGGATGGCAAAGACGCTGGATATGATCCAGATGACGATGTTGGCGGCGAACAGGGCAAAGAGCGGATTTTTGCCCAAGCCGAATTTTGCGATGAGCAAGCCGCCGACGATAAAGCCGCAACTGAGGACTGCCCATAGCACGCCCCACACCTGAACCGAAACCAGCGACAGCCCGTAGGCGTCCATCAAGCCCATGAAGACGCCGCCCAGAAAGTTGTTGAAGGTGCTGAAGAAAATCAGAGCGAGCAAGCCGGGGATGGTAAGGACCACAGCGAATGTACCGCGCAAGTCCACTTTGGGAGGTTGTCCCTCCAGATGAACGATTTCTTTCTCCGGGATTTCCGTAAAGAAGAGATGCGCAATCGAAAGAGCCATCACAATGACGGCAAGAATCAGAACGAGGTACATGCCCGAATGCGCAACCAGGAACCCGCTGATGGCGGAAGTGATGAGAAAGATGATTCCCGTCGTTGTGCCGACGAGACCGTTCGCCCTGTCGCGCGAATCTTCGGGGATGAGAATGGTAACTAATGTTGGAAGCGCAATGCCGCGCAGGTTGCCTGCGATTACGCCGAGGAGGAGAAGCGGGACGAATATCCAAAGCGTGGGACTGGCGGCATTCTTCCACGTTTCGGCGGGAACGTTCAGATACACCACAAGACCCATTGAGTAAATGACCAACGAGACGAAGCCCGAAAGGAGCATGACATTCTTTTTCTTGTTGTGGTCAACGATGCTCCCGAACCAGATGCCAGAGATCGCAACAGCAACGAGATAAATACCCGAAACGATGGAGGTCGCTGTGACCGATTTTGTTTCGAGGTAGATAAAGAAGATCAACGCAAACCAAACGGTCATGTTGGTGACATTGGCGAGCAGGGTGTTGGCGAGGATTTGATAAAAGGTTTTCATTTGAATTGTTACCTGTAAATTGTTATGTCGCTCTCCCGAAGGACATCGGGACGATGTGAGGGAGCGGTTGTTGCGACCGAAGAGTCTCGCACGTTATTGGCAGAGACCCTTCGCTCAGGGCGACATGTTCGAGGGGTATTATTTCGGGGGGATATTTTGATTTAGACGGAACAGGTTCATCGGATCATATTTCGCTTTGACCTGTCGCAACCGATCCCAAGTCTTGCCTGGATATGCCGCGCGGACCGACGCCTCGCCTTCGTCGCCGATAAAGTTGACGTACATCCCTTTATCGCTTTGCTGCAAGGAGGAAAAGAATTCGGTCACCCATTCCTCGTGAACTTCCTTCTCTTCGGGCTTTTCATACAACGCGGCAAGATTCGCCATGATTTTGGATTGACGGTGGGCAAACGCGGTCGCATCGGACGGGACGCGCGCCATCGCGCCTCCCAACACCCGCAACTGGGTTACCGCCATCGAGCCGCTCGAACGCTGAAGCCGCTCCAAAATCAACTCCGCTTCGGCATGGGTCACGCGATCAAGGAACATGGTGCGGTTTGCCGCGATGGGATGATAATCACCGTCTTCCTCCGGAGGGTACATCTCCGGGTAACGCATCGGGCGCAGCATATCGGCATAGGGTGTGGCAAGTGCACGGAAAGGCGCAATGACCTTTTCGCCTTCTTCGGGATTCCCCGCATACACCATCATTGCCATGATGATGGGTCTGCCATGCGCCTCTTCGGGTATGAACGGCATGGGCGGCGCGGTCATCACGTTCGCAATGGTGGATAATTCTTCGGGGGCAGACTCTGCCTCGGCGATGAAAGCGGCGATGGTAGCGGGTGTGGCGGGCAGGAAGAGCATTCCGCCCAAAACCAGGTCCACCTCGTGCAATTGGAATTTGAATCGAGTCGCCACACCAAAGTTGCCGCCTCCGCCGCGCATTGCCCAGAACAAATCGGGATACGATTTGTCGTCCACGTAAAGGAGTTGACCGTCTGCGGTCACCACTTCGACGGCGAGCAAGGAGTCAATTGTCAGCCCATATTTGCGGACGAGGAATCCGATCCCGCCGCCGAGGGTGATGCCGCCAAGACCTACTGAGCCGGTATCGCCGAAACCGGTGGCAAGCCCGTATTTGTTCACCGCCAACGTGTATTCGCCAGCCGTCATGCCGGTCTCCACCCAGGCGGTGCGTTCTTCGGGATTGATCTGCAAGTCTTTCATGTCGGATAAATCGAGCACGATGCCGCCTTCCGTGGTGCTGTGACCGGCTCCGCTGTGCCCGCCGCTGCGGATTGCAAATTCAAATCCATATTCGCGCGCCAGTGAAACAAGTCGCGAGACATCCCCCGCATCTGCCACGCGGACAATTGCCGAGGGGCGGCGGTCGATGTTCCCGGCAAACACCTTCCGCGCAGTTTCATAGCGGGGATCGTCCGGAGCGATGACCCTGCCGTTGAAAAGCGCGCGCAGGTCTGAGGTCGATGGAGAAGCGGAAGGGGCATTCCGTCTGGTGGGTCGGGTTTTGTTTCTCATGTCAAATTTCCAATCATTAAAGTTTTCTGTGCCAAAATGGTAATAACATAATGGATGGGGCAAGCCATGCTTTCCCCATCCATGAAAGCATTTTCATTTTGCTTAACCTCTAATTTTTAGATAAACGCTCGTGGCCGAAAATTCTATTGTCGCGATGCTGAATTCGCAAAGATTTTTTGGATTTTCTCAGCGTTTCCTACGTCTTCGCCGTGAGAAAGCCCTTGTCTTGAACTTGATATTATTTTAGAACATTTGTTCTATTTCGTCAAGGCTTGCATTATCCGAATTCGGGTTGCGGTGGGATGGTTTGCCTTCTTCATGAATGCGGCAATCTGTGCACCTTCGACGGGGTCAACTTGAGCAGGATAAGAGATGTTATACAAATGCGACAGGTTCGATGTTCGGGAACGATGTGGAGAAGAGGAAGTCGGGGTGAAGGAAGGCGTCGGCAGTGTCAGGTGTGTGTATCCCGCGTCGGAGGAGAGTCTGCGCGATGATGTGAAGCAGGTTCAGGTCCGAGAAAGAAGCGAGGATGTGAATCGATGAGGGGGCGAGCCAGTAGGTCATAAAAATAGAGCCACGTTTGAAGTGGCTCTATTGTAGCAGCTACTTGTCCTGGTCTGGGAAAAATATCTCTTCGATCTTCATCCCGAACAACCGCGCGATCTTGAATGCTAGCGGCAGGCTGGGGTCGTATTTGCCCGTCTCGATGGCGTTGACGGTCTGCCGGGAGACGTTGAGTTTTTCGGCAAGGTCAGCCTGTGACCAATTCCGCTCAGCGCGTAGGACCTTGAGGTTGTTTTTCATTGGTACCTCGTGTTGAAGTAACCAAGACTCAAACCCCAGAGCGCAAACATCATTGGAAGAACCCAGATGATGGGGAAATCGGGAAAGCCAACATTTTCGAGAAAGCCATAACTGAACGTAATCAACCCGGTGGCGATGGCTGAAAATGTCACCGCCTGAAGTTGAATCCGCTGCATCAATTCGTCGCTGTCGCGCATGGCGCGCAGGATGGCAATGAGTACAAAGATAATCGGGACGACGGGGACAAGCGCAAGAGCGATTTGCAAAGGTTTGGAAAGTTCCAGCCGTTCGAGTAACGAAGTGGTGAGAATCAGGGCGATTACATATGCACCCATCGAGAGGCTGAATTCTCTGTAATATCGTTTTACAATTTGATTTTGATTCATTGAATTTCTCCTTCAAACGTTTTCCGCATTTGTTCGGTTTACTGGCTGCCGCGATAGTTTGGGATGACCATGTTCAACACCAGTCCCACTGCCGCGCCGATGACCAGCCAGAGCGCCATGTTGCCGGTTGCCGCACCGATCCCTGCTCCGACGGATATTCCAATCGCGATCCATGTTCCTGAATTTTTCGATTTCATGATTTTTCTCCTGTAAAGTTTGTTTGACTTTTCTGATCATAAAATAAACTTGACATTTTGTCAAGTCTATTTTACATAGAGTTTATGGCTTCTCAAGAAAGGATTGGATTAGTGCAGCAGGGTGAAGATATGGAAAGATAAGCAATAAACCAGTGTCACAGTGCGAACATGCGCTGTTGGTAACAGGAGCAGAAACACCCCTAAGCCGAAAGTAGTGTTTTTAGCCGATCGCGGCTTTCGTGACGTGGCTGGAATAATGTTATGCCGCGAAGGAAGTGACTCAATAGAACGGCATCTTCTGTTCAAGCCGTTTCCAGGGCGCTTGTCAGAAAAGTCGTAATTTCCGCCTCGCCAGGGATACGTCCAGATGCGACCAGCTTTTCGTTAATGACCAATCCTGGTGTGGCGAGAATGGGATATTTCATGATTTCGCTGTAATCGGTCACTTTGATAATCTCAGCCTCAATGCCGAGGCGACCGATAGCGCGTTCCACTAGCCAGGCAAGACGCTTGCAGTTGGAGCATCCAGGACCAAGGATTTTGACGACGAGCATGTTACTCTCCTTTGCAAAACAACGGACGGTTATTTTGTGATGTTTGGTTGCTCTGTTGCGAATAGACCTGGGTACTCATCCCCGCTTTTCCTCACCCCAACCCCTCTTCCAGCGAGAGAGGGTCAGATGTGGGGGTGGAAAGTTTGCAACAGAGTGATGTTCAGTTGGATTTCATGCAGGGATGGCTTTGAGCCAGTCCAATAGAGTTTCGAGGGTGGGCACCTCACGCTGACTGATCAACCGTCCATCAATGACCAGACCGGGGATGGCATCGAGCGGTATGTAATGACGGATGAGGTGTTCATCGTCCACGCGCTCTACTTCGATGTCGCGGCGCCCAGATTTTGCGATGGCATTTGCCAGGCGCATTTCCAATTCCAAGCAATTATGACAGCCAGTGCCAAGAATTTGAATTTTCATGGCGCTCTCCTTTCATAACAGCCAGTTGAACAAATAGCCTGTAAGAATTATTGCTGCCGCGATGACGCTGAAGAACGTAACGAGTAGCGGGGGTTTCAATACACGCCGCAGGATGATTGCTTCGGGCAGGCTCAAGCCAATGACTGACATCATAAACGCCAGGGCAGTGCCCAGCGAGGCGCCTTTTTCAATCAGCGCACTAACGATGGGGACCATTCCCGCGGCGTTGGAATATAAAGGGATGCCAATCAGCACGGCAACCGGCACCGACCACCATGCCTGCCTGCCCAGGATAGATGCCAGTGCGTTCTCAGGAACGTAGCCATGAATTCCTGCTCCCACTGCAATGCCAATGATCACGTAAAGCCATATTCTGCCGACAATTTCCTTCACAGCCTCCCAGGCGCGTTCGATGCGGTCTACCCAGAGTATCTTTTCTTCCGAGACTGTTTCTCGGCTTTTGATCTGCCAGACAAATTCTTCTACATATCTTTCCATTTTCAGGCGGCCGATGAGAAAGCCCGACAAAATGGCAATGACTAAACCCGAGGCAACGTATAGTCCTGCCACCCGCCAGCCAAAGAGACTGAACAGCATAACCACGGCAACTTCATTGATAATTGGGGCGGCGATGAGAAAGGAAAAAGTTATTCCAAGAGGAATACCCGATTCAACAAATCCGATAAATACTGGTACTGCCGAACACGAGCAAAAGGGTGTGACGATGCCCAACAGCGCGGCAAGGATGTTGCCTATGCCTTCGCGTTTTCCGCCCAGGAGTGCGCGCGTCCGTTCGGGGCTGAAGAAGGTGCGTATGAGCGAGATGACAAAGATCATGCCCGAAAGCAGAAGGAGAATTTTGGGAACATCATAGAGGAAAAAAGCGACCGACTCGCCAAAGTGCGAATTCTGCGGAAGCCCCAAGGCGGAATAGGCAATCCAATTTGCAAGTGGCTGGATGATGTTGTAGGCAATAAGCCAGGCAATGCCAGCAAAGAACAGAGCGATGTAAACTCGCTTGTTGGGATGAGAGACAGAAGGGGAAGAAAATGTGGTCATGTCTTTGCGTGATAGAGGTTATCTTGTGTATGGTGAAGCGAACTCGTTTTACGAGGATCTATTTGGAAGCAAGATCGTGGCGCAACGCGGACAGGCACAGGTGCGCTTCTTATCCATTTGGATGGGCGCGGAAGTGGCTTCGGCGGAGAGTCCGCTCAGGGAGGTGGCAGCCGTGATGAGGTCCAAGAAAGAGGCGTTCTTTATTCGGTAGAAAATGAAGCGCCCGTCGCGCCGATCCTGCAAAATGTCGGCTTTACGCAGTGCCATCAGATGTTGGGAAATGTAAGCCTGTCTCCAGCCCAGCATGGCTTCGAGATGACAGACGCACGCTTCTCCGCGTCCGATGGCGAGCAGAATAGCCACGCGTGCTGGTGAAGCAAGGGTGGAAAACAGCGCGGCAATTTGCTGAGAAAGTTGAGGGAGGTTTGGTCTTTTCATATTCATGCATCCGAATACATCATAACCATATATTCAAATTTCTGAATGTAACAATTGTCATGTTTTGCGGCGATATTTGTCCTTGCAGTGTCTTGTTCATGCGACATTGCTCAGCCGCGCGATCAGAAGAATTGCTGATCGAGAACAGGTTGAGTTTATAATTGGTTTTGTCGGAAGCAAGAAAACTATCCACAGGGAACACAATTGTCGCGAAAAAATTTGCGTTTCTTCTTGAACTTTGTGGATACCCCAATTGATTCGGATGAATTCAATCACTCATGACAACAAAATCTCGCTACGAAGAACTCAAACAATTAATCCATTTCCACAACTATCGTTATCACGTGCTGGATGCTCCCCTTATCAGTGATGCGGAATTCGACAGGTTGATGAACGAACTTCGGCAGATCGAAGCCGAACACCCGGACTGGGTGACGCCCGATTCGCCAACGCAGCGCGCGGGTGCCAAGCCTGCCGACCGCTTCGAGAAGGTGCGTCATCCCGCTCCCATCCTTTCGCTGGCAAACGCCTTCGGCGCGGAGGAGGCGCGGGCATGGTTCGAGCGCATCCGCAAAATTGACGACCGCGTGGAGCGGGCAAAGTTCGTCGTCGAGCCGAAGATTGACGGGTTGAGCGTGGTGCTACATTACCGCGATGGTATTTTCGTTCAGGGAGCGACGCGCGGCGACGGCGAGGTTGGGGAGGATATTACGGCAAATTTGCGGACGGTGAAGGCGATTCCGTTGAAGATTCCGGTGGAAAGTAAAGAGTTTTCAGTCATCAGTAAACAGTTATCAGTGGGCAGTGTGCCGAAGTATCTTGTCGTGCGGGGTGAGGCGTTTATTCCGATTAAAGAGTTTGAGGAATTGAATCGCAAACTGGAAGAGGTGGGCGAGAAGACGTATCTCAATCCGCGCAATACGGCGGCGGGTTCGCTGCGGCAACTCGACCCGGCGCTCACGGCATCACGCCCGATTACCCTGCTGGTGTATCAAATTGTTTATGCCGAAGATGGACAGGTTCCAACCTCACAATGGGAGGTTTTGGAATATCTCAGGGCATTGGGCTTCCCCGTCACAGATATCGCGAAGCGATTCGATGATCTCGAATCTGCAATCGCTTATGCCGAATCATGGGACAAGAAACGCGACGATTTGCCCTATGAAGCGGACGGCATGGTCATCAAAATTGACGATTTGAACCTCGCCGCCGACCTGGGCTTTGTGGGCAAGGATCCGCGCGGGGCGATTGCGTTCAAGTTCCCAGCACGTGAAGTGACCACCACTTTGAAGGAAATCGGCGTTGCGGTGGGACGCACGGGCGTGTTGACGCCCTATGCCGTGCTGGAGCCGGTCGAAATCGGCGGCGTGATTGTGGAACGCGCCACCCTGCATAACTTCGATTACATCGCCGAGAAGGACATTCGCGTCGGCGACCGGGTGCTGGTCAAACGCGCAGGGGAGGTGATTCCCTATGTCATCGGTCCGGTGGTGGAGGCGCGCATGGGAAAGGAAAAGCCCTACAAGCCGCCGCAGACCTGTCCCGCCTGCGGTCAGCCGGTGGAACACTTCGAGGGCGAGGTGGCGTGGTATTGCGTCAATGCGGCGTGCCCGGCGCAGTTGATTCGCAACGTGGAGCATTTCGTCTCGCGCGGTGCGATGGACATCGTGGGCATGGGCATCAAAATCGTCGAGAAACTCATCGAGGCGGGCAAGGTGAAGGATGTGGCAGACCTCTACACCCTGACCCGCGAGGACATTCTGGAGGCGGTCACCAAAAAGGACCGCAAGACGGAGAAACAGCCGCCCGGCAAGATCGCCGATAACCTGCTGGTTTCTATCGAGGCGTCGAAGTCCCGTCCGCTGGCGCGGTTGATTGCGGCGCTGGGTATTCGCGGCGTGGGCGAGGTCGTTGCGGCGGATCTGGCGGGTCACTTCGAAGATTTGGACGCGCTTTCCAAAGCCAGTGTGGAGGACCTGCAGCAAATCGAGGGAATCGGTCCCAACATTGCCGCGGGCATCGTGGATTGGTTCTCGCGCCCTGCCAACCAGAAGGTGCTGAAGAAGTTGAAGGCGGCGGGAGTGTGGCCCCGCGGTGAAGAAGGGGGAAAGAAGAAAGAAGGTGCGTTCACGGGGTTGACGTTTGTCATCACCGGCACGCTCCCCGCCTGGTCGCGGGACGAGGCGAAGGCGTTCATCGAGTCGCATGGCGGCAAGGTGACCGACAGCGTGAGCAAGAAAACCAGTTATCTCGTGCTGGGCGAAAACCCCGGCTCGAAACTGGAGAAGGCAAAGGCGCTGGGGGTGAAGATTATCGGTGAAGAGGAACTGAGAAAGATGGCGGGATGACCGCACCACGGTGAAATCTATGACACCCCTTCGGGGTTTGGGAATTGTAAAAACCGTCTTCTATAATCGTTTCATCCCTTCGGGATTGATGACGAGTGAGCATAATCCCGATATAAATTCAAGAAGCGAATCATAAAAATCCCGAAGGGATGACATAAATACCGATATTTGGAGGTAACCATGGCTGGCACATATTCCCAAATCTACATCCAAATCGTTTTCGCCGTGCAGGGACGCCAAAACCTCCTTCATAAGGAATGGCGGCAGGAAGTATTCAAGTATATGGCTGGCATCATCAAGAATAAGGGACAAAAACCAATCATCGTTAACGGTGTAGAAGATCATGTTCATATTTTAGTGGGGCTGAAGCCTTCCATGGCATTATCCGATCTGGTGCGGGATGTGAAAAACAATTCGTCCAATTTCATTAATGATCATGCGTGGATTAAAGGCAAGTACAACTGGCAGGAAGGCTATGGAGCGTTCTCATACAGCCATTCGCAAATCGGAAATGTGTACAACTATATTTTGAATCAAGAAAAGCATCACGCCAAACAGACTTTCAAAGATGAATACATGGATTTCCTCAAGAAGTTCGAGATCGAACACGATGTGAAATATCTGTTTGAGTGGATTGAATAATGCAGCGCTTAGGCTGAAATAAAGCAAAACTCTGAGACGCTTCGCGTCAACTCTCCGAGTTTTTATTTCTCAGGCTTTCTTCCCCACGATTTCCGCAAAACGCGGGTCGCCGCGGATCCATTGCAGGTCGGGGTCCTGCCATGCCCATGCAGGATTAAACTTTTTTTGTTGTGCGGCTTTCTGCAGATATTCAAACGCCGTGTCCGCATTGCCACTCACGCTTTCCAGACAGGCTCGGTTATACCAATCTTCTGCTGGAATGAGTTGCCGCGCTTTCTCGAGCATTTGCTCTGGAACAGGCTCTCCGATGGATTTCCTGATGGAGGCGATTCCCAGATAGGAATTGAAATCGTTCGCGTTGATTTCGAGCATCTTTTCCAACAGCGGAATTGCTTCCTTCTCCCGACCCGTCACCCTCAACAAGATAACCAAATTGTTATACGCTTGGGCGTCATTGGGGTCAATGGCGATGGCTTGGCGATAGACGTCTTCGGCTTCGGCGTAGCGTCCCAGTTTCCGCAACAAAATACCAAGATTGGAGTAGGCTTGGGCGAAATTGGGGTCTTTGGCGATGGCTTGGCGATAGGCGTCTTCGGCTTCGGCATAGCGTTCAGGCTGGTCACTCAGAAGATTGCCGAGATTGTAGTATGCTTTGGCGTAATTAGGGTCTTTGGCGATGGCTTGGCGTTAGGGGTCTTCGGCTTCGGCGTAGCGTTCCAGTTTCTTCAACAAGACGCCGAGATTGGAGTACGCTTGGGCGTCATTGGGGTCTTTGGCGATGGCTTGGCGATAGGCATCTTCGGCTTCGGCGTAGCGTCCCAGTTTCTGCAGAAGATTGCCGAGATTGGAGTACGCGGCAGCGTCATTGGGGTCTTTGGCGATGGCTTGGCGAAAGGCGTCTTCGGCTTCGGCGTAGCGTTCCAGTTTCTCCAACAAGACGCCGAGATTGTAGTACGCAACAGCGGAATTGGGGTTTAGTTTGATAAATCTATTAATGAGTTGATATGAAAGAATGGTTTTCTCTTGAAAATAGCAAACGGTTGCCAACCCAAACAGCGAACTGCTCATGGATTTTTCTTGTGGTGCGTCAAGCAATAATTTTGTTAACCATTCGGCATAAGGCAACCAGGATAGTCGAGACGGTTTTGCCTCAATTTGTCCATCGCTTACTCTCAATTCTTGATCGGTTTGCCGTATGATGTTTGATGCAACCAAATATCGCATGGCGCGGCGAATCTCCCGCCGGCGCAGGAATTTTTGAAAACTGTTCCCGCCCCAAACCGTCACAGCAGTCGGCTCGACCAAAAACGGAAACAAGTCAATGCCTGCCTGAAGCAGGATGTCAATTGCATCATAAACAAATTTCACGGCGGGGATCTTTTTTACCGCGCCGTAATAGACATCCTGCCATGAACCTTGCAGGGTTTCTGTAAGATCGTCCTTGCTTACTGGTTTGTTTTGCTTGTACCATCGCTGTAAGTTTATAACGATATTGCGGTATGTGCCGTCGCTTTTACGGGCAATCGGTTCGAAGTCGGCTGGATCGGCTTTCAAATCTGCCTGCTTGACTGTGTCTTCCAGCAAATTGACAATGGCGCTGCTGGCGGGTTCGGGAATTTCAATGCGCTCAAAACGTTTCCAGAGTGTATCGTTCTTGTCGAAGTTCAATAATCTCCATTGTTCGGCTTCGCTTCGCGCAGTGGCAATGACACGGATTTCGCTCTCGGTACACATGCCTTCAAATGTATCCAACACTTTCAATAGGCGGTCATGGTAAGACGCTTCGCTGAGAAGCGGGATTTGTTCGGCGCGGGGCGATTGTGTTCGTTCACCAGTGCTGAACAACCCGTTCAGGTCATCCAGCAAAATCAAAATACGGGAACGGTTGTTGTTAAGTTCTTCAGGCAGTGCCTTGGGAACATCCAGCCAGCCCGTCTTAATCCGCAATACCCTCCAGCCTTCCAGCATCATGGTCTGAGCCAGCACGCCCGCCTCACGGGTTTTGCCATAACCAGTTGGGGCGGTGATGAGCAGGTAACGTGAACGGTTGAGCGCCGCTTTCAATTCTGCTTGAAGATCGCGGTTGGGATCGCGTCGCTGGTATGGGATTCGATGGTCGGCAACGGGGCTATTGTCGTTTTCGGTTGCAAAGAGTTTGGGTAAAAGAGCGGCGGGATCAGTGATGACTTCAAAGACTTTTACGTCAATGCGCAATTTTTTCTGCCATCCGCGCAGGAATCCCCATTTGATGACCGCCCAAATGATTCCGCCAATGGCGAGGATGGCTCCAATCGCCGCGCCGATGGCTGTAATCGCATCTTTGTTTTGTGTCCACCAATCCATGCCGATATTCTAGACGAGAACTTCCCCTCTGGCAACATATTCCTGATGATTCCTACATCTGCCATGCCCTGTTTCGGCAGGGACTCAGGTCCCGCTTCAGGGCGAGTCCGCTTTTGCGAAGCGCCCTTTTAGGGGAGCGGACTTTCAGGCGCTAGGCAGGCGGCTTTAGCCTCGCGATTCGAGATATGCAATCTCCAAAACATATTCCCCTTGTGATAGAATACCGCCCATTCTGACGCAAAGGACGCCTTGGGGGAGCACGATGCCTTTGTGAAATTCTATTTTTGGAGCATAACCCATGCCTCGTCGTTCTTTGGCTCGTCTCTACAAGGACGAGTTCACCGGCTATTCGCTTGCCAAATTTCAGCAGGACCTGCTAGCAGGTCTGACCGTTGCCGCGGTGGCATTGCCGCTTGCGCTCGCCTTCGGCGTCGCCTCGGGCGCCACCGCCGCGGCGGGTCTCGTCACCGCCATCGTGGCGGGCTTCGTCATGGGGGCGCTCTCCGGCGCGCCCTACCAAATCAGCGGGCCCACAGGCGCGATGTCCGCGGTGCTCATCGTGCTTGTTCAACGTTATGGAATTGAAGGTATCTGGGTCGCGGGTTTGTTTTCAGGCGCGCTGTTGCTACTCATCGGTCTGTTGAGGCTCGGTCGCTTCATCGCCTTCATCCCCTCCGCCGTCATCAGCGGCTTTACCTCGGGCATCGCGCTCATCATCTTCATCGGGCAGATTGACAACTTCCTCGGCGTGAAGACCGAAGCCGCCGAAACCGCCGCGCAAAAACTACTCGGATATTTTCAAGGCGGCTTCACACCCAATCTCCAGTCTCTACTTCTCGGATTGGTTGTCGTGGGGACTATGTTGCTCATGCCAAAGAAGTGGAACGCGCGCTTCCCCGCCTCGCTACTCGGCATCATCCTCGCCACGCTTCTCAACTGGATTTTGGGATGGTCCGCTCCCGTCATCGGAGCCATCCCCCAATCTCTAATCCTCCAGTCTCGTCTTTCACTTTCCCACATCCCTTGGCAGAATCTCCCCGACTTCATCGCCCCTACGCTGACCATCACCGCCCTCGGCGCGGTGGAATCCCTGCTGTGCGGCGCGGTGGGTTCGAACATGACCGGCATCCGCCTGCAAGCCAATCAAGAACTCATCGCCCAGGGCGTGGGCAACATGCTCATTCCGTTCTTCGGCGGCGTCCCTGCCACTGCCGCGATTGCGCGTTCGAGCGTGGGCATCAAATCGGGCGGGCAGACGCGCCTCGTCAGCATCATCCACGCGATTGGATTATTGCTTTCGATGTTTTTGCTTGCCCCCTTCATGGCGCGCATCCCGCTCGCCGCGCTGGCGGGCGTGTTGATGGTGACCGCCGTCCGCATGAACGAATGGCACGCCATCAAGTTCATCTTCGGCAAGCGCTTCAAGACGGACATGATCGCGTTCACCGTCACCATGCTTGCCACCATCATCCTCGACCTGACGCAAGCCATCCTCATCGGCTCGTTCCTGGCGGGCGCGGTGTTCCTCAACAAAATTGCCACGCTCGATATCGAAGTGCAGGAAGTGGACGTGGAACGCCTGCGGCAAAAGGGCATCGAGACGGCCGGCAAGTGCAAACATGTGAAGGTCGCCTTCCTCACCGGTCCGCTCTTCTTTGCGGCGGTGGGGCAATTCAACGAAGCCTTCCAAAACCTGGGCGATACGCACGCCCTCATCCTCTCCATGCGCGGCGTGCCGCTGATTGACACCGCCGGCCTCGAAGCCATTCACCGCCTCGATGAACGGCTCGAAAAGCAGGGCGGCACGCTCATGTTTGCGGGCGTCCATGAGAATGTAAAACGAATGATGGAACGCGGTGGGCTGGTGGAACACATCGGCGAGGAAAACTTCTTCTGGTCCAGCGACCAGGCAATCGTCGAGGCGGAGAGGCGGGGCTGTAAGTTCTGTTCGTGATAAGATAAAAGGCAGTCGTCACAAGCGACTGTCTTTTTGTAAAGGAGCGATATGTCCAAAACGTTGAACTGGGGTTTTCTTTCCACAGCACGCATTACTCGCGCCTTGATTCCGCCTCTTCAAGCCTCGAAGCGAAATCAATTACTTGCTGTTGCTTCGCGCTCCCAAGAGGTGGCGGATGCATACGCCAAAGAAAAGAAAATCCCGCGTGCCTATGGTTCTTACGAAGCGTTGCTCGCCGACCCGGAAATTGACGTCATTTACAATCCACTTCCCAATCATTTGCACGCCGAATGGACGATCAAGGCTGTTCAAGCGGGCAAGCATGTGTTGTGTGAAAAACCGCTTGCTTTGAGCGTGGAGGAAGTGGACGCCATCCGCGAGGCGGCGCGCAAACATGGACGCGTGGTGGCGGAGGCGTTCATGTACCGCCACCATCCGCAGACGCGCAAGGTACAGGAAATCGTCCAAAGCGGTTCGCTCGGGACCCTGAAACTGATTCGCGGTTCCTTCACCTTTTTCCTCACCCGTGAGGGAGATGTGCGCCTGAAACCCGAATGGGGCGGCGGGAGCATTTGGGACGTGGGCTGTTATCCTATCAGTTACGCGCGTACCGTCGTCGGAGAGGAGCCGCTCGAAGTGTTTGGTTGGCAGGTCACGGGTCCGACCGGAATTGACGAAACGTTTGTTGGGCAGATGCGTTTCAGGAACGATGTCATTGCGCAGTTCGATTCCAGTTTCGTCATTCCCTTTCATGCGTTTATGGAAATTGTGGGAAGCGAAGGCACATTGAACATTCCCAGACCCTTCAAGCCCGGTGAGAATGAAAAGATTTATCTGACGCGCGGCGAGAAGACCGAAACAATTAAAATCAAAGGATGGGAACTATACTTGGGTGAAGTAGAGGACATGGCTGATGCAATTTTGCTTGGAAAGCAACCTTTGATTTCACTCGAAGATAGCCGGGCAAATGTCGCAGTGATCGTCGCCTTGCTCGAATCGGCACGGACAGGTAAACCTGCGAGGCCAGTTCTGTGAGGTGAAGCGCGCCGCGCGTTGTGCAACTGGACAGAAGTGCATCACTCGGCTACACTTGCATTATTCTTTTTTGGAGGCTTTGCATGGATTTACACAACACTGATGATTCGGTCACTCGCCGCATTAGGGCATTCACCGAGCGGGTCAGTCGTCTTCAAGCAAATGGCTTGTATTTTTACAACCAGCCGGTGGAGGAGATTTTGCCCGGCATGAAAGTCCGTGTAAATGGGCGCATCATGGGCATGTACGCTTCGTACAGTTATTTGGGCCTGGTGGGGCATCCGCGCATCAACGAGGCGGCGAAGAAGGCAATAGAGAAGTTCGGCACCGGCACCAATGGAGTGCGCACGCTGGCCGGTACCCTGACCATTCACAAAGAACTCGAAGAGACTATTGCTCATTTCAAGCGCACCGAAGCCGCCATCACGTATTCTTCCGGTTATGCCACCAACCTGACGGTTGTTTCCACGCTCATGGGGCGTGGCGATTACGTCTTTTCGGACAAACTGAATCACGCTTCCATTGTGGATGGCTGTTTGATGTCCGGCGCGGAATTTCGCCGCTTCCGCCATAACGACATGGAACACCTCGAGAGCTTGCTCAAGAATGCACCTCCTGACGTTGCCAAACTGGTCATTGCCGATTCCGTTTTCAGCATGGATGGAGACATCATCAATTTGCCGAAGATGGTGGAATTGTGCAAAAAGTACAAAGCCTGGCTGATGATTGATGAAGCGCATTCGGTGGGTGTGCTGGGGAAGCGTGGCACGGGTATCGAAGAGCATTTCAATCTATATGGCGAGATTGACATCAAAATGGGAACACTGAGCAAGACCATTCCATCGGTAGGCGGATACGTTGCCGCCAATAAAGACATCATTACGTATCTGCGCCATGCCAGTCGTGCCTATATCTTCTCCGCCGCTCTGCCGCCTGCTCAAGCCGCCGCCGCCAACGAAGCCTTCAAGGTCATTCTCGATGAACCCTGGCGTGTCGAGCGCCTCAACCAGAATACCAAACAATTCATTGGCGGGCTGAAGAGCATGGGCTTCGATACCATGCTGACCGAGACCGCCATTGTCCCTGTGCTGTGCGGCGAGGACGAAACAGCCTTTGCTATGACGCGTGAATGTCATCTCAATGATGTATTTGTATTGCCTGTCGTTTCGCCGGCTGTGCCGGAAGGATTGGCGCGTCTGCGTGCCACCGTCACTGCCGCGCACGAGCCGGAAGAAATCGAACGCGCCATGGAAGTCATTGGAGATGCGGGACGGAAACTGGGGCTGATCAAATGACAAAACAGGCAGGGCGGTACATTGTCGCCCTGCAAATGTTTCTGATAAATTCCTACAATATTCCTCTAATGCGGGGTGAATACAATCGTTGATAATCAAAGGAGGCAATCATGAAATGGCAATGGAAACTGGGCCGCTTTGCCGGTATTGACGTTTACGTTCATGTCACTTTCTTGCTCATTGTTGGCTGGGTGGCATATAGTCACTGGCTGATGCACCGGAATTGGAGCGAAGTGCTGACTGGAATTCTCTTTGTACTTGTGCTCTTCCTGTGCGTTATCCTGCATGAATACGGTCATGCGCTCACTGCTCGTCGCTACGGCATTCGCACTCGCGATATTACGCTTTATCCAATCGGAGGCGTGGCACGCTTGGAGCGTATGCCGGACAATCCCATTGAAGAACTCTGGGTTGCCTTGATGGGCCCCGCTGTGAATGCAGTCATTGCCGCGGTCCTCTATGTGTATCTTTCCGTGAGTGAAAGCCTGGTCCCCTTAGATCAACTGACCATCGCCTCAGGCTCCTTCCTCGAACGCGTGATGATGGTGAACGTCTCCCTGGTGTTGTTCAACCTGCTTCCCGCGTTTCCTATGGACGGTGGACGTGTGCTTCGTGCCCTCCTCGCCCTGCGCATGGACTACGTCCGCGCCACGCAGATTGCCGCCACCATTGGTCAGGGCATGGCGTTTCTCTTTGGGTTCATTGGTTTATTCAGCAATCCCTTTCTGCTCTTCATCGCTTTCTTCGTCTATATCGGCGCGTCACAGGAAGCCAGCCTGGTGATGATGAAAAATTCCATCAGCGGCATTCCCGTCGCTCGCGCCATGCTGACCGACTTCCGTACCCTCAGCCCCTCGGATACGCTGGCTCGTGTGGTCGGCCTCATCCTAGCGGGTTCACAGCACGACTTCCCCGTGGTGGATGCCATGGGACGCGTGGCGGGCGTCCTTGAGCGTGATGTATTCATGCGCGCCCTCGCTCAGCACGGACAATCCGCCTCCGTCATGGACTTCATCCGCCAGGACCTGCCCGAAGTGGACTCCCATGACATGCTCGAATTGGCACTCATGCGTTTGCAGGAGGTTGGCGCAAAGACCCTGCCTGTCACGCACGCCGGACAATTGGTGGGGCTGATTACAGCAGAAAACATCACCGAATACCTGATGATCCGCTCTGCATTGAAAGCCGCGCAGGGCATCACGCAATTGGCGTAATGAGAAGATTCTTAATCTTTGAATGGTGAAAGATCATTTCATTGTATAATCCGCGCACTCCGATGGGGAGTAGCCGCCCAAAGCATGGGATGTGTAGCCGTCAGTACGCGGCGCCAGGACGCCGCCGGCTGTGCAGAAAAAAAGGCAAGACCATCGCCAAAAACGACTTTGGTGGTGGTCTTTTTATTATGTGTTGAACGAAGAGCCGTGACATCACACCGCAGCCGGGGCGCATCCATGCCAAAGGAATTTGGTTCTATAAAAAATGTCCGGTACACTGGTTTCGACCGGTTTAGCGGCTTGAGAGCGCCATCGGTGCATTGAGGAATATTTCTGGTGTACACTTTGATGAGCGATGTTCTTTGATGAATGGCAGTGGATCGGCGAATACATCAGGATACACCGCCCATGATTCTGACAGGCGGCTTCCTCATCGCCGCTGTGTATCTCGCATATCATTTTCGCGCCTCCCGGTTTGTGTTGGGTGGGATGCGCAAAAAACAAAGGACGGCTAAAGACAAATGAACTGGCATTTGCAAACAATTGAAACCGCTCTTGAAACGCTTCGGACGAACCCGGAAACTGGCCTTTCGCAGATGGAAGCAGAGGCGCGTCTGAAACAATACGGTCGCAACGAACTCGTCGAAAAAGGCGGGCGCACTCCGCTCAGGATTTTCTGGGAGCAAATCACCGCCACGATGGTGCTCATCCTCATCGCGGCGGCGGTTGTGGCGGGTTTGCT
>DATLZK010000058.1:0-46574 GCA_035574015.1 Anaerolineales bacterium
CGTTTCCCTTCGCGTGGATCGGGATGACCGTGAATAGCAGCAATGTTTCGACCCTTTTCAGTGACGAAGTCAAGATACCATCTCAGCCAGTCTATGTTTGGGACGCCAAGCTTGGACTGCGGAAAGTTCGCCATCACTGCCTCGACCGTCGCCGCGCCGTTCAATGCCACCCGCGCCGCATCGTCCAGCGTCACCCCCTCCCCCGCTGCTCCGAAATATTGAACGATGCCAACGTGTTCCGGCTGATAAATCCCCATCGAGGTGTACACGAAATTCACGCCGGCATTATGCAGACCGCGCACCGCTCCCCATTGCTTGCTGAGCAGATCGTAGTCTTCGCGCACCGAGACGGGGATTGTCTGCAACTCGCGCAGCGCAACGCAGCGGTAGAACTCCTCTACGCCCTTCCGCAGCTTGAACCATGCAAAACGCACGTCGCCGTTCTCGATGTGCAGTCCGTTGTCCAGAATTTGCAGCATCTATCCCTTCCCCCTGGTGCGGACCTTGGTGATCAATTCAGCGGGCGTTCCGGGTGCAGGTGGATGCGCCCAAATCGCCTGCGCCAGCATCGCCAGAAATCCCAACGGAATGACGTACATGGCAACGCCGATCAAGGCGTTCAGGTATCCCGCCCCCTGCGACATCATGGGGTCGGCAAGGACGGACTCGCCCAAACCAAGATTGCGATAGATCGTGAACCCCAGCCCTGCCAGGGCGTATAGAGCCAGACCGCGAATGACATTCCAACGCTGGGCGGGCGGGTTGTATTTCTCCAACATCACCGCCGCCCATCCGCCCAATATCATCACCAACAGGAACACAGGCACGGGAGTGGGCGACAGGAGACTTGCGGCAATGGAAAGCACGCCGGCGCCAAACGCCCAGGTCCGCTGTTCGGCAGGTGTGGTGACGATGAACGCCGTCACCGCCGCGGTAAATACCAGCGCAACGATATGATCCGCCAGCGAGTAAGCAATGGCGAGAAATCCGTTGACAACCCAAATCAGACGCTCAATGATGTATTCCATATTCAGGCGCTCAGCCAAAGAAGAACCAGCAATCCGAGACAGACAAAATAGCCAAACCACATCATGACCTTGCCCACCAGGTACTCGGTGTATTCCCGATCCTGAAGTGTTCGAGTAAAGCGTTTGACTACCATCCCCCCGCCTCTCTAAAAGCCGCCAGGACGGAAGAAAATGTCATGAACCCCATCATGACCAGGAACAAAGTTTCCATCGCCACCTCAAGCAAGTCAATTTTGGATGTCAGCTTGACAATCCACGATGGCATGGTGAAGCATTTTTTGATCATAAAAATCCTCCTGCTACGGGAATCCCGTTGATAATGCGTGATACGCGTCTGGTTAGTTCCGCCATGGGAACGGGCTTTTCAACTGCATTGACACCCCGCATGGTGTATTCGTTCACGATTCTCACGTCGGCGCTGCATACCAGCACGCGATGAGCTTCATTGCGCTTCTCAAGGGATTTGTAAATTTCATTGCCGGAAACGCCAGGCAGGTGCATATCCAGCACAATCGCGTCCGGCAGGCTTTCATCCAGCCGCTTCATCCCCTCCGTGCCGTTCCAGGCGACATCCACTTGAATGTCCTGCAACGATATTTCCAGTGCCATCTTGAACAGCATGGATAAGTCGTGGTCGTCTTCGATCACAAGGACTCTCTTCATCCGCCACACCCTCTCATTTGATGATCGCGGTTTCCTTCAGCCACACGGAGAAGCGCCCCGCCGCACCACTAAAGTTACGCGGTGCGGTAATGGGCGTCCCGGAGGTCTGCCCGCTGATCGTGATGTCCCACCAACCCGGGTCCGCCGTCTGAATGTGTTCGTAGGTCTCGCTGATCGAACAGGACCGTTCCGACCCCAGCGCAATGCGCGGATTGTGGAGATACGCCCCAGGATACCGAATCGAAAGCTCGTTCAGTATCCAGTCCTTCGATTCGTCCGAAAGACGCAGTACCGTGGATGCAAACGAGATGCACTCGTTGTATGTCTCGACATGCTCCTTGCACTCCCAGTCCACAACTTTCTCGTGACCAGCTTGCCCGTTCTGTGTCGTGCAATTGGTCACGCCGTTGGCGTTCGGACCAGGACGACACTCGGTAACAGGCTCTGGCGTCCAGGTGCGGCGGATGGTTGGCTCAACGTACACCGTGACGCTAATGTCCACGCCGGTTTTGTCCGGGTCCTGCCCCACCACCAGCGGGAAGTTCGGATATACCAGCTGACCGCTGCGCACGATGCGCCCCGGCTCCACCACCGGCGCAGGACACACCGAAGGCGTGGGCGGATCGTCATCGAGAGTGGGCGGAGGCAAGAGCAGGGATAACTGCTCAGCTGTGCATCCGCCAGGAACGTGTATGCACTGATCCGGGGTGTAGAGCAACAGGACTGAGTAAAGATTGGCGTCTTGCGATCCCATCTTTATTAGATCGAACAGAAAATTAAGCGAATCTAATGCTGGAAACGACCAGATGTCTGTCTCCCCTGAATTTACTGACGAGAAGAATTCACCCCAATTTGTAAATCCTGACGCAACAAAACTGGTGTAATCCGAAATGCTCAGGTTGCCGCTCAAGATCCCTGCCATGAATGCCGAATCAGTAGCATATCCGCTTGAGTTCTCCGCATTCATAGACAACGCTCCCACTGACGCCGAGAGACCCGATTCATCAGGGTTCATTGCCATAAAGAGATATGTCGTGAGGGTCGGAACGACAACCGTGTTCCCGCCAGGGGTGTAATAGACGTGATACTCCGCATTGGCTTGTCCGATGCCCGGAATAGACGGCATCCAGTCTGCCGGCTGTGTGATCACGCCGCCGTCGGTCAAGTTGCTAAAATTGATGTTGCCGTTGGCGTCCACCACCTCCGCCCAGGCACCGCCAGGCGGATTGCTGTCTTGAGCAGACGCAGGTGGCACAACAAACATGGTAAAAAAGCAAACGGCAAGCAATGCGTTGATGAGTTTGTTGCGCATGGCAGCCTCCCTAATGCTCGTACTTTTTGGCTTCCTGCTCGAAGAGCACACGGTTGAGCAACCACTTCCCCTCTTCGTTTTGGGCGACGTGGATGTACACAGGCAGGGCAGTCCCATCCAGTGTCAACTCGGTCTTCCAAACCTGCGAACCGTCTTCGAAGGTTTCGGCAACTTCGATGAACACCACAGAGGCGGTCTTGCCGTTCTGTGGTGATTTCCAGATCGCTTCTGCGTACATGCCCTTGAACACCACACACCCCTTCTCGCTCATGCCTGCACATACACGCGCCTCCCATTCAGAGCGCTCCCCTGACGGAGAGTACATGGCTTCCAGGCTTGTCAATGCCGGTTCGGCTTCCACCGCCTGAACTGCTTCGGCACGCGGAAACCATTCCTGGAGCACATCCTGCGACCAGACACGATAGACGCCCAGTGCAGCCAGGACAACCAGCAGGACGCTGACGGCGTTTGTCAGCGTTTTCTTCGATAGCGTAATTTCCATCTCAATCCTCCTGAAGTGAAATACCCGGAGCGTACAACACCCGGTCCAAATACCAACCATCCATTCCGCGGCGAACCAGCAGGAAAACGTCCGAGCCAACCTCCACTCCCCCATCGAAGACTGTCAGCCGAGCCTTCCAGACCCTGGTATTGTCATCAATCACTGCCGCCGCTTCGTCTGACAACACTGCGCCAGAGGCGTCATTGTTCGACTGCGCCGTCCACAGGTCGTCTGCGAAATGAGTCTTGAAGTACGTGCACCCTCCCTCAGTCATCCCTGCGCATACCAACGCCATCCAGTTCTCCTTGTCCGCCGCCGGCGCATACATGGCAATGAGCGCAGTCATCGCCGGCGCGCTTTCGGGACGCCCGATAACCGGTTCCGGCGCGGTCTGTGCAAGGTCATCCACATCCCGCAAAATGAAAACAGACGCTACACTCATCACCGCCAGCGCAGTCCCAAGAAAAAATATATTGAACTTGAACGACATGTTTTTCTCCTTGTGTCGGCATTGGAAAACAAAAAGACCCCTTCCTTTCGGAAGGGGTCTTACTCATCTTCAAGCGGTAGGTAGACTCCTGCCAGGGAGACACCAACAGCCGCTATTTTATGGACACCTGTAATTTTGTCAAGGCGAAACAGTTGACCTTTCAGAAGCGTAAGCCTCTTTCATCGCCTCGAATTGTTCCGGGGTTGGAATGTTTGGCGCAAGGCGGCAATAGACTACAGAGGTATGAGGTTCATGTTCCGCACCATTCCAAACGCCAAATTCAAAGGTCTTCCACCATGAGGGGAGAAAGTTCCACAGTGTCACATCTTGGGGGATCACATCGCGGTCTCTACGGGCAACAAATATCTGGAGCGGTCTCCACATCCCAGAGAGAGTGTAATAACCCGTTAGAAAGAACACTGTGGGATCGTGAAGAATTTGCATTACCGAAAAGCACATCCCAAACTTGACTTCCTTGTTCGGGTATCGCTCCTGATACTTCCTGGCAAGATCGTCATATCCCATCTTGCGCCACTGAACAAACTGGTAGTAGCTCAGTCCCTTGAACTGCGGCATCTCCATCGGTTGCCCGGCGCGCCAGACAAACCATAGAATTACGTACAGGGCGGTCAGTTTGAACAGCAGGGAAAACACCCTGCGAAGTGAAAATTTTCCAGTTTGAGCGTTCATGTTTTTATCTTCCTTCTGGTTTTATGTAATGGTTCGTTCAGGTTCAGGTTCCAAAAGGTTCAACAAGCGAAAGTCAATGCGCTTCGCGTTTCACCCAGCGGTGACCACGAGCCTTCCAGCCTAACGAGCGAATAATCCGCCAGGCGGTCGTCGGGGCACAGTTGAACATCTCTGCCGCCTCACGCACAGAGGGGACATATCCGTTTCGCTCGATGAACTCGCGGATTTTCTCCCGCAATACTTCAATTTCGTCTCGCGTCTGTCTCGGCATTTCGCTCCTTTTGGAACAATTGTTCCTACGGGACGCAAAATATACACCCACACAGCGCGGCTGTCAATACGACAATTTTCAGAGCCACACCCTTCCCCATTTCCATTTGGGAATTTTCCCATTTCGATTTGGGGAAGCCCTCATCCCTACAAAATCCCTACACTAATCCCTACACTTTTTCAATTGGGAATTTTCCCATTTTCATTTGGGAAACCTTCATCCCTACAAAATCCCTACACTTTTCCCTACACTTTTTCATTTGGGAATTTTCCCATTTCCATTTGGGAAACCTTCATCCCTACACTTTCCCTACAGGTTTCTCTACAAAATCCCCACAAGTGGAGACTGTTCACCAGACAACGCACGATGTTAGCCGCTTTCGCCATGTTCAAAACGCGCCTGCTTCGCTTTCGCTACTGCAAAATCAGAATTTCCCGTTTTCCCACGCTCGATACAATTGCACCCTTTGATGTGTAATTCATCTCCTAAAACTCCTTTTTCGCGCAATGCTTTGTACATATGAATGAAAGATAGTTTTCCACAATGTTTACATTCAAAAAAATCGTATTCGCCTTTTGATACATAAACACCAGGAAGGTTCTGCCAAGGTTTTATCAATATCGTTCTATGCTCTCCTGGAGTTCCTGCAAAAATAACAACCACCTTTTTGCTTTGAAAACACAATTTGGATGCCTTCTTTATTCCATTTTCGATTTCCAATTCATCATCTGGTTTTATTTCAACCCATAACCGATAATCGGGTAAGTAAAAATCAGGCAAATAAAGCATTCCTTCTATGTTGTATCCTTCCATTTCGTAACTCCATTTTGTTTCTGTGGCATCGAAAAAAATTGCCCAACGTGCTTCTAGGCGTGAACGAAATCTATATCCTTTGTAAACTGTTTCTATTGGTTTTATCGTGGACATATGCTTTTACCTTGCCTCATTCATAGATTTACTGTAACAGATCCACGCTCACCCCCTTTGCGCCTTGAGGATTCCCACAAGCTGTCTGCCAGCCCGAGGTCAACGGGGTACAAGAACAGGGCGGTCAGCATCCAAGAAATGGCATCTTCATACGTTTCGTCTCCGCTCGTCCAGGGTAAACGCAATTCCTCCGATTTCTCAAGAATTACGTCAATGGTGATCCCAGACGCCTTCTCGCCCAAATCAGGGATCCCTACGAAGATGTCAAGCGGACCTCCCCGCCCTATTCCAAAGTGCCGCATGATCACGTCCCATATCAGCCTTGTCACTGCATCACGGTATAGGATCAGCCCCGATTTCCTGCTCTCGATCCAAGCGTATCCCTTTTTCAACTCCCGCAGAAGAGCCGCGTTCGGGGGCAGGTGCAGAAAGTCCCGCAACGCCTGAACGGACTCGTGTGGAAAGGCGGCATACTTGCGCGTGGGGCTGTCCTTCCGCATGGACTTGCGATAAATGTTCATTGCAATTTCGCAAAATCCAGTAAGTTGCTCAGCTTCATGGGAATGCAAATTGACAGGATCGCGCTTGATGCCATCCATCATCGCCAACACCTGTTTGGTGTGAGGCGCCGCCTTGTAATCCAACACCCCTCCCCCACTCGACGACGGATGTACAACACCTTCACGCTTTTCGATCAACGGAAAACGCTCAAGATCGGTAAAGGCTGGATCAGAAATAAAGGTGTCAATCGTCGTGTAGCGCGGCGTGAACGGTATCGGCGTGTTGCCAGGGAAAACACTCCCCAGCGCCTCCTGCCACAAGCGCAGGGTCTTCGGCAATGCAGCGGCACTCAGGTTGAAGATGAACAGGACATCGGAGCGATAGACTTCACGCCCTGCTTCCCTGCGGAAGAATTCCCCCAGCCGTTCGAACTTCTCCACGGCGCGGGCGAGGTTGTTGCGCTCCAGCCTCTGCTCGATCTCGATGAACTGTACCGCGCCATCCGAAAGAGGCACAACCACGTCTATACGGACATTCCTGCCGTCCGCCAGCAGAAAAATCTTCTCGAACTCAACCTTCGTCCCATCAGGTGTCAGCGCCCCCACCAACGCCTGGCAGTAGCGGTGTGCCAATTCGAGCGGGTCGGATGAGGTCAACCCTACAACGTTGTCAAAACCGTTCCTGTGCAACCAGCCCACACCATCTTGGGTAAGACGATAGACCTTTTCAGGTCGCCCTTTCTTTTCGATCTTTGCAACGTGCTGTTCTTGCAAAAACCCCAGCCGCACAAGGCGGGTCAAAGATGTTGTTATGTTCTGTGGCGACAGAACAGGAACCGAAAGCGAAGCGGTCAGTTTAGATACCAATCCCAGACGAGCCGCTTTCATCACCAACACATCGTACCGATTCAACCGTTTCAAATCCATAACCACTCCATCAATTTATCCCCCCCAGTTTTATCCCGTATCCACCACCCTTCTAAAGCAGTTAAATTGGGGGGGGTTAAATTGGCAATTTCCTTCTTGTGGAAAGCCCACAGGGTAATTTAACTATTTTGGTGGCGGAATTTAAATTAGGGGGTTAAATTAGCTTCCATTGATCACTGGAATAGACATAATTTCCGCCGGCCAGTCACTTGGGTATTTTTTCTTGTGCTGGATTGCTTCCGAATAGACTCGCAATGCCTGCTCGCGCAGTCGCTGGGAGGCAATATGCCACTCGATATTGGTGGCCACCAGATTCGAGTACAAATCACCGCTGACCGGCATTGCTGTGATACTTGCCTGCAAATGCGTTAGACTGACGTTCGACGCTCTTGCCACCTGACAGTAGGAAAAAATCTCGACTGCCAATTCGTCAATCGCCCAGACTGGATGATGCTGCACCCCCGCTCTCACCTTGAAGTGAACAATCGGCGATTGTGTGATTCCGGTTTTCATCAAACCGGCACGGATGCTGTCATACATTACTGCCCCATCAAGACGTACAATCGCATAATGAACCTGATTCTTGAACATCTATGCTCTTCTTCCCAACAGTGACGAAATCTTGACCAGCAATTCTTTCGTCTTGAACGGCTTTGTAAACACACCATCCACTTTTTCAATAAAACCCGAGGCGGCAAAAACGTCGGCTGTCACGACAACAACAATACAGTTGTTACAGTGCTCGCGGATCTTATCAAGCACTTCATCACCGCTGACATTCGGAAGGTGCAAGTCCAAAAGAACCAGGTCAGGATTATCACCATTTTCTATGATGCGGATGGCAGTCTCGCCATCTTCAGCCTCTTGCGTTTCGGCGTTGAGACTTTCGACCACAATTTTGAGCAGGCGACGCATGTCTGCGTCGTCTTCGACAATCAATACTTTCATGGAGCCTCCAAAGGCAATGTTACGGTGAAGGTGCTCCCCTCCCCCACTTTGCTGACCACTGTAATGTCGCCGCCCGCAAGAGCAGCGATGCGTTTAGCAATGGACAGACCAAGTCCGGCACCTTGGTGTTTGCGGATGTTGTAATCCGACGCGCGCCGGAATGGCTCGAAAATATCTGGCAGTCGTTCCGGCGGGATACCAATACCCGTATCCGAAACAGTAATCTGCCAGGTCGAATTTTTTCCGCAATGGAAAGACACTTTTACCTCACCCACCTCGGTGAATTTGATTGCATTCCCCACCAGGTTGGTTACAATCTGTTGCAAGCGCCAAAAATCGCCAATGACTTGATGTAGTTCTGCATCCACATCAACTGTGAGCGAAATATTTTTCTCAGCCACCATCAATGCGAATTGATCGCAAATCGCAGACGCCAACGTTCTCACGTCAAACGGCTCTTTTGACAATCTCAGGGCGCCAGCCTGAATCTGCGCATGATCAAGTAGATCGTTAACCATCCTCATTAGTCGTTCCGCGTTCGAATGAATACGCCCTGCCATCATTGCCGAACTGGGTGACAGCTTGAGCGTCTCGGCAAATCCGAGAATCGCCGCCAGCGGCGTGCGCATTTCATGACTGACTACCCCCAGAATGGCGTCTTTTGCGCGCTCAACCTCGACCTGACGAGTGATGTCCCGCACAATGGCAACATGCCCCACTCCTGGGACACGGCTCCAAGTAAGCGACAAACTACGTCCTCCAATTTCGAGGTAGGCATCGTTCAGGAGGTTGTTTAGCTGGTGTATTTCGCCTAAAAGTCTCAGAGCTGTAGGGTTGGCAAGCGTTACCCGTCCCTGGTCATCCAACACTATCACGCCGTCAGCGACACCATTCAAGATCGCGCGGTTCATCTCCGCTTCGTTGCGTGCATCACGAATGGCGCGATTGGCGATGGACATCCCCAGCCAGCCAAGAACGGATACCACTACAAATAAGAATATGCCAAACGTGTTGATCTGCTCAACCGATTCGGCATACACGATCAGGAACACAAACACACCGGCATCCACGATGAACACCGCTGCGGGCGGGAGAACAATCAGACTCAACATAATCGGAAGAATCCAAAAAACCAGCGACCGCCCGCGCGCCAGTTCGCTGGGGTAATCTGACACAGCAACCACGCCCAGCACAATGGCAACAAAGACTGCTCCGATAATGGTCTTGGAAACTTTGCGGGAACGATTTAAAAAGATCAGCGTTAGAGTAGTCAGCACCATAAACGTACTGCCAATCAAAGGCAGTATGTCATCCGGGTCGTAAAGGAATTCCGGGTCGTAAAGGAATTGGTCAAGCGCTGTATAGCCATAAAACTCCGATACAATCGCTATGAGTGAAGTTGCAAAGACACACCACAAAACAATGTTGAGGATGTGCCTGATGCGAAGATCATCAGGATCAAATGTGTCAGGGGTGTTAATCAGTTTCATCTTTAGTCTCTTTAGCCTCAATTTTGATCATGTAAATATTGTTTTATGACGTCCTGAAATTTGAGGAACATTATTAGATTTCCTCCACCCGTTCCTCAGAAACAATTTCAACGCCCCCAGCGAAGAACTTGACGGTTTCAGACTTCGTGACATGCTCCCGAATCTCAGGCGCTTGATCGCCCAGCAAAAAACGCATCAGCTTTCGCGCAGCGCGACTGTCTGTTCCCATTACCTGCACCCACAGCTTGAGGTCATCGTCAAGTTCGCCACCGTATGCTTCGTGCAATTGCCCTTTTGAGACCTTGTACGCGATCTCAAGCAGCCTGGCTGGAGCCAATCCTGCCAGCTTGTCGTACTCGTCCCCGGCGCCGCTTTGATTATCTTCTTTGAGCCGGGCAAGTGCGTAACTCATGGGTTTTTCGATCCCCTGCCCCTGCGGAGATAAGGCATACAGCAGCCAGGATACCAGTGCAGTGCCGGATGCTCCCCGCACGTTCTTTTGTGTTTTTGGGTGTACACGATTGATGTTCAGGATACGATCCAGAACCCACGCCGAAGGCGAAGCCCCCACCGCCGCCGTTTTCACCGTTTCGGCGTTTTTTGTTTCTTCGGCGTTTTCGGTGTTAACGGTGGTGGTTTTAGGAGTTAAAGAGTTGGTTTTAAGAGTTAAAGAGTTAATTAATACTCTGACACTCGCGCCAACGGATTCTGTCAGTCGCGCCACTCCAATACTGACATTCGCGCCATTCATTACTGACATTCGCGCCACTCCGATACTGTCATTCGCGCCACTCATTACTGACATTCGCGCCACTCCGATACTGTCATTCGCGCCAACGGCTACAAGCATTTCGCGAGGGAATTCTTCAAGGAGCACCTTGAGGGAGCGCGGCTGCCCCGCGAAATCCAGCTGCGGCTCATCCTTGGTGATTTCGCTTATGTAGATGCCCACGACAGGGTCTTTGAGCCATTCCCAAATGGTTTTGGGTCTCGAAAAACCCAGCCAACCGGCAATTTCGGCATATCCCCCTCTCACAACAACACGATTACGCACTTCCCCGCTGTCCGGGTTGACGTAGCACATATCCCTCAGCAAGGTGAGCAACCAGGCGGGACCTTCTCCCAAATGCGGCAGAATGAGACGCATGAAATACTCTGTGATTTTGATTGTGTCATTTGGCGACATGATGTGATTCTGGAGCGCCGAGGCAAGAGCGTCCAGACGGGCATCAGGTTCATCCCCCCCAAACAACTGCCGCACAAGCTGAGTAACGGTCAGCGGATCGCTTTCGTCCGCTGTGTCTAGCGGGATGAGCTCGTCCAGTGGCGCTTCCGTTGCGGCGCGCAGCACGCCTTCCGGTCCGTCAAATTTGTCGATGTGATTCAAGAGCCAACGGGTGAGCGAGCAGGTGTCCACAGGCGTAAGAGGCAGGGTCATGGCGACTGTATGGCGTCGCGGTAAACGCCTTGGACTCGACGCAGTATTGTCCCACTGCGGTCCAGGGTCGCTAACTTCAACCAATCCCTTGAGTTTCTGCCAGGTGTCAGGGTTCTCAACCCGCCGCCAGTAGGTGCGCTCTGAACATCCCGCAAGAGCGGCGATTTTATCGCCAGGGATGCGGTTCGTCGCTCTGCCTGTGCGTGCCCCAGTAATGTAAGCTGTTTGCCTGAATGCGACGTACAGCCAGGCAAGAGACGGTCCGATCCGCCGTAGCCAGCGGCGGAAATAACCAGGCAGATAGACCGCCCGATTAGGACGCACGACACGCTCATAGAGCGAGTCGTAGTCGGCTAGAGAGACCTCCACCTCATCGCCAGGCTTGCGCTCTTTCGGAGCGTCTTCTGCCGCGAAAATAACAGAGGGTGGCTCTTCCTGCACTCCTTCATCCGCCGTGTCCACTACAAAGTGAACGCTCGTTTTCGTATTCGTGATTTCAGTCAGCAAGCGCTCAACCTTGGCGGTCAGGCGTTCTTTCAGCCAGTCTTGAGTATATTTATTGCGTACCCCTACAAGTAGTATTTTCTGTCCCAACTCATCTGTTGAAACATCTATCGGATGGGTATCCTTCACCCAGGTCTCGAAGGATGCTTTAGGCACTTCGCTTTGCAGTTTAGCGAGTACGGATTGCCAAATTTGCGCAATGTTCATTTTGGATTTCCTTCTGCCAAAAGAATTTTTACGAAAAGATTCACAGAAACTCACAGGAAGCCCTGGAGTGGGCTTTCTTTTTTCAGCCATGGAACAGGTCAAAATGTGAAAATCAGTTGGCTTGCAGGGCTTCCTGTTACGCCAACCTGAACGGACACCTGAACGACATTTGAACGACGCCTAAACGTAGAATGAACGACACCTGAACGATGTCGTTCAGGTGTCGTCTTGCGTCCCGGAAATTCGGCGCGTTTTCCGAGAAAATTGTTACCTCGTTTTTTGATCACCATGCTGCACTCACTTTCTGAGACACAACAACGGTCTCCTCTCGCAGTTGTACCTCTCCCTTTTTATAGGCGGCAATCGCGTATTCCAAAAGGAAAACAACAACCTCCCCCGGAGAGACGGCTTTGCCTCCAAGAGCCTTGATTTGTACATCCACCTCCCTGCCCCACCGATAGCCCAGGAATGTATCCTTTACCTTGCCTTTCTTCTGTCTCTGAATAGGCTGGGGAATTTCTTGCGGCTTCGGCCACCCCTGTTCTTCCACCAGCGTCACGCCCATCTTACGGCGACTTTGGTGCGTAGGCAGGAAATTCATTTTTAGTTTTCCCGACCGCACATGAGATAAGGCAAACTTTATCAATTCGCCCGCCACGCTGGAGGTCGTAGTCATATGCTTTTGGGACAATCCAAGAATCGCTGTCTGAACGTCCTTCGCTCGTTCTTTCAAATGCGATGGAATGAAGTATGTGATCACCGGATGACGCTGATCCCAAAGGCGTTTTTCCCGCTTGCGCTCTCTTGCAAAGGGAATCGTCTCAACAGGCTGCTGCGGATCCTTTCTGATCCTCTCTAATGCGTTTCTGCGAGTCATCTCGGCACTCCTTTTTATGACCGTCTCACAACGATCCGCGCCAATTCATCATACTCTTGTGAGGCGCGGCTGGCAGGTGCAAACTCGAAGATCGTTTTACCTTCCGCCGCACACTCGCGCAGCACAGTGGCGCGATGGATTGGGGGGAGCACACCATCGCCAAATCCAGTTCTCAAATCATCGATTGATTTTTTGCTCTCGCTGGTTTGCTCGTCGTAAAATGTGGGGAGAACACCCAGCAGTTCGCCACACCATCCTGCCTCTTTCCTCAACGTAGAGAGCAATTCCATCATTTGCGCCAGTCCGTCCATTGACAGGAACTCGGTGGCGGTTGGAATCAGCATTAGATCGGCTGCATAAATGGCGCGCTCCTGGATACCACCCACAGATGGGGCGGTATCCAAGATAATGTAGTCATATTCTTTCGAGAGCGCCCTGAGGATTTGACGGATTGAGCCAATCGGACGATTTTCCGCATTGATTACGATCTGAGCGGTGGCCGTTGAACGGTCACCGGGGATCAGGTCGAGACCAATACGTCCGGTTTCACGAATCCACTGATGGATATCCGAGACTGGATTTACCAGAACATTGAATACGCATCCCTCTGGGTTGACAGCCAGTGAAGTAGCACATTGTCCCTGCGGGTCGAAATCCACCAACAAGACGCGACGTTCCCGAAGGGCAAGAGCGTGGGCGATGGTGACGGCGGTGGTTGTCTTTCCCACTCCGCCTTTTTGGTTGGCAATGGCAATAATTTTTGCAGTCATTCAACACTCCGGGAGAGGCTATTTGGGACTTGGGCTTGGTGAACAACGTTTGATTTTTTACCTTGACAAACACGCACCTGCCCAGTTCTAACGTTGGTAAAAACTGTCCCTTCCGGCCATGTTCCATATTCCACGTCGGGCGCGCGAAACTTGCGCCCAATAAAATCTGGGTCGGGACAGTATGAAATGAGCCAGTCAAATTGATCTTTCATTTTCATTTTGTATCTCCACATAGAAAAGCCTGGTTGACCCAGCCTTTGATCGGATCGGAAAGTTCCACCCAAACGCTCCCATCCAAATCCTGACGATCTCCGCTCAAGGTGACAATTTCTCCTTCGGCAAGATAGCCGCGCACTTCGCTCTTGTTGCCAGGTCGAAAACGCACATTCAGTCGTCCGCCAGGCATATTTGTACATACCCTGCTGGTGAGCGGCGCAATGTAAGATTTTTCGACAGCAATGGATGCCACCGCCTCGGTGAAGTGGGGAGATGCGACAGGTGTAAGTCCTGGAACATATGCACTCGGATCGAACCCTGTACAGCCTCCTAGGACAAAAACAACAATTAGAAGTGGCAATAGATTGTTCATTTCTCTTAGCCCTTACTCTAATGGGTCTAGCCTTGTATTCCCTTCGCTATCTTGAGCAAAATTGGCATTTTCAATCAATGCCAGAGCGACGGGCTTGCCATTTATCTCCGTATTCAGCGCTTTTACGCCGGACAAGCGGTTTAGCGTACCCAGCGCTCCCAAGACCATCGCCAGGGACTCACTCAACGTGGGCAGCCGTCTTGCGCCCCGTTTCTGGACCTGGATGGGGTTGGGTAGTTTGATTTGCATGACCGCATCCGGGTCCAGAGAGAATAGGCGCTGCGCTGTCCGGCTCAAAGAGGGTCCGGGGTGTTTCCGTTTTTTCCGACAGAAGTGTTCGCCGCGGCGTGTCCAAATTTCTCTTTCAACTCCTTCAATTTATCCGCAATTGAATTGTCCTTATGCGGAATACTTATGCCCGGAAAGGTCAGCCCAGTAGCGTCCATCAAAGAACCGAGATGCCCGCCAGCGGCTTTGTTTAGTTTTGCCATCATCGCCGCTTCGATCTCTGCCATGGCGACATTTTGTTCAGCGATTTCCGCAAAGGATAAAAGCATGGTGGCGCGCTTTTGAGTGTATTCCTGCGCCTGCTTCAACTGCAACGCCATGCGGCGGAGTTCAAGTTCTCCTTTTTCCCTCTGCTTTGCCATCTCCTCGTTTTGCGCCCGCATCGCTCTGCGGCGGCGGACGGCGGGGCTGGTCATGTGATAAACAAAACCCGCCAAAACGTTCAAGACGATGATGAGCGGTATCCCAAACCACGCAATCGTCCTTACAACAGGCGGCAGGGCATCGGCGCTTCCATACGCCAGCGTATCTACCACGCTGGTGATGAATACGCCAAAAAGGTCAAATATGAACATGCCCATGCTTGCCCAGTTCTGGTACTTGGTCGTGGAATTGAACATCCACGCTACCGACCAAAAAACTGCACCAATATCCAAGCCCCACAGTCCAATGATCGCTATGATTTCGAATTCGTTGGCCACGGAGTCGGAAAGGAAATGCCATGATCGGTAACCGGTGTAAACCAGCAATACTACGTCGAGGATGATCACTGCCAGATCACCAAGACCAAAACCGCCGTGATCTTCCTCTGCGGCCTCCGCGGCTGCGGGGAAGATTTTCCTAAAGATCTCATCGAGATTGTTTTGGAAGTTCATTTTTTGCCTCCGGAAATATTTTGTCTTGCGTGATAGAATGGAGGCGCAGATTTCCTTCTGCGCGGGCGCCGCTTTGACGGCAAGTCAGGCGGCGTCCGAATTTATCTGCGCCTTTGGATACGATGGGGGAGTGTCAGCCGGCGTCGCCTCCTTTCTTTTGATTCAGGTAACCAGTATGAGATAAAGAAAAACTCAATCTTCTCATTCTGAGAATCAACCCCCAGCGTATGGTAATGAACAGCAACAACACTGCCGAGAATGTAGCGGGGAGTATTCGAATGACCAACCAGCCATATTCCCATCCCAACAATTTCGTTGCTCCTCTCCATATGATCCACCCCATAACGCCCCACAGGGTCATTGCTCCCCATAAATGCCCCTGCCGCCCCCTGTAGAACAACCACACCACCAGGAGGGACGACAAAATCGCAGGGACGGCAGTCAGCGCCAGGAGTGGCAGGTCGGGGGTAAACGAACCATAAAGCCGTTCTACGGTTGTCCACATCAGGAACGTACCTCCCAGCCAGCCCAGGAACGCCAATGCTCGTAGAAGCCAGGGCAAAACGAGCAAAATGGCGGCAAGGAGTCCAAGAAGAACCACCGCCAAAAATTCCGCCAGGATTCGGAGTGCCTTCAAGATGACGTTCAGGAGATTGAGGATGATGGCGAACATTTGTCCTCACGCTTCACAATCAGTACTAGAGTGGACTCGACTTTAACCACATTCAAGTGGTTGATCTCCAGGTATTCAATCATCCGCTGGAGGGGGACTGTGATAACGACACCAGGCTGATGCGCCGGTAACTGGACTGGCTTGTCTACGGATACCAAGACGGATACCATAGAGCCACCTAACGGTTTTTGCTAGCGGCGGGGCGAGCGAAACGCTCCAATATCCCAACGCCAAAACAAATAACCAGCAACTCCCCAACACAACGGGAATGAGGCAATCAGCAACCAGTCTGTTTTCTGTGTAGTGCGCTCGGCAAGAAATACAAGCCCAGCAATCAAAATCCCGACACAAAACCCGATAGCTGCGTATTTCATCTTTACACCTTAGCAGGAATGGGTAGCGCAACGTGGTCGTCCCCAATCCTGTCACTACCACAGACCGGGCAGTGAATGCGCTTTTGGTCTTCTGACTTGTCGGAGCGCCAGCCGCATTGACGGCAATACACCACATACAGCCCGCCGCCGGGATGCACATAACCCCGGTCATGCCATGTGAGCGGTTGATTGCAATGTTGACAAACGATGTGCATACTTTCCCTTTCCTTTCTTTTCTTTATCTCTCCAATAAAAAAACACCCTGCTGTAAATGGCAGGGTGTTTGCTTGCGTGTGATATACTTTTCACGGGGTGAGCAGTCCCTACCTGCTTGCCTCACCGTGAGCGTGCTTCCCACACGTCTCACGGAACGCCTCGGCTGGGCACACAACGCCCTCCGGGGCGTTGTGTTTGAGGCTTAGGGGATGGTTTGGAAAAGTGCTATAAAATAGTATAGCACTAATCATCAACGGTTGTCAATACAGTTGATGATTTTACGATAAAAAAAAACGGCTTTTATAGCCGTGGCTACATTGCTAGTGTTCTGGGTTTGTACGGGGTTCCATCAGGATTGAATAGTATTCGTCCAGGCTTTCCGTTTTTCCGGTAGATCTCGGCGCAATACGCAACGTCGGCCTCGTCAATTAGTATTTTGTTCCCCCTTTTTCCAAGTTGCCTAATATAACCAGCTTTTACCCATTTCCAAAGAGTTTGAGGCAAAACATGATATTGTCTCGCTGCCTCGTTAATCCAAATCGCTTGCCCCTTCAAGTGAGCATGCTTCTGGTACTCCGGCAAATCTTCTTTGCGGAGACCCTTTTCCTGAATTGCTTCATTTCTCACTTCATCTTCGCTCACGACCATTTTTCCTTCTATCACTCCTGCCCTGATTTTACCATTTTCAATCAGAGATTTCAGGCGCGCTTGACTCAGCCCATACTTGCGGGCAGCTTCAGGGAGGGGAAGAAAGACAGGAAGACCCATAGTAACGAACCCTCACTAGGAAAACCCTGAATATTCCAGGGCATTTCCTGTAAGATTGTGGTAGGCTGGGGGCAACGGATTCGAACCGCTACTAACTGATCCAGAGTCAGTCGTCCTACCATTAGACGAGCCCCCAATCCGGCGCGCAGTATTGTAACACGCAGAGCATGAGCCAGCAAGGGATTTTACCTGCGTGCCGCGCGACGAGTGTTATCCTCCATATCGAGCAGGATCAGCAACCCCTTCGAGATACCCTGCAAACCGAAAAAGTAAAAAACGCCGGGAAGCGGCTGTTGCAAATACGGCGAAAAAATATTGAACATCGTTAGGAAAGTTCCGCCTTTGTCGAAGAACAATCCCGTCATATATTGGGAAATGAATAGCAGAATTGAGAAAAGCCACGTCAACAAATAAATCGTCAGAACCACCCACGCCAGAACATCTGCCCAACGCGCAAACCTCAGGATGCTATCGCGGTCGAAATATGTACCCAAAAACTTCTCTCGCTTATCGTTCATTGCATTCATAACTACCTCCAAACATGATTATACTTTTCCTTTTGTTATAATTACCTGACTAAGGACGCCCAAAAAGGGAAAATGTTCCGTCTGAAAGAAATTCCACCAGAAAATTCCGCGAGGAAGCGAAATGGCAGAAGACAACAAACCAACCGATTTCATTCGCGAAGCAGTCGCCGAAGACCTGCGCACAGGACGCTATACCTACGTCCGCACGCGCTTGCCTCCCGAACCAAACGGGTACTTGCACATTGGACATGCCAAGGCTTTCATGATTGACTACCTTGTGGCGAAAGAATTCAACGGCGAAGTGTACCTGCGCTTCGACGACACGAACCCAACCAAGGAAGAAACCGAATTCGTGGAAGCCATCAAGGAGGACGCGCGCTGGCTCGGCATTGAATGGGTCAAGGAAACCTACGCCTCTGATTACTTCGACCTGCTCTACGAATGGGCAGTGCAACTGGTGAAAAAAGGACTTGCCTATGTGGACGATCAAACACCGGAAGAGGTGAGCCGAAATCGCGGCACACTCACCGAACCCGGAAAGAACTCGCCCTACCGCAACCGCTCTGTGGAAGAAAACCTTGACCTGCTTGAGCGCATGAAGAACGGTGAATTTCCCGATGGCTCACGCATCCTGCGTGCCAAAATTGACATGGCACACCCGAACATCAACATGCGCGATCCTGCCATGTATCGCATCATTCACCACCCTCCTCACCATCGCACAGGCACCAAATGGAAAATTTATCCCCTTTATGACTGGGCACATGGACAAAACGACTCGATGGAGGGCATCACCCATTCGTTATGCTCGCTCGAATACGAGAACCATCGTCCCTTGTACGAATGGTTCCTCGATCAACTCGGCGTATTCAAACCGCGTCAAATCGAATTCGCCCGGCTGAACATGACCTACACCGTGTTGAGCAAACGCAAACTGCGCCGTCTTGTGGAAGAGGGTCACGTCAAAGGCTGGGACGATCCGCGCATGCCCACACTGCGCGCTATGCGCCGCCGAGGCTACACGCCCGAAGCGATCCTCGAATTCGTCCGTCGCATCGGTGTAGCCAAAACCAACAGCACCACCGATGTAGCCCTTCTCGAAGCCTGCGTTCGCGATGACCTCAACAAACGCGCCCTGCGCCGCATGGCCGTCATTCGCCCATTGAAGGTGGTCATTGACAATTACCCCGATGATCTCGTCGAAGAGATGGACGCGCACAACAATCCCGAAGATCCCTCTGCCGGCACGCGTAAAGTACCATTCTCTAAAGTGCTCTACATCGAGCAGGATGATTTCCGTGAGACTCCGCTACCGAAGTATTATCGCCTCTACCCCGGCAACGAAGTCCGCCTGCGATATGCCTACCTCATCAAATGCACACATGCCGTCAAAAATGAAAACGGCGAAGTGATCGAAGTACACGCAACATATGATCCGGCCACACGCGGTGGCGACGCGCCGGATGGACGCAAGGTGAAATCCACCATCCATTGGGTATCTGCCGCGCATGCAAAAGAGGCGGAGTTCCGTCTATACGACCGCCTGTTTACAATCCCCAACCCCGATGAAGGCGAAGACTACATCCTCTATCTCAACCCAAAATCGCTGGAAGTTCTTACGGGATATGTAGAACCGCATCTTGCCTCACCCGAAGTTGGCTCGCGCTACCAATTCGAGCGCATCGGCTATTTCTGCGTAGACCCCGACACCACACCCGAAAAACCCGTGTTCAACCTGACGGTTGGGCTAAAAGATACTTGGGCAAAAATCGAAAAGAAGTTAACACGTGAGTAATATGCACCATTCGCCCCCCAAAGGACAATCATGACTCCAAAGTCCTCGAAAAAATTCCAATCTCTACTGGTGGAATACTCTCAGGCTGTAGGGCAAGAGGAGCGCAAAAAAATCGAAGACGCCTTGTGGAGAGAATTCGGAGCGGAGTACGCGGTCTTCGTGCTGGATATGTCCGGCTTCTCCCTGCTCACACGCAAGTACGGGATCGTACATTATCTTTCCATGGTGCGGCGCATGCAGTTGACAACCGAACCCATTGTGAAATCATACGGTGGAAGCATGATCAAATATGAAGCAGATAGTTGCTTCGCTGTCTTTCCTGATCCTCTCTCCGCAGTCCACGCGGCAATTGCCATGCAACACGCATTTGCCGCCTCGAACTTGCTCACGCCGGATGATCTCGATATCCGTATCGCCTGTGGCATTGACTACGGGAAAATTCTAATCGTTGGTAGCGAAGACTGTTTTGGCGACCCCGTCAACCGCGCCTGCAAAATGGGAGAAGACCTTGCAGCGGCTGGTGAAATCCTTGTCACGCGTGAAGCGTTTCGCCGAATCCCACCTGAAGCGGGGATCAAAGGCAGGGAGGTCAATCTCTCAATTTCCGGCATAACCATCCCTGCTTACGCAATCGAGTACAACGCAGGAAATTCCAACTTATCCACCGGGAATCACAACTAGGATTCGGTTATCCGATTTTGCAGATAATCCAGCAACATCTGAAGAGCCGCCTCGGCCGCGGAGAGTTTATTCTGTATGCGATTTCCCGAAAAATGGAACTGCCGCGCCCATTCGCCATCCCTTGCAATTAAAGCAATCCATGTAGTGCCAACCGGTTTTTCCGGTGTTCCCCCACCGGGACCGGCAATCCCACTAACCGAAATAGCAATGTCTGAGCTCAATGCCCTTTTCACGCCCCGCGCCATCTCCAACACAGCGGCACGACTAACCGCACCATATTTGTTCAGTGTATCCCACGAAACCCCCAGCAAGGCAACCTTTGCTTCATAAGCATAGGCAACCACACTGCCCAAAAAGTATTCCGACGAACCGGGGACATTTGTCACGCGATCGCCTATCAAGCCGCCGGTACAGGATTCCGCCAAAGCCAGCGTCAAATGCCGTGCGCGCAACAAATTTCCAACCATCTCCTCCAGCGTCTGCGTCACAAAAACCTCATCATTGTCAATTCATTTTAATCACCTTCAGCCCGCCGATTATACACGTCTCCTGGTCAAGTCTCGATTATAATTTTTCACATGCCAGATTGGTCAGGAAAAAAACTTGGGCAAGTGGAAATTGAAAGCCTAATTGCCCGAGGGGGCATGGCAGAAATCTACTTGGGAACCCATGCTGTACATGGACGCGTTGCCATAAAAGTAATGAGGGGGCTGCTCGAACGGGATCTCCATCAACTTGCGCGTTTCAAACGTGAAGCAGAGGTCGTGGGAGAACTGCGCCATCCAAACATCGTGCGCATGCTCGACTATTACGTGGAAGACGACACACCCTGCATTGTCATGGAATATGTACCGGGACCTTCTTTGGCATCCTATTTGAAAACCTTGCACGCACAAAAGCAGCGCGTTCCCATTGCGATCGTTGCCCGCTTGCTTCGGTCCATTGCCCACGCGCTCGATTACGCACACAGTCAGGGCGTTATTCATCGCGACATTAAGCCCGCCAATGTTCTTCTGCGTTCCCCTTCTCAGCCCATTGAACTCGGCAAACCTCTTCCACCGGATGTGGAGCCGATTCTCACCGACTTTGGGCTGGTGCGTTTACTCGATTCGACTATGCACACGACCAGCGGTGCCGTCGCCGGCACGCCCGCCTATATGAGCCCGGAGCAAGCACGCGGCGAAAAAGTGGATCACCGCACAGATATTTACTCACTCGGCATTTTGCTCTATGAACTGCTTGCCGGGCAGGTGCCCTTTCAAGCGGACACAACATTTGGCATGTTGATGAAACACATCAACGAGCCACCTCCACCGATCAAGGGCATATCTGACGATTTGCAAGCGCTCCTCGACCGTGCTCTTGCCAAAGACCCAGCCATGCGCTATGCAACCGCTGGGGAAATGGCAAATGAGTTCATGGCGATCTTCAATGGAGAAACCATTTCTCCGGCCACGCTGGAGATCGCCGAGGCGGCGCGCAAAGCATCATCAGCGAATCAGGTTCAACCGAAGATCGAAGCGCCGTTTCGCACCCGCTGGATTCGCCTCGGTTTGGAATTGATTATGGCGGTGACTCTTGCCGTGGTGATCCTTCAATTAATGTATCCTTCGACCTCAACCGTTGCCATTACGCCACAGCCCCAAGACCCAAACATACCAATTGGGAAAGCAAGATTCTCGGACTTCAACAACGTCATGGATAGAATCTCAATCACACTGACGCGAGCAACTCCGCCCCAGCCTGGAACGCATTATGAGGTCTGGCTGATCGGCAGTGAAGGCACGCCTCCGCGAGACATTGGCGCCATCACCTTCGATACTGCCGGTACAGGTCAACCGGTTTTCACCGATCCCGATCAACAAAACCTGCTTCAACTCTACCATCACATCCAAATCACCGTGGAGCAGGATGGCGTGGAAGTCACCCAACCAGACGAAGAAATTGCCTATTCCTCAATTTTTCCTCCGCAAGCGCTGGTTCATGTTCGCAATGTATTGACCTCCTATAACGAGACGCCTGCCAATCTCGCATTGATGCAAGGGTTGTACTATTACAGCGCAAGTTACATCAATGCTTCGGTCCATGGTGATCCTCTGGACCCGGATTTTGTAGGCTTGATTGAAGCATTTGCCAACGGCGATGAAGCCACGGTTCGCAAACGGACCGAGGAGGTAATCAACCTCATCGTCGGCGACCAGAGCGATCTTTATAAAGATTATGATCAGGACGGCGTTTTCGATAACAACGGTGGCGACGGATTCGGAAGCCTTCCCAACGGAAGCCGCGCCGGCTATCTTCAGGAAACATTTCAGCAGTTAAAACTGGCAAGTGACGCGACGGACTCCACCCCCAATATTCGCCTGTACAGCGAAAACATTCGAGTTTGCATTCAGAACATGGATGGCTGGACGAACCGCATCCTCTCGTTGGCGCTCGAACTCATGAAGATGCCTTTTGGAGCCGAGATGGAGACAAGCGTCACAGAACTTTCGATCCTGACAGAAAATCTTCTGCGCGGTCAGGATGTTGACAAAAACGGTCTGGTCGAACCACTCCCCGGCGAATGCGGCGCAGACCTGGCGTATGAGCATGGCTGGTATCTGGCAGACATGCCCATACTGATTGGTCCCGAGAGAATCCCATCCTCAGGAAAATAACTCGGTTATACGCGCACTATAGCAAAGATGCAAAACTCTCCCACATTCGTGCATATGTGGGAGAGTGGATTAGCACGCTTCTGCTACTGTCCGAATCCTTGCAGGATTTGCCGATACAAATCCGCATTCAAGACAGCACCAGCAATTGCGTTCACACACGCCAGCAATATCCCAATTCCCGACAAAGCCATCCCTCCTATGGCGAGGTTCTTCCGAGAGGGATCCTTCATACCAAAATATCCCAACACAAGGCCCACGATGCCAAGCGGAAAACCACAGATCGGTAAAAGCCAGGCACAAAGGTTGATGACACCGATCACCAGAGATGCAATTGCCATTGTCTGTGCATTGCTATTGCCTGCTGAAGGCGGTACCGGGGCGTTCATCTGATCGTTCATATGTTCCTCCATGAAAATGAATTTGGCTCCATTATTGCATAAACATAAGCCGATTACAATCACTATAACTCCAATGCAATGAAAAAGTTATACAGTAAAATTACGCAGTGATGGACATTTCCGAGAGGCTCCAGAATATCCTTTCCACCCTCCCTGCAAAACCTGGTTGCTACTTGATGAAAAACGCCGAGGGAAAGGTCATTTATGTTGGGAAGGCAATCAATCTGAAAAACCGCGTCCGCTCCTACTTTCATGCTGATGCCAGTCATGATGGTAAGACGCGGCGCCTCGTGCGCGAGATTGCAGATATCGAATGGATCGTAGTTGGATCAGAACTCGAGGCGCTCATCCTCGAGATGAACCTGATCAAGAAGCACCGCCCTAAGTACAACGTCCGCCTCAAGGATGACAAGCGCTATCCTTACATCAAAGTCCACTGGGCGGATCCTTTCCCGAAGGTAACGGTCACGCGGCAGATGAGCAACGACGGTTCGCGCTACTTTGGACCGTACACCTCCGCCTGGGCTGTACACCAGACTCTGGACGTACTCCGCCGCATCTTTCCCTACCTGACCTGCGACCGAGAAATCACAGGCATGGACCAACGAGCATGCCTGTACTATGACATCAAACTATGCTCTGCACCCTGCATCGGCGCAGTGACCCAGGCACAATATCGCCAGATAATCTCGGACATGATGGAGTTTCTAAACGGGCGTAGCGAGGACATCGTCAGGCGGCTGGAACAGGAGATGAACAAAGCCGCAGAGGAGATGCGCTACGAAAAAGCCGCTGTCTTGCGTGATCAACTCAAGGCGATTCAATCCATCATCGAGCGGCAGCGCATCGTCTTTGCCAACGATTATCTCGATTCGGATGTCCTTGCCATGGCGCGCAGTGACGGCGAAGCCTGTGTGCAAATCTTCTTCATTCGCGGTGGAAAGTTGATCGGGCGCGAGTATTTCATCCTCGAAGGGACAGAGGACGCACCAGACGCCGAAGTGATGGAACAATTTATCAAACAGTTCTACACAGAAGCGGCGACCGTTCCTCAACAAGTCCTGCTCCCACAGGAACTCGATGAGGCGATGATCATCAGTCAATGGCTTCGCTCCAAACGCGGCGGACAAAAGGTTGAACTTTTCGTCCCCAAAGAGGGACAGCCACATGAACTCGTGAAGATGGCGGCGGAAAATGCCACCGAAACCTTGAACGCCTTGCGCGCCCAGTGGCAGGCAGATACCCACAAACAAGAGCAAGCGCTTGCTGAATTGCAGCAAGCATTGAACCTGCCTGCTCCACCCAACCGCATCGAATGCTACGATATTTCGAACACGCAGGGAACGGCAATTGTCGGCGCGATGGTGGTCTTTACTCAGGGCGTGCCGGATAAGAAACTGTATCGCAAGTTCAATATCGAAAGCGTGGTAGGCGCGCCAGATGATTTCGCCTCGATGGAGGAGATGCTCACGCGGCGCTTCCGTCGGTGGCGCGCCAGCCAGGAAACAGCCGACCAGCCCGGAGCAAAGAAAGATGCGTCCTTTTCCTTTTTGCCGGATCTCATCATCATTGATGGCGGCAAAGGCCAATTGGGACGCGCGGTGCAAGTCCTCGAAAAATTTGATCTATACGGCAAAGTGCCTATCATTGGATTGGCAAAACAACAGGAGGAAATCTTCTTCCCCAACAAATCCGAATCGTTGTTGTTGCCGCGTCACTCGCAGGGACTTTACCTGCTGCAGCGCATTCGCGATGAGGCTCATCGCTACGGCATCACCGCACACCGCAAAAAGCGGCAAAAACTGGGCATGGCTTCGCGGCTAGATTCGATCCCCGGCATTGGACCCGGGCGGCGCAAGGCACTCTTGAAACATTTTGGTTCTGTGGATAAGATTAGAGAGGCTTCGATTGAGGAATTGGCAGCCGTCAAAGGAATGAATAGAAAAGCGGCGGAGAACCTCAAGGCGCATTTGGAATAAAACAATTTGAGAAATGAAACAAGTCTGGATTGTGGATGATGATGAGGAAATGAACCGTGCAATCGGGCTGATGTTGAAACTTCTCGATTGCGAAGTGGAGGCTTTTTACAGCGTCCGTTCCGCCGCGCAGCTGCTGGTCTCCGGCAAGAAGCCAGATTTAATCATTCTGGATATTAACATGCCAGAACTTTCGGGACTAGACATGGTGGAATTTCTTCGCCGCCGAACGGAGACAAAAAACCTCCCCATTGTCATCCTGTCCTCCGAAACCGCCGACACCATGGTGGATAAGGCTTTGGCGCTAGGAGCCGATGCCTATGTGACAAAACCTGTCACCCTCGAAGAAATGGAAAAGGCTATGGCAACTGCCTTTTATAAACATCTAACTGCGTAAATAAGGTCTTCAGATCCGATTATGGCAACCAAGAAGTTCAAAAACAAAAATCAAACCAAAACCAGCAAAACGACTTCACACCGGCTCGTGCAAGTTATTTTCATCGTTTTTTCGATTCTGGTTGTTCTTTCATTAATTCTCTCGGCGGCCGTGTCTTTCTAGCCTTGTTTAACAGGGGTGATATAATCATCGCCGCGCGCGGCGCTCTGCCGCGCTTTATTACGCACATATCCTTGTGCGCCCCAAAGTGGTTTCCCGAACCCACACAAGGATTGCTTCACCGTCTCGCTATGATAGAGGATAAACATCTATGCTCGACAAATTAAAAGGTATTGAGGAACGCTACGAACAACTTTCGAAAGAACTGCTCGAAGTAGGCAACAATTACCAGCGCGCTGCGGAAATCAACAAAGAACGCGTGGAACTGGAGCCTATTGTCGAGAAGGCGCGGGAATATCGTCAGGCTGTGAAGAGTCTCGAGGAAGCAAAAACCATTCTCCGCTCCGAGAAAGATGCGGATTTACTTGCCCTGGCTGAAGCTGACATCAAAGAACTGGAGCCAAAGATCGAGACGCTCGAAAAAGAAATCAAGAGCATGCTCCTCCCCAAAGACCCGCGCGACGAAAAGAACGTCATCATGGAAATCCGCGCTGGCACAGGCGGGGATGAAGCGGCCATCTTCGCGGGCGATCTGTTCCGCATGTACACGCGTTATGCCGACCGTCAAAACTGGAAGACCGAAATCCTCTCCGAAAATGCCATCGGCGTGGGAGGCTACAAAGAAATCATCTTCGAAATTCGCGGAAAAGGCGCCTACTCAAAACTCAAATACGAATCGGGTGTGCATCGCGTGCAGCGGGTGCCGATCACCGAAGCGCAGGGACGCATTCACACCTCCACCGCCACCGTTGCTGTCCTCGCCGAGGTGGACGAAGTGGAAATCAACATTCCGGAAAGCGATATCGAAATCGAAGTCTTTCGCTCATCAGGCGCAGGCGGACAAAACGTACAAAAGAACTCGACCGCTGTGCGCCTCTATCACAAACCCACCGGCATTGTTGTCACCTGTCAGGATGAACGCTCACAATTGCAAAACAAATTACGCGCTATGAGCATCCTACGAGCACGCCTCTACGACATGGAAGAGGAAAAACGCCGCGCAGCCCTCGATGCCGATCGACGCGCACAGGTCGGCACAGGTGAACGCTCCGAAAAAATCCGCACCTATAACTACCCTCAAAATCGGGTAACCGATCATCGCATTGGATTGTCCATCTATAACCTTGCCGCTGTGATGGATGGTGAAATTGATCCTTTCATCGAAGAACTTGCCACGCGCGAAGAAGCGGAACGCCTCGCGGCAAGCGGTATCGCGAATGGATAGGTACAGACTAAAACTCTTTTGGAAAGATGGATGAGGACCAACACTTCGCTTCTTTCGGACCTCACATCCCGACTCGCTCCGATCAGCGATACCCCTGCCCTTGACGCTTCCGTGCTCCTTGCCCACCTCCTCAACAGACCTCGCACATGGGTGGTAGCCCATCCTGACCTTACCCTTACAGACACTCAGCGCATACAACTTGAAAACGCGCTCAAGCGCCTCGAAGAGGGTGAAGCACTTCCCTATTTGCTAGGACATTGGGAATTCTTTGGGCTCGATTTTGAAATCAATAAGCATGTTCTCATTCCACGTCCTGAAACAGAGTTACTCGTCGAAAAGGCAATTGCTAAATTGAATGAAATAAAGGGCGTCAAAACAGCCGCCGATGTTGGCACCGGCTCAGGCGTAATTGCCATTTCACTGGCTGTTCATGTGCCGGATGTCCGCATTCTTGCAACAGATATTTCGCCGAAAGCGTTGGATGTCGCAAAACACAACGCGCGAAAATTTGGCGTAGAAGACAGAATTGAATTCATGGAATGCGATCTTCTGCCTGAACCTGCCGCAATTTCATCTCCCGCCAACTGGGTTCAATCGCCCTTGAATCTAATCTGTGCAAACCTGCCCTACATTCCAACGCAAACCCTGCATGACCTCAGCGTTTCCAAACGGGAACCCCTCCTTGCACTGGACGGCGGCGAAGATGGCTTCAAAGAGATTCGCGGATTGATGGCTCTCGCACCTTCGCGGCTTGCCCCTCATGGTGTCTTGCTACTCGAAATCGAATCCACGCTCGGCGCGCAGGCATGCCAACTCGCCCGTGAGTACTTCCCCAATGCACAAATCCAACTTCATAAAGACTTAAGTAGACGCGACCGCTTACTAGAAATCGCAACGTAAGCGTAACAGCCTATCCCCTCGCCCGAGGAGTAAAAAAGGTGGGAACAATTCAGCGCTCAACTACGTAATGTCTTATTGAAAAAATCTCCCAATGGACAAAACCCATGCAAACTCCAACACACTATCCCTCGCGCAAGTTCCATTCAGTCATACGGTTACTCTATGGCGCAATCTTCTTAGTCTCGCTTGCCTGCAATGCAGTGAATACCATACTTCTCCCTACCATCACGCCTATTCCCTCCTCCACTTCCACGCCAACCTTCACGCCCACACCTACCCTCACCCCCACAGCCACAGAGCCTACAGCCCTGTGCGGAGCGCCACCCGCTATGTTCATCCTGATCATTGGCAGCGACTCCCGCCGTGACAATTATTCGGCAGGCCTTGCGGATTCGATTCGCATTGCACGCGTAGACTTTATCCACCCCCGCGTGCAAATCCTGACCTTTCCCCGCGATCTATACGTGGAAATTCCCGGCATTGACCCTCAATACAACATCACCCATGGAAAACTCAATCAGGCATATCTCTACGGCAATCCCTCCTACAATTATTATTCAGGGCCTGGCCAGGGACCCGGCCTCCTGGCAAATACTCTAAAACATAACTTCGACGCCCGCGTGGATCATTACCTTGCGGTGAATCTACAAACCTTCGTGCGCGTTGTGGATGCAGTAGGTGGTATTGACATCAACCTGCCCTACACCATTGACGGGCGCGTGAAAGGCTCGAAAGACCCAAACCTCTACTTTCCAGCCGGTCCACAACACTTGAACGGTTATCGCACCATGCTCTTGGCGCGTATGCGCCCACAGGGAGATTTCCAGCGCATCGAAATCCAAAACCTGATCCTTCATGCTCTCGCTTCGAAACTGCTTAGCCCCGCTGTCATTCCCAACCTCCCAAGTCTGATCGAAGCCTTCCACGGCTCGGTTCAAACGGATCTCGGGACAGTAGAAATCGGTCAGTTGTTATGTCTGGCATCAATGCTCAATGCCCAGCAGATCGAACTTCTGGGATTCCCGGAAACGATATTCACGAGCCAGCGCTATCAAGACCCTGTGCTCGGCAACACATCTGTCCTCGTTGCAGATTTCAATGTGCTGAGGGCTTATGTGCAAGAGTTCAATCAGGGCGCCTGGTCTGTTCCCACAGGCGAACCGAACGGTATCACTCACCCTTGATGATTTACGGCGCTCAGCAATTCGCCGATCAACACAATCGGAGGCTTCGCTTCGATACCCGTGCCATGTCGAATTTGCAACCTGCACGCCGCGCCGGAAGAAAGGAGTAGATGATCTTGCTTCAACTTTCTCATCGCAGGCAGTACACCCAACTCCCCCACTTTCATTGAAAGTTCATAATGCTCGACATCGTAACCGAACGTTCCAGCCATGCCACAGCAACCTGCCTCAATGACCTGTACATCGAAGCCAAACAAGCGAAGCATCTCAACAGTGGCGGATACGCCCGAAGGTAAGCCATCGGTAGCAGTGCCCTCGGCGCGCTGGTGGCAATGTGGATGAAAGATAACCTTTGGTTTTGAGTTTGTTTTTTGGGGGAGATGGAATTTATCCTCCATACTGGCTACGCGCAAAATAAGTTCATCCACCAACCAGACCCTTTGAGCAAGCGATTCGATTTCTGCACGACGCTCCGGCAACAAAGCGGAATATTCATGTTTGAGACAATACACTTCAGGCGGTTCGCATCCGACCACGCTCAAGCCGGCGCCTCCATCCAGGGCTTGGATCTCGTCCAACACGTTTGCCGCGTGCTTGCGCGCCGCTTCCACGAATCCCTTCGAGAGCAGTGACGCGCCCGAGCCGATCCTTGTCAGCATCTTCACATCATATCCCAGCCAATTCAAAACCTCACAGGCCGCCTTTTCCACTTGCGGCTCGATATACCGGGAAAAAACGTCGGGCAGGAAAATGACAGTTTTCGCGCGCGCAGGCTGAGGGTTCGGTTTGAAGCGCTCACTGGCAAAAACGGGGAACGGTCTCTGATCGGTAATCCCCAAAGCGCGGGCAATCATCTTTCGCGATCCATTCATCTGCATAAAATAATTTGCCAGCGGTGTAATCAGGCTCAGCCATTTCGCCACGACGTGAAAATATCCAAAGAGATAATCGCGCAACTTTCTGCGATGCGATTTGTAATACTCGTTCATGAACTCGTACTTCAATTTCGGCATGTCCACGCCACTGGGACATTCCGCCGTACAACCCTTACATGCCAGGCACAGGTCCAGCGCGCGAAAAGTTGCCTCCCTCAACTCGACATGGCGTGAGGCGACTAATGAAGCCCGCACAGCATGGCTCGCGAGGAGGGCGCGCAGCAAGTTTGCTCTGCCGCGTGTGCTATAAGCCTCCTCACGCGTAGCTTGAAACGATGGGCACATCACCCCCGATGTTTTGCGACACACACCCTGACCATTGCATTGTTCGATGGCGCCAGCCAGTCCGCGTTCATGATCGAAATGCAAAGCGGGTTGCCACGGTTGAAGGCGATAAGTTTCGTCGTAACGCAAATGCGTATCCATCGGTGGCGCATCGAACAGTTTGTTCGGATTCAAAATGTTATGAGGGTCTGCGGCGCGCTTCAACAAGCGCATGGCTTCGGTCACCTCACTGCCATAGATCCTCGCGATGAACTCACCGCGCGCAAGCCCGTCGCCATGTTCGCTGCTCATCGAGCCACCCAAGCGAAGCGTCACTGCCAAGACTTGTTCGGCGATACTTCGCATGGCGCGCACGCCTTCACCACGCCAGAGATCCAGCACAGGGCGAATATGCAGACATCCCGCCGAAGCATGTGCGTACATGCCGCCGTATGTCCCATGCGTGCTCAATATCTTTTCGACTTCGCGGACAAATTCGCCCAGGCGTTCGATGGGTATTGCACAGTCTTCGATAAAGGCGATGGGGCGCGCGGACTGTGGGCGCGAATCCAAGATGCCCAAGCCCACTTTGCGAACATTCCAAATGCGCGTCTGTTCTTCGGGAGATTCAGCGATAACAGGATTTTGATTTTGTGCCGAACGAAGTCGCAGCGTCGCTTCTTTCAACGCTGGAGGCGAGTCGCCGCTAAATTCCACCACCAGCACAGCCGAGGGGTCCCCCGTTAACCATCCCATCTGACGCGCGTAAGCAGGGATGCTCCGCGCGTTGCGAAGGATCAACTGCGGGATCAATTCAATCGCGTCCGGTTGATATTCCAACAGGCGTGGAATGTCGTCACACGCAGCGGCGACACTCTCGTATGTCAGCACACACAGGATCGTGTGTTTGGGCTTTGGCACCAAATTTATCTTTATACGGCGGAGGATAGCCAGGGTGCCTTCACTACCAGCCAGTAAAGGATGAAGGTTGAGCGAGGAAGGTTGAAGTGCCGGATAGTCCCCCTGCCAGCGCGGCGGCTTGCCGGGAGAATAGGGCAGAAGATAATTCAAACGATAGCCGGCAGAGTTGCGCCACGAGAGAGGGAAGTTTTGTTTTATCGCACTTGCGTAGTTTCTCCGTATTTCCAGCGCGGCAGAGATGATGCTTTTCTCAATGCGATTTACGCTGCTCGAGGCAAGTAATTCGGCTTCAGCATTCGAATATTCCCGCCATGTCATGAGGCTGCCATCCGAAAGGATCACCTCCGCTTCGAGCAAGTGATCGGCGCTCATGCCATATAAAATCGAATGTGCGCCGGTCGCATTATTGGCAAGCACGCCGCCCATTGTGGCGCGCTCCGCAGAGGCTGGATCGGGACCATATTGCAAACCATATCTTGCGGCAGCACGGTTCAGGTTCGACAGGACTACACCCGGCTCAACGATGGCATAACGCTCTTCGGAGTTTATTTCCACAATTCGATCCAGCCAGCGCGAGCAATCGAGGATTAAGGCATTGCCAATCGCCTGACCGGCCAGACTGGTCCCTGCGCCGCGCGGCAGAATGGGAATTTTATATTTCGCCGCAAGCTCTACGACCGCGTGTAAATCTTCTTGCGTCTGCGGAATGGCGACACCCAACGGCTCAATTTGATAGATCGAGGCATCAGTGGAGTATAAGGCTCTTGAAGCGGGATCAAATCGAAGGTCCCCTTTGAAGCGTTTTTTCAGTTCATGCAAAAAATCGGCTGAGAGAGGCATGACAAGATTGTAACGCAATCTAAAAATCATCCCCTTTCAATTCCAGTTGGTGCATTATTCATATTTCAAAGCCAGCACGGGGATCATCGTTGCAGCGCGCAGAGCCGGATATAAGCCCGAAACCATGCCAACAAAGGTAGAGAAGAGCAGCGCAAAAAGCGGAAGCCAGAGGGGCGTATAAACAGCAATGCTTGGAGGCGGGCCGCCTTGCTGACCGGCCTGTCCGGCGAGATACACGATAGCCAGGACGTTGAGCGCTTGTCCTGCCAGCCAGCCCACGATCACGCCGCCCAGCCCACCTAAAAAACCGATACCTGCTGCCTCGCCCAAAAAGATTGCCAGCACATCCCGGTTCGTTGCGCCGACCGCTTTCATCAAACCAATTTCGCGCGTGCGCTCAAGAATGGACATGGTCATTGTGTTTGCGATTCCAATGGCGGCAACTAGCAGGGCAATTGCGCCGACCCCACCAAAGATAATCTGCATGATCAGATAGAACCGGTTGATTCCTTGCACAAAGGATTGAGGGGTGAATGCCTGAAAACCCATGTCTGTGATTTGATCGGCAACCTCCAGCGCCTGGCGGGCGTCGGCAACTTTTACAATGACTTGATTGTAGCCATTCTTGTTGTAATTGATCTTCGTTCCGCTTGCCCATTCGTTCATCGCCTTTACTTCATCGAGGAGCATGAAAAGCGTCCAATCGGCATCACTACCCGTGCGCGCCAGCACACCATCCACTCTCAGGCTGAGAGTTTTGCGAATCTCATTGCCATTCTCATCCCACTTCAGGAGGATGATTTGCAACTGCTGATTGTACAGATCGGGTGGAGGAGGCGGTTCCTGACCGGGGCGGAGGCGTGGATCGTAAAAACTGGAGGAGACCATGGCGCCAACAATTACCCTGCCGCGCTTCAATTCAGTGGTGCCTTGGGCGGCCTCCAGGCCAAGTTCGGCAAGATCATTGGTTCCTACACCGCGCAACCCCGCGCCACCTTCCAAACGCTGATATTTCATGACCATGCCGGAATAGAAAAAGTCCTGCGGAATGACTGCTACAACGCCGGGGATGGCACGCAGTTCATCCAGCGCAGCATTGGTGAGCAGTTTTTGCTGCTGAGGTTCACCACCTCCTCCCCCTCCACCCACAGGATCAATCATCACCACCGGCCCCTCGCCTCCTCCATAATTCGGACTCACTTGAATTTGGGTCAAATCTCCGATGCCATACAATTGTTCGTTCGCATTTCGCTGCAAACCGATTGCAAGAGAAACGAGAATCACGACTGCCGCCGTACCGATCACAACACCAATGGCAGTGAGCGCCACGCGCGCTTTGCGGCGGTTGAGGTTACCAAAGATAAGCCGAAGCAGATCGAGGAATTTCATCGCAGTCTCGCATTAACACTGCAAACTACACTGTGCAGGATAAGGTACATGCCGCTCAGATAGGATTGCAACAATCAACCTTTTCCACCGCCGGGCAGGGGGTGAATCGGTTCTTCAATGGGCGGGACTTCGCCTGGATTCCCGTCCGAGGGGGGCGCGCTGTCCAAACCAAGTAATCCCAGGATGAAGCGCCAAACCTTCTGCCAGAAGTTTTCTTCAGAAGGGGGTGGTAATTCTCCTCCGCCTTCCAGGGAGGGATCAATTGGCGTCTCAATAAAGCCCTCCATCACTTCCACTTCCAACGTGCGGGTGATGGTGCGCGGTTGATTGAAATCATCCGTGTAATCTATAGTGATGTTGAGGGCGATCGTGCCGGACCTTTCGGGGATTAGCATCGAGTCGAGGGTGAAATAACCGCCCGCATCGAGCGCTCCGACGAGGCTGGTCCCGTTTTCTATGGTTCCTCCCTCCGCTTCAACCTTCATCGTCCCAAGCACGGCAGTCCGCTTGCCGAGGTTGACAACCTGGAACGGCAACGCGCCCGGTTGACCGACGAAGAACGGATCGAGAGGACGATAGAAACCAATATCCAGTTTAGGAAGGCTGTAAACAAGGAGGGTGATAACCTGCTCATCGTTGATCACTTCGCCTTTGTCGTTCAAATAGGAGAAGGTAATCTTCATCGGATAGGCGCCTGGATTGGTAGAAACATTGACGATGAGGCTCTGGCTGGCTTGGATGGTATCGCCGCCATTCACATCGCCTAACGATTGGACATTGGATGCGCCGACAGGAGCAAAATTGGTGAATTCGCCGCTTCCGCCCGAGACTCCACTCGGCTGAGGCGTGCCACCATTCGATCCACTCGAACCACCTCCCACAATCATCGTTACGCGCTGTGCGCGCGCATTGCCCATGTTCCGAATCGTCATCGTGAGCGTAAATTGTTCTCCCGGCTCGAGCGGGTCAACATCTGTAGAATAATCGGTGATGACCAATTGTGATGACTTTATGCCGGTTGGCGTGGGCGTGTAATATGGACCACCGCTCGGAACCGATCCTCCACTTACAGGAATAGAGAGGGTGAATTTATCGGAGTAACTTGTTCCATTGCTGTCATAATAGGTAACGGTCAGATCAGCGACGAGAACACTTTTGCCGACTAGCGAAGCAGCCACAAGGAAAGTCTGGCTGGCGTCCACTTCGTCATCTGCATTTACGGTTCCCAGTACAGCAACACCGCCATTCTTGGTCGGCACAAGGTCGGCTGAGGAAAAAACGACTTGCGTGTTGTAAGCCGTTGCGTTCCCTGCATTTTCGAGCACAACCTTCAAGCGAAACTCTTTGCCGGTTTGCACTGTATCCACTGCTCTGGAAGACCTGACGACAAATTGTGGACGCGCGAAAGGCAATGGTGCACTCGTTGCGGTGGGCGTTGGTGTGGGAGGAACAGGGGTAGGATCGAGAACCGTCAGGGTAGCCGAGCCGCTGACCGTGTCCCCTGTCATCGAAACAGTAATCGTATAAGTTCCGGAGGGAAATCCCGCAGGTACCTCGGCCCTAAGCGTTTGATCGTTCAGGAAAGTGGTGTCGAGCGCAAAACCATTTGCCAATACTACGGCAGTGTTGTTGAAACCGCTGCCGGAGACTGTGATGAGATTGCTAACATCATTGACCACCGTGCTCGGCGTAATCGAAGTGAGCGTTGCGGCATAGCCCGGAACTGGAATACTTGCCAGGGCTAAGGCGATGAGCAAAGCCAGAGAAATGAGGCGAAGGGTTCTTTGTTTCATTATTATTCCTTTGTAATGGAAAAATCAATCTTGTGCGATTGCCAAAGCAGCAGATTGGTATTCCGCTTCACTGACCACGCGCCCATCGAGCAGGAAAATTTTGTGCGTGGCAAAACGAAACATGCGCGGGTCGTGCGTCACGACCAGCACGGTGCGTCCGGCGTGATGGAGGTCCGAAAGCAGTTGCATGATCGCGGCGCCGCTCGCAGTGTCGAGGTTGCCGGTGGGCTCATCGGCGAGGATGAGGCTGGGGTTGTTGACCAGCGCGCGGGCGATGGCGACGCGTTGCTGCTGCCCGCCGGAGAGTTCGGTAGGACGATGATCGGCACGATTATCCAGCCCAACCTGAGTCAGAAGCGTACGCGCGCGTTCTTCTCGCTGAGTAGGCTTGACTCCGGCAAATTGCATGGGAAATGCTACATTTTGCAAGGCAGTCATGCTTGAGATGAGATTGAAGGATTGGAAGACAAAGCCTACTGTCTTGCGACGGAAGAGCGCAAGTGAGTTTTCGTCCATCTCGTTCAATAATTGACCGTTTATCCAAATTTCGCCTGCCGTAGGCCGATCCAAACCACCAAGCAAATAAAGCAAGGTGCTTTTGCCCGAGCCGGAGGGTCCCATCACGACGGTCAGCGTATGCGCGGGAATCTCGAGATCTACACCATCGAGCGCGCGCACAACGGTACCTCCCATTTGATAATACTTTTTCAAGCCGGTGACGCGAATGAACGGATTTACCATCTCAGAATAAAGGACGTTGAACAGCGGCGCCACCCAAACTGGCAACCAGCGCGCCAAAACCGGCTTGCGCAAGCAGGACGATTAGTATGACGATCAAGACACCGGCAAACGACTTTCCACGCGACAATCCATCAGAAAAAGCCAAACCAATAGCCAGCAGGATGATGTTCCAGATCAGGAAAATATCTGTGCGTGCCAGAAGATCGGACATAAATCCCCCATCGGATACAAAACCCGAAAGGCCAGGGCTGGTGATGGTATGACCAACGGACAGCATAAAAGCAATACGTAAAACGTCGCGTATGGCAAAGGGGAGACTTGCCCAGGCGACTATGTTCAACGCGCTTTGCATGGTACCGCGTCCGCCCAAAAGAGTGGAGCCAAGATGCAAAAGCCCGGCAAAGATAAGCCATCCCAACCACAAACTTACCCAGGCGCCAACGAGAGGGATGATATACATGAACACTGGTCCTTGTGTGGCTTGCTGCGCGCGCATGTAATTTTCCTGCATTTCGGGTGTCCACCATTGCCAATCGGGAGGCAAGGGAATTTCACCCATCATGGCAGCACGAGTCTTGAGGTAACCTGCTGTGAGGACGACGAGAAGGGCGGTGATGCTCAAGATGAGCATAGGCGCGAGCCAAGTGGCACGCGCTTCAGAGGCAACTTCGACGAAGGCGGCGCGCGGGCGAAGCAATATAGCAAACACGCGCGAAAAGTCGAAACGACGAACAGGAGATGGGGATGAGTTTGTCATGGGTGTAATGTAAGCGAGGGCAGTTGGGGGAGGCGATGTTCTGAATTAATCACATCAGAGGGCAAAAGAAGAAAGAACGACAAGTAAAGTAACTTGTCTAAAAAATTCTAACACGCTTTTATCTAAACGCAGAAACGGCAGGAATTGTTCCTTGTCGTTGCTCGAAAAATTCACAACCCAGCCAGGATAAAAATACTGGCCATCAGGATGAGGGGGGCACCCTGATGACCAGTGCCGAAGAGTATATCACAAAATTCAAAATTCTGCACGCTATGTTGCAGTACTTGCAACACGCCTCCCGTAAAGTGGGCACAAATCTACAAATGAGGAGGCAGATATGGCAAGACCATCTAATGCTGACCGTGCAGAAGTGATCTATCGTAAAATCGAAGAACACCCGGGGAAAAAGCCGGGGGTAATCGCTCGCTTGCTTGGACTACATCGCAGTGAAGTGACCCGCTACTTGCCCGTTCTCGAAGAGAAGGGCCTTTATCTCTCTGAAGATGAAAAAGGAGGTTTGTGGCCCTTCAAGAAATCCACAAAATGACTCTTCTGCAGGTGCAAAATTTTCTTGAAGGATTCTGTACGCCGTAGTGCTCTCCAGCAATGAGGCAGGAAGAAGGGAATATTTTTATGCAAATGTTGCAGAATTCGATAGGGTGTTGTGCTATGCTGTCTGTAACTCTAATTCTGTTGTGGAGGTCCTTGTGTCTCGTGCAGAAAACAAGGCGGAACGCCTGCTGAAAATGGAAAGCCTGCTGCTTGCCCATCCCGAAGGCTTGACGCAGTCCGAGATGGCGCGCCATTTGGGGGTGGACCGCTCCACCATCAACCGAAACCTCTACGACTTCCAGAAAATCTACCCTACCATCGTTCACGACGACGGGCGCATCAGCCTGGACCGTTCGGCGTATCTCGTCAAAGTGGCATTTACCTTGCACGAGGCCATGGCGGTCCACCTTGCTGCACGGCTGATGGCCACGCGCATGGACAAGCACAATCCCCACGCCGCTTCCGCTTTGCGGAAACTGGGCGTGGCGCTCGAAAAACTCGCCCCGCGCATCAGCACACATGTCAAACAATCGGCGGATGTGATGGATGAGGACAACCAGCGCCAGGACCCGCGCTACCTCGAAGTGCTCGAAAAACTCACCCTCGCCTGGGCGGAGCAGAGAAAGGCAAGGGTCTGGCATCGCAAGCACCCCAACGAACCTGTGCAAACTCATGTCTTCCTAGTTTACTTTATTGAACCTTATGCTATTGGGCAATCTATCCATGCCATCGGGTTCAGTGAAACGCGCAATGCACACCGAACGATGAAAGTCGAGCGCATTGAGCGTGTGGAATTGCTGCAACAGAAATACGAAATTCCCACCGATTTCGATCCTCGAAAATTCCTAGCTGACGCTTGGGGAATCTGGTACACCGACAGCGAGCCAATTGAAGTGACGCTAAAGTTTCATCCGCGTGTAGCCTATCGAGTACGAGAGTCGCGCTGGCATCGCTTTGAACAACCATTAACAGAATTGGAAAGCGGCCATATCATCTGGCGTGCTAAAATTGCAGAACCAAAAGAGATGTTGCCCTGGATCAGGGGGTGGGGAAGCGATGTGGAGGTACTGGAACCAGAATGGATGCGGGAGATTATGCGAGAGGAAGCAGCGCGATTGACAGAAACATATCAGCAACGATAGAGAGAGATGTTTTATGCTCAAGTACACTGGTCATCCACTCGTTGATGTTGGCGCAGCAACAATTGCGGCGTTTGCGGGTAAGCGCGATCTGACACTGGTTACCGAGTCTGACTTGGAAAAGGTGGCGGACTATATGGCACGCCAGTACACTGTTCAGCCGCTCAAGTCATTTCTCACAGTAGCATTTCCAAATTCGGGATTTACACAACCTGCTTTTGAGAAAACTCCACATCGCCGTTTGGAATATGCGCAACAGGTGTTGGGAGCATTTCGGAATGATGTGCCTGCGCTGGATCAGACCTGTGTGTTCACAGGTGATCCTGCCAAAATGATTGTCTATCGCCAGCATATTCCCCTGTTGACAAGCGAAGAAGCGATCAATTTCTTTCCATACGGCGACGCAGGGTTACCCGTATCCGGTGAGGCGTTGCTTTGCATTCAAGCATTTCCTCTCGGTGCAGCCAAGTGTGCGGGACGTTTATTGGCAGTCCATTCTGACAACAATGAATTAACTTATCATTTTGCACGCACATTTCTTGAAGAAAATCGCAAAAACATTCAACTGGCGCAGACAGCTGGCAGCACCAAAATGCCTGAGACTAAATTATCAACGCGAACATTGCTGATTGACACTTTGCTTCAAGCGAGTCGAATGCAAAGTGAAGCACGAGAAGATGAACAAGCATTCTCGGTGACGGCTTATCATTTGAGCAACAGCGGTCAGGATCCGTCGCTTGACATCTATCACTTGCCCCTCGAAGTTATCAGTTTCTTGCGAACAATGCTGAGCGCCGAGTATCGTTCCGAGTGGGAAGCAATTGTGAAACGGGCTTGGGAAATCGGAGTGTCCAAGCATTCTAAGAAGAAACAAAAACAGGAGGATGATGCGCTATTTGAACCACGTCGTAATTGGTTGTACGAGGATTTGTTCGAGTTACCCAACAATGCCGCCACTTTTCTACGCACCTATTTTCTGCGAATTGCGTTGCGCTGGGCAAAGCAAGGCGATCCGCGAGGAGGGTATTCGCTCAAAAATGAAGCCAACTTGGTCTCATGGAAAATTACCGAACAATTTCTCAGGAGGATAATGCATATGGACAAGGAACGCATTGAGCAAATTCGCTCGATGGGCGACAAACTTGCCGATTACGTCAGTAGTCAAAATGATCGGCGCTTCTTTACCGCGTTTTTTACTGAACAACGGTACGATTATTTTCGTACTGCGCTCATCAAAGCCAATCTTGCGCATGTCAAACGAGGTAATGCGCCAATCATCACACTCGACCCCTATATCGCAGTTTTCGAGGAAGGCGATGAGGTTGCACGCAGTGACTGGCGTCTGGCACGCGATCTGGTTTTGATTCGCATGATTGAACGCTTGTACGCTTCAGGATGGTTAGGGGAACACCGAGAAGCCATACCTGAAGAAGTCCAAGCGGCGGAAGAAAACTAACCTCAAAACTTATACAGGAGGATCACAATGTCTTTCGTAACCGGTTTGCTGCTCATTGACGCGCCCGCATCAGCGCTGAACAATTTGGGAAACATCCCTGGCGCGCGCACGGACAACACCACAGGCGTCAAAGTCATCAAGGCCAAAGACGGCACGTATCCCTACGTTTCGGCGCAAGCGTTTCGCTATTGGGTGCGCACAACGCTTGAAGAGATAGAGGGTTGGAAAGCCGCGCCCATTTATCGCGAGGAAAAGGTCGCTTACACCGATGCCAACCCCATCCTTTACTGGGATGATGATTTGTTCGGTTATATGCGCGCTCCTTCCAAAAAAACTTCGGCAAAAGAAAAACGTGAAGCCGATACATCTCGTGAAGACGAAACGCCGACAACTGACACCGTAACGCGCGTTTCGCCCTTTCGCGTCAGCACATTGGTCTCGCTCGCGCCTGTGAACATCACTGACGATTTTGGCGTGATGTCACGTCACGAAGGAGACCCTGTTCCACACGAGCACCAGTTTTACCGCACATCGTTAAAAGGATTGTTCTCTCTCGACTTGCACGCGGTCGGTACGTTCTCCTATCGGCAAAAAACAGGGTTTCGTAATTTGGACGAGACGCGCGTCGAGATCGCCAAGAAACAAAAGGGTATTGAGCATTTGGAAGCAGAGAAATGCTATCGTTTGCCTTATGAGAGTCGTCTGCAACGTATCACGGCGCTATTTGAAGGCCTGGCTCGCCTTGAGGGCGGCGCCAAACTAACGCTCCACTACACCGATGTTTCGCCCGTGCTTGTCGTTCTTGCCGTAACCAAGGGCGGCAATCACATCTTTGGTCACATGGTTAGCGCGGATAGCAAGGGGCAACCTGTCTTCAAAATTGATGCCTTGCATGAAGCATTAACCGTGTTCAAGGAAGAAATCCTCTCGAACGTGTACGTCGGCTGGGTGCGCGGCTATCTCGATGACGAACGCGCCAAGTTAGAGAAATTCGCCGAGACTGAAACGCGCGTCAAGATTAGCCACCCGCGCGAGGCTTATAAAGCGCTGATTGCCGACCTCCAGAAACCAGAAAACAAGAGTTGGCTCGATTAGGAGGCGCTATGCGTGTCCTAAAAGTGGTGGCGGAAGGAAGCGTCACCTCCTTCCGCTACCCCCACTTTATGCAAAAGATACATCCTACCTTCGAGATGCCGCCGCCCGCGACGATTTATGGCCATATCGCCAGCGCGCTGGGCGAATGGTTTGATCCAGCAGGCGTGAAGTTCGCGTTGCACTTTACCTATGCGGGAAAGGCCACAGACATTGAGCATATCATCGTCCTGACCCCGGCAAGCGGTAAACTCAAGGGCACAGACTTCCCTAAAGTGCTGGAAGGAAACATCAATCCATTCGAGCGCGCATTGCTCTTCCAACCACGACTGACCCTTTACATCAATCGTCCCGACTGGGAGTCATTTTTCCGCAGTCCGCGTTACGCCGTTGTGCTTGGGCGTTCACAAGACTTGTTCACCTACACCAGCGTTAGCGTGATTGAACTCACGCAAGCGGAACACGCCTATTTTGAGCGCACACTTTTGCCATACAGCGCTACGCGGCAGACGGCACGGGGATATGCCATAACAATGCCGCGTTATCTGGACTATGGCAAGCAACGTCAGCCCACATGGGGGCGTTACTTTGTCATTCGCGACCGCGTGGACAGTCGCGAAGATTTTCTATGGTTTGGAACCAAGCCCAAGGAAACCTATTGGGTTGACCCCACTACGCCAGAGATTAAAGGCGCGCAACGCGGCTTGGCGTTTCTCAGTTTCGTGGGAGAAGAAGATGAAACCTTCGCGCTGGCCTGACTGGCTCGATGACATTTGGGCAAAAAGCGCGGACAAGGGTACGGGGAACAAGCCGGAAAGCCTGGCGCAACACACGTGGGACGTTCTGGCGCGTCTGACCGATTACATCGAATTGCGTCCAGAATTGCCAACGCAGTTGGGCAAGCCGTACTTGTGGAACTCCTTGTTCTGGGCAGCGTTTCTGCACGATTTTGGCAAAGCCATGCCAGGCTTTCAAGCGATGCTGCGTAAAGAAGGCGAGCGCTGGAGACATCGCCACGAAGTTTTCTCGCTCGCCTTCGTTGAATGGATTGCAGAGGCGCTGACACCCGAAGAACATCAATGGATCATCGCCGCGATTGTCTCACACCACAAAGACGCAAACGAAATCGAGAACGATTATCCATTGCCCGATGACGACGAGGAGGACGTGCTGGCGGCACATCTGAGCAGGGTAGATTCGACAACCCTGCATGGCTTGTGGCGATGGATCAATGAATGCTCAAGCGATTGGATTGCAGCGTTGGGTTTAACCAACCAAGTTCGCAATTTGCCAATCTTGGACGAAACGCGCGCGATTACTGAAATTGAACAAAACGGCGTAATGCATATTCGCAAACGCCTAAAACAATATCGCCGATTTGTTCAATCGCTTGACAATCAAGCACAAACGTTGTGGGTGTCGGCTATCGCCTTGCGTGGACACCTTATCAATGCCGATCACAGCGCATCAGCGCATGTCGGCAGAATGCAAAAGACCTCACTGGACATATCCACCATTCTGGCAAGTCGAAAACTGACTTGGGATAAGTTATTCGAGCACCAACGTAAAGCAAGTCAAACCGAAGGATCAGCCCTGCTCATTGCGCCGACAGGAAGCGGCAAAACCGAAGCCGCTCTGTTATGGGCAAGCCACCAAGCGCATAATGGCGCTTTGCCGCGTTTATTTTACGCGTTGCCGTATCAAGCCAGTATGAACGCGATGTTACTCCGCCTTCAAGAAAATTTTCGAAACGAACATGTAGGCTTGCAACATGGCCGCGCGTTGCTGGCAATGTATCGGATGCTAATGGAGCGTGAGTACGATAGCCGCCAAGCGGCAAAACAAGCGCGATGGGCAAAGAATTTGGCAGAACTGAACTTTCAATTTGTGCGCGTCTTCAGCCCGTATCAAATGCTCAAGGGGATGTATCGCCTCAAGGGATATGAGGCAATGTTGAGTGACTATCACAACGCGGCATTTGTCTTCGACGAGATTCATGCTTACGAAATTAAACGTTTGGCGATGATCCTGAAAGCCATTGAATATCTGCATCGGCATTATCACGCGCGCTTTATGGTAATGTCGGCTACGTTTCCTTCGTTGATCAAAAAGTGGCTACGAGAAGCATTGGATTCTCCTGCTGAAATTTCCGCTACACCTGATTTATTCCAAGAATTTCAACGTCATCGCTTGCAATTACTCCCTGGCGAATTACTTGCCGATTCCAATCTCGGACAAATCGCCGAAACAGCGCGCGCAGGCAAATCGGTCCTGGTTGTCTGCAATCTGGTAGATCGGGCGCAAACGGCTTTTCGTGAATTGCAAGCGCGGTTATCAAAGGATGGTATCCCCGTCGAATTGCTGCATGGCCGCTTCAATATGCGTGATCGTTCCGCCAAAGAACGGCTGATTCGAGACGCAACAGGATCAACCAGTCAAAATAGGAGATCCATCGTTTTAGTCGCAACGCAAGTTGTTGAAGTAAGTCTCGATATTGACTTGGATACCATTTTCACCGATCCCGCGCCTTTGGAAGCATTGGTACAACGTTTTGGTCGCATCAATCGGCGACGTAAACAAACCGACCTTGCACCCGTTCATGTCTATTGCGAACCTTGTGACGGGCAGAAGATTTACGATGAAAGATTAGTCCAGCGGACGCTGCGGATTCTTGAACGTGAAGATGGCAAACCAATAGACGAGAGTGCAATTGGCATTTGGCTCGATGAAATCTATGAAGGCGAGGTTGGCGCTGAGTGGCAAAGAATTTACGAGGAGCAAGCACAAGAATTCGAAGAAAGTTGCTTGCAGACCTTGCGCCCATTTCAGTCGTCCGAATATTTGGAAGAACAATTCTACTGTGCCTTTGATGGTACTGAGGTGCTTCCTCAGATATATTGGGATGAATATGAGAAAGCGAAAGAGGAGAACCCAATTCGCGCAAGTGAACTATTAGTGCCAATCACATACAAGCGATTCTTTCAGTTACGAAGCGCAAAACGTCTGTTGACTGAAAAATGGCCCTGGGTTGTAGACGTGCCTTATACAAGCGAAATCGGCTTGGATTTTAGCGACTTGAAACGGAAAGCGGTTCTAACAGACGATTGGGATTAGCGCATTCCCCCTCGGCGTAATCCAGTTGATGGACGACTGGGGCGAGGCGCTGACCTTCGAGAAGGTAAACGTGTATTCCGATGATCCCATCAAAATCCCCAAAGATCGCGTTCGCCGTCAGGTTGTCTTTCCGTACCGCTTGATGCGATCCAGCCGCGGGTTCAGTTATTATGAATTGGTAGTATGAACGCTCCTCTCTTCCGCAATCGTTACCGCATCCCATCAACGCGTCTTCGCGGCTGGGATTACGCCTCGCCCAGTTTCTATTTTGTCACGATTTGCGTCAAGAACCGCGTGCCGTGCTTGTCAGAAATTGTGAATGGTGAGATGCATTTGTCGCCCATTGGCGAAATCGTGGCGGAGGAATGGCAACGCACCACCCGCGTTCGCGCGAATGTGGTGTTGGACGCCTGGGTGGTGATGCCGAATCATTTGCACGGGATCATTGGCATTACCGCATCCGATGCGAGCGAGGCGCGGCGGGGCAAAATGATCGTCGTAGAGACGTCCCGTCGGGGCATTTCTACGACGACGGGGGTAACCGCCGCGGCATCCGCCGCGTGGAAATCGAATTCGTTGGGCGCCATCATCGGACAATTCAAATCGGTCTGCACCAAACGCATTTGGGCGGCAGGGCATCGGGATTTCGCCTTGCAGTCGAGGTTCTATGACCACATCGCACGAAACGAGGCAGAATTAGAACACATTCGCCGTTATATTCTGGCAAATCCTTCCCGCTGGGAAGAGGACCGAGAAAACGTGGAGGCGTTATACATGTGATGACCACCCCCCTCACCTTTACCCATCTCCGTTTTCGGGCGCGGGCGCGGCAAAACATCCGCCTCGGCCTCTATCAGGGCGCGCAGCGGTTGCGCGACGGTCTGGCCGCGGTGATGATGAACGCCGTCTGCACGCGCACGCCGCGCGGCCAGAAACCCACGCCCGAACACGCGGCGACCTGCCCGGTCTGTTGGATGCTGCTCCACGAGGCGGAGGCGGGCGAGGCGCGCCGCTCTTACGCTCTGGTCGGCCCCCAGCCGCCGATCGAGACGCTGCAAGCGGACGCGGAATTCCACTTCACGCTCACCCTCTTCGGGCGCGGTTACGACTTCCTGCCCTACTTCGTCCTCTCGGCTTCGGCGCTGGGCGAGGTGGGCGTGGGGCCCGGACGCGGCCGTTTTGATCTGCTTTCCATCGAGGCGGTGCATCCGCTGCGGGAGGAGCGGCGAAGCGTGTTGAACGAGGGCGAGAACGTCGTTCGTCCGCAGGCGCTGCCCATCTCGTGGGAGGACGCGCTTCGGGCGGCGCAATCCCTCGCGGGTCCGAAAGAGATGCGGATTCGCTTCCTCTCACCGATGCGGCTGATCGAGGACGGTAAACTGGTCAGAGCGCCCGATTTCGGCGTCTTCTTCCGCCACCTGCTCAGGCGGATTGACGACCTGGCCAAACAATACAACGGCGGGGAGCGCCGTCCACCCGAAGAGGTGGCTGAACTTCAATCGCTGGCCGATCAGGTTCGCCTAATGGAGCAGCAGACCGAATGGGTGGAAATAGGCGGTCCCTCGCAGCAGCATCATCCAAGACGCGATGTCCCACTGAGTGGAATTGTGGGCTGGGCTATTTATCGCTCGCGTCATTGGGAACGCCTGTTGCCCTGGCTGCTGCTAGGTCAAGGCGTGCAAGTGGGCAAGTTGGCGACCAAAGGCAACGGCGTATTTCAGGTGGAAGTAAATGGAAAGAAAGGATATTGGGTATGATTATCCAACATCTCCTCATAGACGAATACGGGGCGTTCCTCGGCAAGCACAGCGAACGGTTGATCGTCGCCAAAGGCGAGGAGAAGATTGCCCAGGCTCCGCTGATGCATCTCGAATCGGTCATCATCGCCAATCAAGGCGTGAGCCTGAGCGCCGAGGCCGTGCGCGAATGTACCGAGCGCGGCATCCCCATTTACTTCATCAGCGGCACAGGGACGGCCTACGCCAGCCTCTACAGCGCGGGACTCACCGGCACCGTCGCCACCCGCCGCGCCCAACTGGAAGCATTGAACACCACGCGCGGGTTGAGCCTGGTCATCGCCTTCGGCATGGGCAAACTGCAAAACCAGTCCAACCTGCTCAAATACATGGCGAAGTACCGCAAAGAGACCGACCCCGCGCTCCATGAAGAACTGCGCCTGTGCGCCGACGAAGTGCTCGATCACCTCATCGAACTCGAGCACATCAAACGCTACCCGGAATTTCAGGAGGGCACTGTCACTGTGAATGACCTGCGCGCCGAACGTCCCTCCTACGAACCGCTCAACATGGGATGGTGACCGTGCAGCGCGAGCCGAACACCCTCCTGGTCTAT
>DATLZK010000059.1:0-20667 GCA_035574015.1 Anaerolineales bacterium
GATGAGGAGGTAGCAAGACTCGACGAAATCAGCGATCGGCTCAGCAGCTGACCCCCATCTAAACCTTTCCTTGAGAAGGGAACAGAAACAAGTTGGATTTTGTTGCTGAAAGCGACAGTATATTTACCCCTCCCTTACTTAGCGAGGCAGGGATGAGGTTGACCGTTACAAACCACTGTTGAAAAAAACGCCCGCTGCTTCGCGGGCGTTCAGATTATCTATTTCATTCTTGGCTTAAGGAATACCATGAAAGCATACCCCAAGCCAAAGAGGACTTCGACTACGATTGCGATCCAGCCATTCGAGCGAACAACCCCGCTTGCCACGCCAACGACGGTCACGATCAAAGCCAGAACCGAGCCGACAAGAGAAGCCACGCCAAAATTCTTCTGCGCCGCTTCATCCACATCCTTGGCAAACCACAACAGCAGACCGACGCTTACCAACGCTGCGCCAACCACCCGCGACAAGAACACCTCTGGTACCCTCGCGTCCATCTGAAACTGTCCCAGCACCATTGCGGGCAAAAGCAATAGTGCCAAACCGAAAACAAGGACAACGACCGCGTTGAGAACGAATAACAATTTGTAATTCATGGTATTCTCCTTTTCGCAAAAATAGGATGTATGGCAAAATAAATATACAACAGATTTCAATGGATTCAAAGTTATATCGTTCGCCAGACCTTACATCTGCCTTACATCAAATCTCCGAAGACGCTTCATTCTACGCCTCAACCTGCCTCCGTTATGGATGCTTTCGCTCTCCCCCAAGCCCACCTCGGCAAGACAAACTGTGCTATAATGCCGTCACCATGAAACCTCATATCGGCTTCGCCAACAACAATAACAACGATAATGACGATACCCTCTATCGTTGGGCGAAGCCTTGCTAGTGGACGAAGAATCGAGCCAGACTAATCGCCCGACGCACATGCGAAGGGCGATTTATTTTATCTAACCCCAACCGCCAAGCACACCAAGACTGCAAATCTATCTTTGCAACCTTTGTGCTCCTTGCGGTTCAAAATCAATTCGGAGGCGCATTATGTACAGGACCCATACATGCGGAGAACTGCGCACCAGTCACGCGGGGCAGAAAGTGACCCTGGCCGGCTGGGTCAATCGCCGACGCGATCATGGAGGAGTGGTATTCTTCGATTTGCGTGACCGCTCGGGGATCGTTCAAATCACCATCAATCCCAATCTGCCCAAGGAGGTACTCGATCTCGTCGCTGATGTGCGCTTCGAGTGGGTACTTCAAGTCGAAGGCATCGTGCAAAAACGTCCGGCCGGTATGGAAAACCCCAAAATAGCGACGGGTGAAATCGAAGTCATCGCCCAAGACATCAAAGTCCTCAACCCCTCGAAGGCATTACCTTTTATGGTCAGCGCAGACAACGACCTGCCTGACGAAAATTTGCGCCTGAAATACCGCTATCTTGACCTGCGCCGCGAACGCATGACGCGTAACCTGATCCTGCGTCACAAAGTCATCAAATTCATGCGCGACTATCTCGACGAGCGCGGCTTCATCGAAATCGAAACACCTATCCTGTTTAAAGCCACACCCGAAGGCGCGCGTGACTACATTGTGCCGTCACGCTTGTATCCAGGACAGTTCTACGCCCTGCCACAATCCCCCCAGCAGTTGAAGCAATTACTTATGGTCGCCGGCATGGACAAGTACTTCCAGATTGCGCGCTGTTTCCGCGACGAAGACCTGCGCGGCGACCGTCAACCCGAATTCACACAACTCGACCTCGAAATGTCCTTCGTGCATCGCGACGATGTGCTGGAACTAGTCGAAGGGCTGTACAACGCAATGATTCCCGCCGTTGCGCCGCACAAGAAAATCAAATCCATTCCATGGCCTAAACTCTCCTATCAGGAGGCTCTTGAAAGATACGGCACCGATAAACCCGATCTGCGCTTTGGCATGGAATTGATGGATGTCAGCGATGTCTTTGCGAAGAGTGAGTTTCGCGTCTTCAAGTCCGCATTGGAGGCAGGCGGCGTGATCAAATGCATCGTCGCACCGAATGCCGCAGACATGTCGCGTAAGGAAATGGATGCGCTCACCGAATCCGCGAAAGAACTCGGGGCGAAGGGCCTCGTCACTTTAGCGGTGACAGGCGAAGGCGTGAAAGGAAGCGCCGCAAAATTCGTCACACAAGAGGAAATCCAAACGCTCCAATCCAAAACGGGCGCAAAAATCGGCGATCTGATCCTCTTTGCGGCAGATGAACGCGCCGTCGTCAATAAGGTGTTAGGTGGCTTGCGGCTGATCCTGCGCGATAAATTGAATCTCGCTGATAAGGATGTCATGGCTTTCGCCTGGATCGTGGATTTTCCTATGTTTGCCTGGAACGAAGAGGAGCAAAAATGGGATGCAGAGCATCATCCCTTCACCATGCCAAAACTGACCGACCTCGACAAGTTCGATACCGACCCCGGCTCGATTTTGTCCGATGCCTATGACATGGTTTGCAACGGTTACGAGATGGCATCCGGCTCGATCCGCATTCATCGCAGAGATATTCAAAATAAAATCTTCCAAATGCTCGGCCATAAAGACGAAGATATTCAAAAGAAATTCGGACACATGCTCGAAGCATTTGAATATGGCGCGCCGCCACATGGTGGCATGGCGCCAGGCATTGACCGTTTGGTGATGCTCTTGGCAGATGAACCCAATATTCGCGAGGTCATTGCCTTCCCGAAAAATCAGGCCGGACGCGATGTGATGGCAGACGCACCTTCTCCCGTTGATCCGAAACAGTTGAAAGAATTGCACATTAAATTTGAATAACGGATATGACGTACCTTCGCGCCCTTCGTGAAATTCGCATCTTTCGTGGATAAGGAGCCTTATGCCCCAAACCATAGAAACCAAAACTGTCAAACACATTGCTTTCCTCGTCCGGCTGGGAATCTCCGAAGAGGAAGCCCAGAAATTCAGCCGTCAATTCTCCGCCATCATTGACTACTTCAACATGCTCAATGAAGTGGATACCACGAACGTCCCACCTGCTTCGGACATCGCCAACGCCGAGAACGTGCTGCGCGACGACATTGTGCAACCCTCCATGAGCCGCGAAGAATTCCTCAAGAACGCACCCCAATCCGAACGTGGTTATATCAAAGTGCCAACCGTACTTGGAGATTAGACATTGTCCACATAATGCTAATCTTCCAATCCTCTAATCCTCTGCCCTCCCCACGCCATGCAATTCCACACCCTCACCATCCGCCAAGCACATCAATTACTAATTACAAAACAACTCTCCTCTGTCGAACTGACGCAAGCGATCCTCGGGCGCATCCGCGAAATTGACTCGAAGGTCAAATCCTACGTCACAGTTGCAGAAGAACTCGCCCTCGAGCAGGCGAAGAAAGCCGATGAGCGCATCGCCAAAGGAGAGAACGTCACCCCGTTGACGGGCATTCCCTTCTCGATGAAGGACTGCATCTCCACGCGCGGCGTCCGCACGACGTGTTCATCGAAGATTCTCGCAAACTACATCCCGCAGTACAACGCCACCGTCACCAATAAACTTGTTGAGGCGGGCGCCGTCCTCCTCGGCAAGACGAACATGGACGAATTCGGCATGGGTTCATCTTGTGAAAACTCTGCCTTCTTCAATACACACAATCCATGGGACCTCACGCGTGTCCCCGGCGGCTCGAGCGGAGGCGCGGCGGCAAGCCTCGCAGCAGGACTGTGCCTTTTTTCCATCGGCGAAGACACAGGCGGATCAGTGCGCATGCCTGCGGGCTTCTGCAACGTCACAGGAATTAAACCAACCTATGGACGTGTATCGCGTTACGGATTGATCGCGTTGGCGTCTTCATTCGATTGCATCGGTCCCATGACCCGAGATGTATATGATTGCGCCACCGTCCTCGAACACATCGCAGGTCACGACCCGCACGACAGCACCACGTACCAAACACCAGTCCCCAAGTACACAGCGAGCATCCATCAACCTATTCGCAAAATGAAATTGGGTATCCCCAAAGAATATTTCATCGCGGGCATGGAAGCAGGTGTTGAATCTGCACTGCAGGAAGCCATCCGCCAATTTGAAAAACTCGGCATGGAGATTCACGAAGTCTCGCTTCCCCACACCCAATACGCCCTCCCGGTTTACTATCTGCTGCTCTTTGCCGAAGCCAGCGCCAACCTTGCCCGCTTCGACGGCACCCGCTTCGGTCTCTCCGTTGCAGAGGGCGCGAAGGACGTGATTGACATCTACCTCCAAACCCGCCGCGAAGGATTCGGCGATGAGGTCAAGCGTAGGATCATGCTCGGTGCGTATGCCCTCTCGGCGGGATATTACGACGCGTATTACTTGAAAGCACAAAAAGTGCGCACGCTTCTTCGCCGTGACTTTGAGTCGGCGTTTTCCAAAGTGGACCTTCTCCTCGCCCCCACCTGTCCCACCACCGCCTTCAAACTCGGCGAAAAGACCAGCGACCCACTCGAAATGTACCTCTCCGATATTTACGTCGTCGCAACGAATCCCGCTGGCGTCCCCGCCATTGCATTGCCCTGTGGCTTTTCCAACAACCTGCCCGTCGGGATGCAACTCATCGGCAAACACCTAGACGAGCAAACCCTCTTCCAAGTAGCACATGCCTATCAGCAAGTGACCGATTGGCATAAGAAAATTCCACCGCTTTAGCGCAATCGTCGTTCTCTAACGACGATACACAAAGCGCGTTAGAGAACGCGCCCTGCTATCTGACTACCAGACCATCAGACTATGAGACCAACCTACGAACCCGTCATCGGACTTGAAATCCACGCCGAACTCATCACCAACTCCAAGATGTTCTGCGGCTGTTCCGCAAACTACGCCTCCGCGCCCGAACCGAATACCAACATCTGTCCCGTTTGCACGGGTCTGCCTGGCGCGCTGCCCGTCGCCAACAAGAAAGCCATCGAACTCGCCGTGCTGGTCGGGCTCGCACTGAACTGCTCGGTCAACAAACACAACACCTTTGCGCGCAAAAACTATTACTACCCCGACCTGCCCAAAGGCTATCAAATCTCGCAATACGAATTACCCATTTGCGAAAACGGCTGGCTGGAGGTGGAATTTCCATCACCCCAAACCCACCAGACTCCCCCTCTCCCTTCGGGAGAGGGGAGAGGGGTGAGGGAAACTCCCCTCTCCCTTCGGGAGAGGGCCAGGGTGAGGGTCCGCCGCGTCCACATCGAAGAGGACACCGCCAAACTCTTCCACGAAAAAAACTACGCCCTCGTGGACTTCAACCGTGCGGGCGTCCCCTTGCTTGAAATTGTCTCTGAGCCAGATATACATTCCGTAGAAGCCGCGCTCGACTACGCCACCAAAGTCCGCGCCATCTTGCGCTACCTCGGCGTCAACTCGGGCGACATGGAAAAAGGCGTCCTGCGTTTTGAAGCGAACGTTTCCGTGCGACCCGTCGACAGCGATGAACTTCGCACGCGCACCGAAATCAAAAACCTCAACAGTTTCCGCGCCCTCACCCGCGCCATTGCCTACGAAATCGAACGCCAGATTCAAATTTACGAATCGGGCGGCGCAGTCGTTCAGGAAACTCTCGGCTGGGATGACGTTCGGGGCATGACGACCAGCCAGAGGTCCAAAGAAGAGGCGCACGACTACCGCTACTTCCCCGAACCTGACCTACCTCCGCTTCAACTTTCGGATGAATGGATCGAATCGATTCGGACTCGACTCCCCGAACTGCCCGAAGCCAAAACCGCTCGCTTCATTTCGGACTTTGGCTTGACTCTGTCCGAGGCGCGTTTCCTCACCTCCGAGCGGACTCTCGCCGACTACTTCGAGCGAGTCGCTGCCAAAGCGAAAAGCCCCGCCAGGACCGTCCATTCGTGGATTGCAGGCGAGTTCATGCGTTATCTCAACGACTCAGGCAAGAGCATCGAAGACGTGACTCTTTTGCCCGAATCGTTTGCCAAACTGATTGACATGGTGACCGACAAAGTCATCAGTGGCAACTCGGCAAAGGTCGTGCTCAATGAAATGTTGGCAAGCGGCGGTGACCCTGAGCAAATCGTCAGAGAGAAAAACCTGGCGCAGGTTTCGGACGAAAACCAAATTCAAGCAATCGTCGAAAAAATCCTGAACGACAACCCCGCCGAGGTGGAAAAATATCTTGCTGGCAAAGAAACCCTTCTGCAATGGTTCATGGGGCAGGTCGCCCGCGCCACCAAAGGCAAAGCCGACCCGAACGTGGCGAAGGAGTTGCTGGTAAAATCACTCGAAGAACGAAGAAAATAGTAAGTGAGGAATCATCATGCCCGAACACATCAGCGTTTCGCAAATTTCAAAATACGTTGGACAGGAAGTGACTGTCAAAGGCTGGGTCTACAACCGCACGGACAAAGGCAAATTGTGCTTTCTACTCGTCCGCGATGGATCAGGGTTCGTACAGTGCGTGGCGTTCAAAGGCGATCTTGAGCCCGAAGTCTTCGACAAGGTCATGCGTCTGCCGCAGGAGTCGTCTGTGATTATCACAGGTGCAGTGCGCGAGGACAAACGCGCCCCAGGCATCCCTGGCGGCTATGAAATTGGTGTAAAGCAGGTCGAGATCGTGCAGGAAGCAGCACTCGATTACCCGATGTCGCTCAAAGAACACGGCGTGGATTTCGCCCTCGACAACCGTCACTTGTGGATACGAATGCAAAGCCAATGGTGCATTCTGCGCGTGCGCGTCCGCGTGATGTCTGCCGCGCGGGAATATCTCGACAGCCATGGCTTTTACAATCTCGATACCCCCATCCTCACCCCTGCCGCCGCCGAAGGGACGACCACCCTCTTTGAGACCGAGTACTTCGATGAAGGCAAAGCCTACCTCGCCCAGACCGGCCAACTTTACAACGAAGCCAATATCTTCGCCTTCGGAAAGGTGTATTGCTTCGGTCCGACCTTCCGCGCCGAAAAATCCAAAACGCGCCGTCATCTGACCGAATTTTGGATGCTCGAACCCGAAATCGCCTTCTGCGATTTGGATCAGTTAATGGAAATCGAAGAGGGCTTGATTACACACATTGTGCAAACCGTTTTGCGCGATTGCACCGCAGAACTGAAATTCCTTCAACGCGATACCACAAAACTGCAAAATATTCAGCCGCCCTTCCCGCGCATGTCCTACGACGACGCCGCAAAATATCTCATTGAACTCTACGAGAAAGAAACTGACCCCGAACGCAAAGAACTGCTCAAATTTGAATGGGGCATGGATTTTGGCGCGCCACACGAGGTCGAATTGACGAAATTGTACGACAAGCCTGTATTTATCTATGGCTACCCAACTGCGGTGAAAGCCTTTTACATGGAGCCGTGGCCTGGGCGCCCCGAAGTCTGCAAATCGGTGGATTTGCTTGCACCAGAAGGTTATGGTGAAATTTGCGGCGGCTCTGAACGCATAAGCGATCACGACAAATTGCTGGCGCGCATCCGCCAGGAGGGCTTACCCGAAGAGGCATTCAAGTGGTACCTGGAATTGCGCAAGTATGGATCGGTCCCCCATTCAGGATTCGGCATGGGCGTAGAGCGAGTCGTCGCGTGGTTGTGCGGCATCGAACACATCCGCGAAGCGATTCCGTTCCCGCGAACGATCAAGAGAGTTTATCCGTAAACCTCAGACCCTGAAAGTCGCCAAGACTTTTAGGTTTTTCGTCACACACGCATCCAAATCGGGTGGCGCTCATCGAAGCGATAAAGCCCCGCCTCGCGCGCAGCGGCGAGGGCGTCAGCATATTCCTGAGAAGTGATGCGGCGGTTGATCTCAGGATATTTTTCATTCGACACTTTGCCAGCCGGATAATACTGCGCCATAATATTCACATAAGTATGCGGGGAAACTTCACGCGCCAGAAACTCCATGATCGCACGTGTGCCAGCGATGGCGCCCGGCATGACAAGATGCCGCACCAAAACTCCACGCTTGGCAAGGCCATGTTCATCCATCTTCAGTTCGCCCACCTGCCTGTGCATCTCTTTGATAGCACGACGCGCTGCCTCGGGGTAATCCTTCGCAAGTAAATATTTGAGCGCCATGCGCGTATCCCAGATTTTGAAATCCGGCATATAGATATCCACTATACCATCCATTTGGCGGAGGCTCTCCATTGAATCGTAGGCTGATGTATTGTAAACAATGGGCAATCTCAACCCACCTTCAACTGCCAAAGGAAGCGCTTCAAGGATTTGAGGCACAACATGTTCAGGTGTAACAAAGTTGATGTTGTGACAACCCATTGCCTGAAGTTCCAACATCATCTCAGCCAGCCGTTCAGGGCGCACCTCTTCACCGTGACCGAGTTGACTGATATCAAAGTTCTGGCAAAACTGACAGCGCAAGTTACACCATGAGAAAAAGATTGTGCCGCTCCCGTTCCAGCCACGCAAACAATCTTCTTCACCAAAATGTGGAAAATAACTGCCCACGCGCGCATAACGTCCCGTTTTACATGCCGCTGTTTTGTCTGCCAATCGGTCCACGCCGCAATCACGCGGACATACATGACAGGAGGCAAGTGCTTCAACTGCTTCACGCGCCCTTCTCTGTAATTCACCGGTGCGATACAAACGCAGATATGCAGGCTCGAAGTCCCGTGAAGAAAGGAAGAAGTTTGATTGAACTCGAACGTTCATCCGTCACACTCCTAAAAGTTTCAGTCACACAAACCAACGAAAACGAAAACTAGACCTGCAACGGACGAGTGCCTTTATAGTAAACATTATCGGCAACAATTTTTTGGACATCGAACGTCTCAAATTGCATGAAGTCTTCGCATCATTCGTGTAAATTCGATGCGAAAATCAGAACCACTTGCTTATTACCGATAAAGTCTAGTCTTCCCCTATCGCCATCTTCGCTTTGCCTTATCACAAGCGAGAGCAATTTTTTCAAGCGTAGCACAAAGTTGCGACAAAATCAACGTCCTCGAAGATTTGCAATTAATGTTTATCTACCCTTGAAGTGATTTTTATGTTATAAGAATTTTGTCCCTGCGGTGTGCGTGATGCCGCTTACCCCGTTTTGAGCCAACACCCACTAAAAGGGTCCTTATCTCCAATGGAAACAACGCGATAGGCCTGAGCCAAGGCGGCGTTTCCGGGTCGGGACCCACCTGCGAGAGCAGGTTCAAAACTCTGCGGCACACGGCATTTGCGGGGCATCGGAATCATCCGCGACTTCAAAGGCTTGAAACCTTTGAAGTCTTATTTTTTATGGAGATTGATGAATGGCTATTGCGGCGCGCAAACCCGATTCGATTGCACCTTGTATCCACGCATGATACAGTGAGGCATGTTCGCCCGCGAAATGGATGCGCCCTTCCGGTTTGACGATTTCATCATGAAGCAATGTTTGTTGCCCAGGATCGAATAACGCAAACGCGCCACCCGCAAATTCATCATCATGCCACATCCACGACGCGCCGACCTCGAACTCCTTGAGAACCTGCGGATGGATTTCAGCGACATCTTCGAGCGCCTGCACAATGCGATCATCCGCTTTGAGAGAGCCCCAACGCTGTGCATCCTCAGACCATGTATAACTTGCCAGAATAACACCACGTCCCGTCTCACGCCCATGATCGGGGTAATACAAATTACGGATCGGCAAGTCGGTCACCGTGCCGCCACCGAAAATGCCATCATCCTCCTCCCAAAAGCGACGCCTGCATTGAAACAAGATCTTTGCCGAAGCATCGTAATGCAGTTGCCGAATGGCACGCTGCTTGGCGCGCGTAAAAGGCTTCAGAACCTCTACATGACGCAGCACAGGAAATGGAATTGTGATAATGGCATATTCTCCCGTTTCGGTAAAGCGGCCTGCCGCAGTCTGATAATGAATCGTCACATCATCGGGAGATTGATCTATAGCAATCATTTTTGCGCCAAAGCGAATATTTTCTTTCAAGTAGGGCAAAAAGGCGTGAGGCAGACGATCGGTCCCGCCTTGAACTTCGATCATATTCATATAATAGCCGCCACTATCCTCACGGAACAACTCAAGAAATGATGAGTTCATCACCGATTCTTGATTATGAAGCAGGCCAAACATTTCAATCATCCCCTCTGACCAACCCTTCAATTCAAGGAACTCGCGGGTGGAGTATTGATCGTATTCCGCGACGATTTGCTCCCATGCCGCATCGCCCTCCTTTTCAAGCAGATCCATCAAGGGGCGAATGGCTTCCGCATACATTTGGCTTGCCGTCTTGCCTCGTTCTCTCTCGTGTACTTCAAAGCCAAGTAATGCGGGGTTGGCATTTGCTTCTGCGGCACGAACTTTCTTCCCGCTTATGTAATAATACGCATTGGGGTTGTCCATCGTAAAATCATTGATTTGCAGATTGAACTTTTCGATATAGGCCATCGTCAGAGTATGCGCGCGAGGGATGCGCATGGCGCCGGCTTCGGCATACAGTCCCTCGGTAAATGGCTCGCGCAGGGTATAAATGCGCCCTCCAACCCTTTGTTGTGCCTCGAGAATGATTGGCGTATGACCAGCACGTTTCAATTCATAGCCGGCGACCAGCCCTGCCATGCCCGCACCAACAATTACGACTTTCTTGGGTCTTCCATCTCTAAAGCGTGATCGAATTCCCCTCTGGATTACTTCGACATAATCTTGAATTGGATGTTCGGTGTTCATTCGACCTCCGTAAAAATATAGGCTAGATTCAAACCGATTTCATGGGAAAGACTTCCTGAAAGATTACCTGCCTTTTCGCCATCTTATCAAAGGTCATGACAAAAAACAATAAGCAAGATGCCCCATATCTATCCTCTACAAATCTCATCACGAATGCACAAACACACACAACTCGGCTACAATTAGCACGCGACTTATCCCTTTTACTCTCCACTTTCAATTCTTCCCTTCCCATGCTCATCTACGATCTCGATCTTCCCGCCCTCACGAATCTCCTCCAAGAATGGAATGAGCCTCCCTACCGTGCCACACAAATCTGGCAAGGCTTGTATCGTCATTTCTATCAGTCACCCGATCAATTCACCAACCTACCCAACTCCCTGCGCAAGAGGCTTGCCGAGCAATTCACTTTCACCCCTTTTAAGGTAAAGGCATACCTGGACTCCTCTGACGGTTACACGCGTAAAACGCTCTTCGAACTCTCCGATGGAAATTTGATCGAAGCCGTACTCATGCGCTACGGCGATCCAGCCGATGATCTCTCTTATCTATCTCCACGTCCCAAAAGAAACGCTCGAAGCGGTATGAGCAAAAAACGCCGCACGCTCTGTATCTCCACGCAAGCAGGATGTGCAATGGGATGCGTCTTCTGTGCTACCGGACAAATGGGATTCAAACGCCACCTCACTAGCGGCGAGATCGTGGCACAAGTGATGTATTATGCGCGCCAATTGAAGGAGGTGAATGAATCGGTCACAAACATCGTCTTGATGGGCATGGGCGAACCGTTTCACAATTACGAAAACACAATGGCAGCCATAGACCGCCTTAACGATCCAGAGGGATTTAACTTTGGAGCACGCCGCATCACCATCTCAACCGTGGGCTTGGTCCCGCAAATTAGGCGCTTCGCCGACGAAAAGCGACAGGTGAACCTTGCCATCTCGCTCCACGCGGCAGACGATGAATCACGCACTGCAATGCTGCCGGTCAACAAAAAGTACAGCATTGACGAAGTGCTCGACGCATGCAGATACTACATCGAAAAAACGCATCGCCGCGTGACCTTTGAATGGGCGCTCATTCATGGAGTCAACGACACGCCCGAAGTCGCCAGAAAACTTGCTGCGCGCCTCAAAGGCATGCTCTGTCATGTCAACGCCATTCCCCTCAACCCCACTCTTGGATATTCGGGCAAAGCAACGTCGCGCGAACGAGCCGAAAAATTCAAAGAAACGTTGGAACAAGCCGGGATCCCATGCACGATTCGCATGAGGCGTGGCATTGACATTCAAGCAGGGTGCGGTCAACTTGCCGGAGTTGCTTCTTCTTCACCTGCTTCTGTTTGAACTTTGAACAAAACTCAACAGACCTTGTAGGTGAGGTCAAATAAGGAGGCACACTGCTGTTATGTTTTAGAATTTTCTGGCGACGAGGCTTTCGCCCTCACGGTGTGATCGGCGCGCGGACATTTGTCTCGGTCCATCATGGAAGCGCAACGGATTCTGTTAAGCGCTTATGGAATGACTACTTGCGCCGAAGTCTTCGCCATATCCACCACAGTCATGTTTGCGAGCAAGTCGTCTGCGGTCAAGCCGTTCGGGTAATAACCATTGAGTTCCCTTAGAAAGTAGGGAGGCAGGTGGCGGAAATGAAGCACGACCGTGATAAGTACCTCGTCGCCGCTCAATTCGCTTACGTCGAAGACATAGTCGAATGTGGCTGAGTCCCGGAGTTTGCCGTTGACAAGCAGGGTGGAATTCAAGGGGTCCATCGCCTGATCATCGCTGACGCGCACCCGGATTTTCACAATGTCGGCAGTGGGCGATTGATAGGGAACCTCGATGAAATTCGTCAGGGATTTTTTGGTCAATACCTTTTGGAAGTTGACCAGCCACGGGTCACAATTGTCGAGCGGCGCCACCGAATCGGGATGGAGGACAATCACTTCATTATTCTTGCTGGGTCTGATGCCCACTTGCGACAACGCCACTGGATCACAGGTCAGCAGGTCGCTTTGAGGGGAGTCAATAACGCCAGAGGCACACTGCGCGCCGATAATGGTCCCGTTGACATCAACATCGGTCAGGCAAACAGGCGTACCATCCTGGGTTTTGGCTGAAACTTCAAGCCACATCTGTCTGGCAAAGGCAAAACCGGTTGGCAGGCTGTGTCCCACAAGGTTGTTGCGAATGGTGACCGATACGGTAAGTCTTCCATCCACGACCTGAGTGGAGTCAATGGACAGTGTGGCGGCTGATTGCAGGAGCGTTTCCCGTTCGTGCAGCACGAGTTCTAATTCTTCAGGAGTATATCTGCCAGGGGTCAAATCGTAGTCCACGCCGATAAAGGTGTGGGACTGTCGTTCGCGTTCGATATTTGGAAAGAACGGTATCCCTGATTTGGGAGTGACCAACGGGCTTGGTTGCTGGCGGGGCATGTGGCAGTCCACGCAGCCTAAAGCCGGCTGTCCTCGCGCTTGTTGCACAGCGACATAGTCCTCCCATTCGTCAAAGGTCGTTTGAAGCACCAGGTCTCTGAGGCGTCCATCATCGTCAATGTCCAGTTCGTTTTCATCGAGTTGGTTGTCGCCGTCGCTATCCTGGAGATTATCATCACTGCTCGGGAAAATGGAAACCTCCCCGTCGCCGTTGATGTCCACTTGGACGTTATGACAGGCGCCACACAGTCGCGAGGAGGACAGGTTGTCGGTCATGAACCCGACCCCGGAATTGTGCCAGGTGTTGGGGATGGCGGGCGAATCGCCAAGCGGCGGACCGAACATGTCCGCAAAAAACGCGGTGCCTCTCGTCACTGGAAAATCGTCGAACATGCCGCGCCGCTCGGTTGGCGCTTCAGGCAGGGTATGACAAACGATACAGGTGATACCATCGTCAATGATCGCTCCGTTAGGTTGCGAACGAAGCAAATTTTCCTCATCCAATGGCAAGGTGGGATATTTCGTGAGTGAAGTACCGATTGGCGCATGACAGTTATTGCATACCAGTCCGAATTCGGGATGTTTCTCCAGCGCCATCCGTGTTTGGGCAACAACCACTGGACCGGTTTGCGCTATTGAATGCATGGATAGTTTCCATTCCTGTACGATGTCCTGATGGCATCGTTCACACATCTGCGCGGGTGGCAACCCGAAGGTTTCGTGATCTTCGATGGAAGTGACAGGATTCAAAACATCTTTGACGTGAAATAGAATAGTTGCGGCAAACACCACAGCCATTGGGATATGAAGCCATTTCCAGCCCTGCATGAACGCGGCGTACAGTCTTTGCAGGCGTTCGCGTCGGCGGTACCGGCGAGCGCGTTCGGCAAGGTGTTTGAAGCGATTCCACTCCGCCTGTTCATGGGGCGGCAATTGCAGGTTTGCCTCGACCCTTTTCCATTTCCCGGTTCGAATGCCATCCGCGGCCGCGCGCCGGAATTCAGTGGATTTACCCGCTAGCGTCTTGTCCATTTCGACCTGGACAATCTGCGATTTGGTGCGCGTATCACGGACAGACAGATTGCCAACCGTGTTCGAAACTGCCGGCGGGATCACTGTATACACAATGCGCCATGCCACTCCGCTTAGTACGACAAGGATGAAGACAATCACTGCAACCTTGCCACTCGATATTTCGGCGTCGAAGACAGCAAGGCTGCCATGCACAAACACCAGCGCAAACGCAAGCAGGGCAAGATAAATATGTGATTTGAGCCAAGACATCATGGTGCCTGGCATTTGTTCCTGAAGGAGTCGCTTGCGGACGCTGTAAACGGCGACAATAACGATCAAACCAACTGCCAGGATGCCCAGCCCCGTGATCAGGTTGAACATGGGCACGCGAGTGGCGTTCTCTGATTGCTGGATGAACTGGAGCAGGACATATGCCCCCACAGTCAGGATAAGAAACAGCGCGGCGGATACCACCACCCAAGTGATTGCTCGTTCAAATGTTCCCGTTGGTCTGTTGATGCGGATGCGCTTTGTCATATATTCACTTTGTCTGTTGTGCTATTTGTCTAAACTTGGGACATAGATCACAAGGCATCTTTCAGATTTTTCATTTCGACGCCGATGTTCAAATCCTCACGCTTGAATACCTGCACCGGGTCAATCCGCATGGCAGCGCCCACTGGGCAGGCCCTGACGCAGGCATAATCTTCGTATCCTTCGCACAAATCGCATTTCACCGCCACCCGGTCGCTCGAATGCGGGTCCGGCTTTTTCACTCCCAGTGCCATGGCAAGCGAGATCAACAAATTCTCCGGCTTGCGGGTGTGCATCTGGATGTTGCCATAAGGACATCTTTCAGCGCAGGCTCCGCAGCCGATGCAGTTGTCAGTGACAATGCTGATCTCGCCGTCGGGTTTGCGCACAATGCCGTTCACGGAACACAGCAGACAAACTGGGTCTTCACAATGACGGCAGGCAGTCGGGAAAAGCAGATTGCCCATCTGCAAGCCGCGCCGTTCGAGGCGTGAATAACCGTGCCGCCGCCTGCATGCCTCGACGCAGTTGTTGCAGTTTGTGCAGAGGGCGGTATCAATGACAAGTATCTCGCGTCCCTGAATTACGCCCTGATCCACCAAGTCTTCAAGCGAGATGTCTTGTTGAATGGTCTGAATACCCGCGACGGTAGCAGGTGAAGACTCTCTTTTCCTTGACGGTTTTGCCAAGCGAAGCAGTTGTTCGCTTCGATATGCCTCCTCGATCAGCCGAGCGCGTAACTCCTGGTTACGATCCAGCAGATTTCGTATGCTTTCGGCTGGAATGAATACGACCTCGGCGCGCGTGTTGGCAGAAATGATGGTGGGTTGCGGCTGTTTGAAAAGCACGGTGCTGGCGCCGAAGATGTCTCCCTCGCGATAATATTGCAGGACCAGCTCCGTGTTGTTGTGACGACGCGCCACGCGCAAATATCCAGACCGTACAAGACCCAAGTCGCCGCCGGGCTCGCCCTCGCGATAGATCACCTCGCCAGCCCGGAACACGCGCAGGGTTGCTTGCTGCAACAATTCTTGTATGGCTGATTCGGGCAAAGATCGGAATAAAGGTGATTGGCAAGCATATGTCCAAAGAGCCCGTCGGCGATAGAGTTCATCCATCGTCGTTTTGAAGGCTAAAGATTCTTTCATCAAGCGATGCACGGTGGCTTTGGGTATTTCGAGCACGATGGCTTGTGACAGGGCGACGAGATTGTAACTTTCCTCCTGATTGCCCAGCACACCCATTTCGCCGTGAAATGTTCCTGCCTCCAGAACGAGGATGCGCATGTATTTGTCAGCGGCGACTGAGATGGATTGCTCGACTTTCCCTTCCAAAAAAACGTACAGGCGTTCGTTGAATTCGCCTTCGCGGCACAGAGTCTCCCCTGGGGCAAGTTGTCGAAGCGTGCAGCTCAACAACATGCGGCGCAGGTGATCCACCGGCACCCCCTGGAAAAGTTGAAATGAGGTGAGGTGCTTTGCCAGCGTATCCAGCGTCCAGTTCGACTGGCTTACCTGTGAACCGATCTGCAAAGGCATCGGGCGGTTCGGTGTCACGTTTTCGACTTTCATCTTGTTCCAGAGCACCATGTCCGCCCGGTGCAGGTCGGCTGGACAAACCGGGATACACTGCTGGCATTGCGTGCAAGCAGTGACAAAGTTGATTACATTCGGGTTTGTGATTCGTTCGGAAAGCACTGCGGCGTTCAGTTCGGCGATGGTGACGTGTCGTTTCTCCGGCAGCGGGCAAGCCAACATGCAGTCGTTGCAGCCGATGCAAGCCATCACCTCTCGCTCCACTTCGTCGCGCAAACGTTCAATGTAATCCTGAGTCATAGTCACTCTGCCCTTAAGACGGTGTTTCCGAGGCGCAGTTCGTCGCCTTTCTTTATGGGAACGACCTTGTTCGGCTCCAGCGGCTCGCCGTTCAATTGCGTGCCATTGACACTGCCTAGATCTTTGACGCCAATGTTGCCATCGGTCATCAATATGACTTCGAGATGCTGACGTGATACGAGCGCATCTTCAAGTCCCTGCACATTCGGTGTAGCCAGGCGGCCTAGAACGATTGGTAGATTCACAAGTTTGATAATTTGCCCCACCCTTGGTCCGGAGAGAATCACGAGACGGGTCGGGAAGGAAGGCTGGAAGAATTGGGTCGCCTCTGCCGCGGGAGCGCTGGCAATATCGGCTGCCTCAGGCGGGATTGCGCTTACAGGTTCGATCGGAGGCGCCGGAGGTGCATCCGGTGGCGGTTCCGTCGTGACCGGCGCTTGGCTTTCCTCTTCCGGTGCAGGCGGCTCCTCGAAAGGCGGCGGTGGCGGAGAGATCATTGCGGTCAGAGATACCGTAGCAGGTTGTTCGGGCGGTGAAGGCACCTCCGATTCCCTTTGCTTACCCGACGCGTCCGCCGGCTGCGGGATAACCTGCGAGGGCAATACTGTAGATTCAAAGATCAGCGTTACATCGCCAAACTGCACCTCGTCACCTGCTTTGAGTTCGGTTTCCACCTCGGCTTGTAAACGCTTCCCATTGAGGAATGTGCCATTGGTACTTTGCAGATCAACGAGCATCCATTTGTCTTTCCGCCATTCGAGGCGCGCATGTTTCCGACTCACAGTCTGGTTGTTCAAATCAATGGTGTTTGGAGCGGGTCCACGTCCAATGATGACGGAGGGAGGTTTGAGTGCAAACGTCAGACCAGGCGTATGACCAGACCGTACGACAAGTTGACCGTATTTTTCCTCTTCCGGTTCTTTGGGGAGAATTTGACTCACCAGAGATGCGGGGGCAGATTGCGGCACAGGGACGTCACTCGTGCTGTAGAATTTCAATTCGGTTTTCCCGATCCGAATCATGTCGCCATTTTTCAGGATACAGGGAGTTGCGAGAAGGTTTCCGTTGACGAATGTCCCATTGCGGCTTCCAAGGTCGCGCAGGTAGAGATGATTGCCGTGTCGTGAAATTTCGGCGTGCATGAACGAAACGGTCGGGTCTTCGATGGTGATCGTCGCTTCGGGATCGCGTCCAAGTGTGATGGTCTCGCTGCGGATTTCGTGCCGCTGCCCGCGATATTCCAGGACGCCAAGCACCGTTTCGAGGGGAACTTGTTCGACTACGATTTCCTCCGGCAGGTTCGAGGTGCCGGTTGCTGAGCCTGCAGGTTGAAGTTCGAACCGCAAAGTAGTGTTGCCGATTCGAATGATGTCGCCATCCTTGAGCGCGCGCGGGTCGGTGATGCGCATATCGTTCAGGAAGGTGCCGTTCGTGCTGTTGGTGTCAGTAAGGATGTAGATGCCCTCTTGCAATTCGATTTGCGCATGTTGCTTCGATACCAGGGGGTCATCTAGGACAATTTGGTTGCCGGGCTGTCGTCCGATTTTGACCAGGTTCTCAAGAGAGATGGTTTGACCGTTCATGCGCAAAACGGCGGGAGCGATCTGGATGGGTTTGAGAAGCATCGTTTTAGAGCTCCCCACCTTCTCGCTTTTGCGGATGTAGGCGGAGGCTGGCAGAGCGGATGTCATGATAATGCTACGGGCAGCTTCGATTTGTTTTCCAAGATCGAGCGAATCGATCCAGCTTGGCAAATCAAAGGCGGGATCGAGCAGCCGTTCCTTCACCGGGGTAATATCCACTCCGGCGTCTATCAGTTTTTTGTACTGTAAGCCGTTTTTGCGAATGCGCTCTTTACGCTGTCCCAACATGAGCGCGCCCACCAGTTTATTTCCGCGCACGATCAATTTGCGATAGGCGATGCGCCCTCCGCCGCGTGGAAAGTCTATCAGAACCTGATCGCCCGGCTGTTCGTCTAGGCTACCCACGCTGGCAAAGTCCAGGTCATACAGTCTTGTGGCATTGTAGTGCGCGCCGGGGTGGTAGGTTGCTGAACCGCCGGTCATGTTGATTCCCGCCACGCGCCCTTGCAGGCGGGCTGGCTCCCACAGCCCCAGGGTTTTGTAGATCACGTCTCCGCCGGCGTATATGTTGGGGATATTGGTACGCATGAATTCGTCTACTATTACGCCGAGGGGCGTGCCGCGTTTTTCATCGTGCGCAATCTTGATTCCAGAGCCCTGCAAAAATTCGACGTTGGGACGGATGCCAATCGCTGCGCCGACCAGTTGGCACTCTATCGTTTGCTTGGAGTTTTTCAAGCGGACAGCCCGCAAACGGTTGTTCCGATCTCCCAACGCCTCCTCGATCTCTTCGTTGAGGCGCACATCCACGCCCTCAGAACGCAGCCGGCTGATGACCAGGTCGGAGGCGGTGCGGTCGAGTGCGCGCTCGAAAAACATGTCGCCGCGCAGGAGATAGGTGACACGGACCTTATAGCGCATCAATCCCTGCACCCATTCGATGCCAAGCGGACCGCCTCCCACCACCACCGCCTGTTTGATGCGATTGGAGCGGATCCCGTCCATGACGGCTCGAACGTCCTGTAGAGTACGCATGGTCATGACCCCTGAGAGTTCGGATCCCGGGAAGGAGGGAGAGTTAGGTCTTGAACCGCTTGCGATCATCAGTTGATCGTATTCGATCAAGCGTCCGTCAGCCAGCACGATCCGGTTACTGCTCGCATTGACCATCACGACGCGCGCCAGGACCCGTTCGATTTTGTTTTCGATGTAAAAATTGGGTGGGACGGCAAACAACTGCGACTCGCGCAACTCCCCCATCAGGTAATTTGTGAGTGCAGCGCGGTAATAGGCTGGGTTGGGATCATCCGTGACAATTGTGATCGAGGCAAGGGGGTTCGATTGGCGGATGTAATAAGCGGCAGTGGTGCCCGCCGCACCATCGCCAACAATCACATACCTCATACAACAACTCCAATAATATTATTCTATTGGTATGCCAACGTCCTGTCAATAAATGGATCTGCCTGCTCTCGAAACAATCGCCGCAGCGGCTGGAGCGAGTGCGCTGCCCAAATGGCCTGACCAATTTCAACCGCGCTGGTGACTGTAAGTGTGTTATCGAAGAGTTGCTGCATAGAAAGACGAGTATGATAAACTTGTGCCTGAGGAGCCTCCTTACCGAATGGGTTATAGCAAACCAATCTTATCGGTTCAGAGGCTCTTTCTCCATCTGCAGTCCGAACTCGCGTCCGAGCCTCAGTTTTATATACTTGCATCTTGAACTGGAATCATGTATAGTCATGCACTATGCCGCAAGACTGCTTCGTTGACTTTCTCCCTTCTTGCAGCACAGGATTACAGACCTTTCAAAGCACAAAATAATTAACCATAACAAAGAGAAGAAGAATGGATAACAAAACAATTTCGTGGCTTCAACGTCCCATCCACCCCTCTCTGCCGGCGATCACAAACGAGATCGCTTTGTTTGCAGGCATTATGCTTCTGGCTATCGCTACAAGGTTTTATGATCTCGGCACACGTGTGATGAGTCACGATGAAAGCCTGCACACATATTTCTCGTGGCTGTTATATCGCGGTCAGGGATACCAGCATAACCCCATGATGCATGGACCTTTTCAGTTCCATATCCTTGCACTCACCTACTTTCTGTTTGGCGTGTCGGATTTTACAGCGCGTATCCCTGCGGTGTTATTCAGCATTGCCACAGTTTGGATGGTCTGGTACTGGCGACGATATCTCGGCAAGTGGGGCGCGTTGACCGCAGGTTTGCTGATGGTTCTCTCGCCATATATGCTTTATTACGGACGCTATGTCCGCAATGAAGCGTTCGTGGGTTTTTCAGGAATCCTGCTACTGTATTCGATGCTGCGATATTTCGAAAGCGGGGAAAAACGATATTTATATTTCATCACCTTTGCTACGGTTTTACACTTCACATCGAAGGAAACCGCTTTCATTTACACGGCGCAGGCTTTGCTCTTTCTCGGCATTTATCTTATCTTGCATGTGACGCGTGAACCGTGGCCCGCCAGGGAAAATCTCTATCGTGCTTTCCTGATCCTATTGGCAGTGGCGGTTTTGCTGGCAGGCGTAGGCGCAGGGATGAGCATCCTCGG
>DATLZK010000060.1:0-36411 GCA_035574015.1 Anaerolineales bacterium
CCAGCACGTTGTGTGCAGTCTTGTTCTTGCTGGCTGTTTTGTTTTTAGTGATTACGCCGCTCGATTGACACCCGATATAAATCATGCAACTTCTCATTGGCTTTCTCCTTGCAAGCACGATCGCGTACTTTGCTTATCGCGTCCACAGCCTGAACAAAAGCGGAGCATTCGCCGCGACCCTCGTTGGAACAATCATCTTTGGCGTCGGCGGATGGGAATGGGCGGTTCTTTTGCTCACTTTTTTCATTACTTCATCAGGATTGAGCCACGCGTTCCAAAATCGCAAGCGAGAGGTAGAGGAAAAATTTTCCAAGGGCCACGCGCGCGATGCCGGACAAGTCTTCGGCAACGGCGGACTGGCGACGGTTTTCGTGTTGATTCACGCGTTTTATCCGGAATCCAGCATCGGCTGGGTGGGATTCGCCGCGTCGCTGGCGGCAGTCAACGCAGATACATGGGCGACCGAGTTGGGAGTCCTGAATCCGACCCCGCCGCGTTTGATCACTGATTTGAGAAAACGCGTCGAAAAAGGGACCTCGGGTGGAGTCTCGTTATTTGGAACTTTCGCCTCGCTGATGGGCGCCGCCGTCATCGCTCTCCCCGCGTCACTGATGACTGCTAACTGGTCACTGTTTTTACCGATCACATTTGCCGGCTTGGGCGGCTCCCTCTTTGACTCGTTCCTCGGCGCGACGGTGCAAGCCATGTACTATTGCCCCACCGATAAAAAAGAAACCGAGAAGCATCCGTTCCACACCTGCGGCACAACGACGATTCATTTGCGCGGCTGGAAATGGCTGAACAATGATTGGGTCAATTTTGCGTGTGGCTCTTGTGGAGTTGTCATAGCATTAGCAACGATTTTCAATCTTTGACGATATTTCAAGAACGAACGAATTAACTAAACTCACACAATGAATCAAAATCCGCAATCAAATTGACCCTGGCGTTCCGCGTTGATCAGAACTCTTCACTGTTCGGCTGCAAACACGGGCACAGGATTGTCCATTGCTCTTCGCCTCACCGCTGCCCCTCTCCTGCTGGGAGAGAGGTCGGGGTGAGGGAAGCGGGAGTTGAGTCACCTATGCCTATTCTCTTCGCGACAGAGCAACTTTTCACCATCCAATCAATTACTGATTCCCAACCTTCGGTTTGCGATTCAGCAACTTCCACAATCCCCACAGAATGAGCGCAGGGGGTAAAAAGACAGGCAGAACAACCACAAACAACCAGATGAGGAAGTCGGCAATCCCTTGATACACAATAGCCAAAGTGTCTTGGGCTTCCTGATAGGTCTCGCCGGGATTCCAGGGGATGGGTGTAGCAGTCGGTTTCGGCGTGGAGGTGGGGGTCGGCGTCAGGATGGGGAACTCAGGTTCGAGGTTGACGGTGATCGTCGAGAAGGCTGAGCGATCAGCAAGATAATTCATGCGCCCCTTGATCTGCTCGATCTGCGCTTCGATGTTTGCCAGTTCCTGATTGATGCGAAGCGCCTCATCTACAGTTTTGGCATCCTTCAGAAATTCCTGAATGCGCGCACGTGTGGCTTCGAGATTCTGCAATTGAGATTGCAAGTCTACGTATTGTTCAGTTACATCGTCGCCTGAAGCGGTTTCGTCCACGACGCGGATGGCAAGTCCACGTAGACGCGTCAAGACATGCTCGAATTCATCCACCGGCACGCCCATGGTAAGGGAGGCATACTTCAGGTTGTTGCCATAGTAATCCTGATACCAAACCCGCGAACTGACAATATATCCGCCTGCGTCACCGACGATTTGCAAGGCGCGATCAATCGCCACATCGGTATCTTTCACCAGCAAGCGGAGATCTGCGTTTTTGACAACCATCCGATTGGAGCGCTCAACGACGGTCAACTCGCCTGATGGATTGACGATCTCGAAGGCGGGCGCCATAGTAGGTGCAGGTACCTGCGAAACATCGGACATCGAAGGAGCGGACTCTCCCTCACCAAATTTGGCGGACGGTTGCTCAGGTACAACTACATAATGCTCTTCGGTGGGTGCAATAGCCGTAGCAGGCGCCATAGGTGCACATGCAGCAAGGATAAGGAGTACAAGCGCGGGCAATGAAAACAGAACAGATCGGGTGCTCATCTTTACCTCCGTAAAAAAGAGTTTTGAATTTCGGCGTTACTGCTTGGACGAAAGGAATATGAAAATGTTCCCCACACGCCCCCTCTCACTGAAATTCATACGACGAGGACAGTTATAATCCCTCCATGCCGACTCACCGCGCGAGCATTCGCAAGTATTACGACCAAAACACAAGATTGTTTCTCGCCTTCAATCGTTCCCGCCAAACGAACAGCATCCATCGTGCTTTGTGGACGGATGGTGCAAAAACCCTCAACGACGCACTCAATGTGATTCATGAACGTATTCGCGTGGAAATCGAAACAGCCGCGCCGAGCCACGCCCGCATCGCCGATTTGGGTTGTGGGGTCGGCGCGACCCTGCTCTATCTCATCCCACGTTTGCAAGAACCAAAGTTGGCATTTGGACTAACGATCAGCCCTGTACAAGCGCGTCTGGCAAAGCGCTACGCCAAAGAAGCGGGATTAGATGGGAAGATATTGTTCATCGAAGGTGATTTCACCTTTGTACCTCTTCAACATGAATCTCTCGATATTATCTTCTCAGTCGAGGCAGCGGCTCATGCACAGGATCCCGAGCGTTATATGGAAGAGTCCAGTCGTCTGCTTCGGCGTGGCGGGAGATTGATTCTTGTGGATGATTATCTGGCCGATCGCCCGCTCACTTCGAGCGAAACCACATGGCTAAAGGCATTTATCAGCGGATGGCATGTCCCCGGCATCCGAACTGTCGAACAAATCAGGAGGCTCGCAGGAAAATATCAGTTGCGATGGATGAAAAATGACAACCTCACACCATTCCTGCACCTGCGTCCCCTCTCTCGTTTCATCGCTGACACGCTACTTTTCCTCGGGAAGCGTTTGCCCCTCAATCACGCCATTCTGCCCTCCTTGATAGGAAGCATAGCATTACAACAGTGTTTGTTTATGAATGTAATCGAATATCGTTTTTTGATTTTCATCAAGTTATGACCATCACCTTCCTCGCCGGTGGCACGCGCGGGGATGTGCTCCCCTACCTGGCGCTTGGGCTTGGGCTGCGCGAGGCCGGCAGCAATGTCCGTATTGCCGCGCCGATTGGTTTCAAATTTCTCATTGAACCCACCGGTCTCACATTTGCGCCTTTTGATGGCAATCCCTCGGATTTGTTGATTCAGCAAAGCGATCCGCTTACCATCGGTCGCAGCCTCTGTAGTTCGATCCAAGCCACAAGGAAGTTCATCCACCGCGCGCGCGGCCTCTATCCGCGCATGTTACAAACTGCAGCAGAAGCCTGCCGCGGCTCAACCGTCATCGTTTGTGGATTATCCACACTGTGGGGCGCGCACATTGCAGAATATCTACAGGTTCCCACCCTACGCGCTGTCCTGCAACCTCTCACGCCCACGCGTGAGTTTTCTTCCGTGTTATTGCCGTTTCGATTTAACCTCTTGGGAATTGGCAACCGACTCTCGCATTGGATCATGCTTCAAGCGATATGGCTTTCATTCCACCCGGAGATCAACCACACGCGTCGGACTCACTTTGGCCTGCCGCGCGCTCCCTGGCTCGATCCTGCGCTGAGACCTTTCTCCGACCAACCCATTACACTGCATGGCTTCAGCGAACACATCATCCCGCGCCCGAAGGATTGGAATGAGAAACAAATCATCACAGGGTATTGGCGATCTCCGTCCCCGCAATGGACTCCACCAAAAGAACTTGTACAATTCATCGAGCGGTCACCGCGCAATACGGTTGCCATCGGTTTAGGAAGCCCAGGGACAAAGGATTTTCCTCACGTTTTGAGAATCATCGAACAAGCCTTAATACAAGCCGATGCGCGGGCAGTGCTAACTATCCCATCTTTCTATCATATGCACATTAAGTCCGAGCGGATCTTTCCCATTGAATATACGCCGCACGAGTGGTTATATCAGCATGTGCGCGTTGCGGTCCATCACGGCGGCGCAGGCACGACTGCCGCCGGTTTGCACGCCGGCATACCTACAGTCACGCTGCCGCAGGGGATTGATCAGTTCTTTTGGGGTGAACGCGTGTACAAAATTGGAGTTGGCACCCAGCCGATTCCGCAACGTACATTGAATGCAAAGAAACTCGCGAGCGCGCTTCGCGAGGCGCTGTGGAACGAGTCCATGCAGGAGAGGGCAAAACGTCTCAGCGTGGCATTAAATCTGGAAAACGGAATCCGGGCGGCGGTGAGAGTGATGCGGCAGGTCATGTAATTGGGATCATTTCGTAGGGATCATTTCGTACAGCGTATCGAATGTGATTCGTTTCGTATCCTTATTGCCTATCTTCGCTTAGCGCAAGTAAGGCAACCATCAAAGCCAATGCAGAAAGAACGCTCCCCAAAAAATATGGCGCGGTAATGGCAATGAGTTCAAACGTCACACCCGCAAGAGTCGGAGCGATGATATTGGTGAGGCTGAGGAGGGTCTGTGTGCCACCCATGAGTCGCCCTTGTTCATGGTCGGAAACACGCAAGGAAACAAGCGCGGTAAGCGAGGGGATGCTGATCCCTGTACCGAGGGCAACCAGCGCAACGGCAGGAAAGAGAAGCCACGCCTCATGGGCAAGCGCCATACCGGTCAACCCAATGATCATGAAGATCAAACCGAATGGGATGAGGCTATGTTCACCAAAACGCGCCTGAAGTTTGCCAAATAAATAGCCTTGAATGAAAACGCCACAAATGCCAACGTAAAGATAGAAGTAACTGTTTTGTACAGGAGACCAGCCGAAACGCTGATGGGCATAGAGGGGAAAGTTGGTCTGCAAGCCTGCGAAGGCAAGGTTCAGGAGGAAGAGGGTGATGAGAAATTTTTGAATGTTTGCACGAAGAAAGATGTTCTTGAATTGATCTACCCAGCCGAAGACGAGAGAGATCGGTTTCGGCTCGCGCCGTTCAGGTGGGAGCGATTCGGGAAGAACGAAGAAGCCAAATAGTGTGTTGCCAAATGCAATGGCAGAGGCAACAAACGCGGGGAGACCAAGACCATATCCGCTTAGCAGACCGCCAAGCGCAGGACCCGACATCAATCCCAAGCCGAATGCCACGCCTGCCAGGCTCATGCCACGCGCTCGGGTTTCAGGGGTCGTTGAGTCAGCGATGTAGGCGTGGGCGAGGGTGAGGTTCGAGCCGGTGAGCCCATCAATAAACACAGCGAGGAAAATGAGAGCGAGCGAATCGGCAAGACCCAGCAACAAATAGGCAAGCGAAGTCCCTAATAAGCAAATCAGTAAAATCGGTTTGCGCCCGTAACGGTCGGAGAGAGCACCGAGGAAGGGACCTGAAACCAGTTGCACTGCGGAGTACAAAGACATCAATCCACCGGCTATCGCCGCGCCCCCATCCTGTGCTTGCACATAAAACGGAAGCAACGGCAGCATGATGCCGTAGCCAAGCATGTCAACGAAAACAGAGATGAAGAGAATGAGGAGGGAGGAGGACAAGGGTGGGGGGTGGAGGGGTGGAGGATTAGAGGGTGGAGAGTTGGGGATTGGAGGATTAGAGAGTGGAGAATTGGGGATTGGAGGATTGTATATCAATCTTCGCGCCGTTTTGATGGAGCGATTCTACCGCTGCGAATGTGGCTTGGGTGACAGCGATTAAGTGATGGTATGGAATCGGCGGATCGCCTCCCTCCCGAATGGATTCGACAAATACCTCCCACTCCTTCACCCAACCCTTATCTTGTACGCCTCTTTCCTCCTTTCTCTTTCCATCCCTGATCGTTTGTAGTGAAACAAAATCGTCCAACACCGCGACCATCCCACCACAAAATACTTCGACGCGTTCTTTTGGGAAGGATTTGTCGCCATTGGCAAGATAATCCACAATTCCAATCGAGCCATCAGGGAAGGTGAGAGTCATGGAGACGTTATCTGCGCGGTATTTGCCATCATCGGGCAGGGCATGCGCACTAACCGAGACAGGAGGCGCACCGACGAGGAAGGTGATGAAATCAATGAAATGACAGGCTTCACCGATGATGCGCCCACCGCCGATTTGAGGGTCATGGATCCAGTGATCGAGGGGTATGGGACCGGCATTGACACGGTAGTGGATGTATTTGGATTCGTGGAGATTGGAGAGTAGAGAGTGGAGAGAATGGGCAAGAGGGGCAAAGCGGCGATTGAAGCCGGTCATCAGTAAGCAGTTGTCAGTGTTTTGTAATTGCTTTTTGATGGCGGATAACTGAGCGCTATTTATCGCAAGAGGCTTTTCAACGAAGACATGCTTGCCTGCTTTGAGCGCTTTTAGCACGAGTTCAGCATGTGAATCGTGACGGGTGAGGATGGCAACGGTATTGATGTTCGGGTCTTTGAGGAGTTCGTCGTCGGAGGAGGTGGCATAGTGAAAGCCAAATTTCTTTCCTGTATGTTGAGCATGAAGCCCACCCGTGGAGGCAATGCCGATAAGTTCAATGCCTTTCACTTTTTTGATGGCGGGGAGTAAGACAGAATTGGCAAAAAGGCCGGCGCCTAAAACGCCAAGTTTTACCGTACCCGATCCTTTGAACGAAGAAGGGCGAAAGACCACTTTTCTTTCCTCGCTCTTCTTCTGTTCCGGGTACGTTAGCACCACGCCCAAAAATGGTTCTTTCTTTTTTCCGGTAATGACCTCATAAGCATTGGTCGCCTGTTCGATGGGAAAGCGATGCGTAATGAGAGGCTTGACTTTCAGTTTTCCACTTGCCAACAATTCAACAACTGCTTCGAAATTTCTCCCTTCCGTCCAGCGGACGTAACCGAGGGGATAATCCTGTCCATTTTCTTCGTAGTTTGCATCATAGCGACCAGGACCATAGGAACGCGAGTTGATGAAGGAGAGTTCTTTTTCGTAGTAGAGTTTGCGCGGGAGGGTAAGACCGACAGCACCCACCGCCACCACACGGGCACGGTCACGGGCAATAATGCCTGCAAGTTCAACAGGATCGTTCGAGGGAGTATCAGCACAGATGAGGATAGCGTCGAAGCCGCGATTTGTCGTAAAGGCTTGGGCTGAAGCCACGGCTTGGGCGCGGGAGACTGCCTCAAGTCCCAGAGAAGAAGCGAGGGCGAGGCGCGCAGGATCAAGGTCAATGCCCAGGACGCGGCATCCGGCGGCGGAGGCGATTTGGGCAGTCAATATCCCCAAAAGACCCAAGCCAATGACGGCAACTTTCTCACCAATTTGCGGTTCGGCAAGACGAAATCCATGCAGGGCAATGGCGCCCAGGGTGGTAAAGGCCGCGGACTCAAAGTCCACGTTTTTGGGAAGAGGCGTAAGGAGGTTGCGCGGTACAAGGTTATATTCCGCATGGACGGCATATCCCGCACCCGCGCAAGCAACCCGCTGACCAACTTTGAAACCTTGCATGTTCTTGCCTAGCGCGACGATGATGCCAGCGGAGGAGTAGCCAAGCGTCATCGGCTGATCCAAACGGTTGAGCGCGCTTTGCACGGTGTTGAGTACGCCTTCGCGGCGCGCTTTTTCGATGACTTGTTTGACGAGATCGGGACGTGCGCGCGCCTTACCGACCAGACTCTTCTCGGCAAATTCGACGATCATGCGCTCGGTTCCCGCGGAGACGAGGCTTGCGCGTACCTTGACAAGTGCCTGTCCTTCACGTGGAGAGGGAACGGGGACTTCTTCGATGGTGGTTTTACCGGTTTTGATGTTTTGGAGGAGTTGTTTCATAGGAGGGGTGGAGGTTAGAGGATTGGGGGATTGGAGGATTGGGGGATTGGAGGAATGGAAATGAGTATACCCCAATTGGAGTGTTATAATTCCGCACATATCAATAAGGAGCATTCTCTTGGCAGACTTGCGTATTCAAAAATTTGCAAAAATTCTGGTGGAGCATTCTGTTCGCGTGCAGCCTGGTGACCGGGTGTTGATCGAAGCCACAACCGCCGCTGAACCGCTTGTGCGTGAGTTGTTTATTCAAATTATGGAAAAGGGTGGTCACCCTCACCCATTGATTGCTTTCCCAGGCATGATGCCATTCAGTCAGGAAGAGTTTTATCTCATCCACGCCAAAGATTCGCAATTGGACTTTGTGCCTACATTCTATAAGATCGCCTACGATCAATTCGAGAGCCGCATACGCATCCATTCAGCGACGAATACGCGCGGCACAACGAACCTTGATCCTGCAAAGGCGCAAAGACGCAGCAAAGCGACGAGTGTGATCACCGAAGCGCAGATGCGGCGCGGTGCAGAGGGAAAGTTCAAGTGGGTGACAACCCTCTATCCCACTGAGGCGTATGCACAGGATGCCGGTATGAGCCTGACGGAATATGAGAATTTTGTTTTCAATGCCGTGCACGCACAGGAGGAGGAGCCCATCACGTACTGGAAAGGCATCGCCGAGCGTCAGCAAAAGGCGATTGATTTTCTGACGGGTAAGAATCTCGTCATCCTGCGCGGACCTAATGTTGACCTGACGCTTTCCATCAAGGGACGCACGTTCATGAACTCCATTGGCATACATAACATGCCGGACGGTGAGATTTATACCGGTCCCGTCGAAGACTCGTTGAATGGGTGGGTGAAGTTTACCTACCCCGCGATCTATGGCGGTGTGGCAGTCGAAGGCGCGGAATTGGTTTTCAACCGCGGGCGTGTGGAACAGGCAAGGGCTGAAAAGAATCAGGACTATTTGATCAAGATGCTCGAATCGGATGAGGGGGCGCGCTATGTCGGCGAATTTGCCATTGGCACAAATTTCGACATCAACCGCTTCACGGGCAATATTCTCTTCGACGAAAAGATCGGCGGCACATTTCATATGGCACTCGGCGCAGGCTATCCCGAAACTGGCTCCCGAAACAAGAGCGCCATCCACTGGGACATGATTTGCGATTTGCGCACCGATTCCGAAATTCTCGTAGATGGCGAATTGTTCTATAAGAACGGGAAGTTCGTGTTCGATCAATAACCCACCTTATTCTGTTGAGAAGGTAATAGACCTGGGTACTCATCGCCGCTTACCCTCACCCCAACCACTCTCCCAGCGGGAGGGGCAAGGGGTGAGGGTAAAAAGCAACGCCGATAACAATCCTTTGTCCATGTTTGCAACAGAGCATTTAGTTAGTAAAATCCCACTGAAGGATCCACTTTACGCGCGTACTCATCAATTCCACCGCGCACGTTGAAAACGTTCCTCCATCCCTGTTGCGCCAACCACGCCGTAACCTGCGCGCTGCGGTTGCCATGGTGACATAAAACATAAATGACAGCATCTTGCGATCTCGCAGATTCGGGCAGAGCATTTGTGCCAAGACGTGCCAGTTCGCTCAAGGGCGCAACCGCGAGTCGGTGATCCGGAATTTTTGCATAACCCAACTCATAGGGTTCACGCACATCCAGCAGGATAAATGTCTCTTTGCCCGCTAATTTCTTTGCAAGTTCGCCAACTGTAATCTCCGGGATCATCTCTCACCCTGTAAGGTTGGCATCGGTGGGCTTTCTTTCAAAGCCTTCGCATACAAACGCTCTACATATTCCTTGACCATGCGGCGTGTGGAAAACAGCGGGGCAATGGTCTTGATGGATTCCTTCATGCGCCCCACCCATTCGACTGGAATATCGTTGTTATCGCGGTCATAAAACATGGGGATGATCTCGTTCTCCAGCGTATTATACAGGTCGGCGGCATCAGCCTGGTCCTGTTCATCGCTCGGTGGGCTAAATTTGTCTTCGCCGATAGACCAACCGTTTTTGGCATTGTACGCCTCGCGCCACCAGCCATCCAGTATGGAAAAGTTCAATACACCGTTCAAGCCCGCCTTCATGCCGGATGTTCCGCTCGCTTCCATTGGGCGGCGCGGCGTGTTCAACCACACATCCACACCCTGCACAAGATACCGTGCCAGATTCATATCGTAATCTTCCACAAAGACGAGTCGCCCGCCTGTCTCGGCACGCTTGACCGTTCGATAAATTTTCTGAATCAACTGTTTGCCCGGCTCATCAGCAGGATGTGCTTTGCCAGCAAAGATGATTTGCACCGGCCTGTTCGGACGATTGATAATGTGCAACAGGCGTTCCACGTCGGTCAAAATGAGACTGGCACGTTTATAGGTAGCAAAGCGGCGCGCAAAGCCAATCGTCAATACATAGGGGTTGAGCAGAACGCCGGAGGAGACAACCTGAACCGGATGGAATCCACCGGCGATCCAGCGCTCACGCACACGTTCGCGCAAATAAAAGTTCAATTTCCGTTTGAGATGTTGATGCACTTGCCACAGCGCGCCATCGGGCAGACTATCCAGTTTTTCCCACAATTCCGGGTCATCGAGGTGCTCCATCCAGCCTTCGCCAAAATGCAAATCGAGGAGGAGGCGCAGGCGGCGTGCCATCCAATGGGCGGTATGCACACCGTTTGTGATATGAATAATCGGCACCTCTTCCACATCCCGATCCTTCCACAGGAAATGCCACATCTCGCGCGAAACGTGCCCATGTAATTCAGAAACGGCATTGCGCCCTTCTGAAAACCGCAAGGCAAGGATGCCCATGCTAAAGGTCTCGCCATAGGATTGCTCGCGTCGCGCTAGATCATAAAATTGCTCGCGGGTCAATCCAAGTTGGGGCCAAAGCGCGGCGAGATATTTATCCATAAGCCAGAGCGGGAATTCATCATTGCCCGCTGGCACAGGCGTATGGGTGGTAAAAACATTCTGCCCGCGCGTCTTTTCGATGGCGCGTTCGAAGGTTTCTCCCTGCGCGACTACTTCGCGCGCGCGTTCGAGTGTGAGGAACGCGGCATGACCTTCGTTCATGTGCCATACGCCTGGGTTGATTCCCAAGGCACGCAGGGCACGCACCCCGCCAACGCCCAGCAATACCTCCTGCATCACACGCCGATCCAGATCAGACCAATACAAACGCGCCGTCAATAATCGGTCGCTTTCCGAATTGTTTTCCAAATTCGAATCGAGCAAATAAAGTGGAACGCGCCCCACACGCACTTCCCATACCTGCAAGACAACCTTTCTATCGGGAAATTCCACTTCCACAAGCAAAGGCTTGTCATCTTTATAGACTAACAGAACAGGCAGGTCGGCAAAGTTCAAGGGGTTATTCAGCGCATCCTGCCAGCCATCTTCGCTGATCCGTTGTGTGAAGTATCCTTGAGCATACAGGAAGCCAACCCCCACAAGCGGCAAGCCGAGATCACTCGCCTCTTTCAAGTGGTCGCCTGCTAAAACGCCCAAGCCGCCCGAATAGATGGGAAGCGTTTCGTGCAGCCCAAACTCCATGGAGAAATAAGCAATAGGATGTTGAGCCAGTTCAGGCTGAGTCCGATGCGCCCATGTGTTCGTTTCCGTAAGATACGCGTCGAAGTCTGCGAGCACGCGCCGGTACGCATCCATATAATCTTTATTCTTCATGATCTCGTTCAAACGTGGACGCTTGATCTCGCGCAGCAAACGAATGGGATTATGTCCCAGACGCTCCCACATGGCGCGATCCAATTGCGAAAACAGTCGTTCGGCTTCAGGCTGCCATGTCCACCAAAGGTTGTACGCCAGTTCGCCCAAACGGCTCAGTTTTTGAGGTAGATGAAAAACGGGTAATGAGGTGCAAAAACGGTTTGTCATGACGTGTAATGATACCAGCAATTTTGATTCGGATTACAATGAACTCATGACCACCGTGCAACTTTTTATCACCTGCCTCATCGATTCTTTCTACCCGCAAACGGGTGAGGCTGTGGTGAGCATTCTCCGCCGCATCAGCCTTGATGTGGACTTTCCCCGCGCGCAAACCTGCTGTGGACAGCCTCTTTTCAATGCAGGCTTGCGCGCAGAAGCACGCCCAGTGGCGGAACATACCATACGCGTCTTTGAAAAGACTTCGGGTGACATTGTCATTCCCTCCGGCTCGTGCGCACACATGATCAAGCATGGTTACCCTGAACTGTTTCGAGATGATCCCCTCTGGCTGACCCGCGCACAGAGGATGGCTTCACGGGTTTACGAATTTACAGAATATCTCGTGGACAAACTCGGCGTGACCGATCTCGGCGCGCACTGGGAAGGAAAGATCACTTATCATCCTTCCTGCCACACCTTACGCGGCATGAATATTGACCGCCAGCCGCGCGCCCTGCTGGCACACGTGCAAGGCGCGCAATTGGTAGAACTGCCTCATGCCGAAGAATGTTGCGGCTTTGGCGGCATCTTTTCCGTGGAACATCCCGAACTTTCGGCAGAATGGCTGAAGCGAAAGATCACCAATCTTGAGGCAACCGACTCGCCAACACTTGTGGTAACCGAAGCAGGTTGTCTTTTGCACATTGCAGGTGGACTGCACAGGCAGAGGAAAAAGCAGAGAGTCGTTCATATCGCAGAAATACTGGCAAACCAGGAGGGAAGGGATCGGTGAACAGTAATCGGTTTCGTCAGAGAATCCGTCAATCGTTGGCAAACGAAATCCTTCAAATCGCGCTGGATGCCAACGCCGAACGCCGCCTCAAGGGGCGAGCCGCGGCGTTCGCCTCGCTCCCCGATTGGCGCGAAAGACGCCACCAGGCACACATCTTGCGCGCCGACGTGATCGAGCATCTCGAAGATTATCTCCAACAATTTATTTCCAACGCGCAAAGAAACGGAATCGTTGTCCATCGCGCAAGTGACGCCAATGAGGCAATTGAGATCATCCTCGAAATCACAAAATCCACAACACAGAATTCGCAAAGCGGGGAAAGCACTGCACGGAAGATTCTGATCGCCAAATCGAAAAGCATGGTCTCAGAAGAGATCAACCTCAACCATGCGTTGGAAAGAGAAAACTTCCGCGTGGTAGAAACCGACCTCGGCGAATACATTGTGCAACTACGCCGTGAACGCCCTGCGCACATCATCACCCCGGCCGTACATCTGCGCCGGCAGGAGGTTGGTCAACTCTTCCACGAAAAACTCGGCGTTCCATACACGGAGGACATTGCAGAACTCACACAAATCGCGCGGCGTATCTTGCGCGAGATTTTCCTCTCTGCCGACGTGGGGATCAGCGGTGTGAACTTTGGCATCGCAGAAACGGGTGGAATTTGCATCGTCACCAACGAGGGCAATGGTCGCATGGTGACAACGCTTCCACCGCTTCACATCGCCTTGATGGGCATGGAACGTCTCGTGCGCAATTTTGAGGACCTTGCTATTCTGCTTTCGCTCCTGCCGCGCTCTGCCACCGGACAAAAACTTACCGTCTATACCCAAATCATTCACAAACCGCTTCCCCATCAACAGCGCCATCTCGTTCTGCTTGACAACGGACGTACGCGCTTGCGAAATTCTCCGCTCAAAGAATCGCTCTATTGCATTCGCTGCGGTGCGTGCCTCAATGCCTGCCCCGTTTTTCGCGAGATCGGTGGTCATGCCTACAACAGCGTGTATCCTGGCCCCATTGGCTCGGTTATTTCGGCGGGATTGTTCGGAAGCGAATTCGTTCCGCTGGCACAAGCCTCGTCCCTGTGCGGCGCGTGCAAAGAGGCATGCCCTGTTGAGATTGACCTGCCGAAACTCTTGACGCGCGTAAGGGCAGGACAATCTCCACTTCCCAATCGTCAATCCTCCAAAACAGGTCTCTCGCGGTTCTCGGTTTTCTTTTTGAGGACCTATAGCCGCTTCGCGCGCAGCCCGCGCCTGTTTGCCCTCTCCCAAACATTCGCCTGGCTGATAACGAGACTCCTCTCCCCACGCTCGGAATGGATACGTTTGCCCGCCTTTACAGGGTGGGGATACAGCAAGGATTTTCCGCGCTTTGCAGGGAAAACATTTCGAGCGAGGTTTCACCAACGAGGAGGGGGAAGGGGGGAAAGGGGGGAATTGAGGGAAGGGGGAGAATTGAGGAAAAGAAGAGAATTGGAGGAAAGGGGAGAATTGGGGGAAGGGGAAGTAAGTCAACCGTTCCGAGACAAAGAGAAGAGGGAGCAGTTCATCGAAGAACTTGCCAAGCTGAATGGTCATGTCATCCGAACCAGAGCCAATGAGTTGACAGACAAAGTCATTGAGTTTTTGAGATCGCGAGGTATCAATCGTATCCATCTCGAGCCAAATGTGTTGAATGAGTCTCTTTTGCAGAAGGCAGGCATCACCTTCAGCCGTGAGGCGGAGGCGGCGTTACGCGTCGGCGTGACAAAGGCTCTTTGCGGGCTGGCCGATACAGGGTCCGTGCTGGAAGCGGATGGAGAAGGGAACAAATTGCACGCGTCGCTTCTTCCCGAAATCCACATCGTCATCTTGCACACGAGCGATATTCTTCCCTCTCTACTGGATGCACTGCCGCGCACGCTTGGAACAAAATCTGCCGTTTTCATCACCGGTCCTTCACGCACAAGCGATATCGAAATGTCCCTCACCATCGGCGTGCACGGACCAGGTGAACTGTATGTCTTTCTTGTTGACGATTGAATAGCGCGGTGATACAATCACGCCCGCTTACCACGACAAATGATATGCCCCCATCGTCTAGTGGCCCAGGACGGAGCCCTCTCAAGGCTCAAACAGGGGTTCGAGTCCCCTTGGGGGCACTCGCTGACAGTCACCTCCTTGAAAGGGTGACTGTCTTTGTATAACCATGTCCAAAATTCTCGTTGCCGGTTCACTGAATGCCGATCTTGTTGTGCGCGCTCCGCGTTTTCCTCAGCCCGGCGAAACCTTGAGCGGCGAAGACTTGCAAATTATCCCCGGCGGCAAAGGGGCCAATCAAGCCGTCGCCGCGGCAAGACTGGGGGCGAAGGTTTCCATGCTGGGATGCGTGGGCAAAGATCGCTTCGGTGATTTTCTCCTCGATACCCTCAAAACAAACGGCGTAGAGACAAGCCTTGTGCGACGCGATGACGCTTCAACAGGCACGGCGATTATTCTCGTGGACGCAAACGGACAGAACAGCATTGTGCTCTCGGCGGGAGCCAATGGTAAAGTTTCTCCATCTGATGTGGAACACGCTTCTTTCGCGACCTTTAGCCTGCTTCTGCTACAACTGGAGATTCCTGTGCCGACGGTGTTATCCGCTGCGCGGCGCGCAAAGGAAAATAACGTGCGCGTGATCCTCAATCCCGCTCCTGCGCGTGAGTTGCCAGCCGAATTAATCACACTTGCAGATTACCTTGTCCCCAACGAATCGGAGTTGGCGCTACTCAGCGGCATGAGGGTGGATGATATTCCCTCTGCAGAGAAAGCCGCGCGAAGTTTGCTCTCGCGCGGTGCAAATCAGGTAATTGTCACGCTTGGCGATAAAGGCGCGCTCCTGGTAAACCACACACAAACCCTACACGTGAAAGCCTATAGCGTGAAGGCGGTGGATACCACAGCCGCAGGCGATGCCTTCATCGGCGGGATGGCATATTCGCTGCTACAAAACAAACCATTGGAAGAGGCGCTTCGCTACGGATGCGCTTGCGGCGCGCTGGCGGTCACGAAATTCGGCGCGCAGCCCTCCCTGCCAAGCAGAGATGAAGTGGAAAGATTCATGGCTGCGCAAATCCCATAGCGCCGAAGGGAATGTCACGTTCACTAATAAGCCGATGCACTCGCTTAGGTTTATAAAAACAGAGATCATTCATGACCAAACGAATCCTCATAGATACCGACCCGGGCATTGACGACGCTCTGGCCATCTTGCTGGCGCTTGCCGCTCCCGAACTCTCGCTCGAAGGTTTGAGCATCGTGCATGGGAATTGTTCGCTGGAACACGCCACACGGAACGCTTTAGCCATTTTGGAACTGGCACAGGCAAGCCACATCCCTGTGGCAAAGGGATGTGAAGTGCCGCTCGTGCAGCCATCTCTGCTGGCGACCGAAACGCACGGGAACACAGGCTTGGGCTACGCCAAACTCCCGGAACCGCGCGCCAAGCCCATCGTCCGGCACGGAAGCGATTTTCTCATCGAAACGATCCTCTCCAATCCTGGGGAGATTACATTGGTAGCAATCGGCCCCTTGACCAATGTTGCATTGGCGATTCGTAAAGAACCGCGTTTCGCACAGGCAGTCAAAGAATTGATCATCATGGGCGGGGCAATCCGACATGAAGGGAATACCACTGCGCTGGCAGAGTTCAACGTCTATGTGGATCCACACGCGGCGCATATCGTCTTCCATAGTGGAATACCGATAACGCTTGTGCCACTGGATGTGACGTATCAATGTGTGTTGACCACGTCAGATGTGGAACGATTACAGAAAATTGCCTCGCCTGTCTCCCGCTTCATCAAAGAGGCAACAGACTTTTATATGGAGTATCACGACGCGTATCAGGGCATCAAGGGTTGTATCATTAACGACCCGCTCGCCCTGGCGCTGACCTTCGCACCAGAGTTGTGTGAATATCAGGAATTGTTCGTGGATGTGGATATTTCCGGCGGTGTCTCGATGGGTAAAACGTTTGCGGACTTTTTTAATTTCAGCAAAAAAGTTGCAAACATGAAAGTTGCTCTGGGTGTGCGGGCAAGGGATTTCATCGAATTGTTTTTAGAGAGAATAGAGAAACTGGCACACAGGATTTCGGAAACCTGACGTCATCTGCAAAAGGAGAAATGCTTTGCTTGAAAACATCAAACGAGAGTTCAGTTGGATAACATGGCTTTTGATCCCCATGGGGATTATGGTTAATGGGGTGGGCGGTTGGCTCATTGCCAAATCCAATCTCCCTCTTTATTTGGATTCCATTGGGACAATCTTTTTAGCGGTTGTGTCAGGCCCCATCAGTGGAGCGCTCACCGGGGTGTTGACCAATATCCTCTTTGGTTTGGTATCCCCAGCCTATATCCCTTATTGGCCCGTCCCGCTGTGCATGGGATTGGTTGCAGGTTTCAGCGCGAACGCAGGTCTCTTCAAAAACTGGAGAGGGGTTGTGGTGACCGGTTTTCTCGTGGCGCTCACCGCTGCCGGTTCGTCAACGCTGGTTGTCGCAAACCTATACGGGAGCGTGACGCCAAACCTGTTTTATTTTTTCGTTCAAGAACCTGTGGATAAGATTCTCACAGCCCTGATTGCTTTTGGGATTGCCCGAAACATCCCGGAACGACTTCGCGCGCGGCTACCGCGACCTGAAAATATAACGGGTGAAAAGCGCTAAAATCAGGCAAGTTGGTAGCGCCGAGCTTTGCCTGATTATCCTCACATAACGGCACACAGGCGCACATGACCTCGTTTGATATTCATCTTCATCACAGCATCCATGACATCGAACCCGCTCTCTGGGATCGCCTCAGCGCGGGATGTAGTTTTCAAAGCCATCGCTGGTATGCGTTCGGCGAACGCGCCATGGCAGATTGTCGCCCCACTTATTTGATCGTACAGCAAGATGACAAACTGCTTGCTGCGGCTGTGCTGTTCAAAATTCACAATGAACCTTTGCCGCTTCCCCATGCTACACGTCGACTGTTAGAAGCGTACTTTCGCCGCAAGCCCATGCTCATCTGTCGTTCGCCTCTCGCGGACGCTCCAGGTTTAATCCTGCCCGAGGGTCCGCTTCGCGCTCAGGTGTTGACTCTCCTCACCAACGCGGCGCGGCAAGAACTCGAACGCGAACGTGGTTCATTCCTGCTCTTCGATTTTCTCTCCAGTGATGAAGTGGAGCATTGGACGCCGGGTTTTTCCCGCCTCACCCTTGCTGCCCCTGGCACCTCCATGACACTGACCCACGAAAGTTTCGAAGCCTACCTTGCCGCAAATAAAAGAACGCGGAATGACTATTATCACACTCTGCGCAAAGCCAAAGAGAATGACTTGCACCTTAGGCGCTGCTCACAAGTAGAGAATGTGGATGCCGCGCTGGAATTGATCCAGCGCGTTGCTCAAAAACACAACTCGCTGCCCAACCCCTGGACGCGCGGCATGCTCGAAAATCTCAGCATGATTGACGCAACATGGTTCGAGGTCCATCAAAAAGGAAAAATGGTTGGTTGTATCGTCACCATGCGCGACAACGGTGTACAAATTGCTACGGCGCTCGGTCTGGCAGGCATTCCCTTCACGTATTTCATGCTCATTTACGCCACCATCCAGGAAGCCTTCGAACAGGGGGTCAAACAATTCCGACTGGGGAGTGGCGCCTACGAGGTCAAACGACGGCTCGGTTTTCAAATCGAAAACACAAATCACGTCATGGCAGAGGCTTCTGCCCTGCTGCCAAAGATTCTCATGAAATTTGCCTCAAAGTGAACAGAGCGTTTGCAGAGAAATCCCCATACTCTGAATCTTGATAAGATTTCCGTCATATAATCGGCTTACATCTTTTCACTTTTGTAAGGCTTGATTCATAAAGAAACGCAAATTGGATTACTCATGTAAAATTAGTTTGCGTTGGAGCATAAATGACATCCTTCACAGTACAGGCGCATCACAGCATTCATGACATCGAACCCACCGTGTGGAATCGCATTGCGGCGGGACGCGGCTTCCAGAGTCACGCCTGGTACGCCTTCGGCGAGCGCGCCATGCCAGACTGCAAGCCGACTTACCTGATTGTCATGCAGGGAGAGAAGCCAATCGCTGGCGCGGCGCTTTTCAAAGTACACAACGAACCGCTGCCGTTGCCCAAAGTGGCACGACAGTTCATGGAAAGCATCTTGAAAGAAAGACCTCTTCTCGTTTGCCGCTCCCCCTTTGCAGATACGTCCGCCTTGCTCCTACCGGGGGAACCGCTGCGCGACGAGGTCCTTCCCCTCCTCACTCAAGCAGCATACGATCAATTCAAAAAACAACGCTGTTCCTTCCTGATTTTCGATTACCTGCTCACCGAACAACTCAGATATCCCTCCTGGCCCCCTCAATTCGAACCAATTACCGTATCAGAACCCGGAACCTACATGCCGATCATCTGGAAAAGCTTCGAGGAATACCTTGAAGACGGCGATAAAAAAGAACACCAACAGTACAAACGCAACTTGAAGCAAGCGGAGGAAAACGGGCTCGTTCTTTCCAGACATAAAACGGTTCCCAACATCAATGCCGCACTCGAATTAATCAAGAATGTCTCGATTTGGCATGGATCTGCTCCCAATCCCTGGATTCGCGGCCTGCTCGAAAACCTTTCGTTGATAGACAGCACATGGCTGGAAATCCAAAAGGAGGGAAAACTCGTCGGATGTTGCGCGGTCATACGTGATAACCAGTTCCAGTTCGTCACTGCGCTCGGCCTCGAGGATGACGTTCCAAATGGATACTTCTACCTACTGCATGGCGCGCTACAAGAAGCTTTCGAACACAAAGTGAGGCTGGTACGTTTTGGCACCGGCGCATACGACATCAAACGCAGCCTAGGCTTCCATCTCGAAGATACGAACCACGCCATGATCGCCATGGCCGGCATCACACAGCGTGCAACGAAACGTCCTACAAGCAAGAATTGAGCCGCACATGTTGATCGGAATCCCTCAAGCTATTGCCACCCTTCTCACCGTCGTCCTCTTCTACACAATGGACTTCACCCTCATTCGCCGTTACGACGCGCAAAGACAGGCAAGCGGATCGGGACGCGCCTGGGACTTCACCGCATTTATTTTCGCGATGGTTACTCTGCTGGTTTTGCAACCTGTTCTGTTTCCCCGCCTCAGCCTCCACATCCCCGCGCCAGGGGGTTTTTTGATTCAGGCACTCGGCATGGTGTTCATTCTTGGCGCGCTGGCGCTGCACTTCTGGTCGCGCCTTCACCTGGGGCATTATTATGCTGAACGCGTTGAGGTACAGCCCGATCACAAGGTGATAGACACAGGACCCTATGCCCTCATGCGCCATCCCGTGATTACCTCTTTCTTCGGAATCGCAACTGGCTTATTCCTCATCAACCCTGCTCTCACCACACTTGCGGCTTTACTCTACACGATTTGGGATTTCACGCGCGCTGCCAAACAAGAGGAGGAATTGCTCGCTAAAACACTCCCCGGCTACGAAGACTATGCGCGTCGGACTCCCCGCTTCCTGCCGCGCCTTCGGAGGACGCGGTGATTCCCTTCGAGCGCTTCCTCGAACTCCCCACCGACGAAGTCGCTGCACTCGTTCAAACACACGGACAAAAGGTCTGTGTCTTTCCCGTCAATGGGACGCGGCGCTGGTTCATACTTGAATATGGCGATCAAATCGAGGGTGATTTCTTCGAAGCGTACATGCGCGCCTCCATCCAAAATCACGTTGACTTGTGCGCCATGCTCTTCGATCATGGCATCCACACCATCCTTGCCCCGGTCTTCGGGCGGGAACTGATGCGCCGCGGAGACGAATATACCCGGCGCGTCGGCATGGATGGGCTGACGCGAACCGCCACCGATAAAACTTATCGCGATTTCTTTGAACGCTACAACGTCAAAGTCCGCTTCTACGGTGATTACCGCGATGTTTTGACTGGCACACCGTTCGAATATGTCCTGCAATCCCTCTACGAGGTTATGGATGCAACGAGGGAGCACACCAAGCATCGCCTCTACTTCGGCGTCTTCGCCGACGAAGCGACTGAAACCCTGGCGCGGCTCGCTGTGGAACACTACCTTGCGCATGGCACCGTGCCAGATAAACAAACCCTCATCCGAAAGTACTATGGAGACGATCTGCCTTCCGTCAGCCTGTTCATTGGCTTCGACAAATTCAGCGTATTCGACATGCCCCTGCTGGCGAGCGGTGAAGAGGACTTATATTTTTCCCTCAGCCCCTCACCTTACATGACCGAACGTCAACTACGAGCGATTCTATATGACCATTTGTACATCCGCCGCACACCCGAACCGGATTACACAAAACTCTCACACCAAGAACTTCAATGGCTTAGGGATTACTATCGTAACCACAAAGACTACGCTTTCGGCGTAGGCAAACTCAAATTCAATCTCTGGTTTCCCGAAATCGGAAGTGATACATGACAGACCTCATCGCACAACTCATCAAAGAAATCGGACCCGGACACATGGCAAGCACTGCCTATGATACCGCCTGGGCAGCGCGCCTCGGTGAAGTGGACTGGGAATTGAGTAGCCGGGCGCTCTCCTGGATCGCAGAACATCAACTGCCTGATGGCTCATGGGGCGCGGCAAAACCCTTGTATTACCACGACCGCGTGATCTGCACGCTGGCCGTGATGATTGCGCTCTCCTATCGAGGGCGCCGGGGTAGCGACAAAGAACAAGTGGAAAAAGGCAAACTCGCACTCGAACAAATCGTACAGAACGCCACCTACAACCTTCAAACCGATCCCAACGGAGCAACTGTCGGTTTCGAAATGATCGTGCCCACTCTGACGGCAGAAGCAGAAAGGTTGGGCATTATCAAACATCAGGGAAACCGCATCCTTGGACGGTTATCCAAACTGCGCGCCAAGAAACTTGCTCTTCTACAAGACAAGATGATCAGCCGTTACGTCACGATGGCATTCTCTGCCGAAATGGCTGGCAACGATGGGCAACACATGCTGGATATTGAAAACCTGCAAGAGAGCAATGGATCCGTTGGAGTAAGTCCATCAGCAACCGCTTATTTCGCCACCTACATTCGCAAGGGAGATAAACCCTCCTTGCAATATCTGCGCAGCGTGATCAACCCGGACGGCGGGATGCCGAATGTCGCGCCCTTCGATGTTTTTGAGATTGGCTGGACGCTTTGGAACCTCAGCCTCATTCCAGACCTCGGACACCGCCACGCCCTCAAACCTCATCTTGACTTCCTCTCGAACGCGTGGGAACCCAAGCGAGGCGTCGGCTTTGCCGCTGGTTACTCTGTCAAAGACAGCGACGACACGGGGTTGGTCTACGATACATTGTTACGATACGGCATCGAAAAAGACCTCGCCGCTGTGTTAGCATATGAGGAAAAGGATCATTTCCGCTGTTTCGATCTGGAAGTCAACCCATCCATCAGTGCAAATATCCATGTGCTGGGCGCGCTGACGCAAGCTGGCTTGAACACAAAAAATACTTCTGTACAGAAGGTCATTCGGTTTTTGCGAAAGGCCAGAGGCGAAAATGCCTACTGGATGGATAAATGGCACTCCTCCCCCTATTACACCACCTCGCACGCCATCATCGCCTGTGCAGGCATAGCCAATGACCTCGTCGCTGAATCGGTAGAATGGATTTTGAAAACACAAAATAAGGACGGATCATGGGGCGCGTACATCCCTACAGCCGAAGAGACCGCTTACGCTTTGCAAGCCCTTTGGGTCTGGAATGAGAAGGTTGCTCGCGTGCCTAAAACTGTGCTGAAAAAGGGGGCAGGCTGGTTGAAGGATCACCTGGAACCTCCCTACCCGCCCCTATGGATTGGCAAATGTCTGTATAGTCCCCGTCTGGTCATCCGCTCCGCCATCATCAGTGCTCTCGCGCTGACGGCATAAAGTCTTGAGTTGATCACTCAAAGAAAGAGAAAAAGAGATGCCAAAAAGAATTATCGTTTTAGGTCCCATGCGAAGCGGAACTTCACTCACTGCAGAATTGATCCGCCTATGGGGTGCTTACGCTGGAAAACCGGAAGAGTTGTGGAAATCCGATCCATCTGACCCGCGCGGCTACGGCTACATGGAGTACATCCCACTGCAAGAACTCAACGACGAATTGCTGGATAACAATGACCGCGTACCACCTCCGGTCAAAGTGATGGAAGCAAAAGCGGCAAACGAAAAATTCCGCAAAAGGGCGCTGGAACTCATCTCGGCAATGGACGAAGAGGCAAAACAAAACAACGCTCCCGCCTGGGTCTGGAAAGATGCGCGCTTACCCCTCACGCTTCCCTTTTGGGTGAACTTTTGGGGTGAGGTAATCTATGTCGTCCCGGTGAGACATCCTGCCGAAATCACCCTCTCTGCCGCCAAAGCGCAGGACTTTCAGGAGGAGGATCCACCATTTTCTGCCGGCCTCCTCTACTGGCAATACTGCATGCTAAATGTACTCACCTACACCCAGGAAAACCATACAAAAATCTTCCTCGCCTACGACCAACTGATAAACAACCCTCTAGACGAATGCTCCCGACTCTGTCACTTCCTTGACGCACAATGCGGGCTGTCGCAGGAGACCTTCGAACAGCGCAGAAACCTCATGCTCTCTAGCGTTTCCCAAAATCAGCGGCATTACAATTATCCCAAATCGCTTGCAGAAATGCCGCAGGCTACACGAGAACAGCGCGCCCTCTACAACTTTCTCCGCGTCAAAACAATCTATCCAGACGAAGCCTTTACGCCAGAGGATTTTGCACTCTATCCGGGTTGGCTAGAGTACTTAAAAAGCATGGACATGCTGCTGATTTTGAGCAATAAACTGGAGACATGGGCAACCCGTCCATCGCGCCATTAAACGAAAAGAAATACCATGAAGAAATTCTTTGATCGGCACAGCAGCGTCGCGACAGCAGACCCTGATGACGCTCGCCGTAGAAAGATCCTGAATATTCTCCTTCTGGGCGTCGGGACCATCTCGATCCTTACGCCTCTCCTGTTTCTCGCGGGGATTCGCTCGCTGAATCCCCGTGAAAATACCCTCCTCATCGGTGGGAGCATTGCTGCGCTGGCAGGTACGACCATACTCTATTACATTAACCAAAAATTCTCCGGCAGGATTGCTTCCCTCTTTTTTTTGGTTTTGTTAACCACCGTATTTGCTTTCAGTGATACGCCTGCACAAATTGCAACGGGGCGCTCATTATTCGTATTTACCATTCCTATCATTATGGCAAGCATCCTTCTTACGCCCTGGGCAAGTTTTGTTTTCAGCATTCTGGGCAGCGCAATCATTTCAGCCTTTGCCTTTTCCATTGACCGCCTCCCAAATCTACCGGCCATCCTCGGTTACTTTCTCATCGCATTCGTCTCCTGGCTTTCTGCGAGTAGTCTGGAACAGGCACTTAAGGAAGTGCGAGACATCAATGCCAATCTCGATCGGGCCGTCGTAGAACGTACACAGGCACTCGCCGAAGCCCTCGAGCGCGAACGCATCGAGGCTGGGCGCACACGCGCCATTCTCAATTCCATTGCCGACGGCGTCATCGTCTTTGATCGGCAATGGAACGCCAGCCTCGCAAACCCTGCGATCCGCAGCATTTTAGACCTGCCTCTCGAACTGATCGTTGGCAAGAACTTTCGCGAACTCATCGAACATCCCAAACTCTCCCCTGCCAGCCGTAACCTGCTCAACGCCATGATTGAGCATGACACACAGCCCTTTGGCTTCCGCATCGAATGGGGCGGAAAAACCCTCTCAGTCAGCGCCGCACAGGTTTACAACAATCGAAATGAAAACATTGGCACCGTCACTGTCTTCCGCGACTTCACGCATGAAGCGGAAGCGGAAAAACTGAAAAGCTCGTTCATTGCTATCGTCTCACACGAATTGCGTACACCCCTGAACGCGATCCTCGGTTATGCTGAAATGTTCAGGGAAGCCGTGTACGGTCCACTCAACGAAAAGCAAACCAAGATGGTGGAGCGCATCATCAAAAACACGCAGCGTCTGCTGGCTTTGATCAATGACTTGCTCGATCAGGCGCAAATGGAAGCGGGGAAATTGGTCATTCAAATGCAGCCCTTCAAACCTGCAGAACTGCTCGAAAATCTGCACAACTTGATGGACAAAGCCGCATCGGACAAAGCCCTGAAATTAACCAGCGAAATAGACGATAGCCTCCCCGAAACACTACACGGCGACATCATGCGTCTTCAGCAAATTCTTGTCAACCTCGTGAGCAACGCTATCAAGTTTACAGACGAAGGGGAAGTGCATGTGAGGTTGTTTCACCTCAACGATTACACCTGGGGCATCGAAGTCACCGATACCGGACGCGGCATCCCCGAATCGGAAATCCCTCACATCTTTGAAACTTTTCGACAGGTAGAAGGTACTGCTACCCGCACGCACGGCGGCATTGGGTTGGGGCTTTCCATCGTCAAACAACTGGTCAATTTGATGAACGGACAAATCAGAGTTTCAAGCAAACTTGGAAAGGGAACGACATTTACCGTTACGCTTCCACTCATCATCTCATAAGCCCCATGCTTACAGAGAAAATTCCCTTACAGGCAAAATAACGAATGGAGAGAGTCATGAACAACTTGGTTTTGATCGTCGAGGACGACAGGGATCTCGCAGATATTTTCGCAGAGGCGCTGCGCGGTGTCGGCTTCGACGTGGATCACGCCTACGATGGTCAGGTTGCACAGGAAAAATTGATAAACGGTCCCGTTCCCTATCTCATTTTGTTGGACATGCATCTTCCTCACATTTCGGGCGGTGAATTGCTTACCAAAATTATCAAAAAAGATCCGCGCTTCCAAAACACAATGATCATCATCGCCACCGCCGACGCGCGCATGGGAGAAGCATACAGCGATCAGGTGGACTTTGTGCTGATCAAACCAATCTCGTTCGTGCAATTGCGCGACCTTACAACACGATTGAAGCCAAAGACCTGAAGTTGTCTTCGCAAAACACACGAAACGGGGTATGCCACCACTTCACTCTTTCAATACAAGCCCTCAAAAAACGACTCAAGCCTAATTTATTCGAGTTAGCCAACAAAGCATTTCAGTATATTGCCTTTCCCGTCCGTTTTTCCTTCACCTCTGCCCACCGTAAAGTGAATTTTCCAGGAGTGTGTAATATCCAAACGGGCGTTAATTTACCGCCAAGAACACAGAGATTTGGACTTTCTCGATGTTCTCTGCATCTCGACAGCGCAAAAATCTTTATCCTAAACCGACCTCAACTTGATATGACACCCCCTCCCCTCTCAACAGAAAAGGAAGGGGCGATGATAAAGAAACTACGTGGGTTAATTACAAAAAAACTCCTCTCCGTTTGGCATCTCGACCTTGGCTAATCTTTCCTGTTCAAAGAAAAGGATGTCATAGGAATCTAATTCTTTGTCAACCGATTGAAGCGCACGAGCGGCATTGAAGTGTGACAAATGGAATGATTGCCAAGGGAGTGTGTGCGCGGACGGGTTGCGCTCATATCGAATGCAAGCCAGCACCGCTCCCACCTGCAAACGGACATCTTCAGGCAATGATTCATCCGAAAAGGCGCGGACCAATTCAGGCAAGGCGTCATCCGAAAGGGAAAGCAAATATTGCGCGTCCAGGCTCACGCGTGCACCTGCTTCCGCCTCTGCCAGCCCACGCACTTCGCGTTGAATATTTTGCCGCACAATAAACGCATCCACATTCAACACACCAAGCGAAATCACAAAACCCAGCGAAGCCAGCACCATGGCGAGCGCTATAGCGCGTTCACGGCGCAGCATTTCGAGCACGGCAACTGCGATCAGCAAAAGCCCTAGCCAGATCATGAATACGTGGGTATATGTCCGCAAACGTGAAAAACCATAGGCATACTCATAAAGCGTCAACCGCTGAAACGCCGAAACAAGTATGACGATCACCAGCCCAACCAGCCCAACGCCCATGCCCGAAAAGATACGCTTTTGACTCTCTGTATCGCGCTGTGTGATGGTACCAAGTCCAAGTAGCAACAGAAGACTAAAGAAAGCCACCGCCACCAATTCGCCGAAACCGCGTCGCGCGTACGCGGAATATGTGTATCCCTCGACAGTGATATTTGCCTGCCCACCGAAGAAGTACTGGAACTGAACAATGACAAACGCGGTGAACAGAATCAACACACTGCCCAGCACGATGGAGGTTTCAGTAAAACCGAAGAATCGAGGGACAAGCGATCTCTTCTCGAATGATTGGTTCGATTTCTCTGCCGCGTGAAGGAATACCCCCGCGAGGGCATAGGCAAAGATCAGAATGTAAACAAGGCGAAAGATGTACTCCGATAGATTCTCAATGTCGAACAAATCCAGGAACCTCTGAAAGCGATCAGCAAAGATGGGATCGGCAGAGGAAAGTAAAGAGGCAAAGATGGCAACGACCGGCAGCGCGATGACCACACCGCGCACGACCGCCCAAATGTAGCCGCTTCGCTTCTCGCGCAGGGACGATTGCGCGCGACGGCTCTCGAGGCTAAATCCCAGCGGACGCGCAATGATGCTTCCGAACAAATGCAGATAACCAAGGAAATAATCCAGCACGCCGAAACGAACCCATTGCCCGTTTTGATACGTCACGGCAAAGACGCCCATGAGGAAGAGGGTCATGACAATCGAGAGGAAGACCGTCATTCCCTCGGCGCGGAGAAAGGTCAAGGCGGAGAGAAAAGCGATGGGGAGCAGAAGCAGGCTCGAGCGTCGCGCGATGCGCACTCCATCCTTTTGAAGGAGAAAGATGCCGGCAGCAAGGCAAAGCATCACGTAAATGGCAAAGTTGATTCCCAAGGGTTTTTCCCAAAACAGAAAATCGAACATCCAGCCGAGCAAGAGAACGAGGAGCAAAAATCTATTTGGGTTGGCTTTCATCGAGACCTCCATGATGAGTTTTGCGAAGCATAGCCGAAAACAGCTTGCAAGCCCTCTCAAAACATATCTCGAATTTGCAATTTCTGCCGGACATTACAATTTAGTGAGAAGGGGCGCTGCGCCATTGACATCTCCCCTGAAGTGTGACATACTACCCCCATCATTTGGGGAGAGATCATTCACCGCCATCCTATAGAAAGGAGGAGGTGATGTCCCACATGGATAGCAGTAACAAGCCCTGCGCTGTGGCATCCCTCCTCAAGTTATAAGGAAGCCACAGCGCACCACGAAAGCCGTCCTGTTTGGGCGGCTTTCTGGTTTGCGCGCCCCGAAATTACTCGTCGCCAAATGAAATGCCCAAGCCGCGCGCGGTGATGACGGAATCATCGTTCACATCTACGCGCTTGGGATTGGCAATGGATTCCGCTAAGGGAATATCAATCACTTTCCCACCGCGCAGGGCAACCATGCGATCAAAGCCACCGCGCGCCGCGAGGCGGACCGCCGCGGCACCATACCGCGTCGCCAGCCAGCGATCAAAAGGTGTGGGCGATCCCCCACGCTGCAGATGACCCAGTACTGTTACGCGCGTTTCGAATCCGTGTTTCTCAATGTAATCTGCCACCACCTGAGCAATGCCGCCCAAACGCGGCGCGTAAATTTCATCGCCCTTTCTCGCAAAGACCTGTGAACCGCCAAGTGGTCTTGCTCCTTCTGAAATCGCCAGGATGCTGAACAGGTAACCACGCTCCACGCGCGCGCGGACCTTGGCAAGGACCGCTTCAAACTTGAAGGGAATTTCGGGGATGAGGATAACATCTGCACCGCCTGCCACGCCTGCATGCAGAGCAATGAAACCGGCATCGCGCCCCATCAGTTCGAGCGCCATGACGCGGTGATGCGCTTCGGCAGTGGTGTGCAGACGGTCTATGGCTTCGGTCGCAACGTTGACGGCGGTATCGAACCCAAAGGTGACTTCTGTGCCGCCAATGTCATTGTCTATCGTTTTGGGAACACCAATCACAGGAACGCCTTTTTGATATAACTCATGTGCAATGCGCAGCGTTCCATCACCACCTAACACAAGAAGGGCATCCAGGCCGAGGCGCTGGATTCCTTTTACGATTTCATCTGAAACGTCAATGGTCACTTCTTTGCCATCACGAATGACTTTGCGCGCGTAGGGATTGCCACGATTCGCCGCGCCCAGGATGGTGCCGCCGCGCGGCAAAATCCCACGCACACTCTCGATGTCAAGCGGGATGATTCCCTTCTCGCTGAGGAAACCATCATACCCATCGCGTATCCCAAGGACCTCGCAATTAAATTCGTAGATCGCCGTTTTGACCGCGGCGCGAATCACGGCGTTCAATCCCGGCGCGTCGCCTCCACCTGTCAGAATCCCAATTCGCTTCATTGCAACCTCCAGGTCAATCATACCGCACTCTGAAATCCTGCTTGCGCTCATTCCCATATGCTCATATAATGCGCACAATGGATAATATTTCTTCGTTGAACGCGGCAAAGGCAATCTCACGTTGGCTTATTCCTCTCGCGGCGATCTTTGTATTCGTCCTTTGGGTCTCAATTACGCCGCCAGGGTTGCTCGGCAAAGCGGATGCAATCGGTTATGCTATCTGTCACCGCATTGATGAGAGGTCTTTCCACATCGAAGATCGTCAATTACCTTTGTGTGCGCGCTGCACCGGGGAATTCCTTTCGGCAGGGCTGACGATACTTTTTCTTTCGCTCTTCAGCACAAAACACAGTGGCATGCCTGGTTGGAAGATCGGCATCCCGCTCATTCTTTTCTTCCTTGCCTTTGGAGTGGACGGAACAAATTCGTATCTCTACCTGCTCAAGCAAACTTCAGCGGGCGCGCTGGAAAACATTCCCAACCTTTACGTTCCGAATAATACCTTGCGCCTGTTGACCGGCAGCGGGATGGGTATTGCCATCGGCTCCATCCTCTTCCCCGCTTTCAATCAAACCGCGTGGAGAACCTCCGATCCACGCCCTGCACTCGACGGGAAGAAATTCGGCATCCTCACTGCTTTTATCTTCTCGATGGATATACTCCTTCTCACAGAGCATACCCTTATCCTCTACCTGTTTGCCATCTTCAGCGTGCTGGGTGCGCTGACACTGCTCATCATGGTCTTCAGCATGGCGTGGACTCTCGTCATGGGCTCTGAAAACACGTTCGACTCGCTGCCGCAGATGTGGATGCCCCTCCTCGGCGGGACAACTGCCGCGTTTTTGCTGATTCTGCTCATTGACCTCATCCGCTTCCGACTCACCGGAACCTGGGGAGGTTTTTCCCTGGGCTGATTCTCCGCCGAGGCTTTGAAGTGGCAAGGAGAGTGAAAGAAGCAGAGAGGGGAGTGAGGTGGGGGATGGAAGGTTGGAGGATGCGAGAATTGGAGAATGAGAGAATTGGAGGATTGTATGGAACTACTCACAGGAATTTTTACAGCATTTGGACTTTCGGCAAGTGCGGGGTTGAATGCTTATATTCCATTGCTCATTGTGGGCTTGCTGGCACGTTATACCGATCTGATCCATCTCAGTCAGCCCTGGGATACACTGTCTAACCCCTGGATTATCCTGTTGCTTTGTTTTCTTGTCATCGTCGAGATGCTTGCAGATAAAGTGCCGGCGGTCAATCACATCAATGATTTGATTCAAACGGTAATTCGTCCAACCGCAGGTGCCATCGCTTTTGCTGCCGCCGCAAATGTGATCACAGATATTCATCCTGCCCTTGCATTGGGATGCGGATTGCTCGTAGCGGGAACCGTCCATGTTGCCAAGGCAGGAGCCATGCGCCCGGCAGTAACGGCAACTACAGGTGGTGCAGGAAATGTGCCGGTTTCGATTGCAGAGGACATTATTTCAACCGTCCTTTCCATTCTTGCTATCGTCTTGCCAGTTCTCATTGGGACGCTTCTGGTGGTTTTAGCGGCGTTTGTGATTTGGTGGCTGTACCGACGCGCTGACCGACAAACTACCTGATATAATGCGAAAAATCATCCCAGTCCAAAGAGGTCATTCATTTCATTCATAAGGAGAGAAATCATGAGCGAACAACTGCCCCCCACCACCGACGAAGGAAAGAAAAACAATACAGTGTGGATTATTGTCGGAGTTGTCGCAATACTATTGTGCTGCTGTTGTATTGCGGGAGTGATTCTCTGGAATTATGGTGATTACCTTATCCAGGGCTTCTAACGCAAGGCCGCAATCCACAAAACCAGACCCTCTGTCATCATGGCAGAGGGTTTTTCTCTGCAAAGAAACGCTTTGCTTCTTCCAATCCCTTGAGGGCGCAGGCGCGTAGTGCTGCATTCAAACCAAGTTTCTCGAACTCGTCCTCGTCTAAAACAACCTGACGTCCATCTGCAGAGATCCAAAGATCGAGCGCCAGGTCTACATACGAGACCACACCATCCTGAATTACCGCGGGCATGCCAATATTGCAATACCAGCCTTTGATCTTTCCACTATCGCGGTCATGGATTTCAAAGATGTTATACCAACGGTCTGTAAAATAATATTCCACAAAGAGGTCACCTTCTTTGAAAACAACATCCATGAACGGCATATCGGCGCGGTCGAAGCGCGCTTCGAGTGTAATCGAACGCTCATCACGGTGGAGTAGAACACCTTCGTATTCGTAGGACACTTCCCCGGTGGGATTCTTTTTCTGCACTTTGATCCGCTGGATTGTTTCGTTTGTCTTCATGCAAGGCATTCTACCTTAACCCGCGCTGTGATTTTCTCCCCCACCCTGGGCGCGTTTTTCAAATAAAGATATATGCCGTTATCCAGTGTGACTTTGAAATGGGTTTGTTGAAAGATCACATCTGTGACAACGCCACTGATGAGATGTGTCGCGCTTCGTCTGCGCTCGTTCCGCTCAAGGTGAGAATCCGGCCGCGCCAGCAAATGAACTCGCTCTCCTCTTTGATGCTTGTGATGACAATCAATCGAAAACAAGCCAAATGGCGTATGCACTTTCCGGTTTCCACTCACCACTTTTCCCTCGAAAACCTTGCCTAATCCCAAGAACTCTGCCACATAGGCAGAACCCGGATGCGCCCATATGTCCACTGGTGCACCTTCACGAACGATCATTCCGTCGTGCAAGATGAGGAGGCGATCTGCAATGGCAAAAGCCTCCTCCTGATCGTGCGTAACATAAATAGCAGGGATATTGGTACGGCGCAAGATTGCGCGCAGTTCATCGAGCAAGTCTTCGCGCAAGGTGCGGTCCAATGCACCCAGAGGTTCATCGAGCATCAGCAGGCGTGGATGTATTGCCAAGGCGCGCGCAAGCGCCACACGCTGCTGTTCACCGCCGGAAAGATCGGTTACGCTTCTTTGTTCGAACCCTGTGAGGTTGACTAATTCTAATATGTTGGCTACACGCAAGGCTGTTTCGTCATCTCCTATACGGCGCATTCTCAATCCGAATGCAACATTGTCGTAAACGCTGAGGTGAGGAAAAAGCGCGTAGTCCTGAAAGACCAAGCCAAAGTCCCGACGATGAGGCGGTACTTTCGAGAGGTCCTGTCCCTCGAACGAAACGATGCCTGTGTCGGGTTCTTCCAAGCCGGCAATGATTCGCAAGAGCGTTGACTTCCCGCTTCCTGATGCGCCAAGCAAGCAAACCGTCTCTCCTGCCCCAACAGTGAACGAGATGTCGTTGAGGAGCAATTTGCCTTCGTAGGTTTTGAAGATATGCTGCACTGCAAGCATTAGAATTCTCCTGCGCCAGGCAGGCGAAATTTTTCGATGAGTAGAATACCGATCAGTGTAAGAAGCATCAACAGGGTAGCCATTGCCATGGCCTGACCATAATTCAACCCGCCGGGCTGGGAAAGAAAACGTTCGATGGCAACCGGAATGGTCGGATAATCGGGGCGGCTGAGCAAAAGTGTGGCGCCAAATTCGCCAAGCGAAATTGTAAAGGCAAAGGTCGCGGCGGCAAGTGTGGCGCGACGGAGAATAGGCAGGTCAATGGTCTTCCAAACTTCGAAGGGCGATGCGCCAAGCGATGCAGCGGCTTGACGCAAACGATCTGGAATAGAGGCAATGGCTGGCTGAAGGGCGCGAATGACAAAAGGCAAGGCAACAAGCGTATGTGCCAGCGGAACCAGCAACGGTGAACTGAGCCACTTTCCGTACGATACGATAAATCCAAGCCCAAGCATGACAGCCGATGAACCCAGAGGAAGCATGATAAGCGGATCGAGAATTCTTTCGAGGGAGGTGGGCTTTGCAAGCGCAAAGGCAGCCGGGAAACCAAAGAGCAAAGAGAGCATGACAGTGACAGAAGCGTAGGTCAGTGAATTGAGCGCAGCGCGAATCGGCGGGACGTAAAATACAGAGCCACGGCGATTGATAAAAAGTTCTCTGTAGTAATCTATCGTAAAGCCATATTGGACTTCGCCGCGCTGACCCCGATCGGCTTCGAGACGAAAAAGAGAACGAAATGGCAAAGCGGAGAGAGGAAGGAGGTAGAAAACGAAAAGGAGAAGAACGAAAGAGGTGGTGAAAAGTTTTTGAAGAAGAGTTTTAGGCGAGAGAGGAGCGATGGAACGAGGAGCGTGCTGTGCGATATGTGTTGCATAGCGGGAATAAAGGATCGAGAACAGAAGTGTACAAAGAAGTTGAATGACCGAGAGCAGGGCGGCGAGTGGGAGGTTGAGATATTTTGCGGCTTGGGTATAGATTTCAACTTCAAGGGTGGCATACTTTGCTTCACCGAGCAAAAGAATCACTCCAAAACTGGTGAAGTCGAAGAGGAAGACAAGCAGTGATGAGGCAAGGATAGCGGGACGAAGCAGAGGGAAAACGACATACCGCCATGTGCGCAACGTGTCTGCTCCGAGCGAACGGGCAACTCCTTCGATTTTGGGATCGAGGGTGGAGAAGGCATTGCTGACAATGCGGATGACGATAGTGGTGTTATAGAAGACATGTGCGAGGAGGATGGCAGCAAAGGGATGAAGGGCAAAAGAAGGAGAATGAGGAAGGTGGTTAAAGGGGGAAAGAGGGAAGAAGGAGGAAGAGGATTGGAGGATCGTGTTGATAAAGCCACGCTGACCAAAGAGAGCATTGAAAGAGGCGGCTACTACAACGGTCGGCAACATAAAGGGAATAGCGGTCAGCGCGCGCAAAAGGGTTTTGCCGGGAAAATCGTAGCGCGCAAAAAGATAGGCGGAGGGAAGCCCAAGAAGAAGGGTGAGAAAGGTGGAAAGTGCCGCTTGATAGAAGGTGAAAAGCAAAGAACGCTGTACAATATTCCAATTCTCGCGAGTAAAGGTCTCGATGGTAAACGTGAGGGAAAGGATTCTGGAAAGGGGAAAGAAGAAAAAGAGAGCTAGGAAGGTGATGGGCAGAAACCAGAGGAGGATTCTCTTTAACCGCGAGGGCGCGAAGAGCGCAAAGCGGCTCACATCTCTTTGCGTCTTCGCGTCCCCATGGTGAAGGGAAAGTTTCATGGCTTCTGAGGCTTTCAATCGGATTTCGATGGTAGCCTAAAGATGGGTCCTTCGACAGGGAATGTCATTTCAACATAGTCTCCGTCCACTCTTGAATCCAGCGGTCGCGATTTTCGGCGATCTCGGCAGGCGATAAGGAAGCAGGTTGAGTGGGAATCTGCGCGTATTTGACGAACTCCTCAGGCAAAGCCGCATTAGGATTCACAGGGTAGACGAACATTTGCAAAGGCACATCCTCCTGGAATTGTTTGTCAAGCATAAAGTCTACGAACTTCTCGGCGAGGGCGCGCTGACGAGTCCCTTTGAGGATGCCGACAAACTCGATTTGGCGGAAGCAGGTATCGGGTCCGATAATCGAAGCGGTGGGCGCCTCATCCAGCGGTGTCTCAGCAAAGATGACCTCCGCCGCGGGCGAAGTCGCATACGAAACGACCATCGGCTGTGGACCGCGCCCCGATGAGCCGCTGAAGTTGGTGTAATAGGCGGTCTCCCATCCATCCACAACGACGACGCCATTTGCCTTGAGCGCGCGCCAGTAATCGAGATAATCCTCGCCAAAATGCGCGACGGTTGCAAGCAGGAACGCCAGCCCCGGTGAGGAGGTAGCAGGATTTTCGACAACCAGCAGGTTGGCATATTCCGCTTGTGTCAGGTCTTCGAGGGATTGTGGCACGGGCAGTGCATTTTCTTCGAAATATTTTTTATCGTAATTGATGCACACGTCGCCATAATCCACCGGCAAGGCGCGATGTTTCTCATCGAGTTCAAAGTCATCTGGAATTTCGCGCAGGAGCGGCGAGTTATACGATTCGAGAATATCTGCATCGAGAGCGCGGGAGAGGAAGGTATTATCCACGCCGAAGAGCAAGTCGGCAAGTGGTGCATCTTTTGCAAGAATGGCTTTGTTCAAGGTGGTACCTGCGTCACCGCTTTGCAGGAAGACAACCTTTGCGTTATTTGCCTCCTCAAAGGATTTCACCACCTCCTCGCTGACAGCAAAGGAATCATGCGTCATAATGGTCAGCGTTTGCGGCTCCGAAGGGGTAGGCTGCGCAGTACAAGCCGCGAGAAGGAGAACAAGAAGAACAAGGGATGTGATGGGTTTCATGTGTACCTCCGGTTAGGTGAGAAGACGGGGATTGTGAGGATGCGAGGATCGGCGGCGATGAACGACGAGCAGTAATCCCGATCTGATGTAGATGGAAGCAACATCAGCAATCATCTCATTACTGACGCCACGCGTTTTTTCGGGATAAAGCGTTTCATCGTTCAAGGACCATTTCAATCCCCGCGTGCGGATTCCGTGAACGGGTGCCCCCCACGGGAGGAGGGAGACGATGTCCCCGCTTCGCCCTCGAACTTCAGCCTGATGCCGGCAAAAGAAGATTTCCTCCACCCCATCATCGAGTCGCAAGTCACAGGCCGAGAAACGTGGATCAGTAAGCAGGGCAATATTCGCGAGGGTTTGGTCAATACGCCCGCCCAGGGCGGCAATGATGAGGATTTCCTTTGGTTCGAGTTCAAAGGCGCGGGTAAGGGCAAGTTCAAGGTCGGTTTCGTTTTTTTCGCGCGGGAACAACTCAACAGGGACGCGAGAGGCTTCGAGTTCCTTCCAGGCTGCTTTGTCGAGGGAATCCATATCGCCGAGGACAAGGTTGGGTTCGATGCCCAAAGCGCGCGCGTGACGCGCACCGCCATCTGCGCAGATGATGTAATCATCCTTTTGCAAAAGTCGTTGCGCCTGCTCGAGGCTGGGCAGTGCGCCGTTGGCAAAGATGAGGATGCGATGCATAGTGATTTCCCTTCTCCGCGCTTCGGCTGGCTATCCCTTTGGCAGGGTGTTCGCACTGCGCGAAAACAAAACTCCTCCGCGGGCGGAGGAGAATTGAATGACAAAATATATGTTCCCTCCGCCAGTATGACCTGGATCAGGTAATGCGGGTCGAGCGCGTCCACGCTCCTCTCAGCCCCGTATCGCGGGGCTCCCCGTTCGATTGTGTTGCTATCGTAATGCTGTTTGAGAAGATTGTCAATCCAAAAATCAGCGCACGCGGCGCTTCCATTCCTCCTTCATTTGCAGTTCACTTGGACTAATACCCGAATCGAGAGCGAGAAAATCGGTCAGCAGGCGGTTAAATTTCGCCGTCTCATCCAGCATGGGAAAATGACCGGAGTTCTCAAGGACAATCTGGTGCGTCATGGTGGAGACGGCACTCTCGTAACTTGGCGTCGTAACGGCTTGATCTTTTTCGCCATAGACAAGCAAACAAGGAATGCCCAAGGAGCGAAAGGTGCTGAAGAGGCTGTTGGACTGGAGCCCTGCCATCGAGGCGGCAATAGCCTGCACGTCGGCTTTTGGCGCGTCGGACAAGGCAGAGGCAGAGTCCGGGGTACGCCCCACAAGCCATTCGGTCAGTTCGAGAGGCGAAGAGGCGGTTCGCAACCGGGAAT